>JAFEEB010000003.1:5122-49120 GCA_018241325.1 Pseudomonadota bacterium | reverse complement strand
CCTTGGGCTTGCCGGTGGTGCCCGAGGTGTAGACCAGGATCGCCAGGTCCTCGGGCTGCACGGCCGCCACGCGCTGCTTGAGCTCATCCGGATGCTGGTGGTTGTAGGCGCGCCCCCGCTCGCGCAGGGCCGCCAGGCTGATGACCTGCGGGTCCTGCATGTCGCGCAGGCCCTCCATGTCGAACACGACGATCTTGGCGAGCAGCGGCAATTGCTCGCGCACCTCCAGCGCCTTGTCGAGCTGCTCGTCGTCTTGGACGAACAGCACGCGGGTGCGTGAGTCCTCGCACAGGTAGTGCACTTGGCTTGCGGCGTCGGTGGGGTAGATGCCGTTGGCCACGCCGCTGCAGGACAGCACGGCCAGATCGGCCAGCACCCATTCGGGCACGGTGTTGGACAGGATCGAGGCGGTCTCGCCCGCGGCCAGGCCCAGGCTCATCAGGCCGCCGGCGATCTCGGCCACGGCTTCGCCCACCTGCGTCCAGCTCCAGCTGCGCCACAGGCCCAGATCCTTCTCGCGCAGCCAGATGGCGTCGCCGCGCTGGGCCACCGCGTTCCAGAACATGGCGGCGATGGTGTCGCCCGGCACCACGATGTCGGTGCGCGGCTGGATGCGCGACAGGTCCCACAAATTGCTCATGGCGCCCCCACGCTGCGCGACTGCGCCTGCTGCGCTGCCCCCGGTCGGGGAAGGGGCCCCGACTTCGTCGGCGCCGTGGGCGTTCGCCGTCTTGGGGCGGCCCGGCGGCGGCTCAGGTGTGTGTCCATGGATTCGTTCATCGCCAAGTTTTCTTCTTCTTCCAGCGCCGCTCGCCGCGCACGCCGGACTCCTTCATGCCCAGGTAGAACTCCTTGATGTCCTCCTTCTCGCGCAGGTGGGCGCAGGTGTCTTCCATCACGATGCGGCCGTTCTCCAGCACGTAGCCGTCGTCGGCGGCGTTCAGCGCCATGTTGGCGTTTTGCTCCACCAGCAAGATGGTGGTGCCGCGCTCGCGGTTGATGCGCACCACGATCTCGAAAATTTCCTTGGTCAGCTTGGGAGACAGGCCCAGGCTGGGCTCGTCCAGCAGGATGAGCTCGGGGCTGGCCATCAGCGCGCGGCTGATGGCCAGCATCTGCTGCTGGCCGCCCGACAGGAGGCCCGCGTCCTGCGCACTGCGCTCCTTGAGGATGGGGAAGTAGGCATAGACCTGCTCCATGTCGCGCGCCACGCCGTCGCGGTCACGGCGGGTGTAGGCGCCCATCAGCAGGTTGTCGTGCACGGACAGCAGAGGAAACACCTCGCGCCCCTCGGGCACGTGCATCAGGCCCTGCTGCACGATGAAGGCCGGGTCCCTGGCGGTGATGTCCGTGCTCTTGAAATGCACGCTGCCCTTGCGCGGGTCGATGATGCCGGAGATGGTTTTCAAGATGGTGGTCTTGCCCGCGCCGTTGCTGCCCAGCACGGTGGCGATGCGGCCCTGCTGCACCTGCAGGCTGACGCCGCGGATGGCCTTGATGGGGCCGTAGGCGCTTTCGACGTTGGCCAGTTGAAGGACGATGTTGCTCATGTCAGTAATCCATGGCGTCGCGCGCCACCCGCAAGGCATGAAACGCAAAGAGCCGAATGGCCGCGGAGCAGGCCAGGCCAGCGATCGCCGTGGCCGGGGTTTCCCCGGCCAGGGGCGATGCCCCCTTGAGGGGGTGGGCGGAACATCGCGAAGCGAGTGGAGACTGGGGGTGTTTCATTCCACCCTCCGCAGGGAGGACACGTCCTCGATCGATCCCAGGTAGGCCTCGGCCACTTTGGCATCGGCCTGCACCTCGGCGGGCGTGCCCATGGCCAGCATCTGGCCCTGGTTCATGGCCAGCACGCGGTCGGACACGCGCGAGACCAGGCCCATGTCGTGCTCCACCATCAGCACGGTGACGCCCAGCTCGTGCACGATGTCCTGGATCCAGAAGGCCATGTCATCCGTTTCCTCCACGTTCAGGCCCGACGAGGGTTCGTCCAGCAGCAGCAGGCGCGGCTCGGCGCACAGCGCGCGCGCCAGCTCGACCACCTTGCGCACGCCATAAGGCAGGCCGGCCACCAGGGTGTCGCGATAGCGCTGCAAGTCCAGCAACTCGATCACGCGCTCCACGCTCTCGCGCCCCTGCAACTCGGCCGCGCGTGTGGCGGGGGTGAACAGCAACTGGCTCCAGAAGCCCGTCTGCCGGTGCGTGTGCCGGCCCACCAGCAGGTTGTGCAGCACGCTGGCGTGCTCGAACAGCTCGATGTTCTGAAAGGTGCGCGCAATGCCCAGCGAGGCCACCTGGTGCGGTGGCTGCTCGGTCAGCTTGACCATGCCCTGCGCTCCGGCGTAGTCGATGCGGCCCTGCGTGGGCTGGTAGAAGCGGCTGATCAGGTTGAACACCGTGGTCTTGCCGGCGCCGTTGGGCCCGATCAGGGTGAACACCTCGCCGCGGCGCACGTCGAAGCTGACGTCGTTCACGGCCAGCACGCCGCCGAAGCGCACGCTGAGGTTTTTGGCGGAGAGCAGGACGTCGGTCATGGGTGGCGCCCTTTTCGGTGTTGCTCCCTCGCCCCTTTGGGGAGAGGGCTGGGGTGAGGGGCTGGGCGGTGGATTCGTTCGCTGTTGTCCGATCGGCAGTGATTTCTGCTGGCACCCGCTGGCCGTGTCCCTTCGCTGCGCTTCTCGGCACGGCCAGAGGGGAGCCCAAAGCCCACACGGGCCATCGCTGCCCTCGGCCTCGGCTGGAATACCGATCGGGCGGAAAGAAGGATTTCCCTGTTCATTTCAAGCGATCCGATTTCTGGAAACTCTTCTGCCGCTTGAACATGCCCCGCTGGTAGAACGGAAACATCTGCAGCCAGGTGCGCATCTTCAGCCAGCGTCCGTACATGCCCAGCGGTTCGAACAGCACGAAGGCGATCAGCACCCCGCCGTACACCACCGCCTGCAGGCCGGGGGCCTGGCCGATGGCGTCGGGCAGCCAGTCCTTGGACAAGGATATGAGCTGCGGCATCGCGATCAGGAATGCGGCCCCCAGAAAGGCGCCATGGATCGAGCCCAGGCCGCCGATGACGACGAGCAGCAGCAGGTCGATCGACTGCAGGATGTTGAACTGGTCAGGCGAGAGAAATTGCAGCTTGTGCGCATACAGCGCGCCGGCCACGCCCGCCAGCGCGGCCGACAGGGCGAACGACAGCGTCTTGTAGCGCGCGAGGTTGATGCCCATGCTCTGCGCCGAGATCTCCGAATCGCGGATGGCCACGAAGGCGCGTCCCGTGGGCGCGCGCAGCAGGTTGGCGATGCCCAGCGTGGCCAGCACGGCGGTGACCAGGCAGATGGCGTAAAACCCCGCGCTGGAGTCGATGGGCCAGCCGAAGAGGGCCGGCGCCTGCACCGACAGGCCGGCGTTGCCGCCGGTCACGCTTTCCCAGCGGGCAAAGCCCTCTTCGACGATGAAGCCGAAGGCCAGCGTGGCGATGCCCAGGTAGATGCCCTTGACGCGCAGCGCCGGCAGGCCCACCACCACGCCCACGATGGCCGCCAGCGCGGCGGCGCAGGCCATGGCCAGCGGAAAGGGCCAGCCGGCGTTGGTCAGCACCGCCTGCGTGTAGGCGCCCACGCCCAGAAAGGCCGCATGTCCGAGCGAGAACTGCCCCGTGAAGCCGGCCAGCAGCATCAGCCCCAGGCCGGCAATGCCGTAGATCAGCACGAAGGTGAGCTGCGCCAGCCAATATTCGGGCAGCGCGAAGGGCGCGGCGATCAGGGCCAGCGCCAGCAGGCCATACCAGAACACCTGCCCGCCGTGCCGGGCCAGGCGGATGTCCTGCTCGTAACTGGTTTTGAAGATGAAGCGCATGGTGGGCGGTCAAACTTTTTTTCTGAGCTTCTCGCCGAACAGGCCGTTGGGCTTGACCATCAGCATGATGAGCACCACGATGTAGGCGGCGATGTCCTTGAAGCCCTCGGGCAGATAAAAGCCCGACAGCGACTCGACGATGCCGATGACCAGGCCGCCGACGATGGCGCCGGGCAGGCTGCCGAAGCCGCCCACCACCGCCGCCGGAAAGGCCTTCAGGCCGATGAAGCCCATGTTGGCGTGCACGAAGGTGATGGGCGCCAGCAGCAGGCCCGCGATGGCGGCCACCGCGGCGGCCAGGCCCCATACCAGGCCGTTCAGGCGCTTGACCGGAATGCCCATGTAGTACGCCGCCAGCTGGTTTTGCGACGCCGCCTGCATGGCGATGCCCAGGCGGGTGTAGCGGAACATGGCGAACAGCCCCATGCACAACACACCGGTGACGATGATCACCACCACCTGCTCGGCGCTCAGCACCAGCGCGCCCAGGTTCCAGACCTGGTCCTTGTAGGGCACGGGCAGGGTGTGGGTCTCGGTGCCGATGCCGGGGATCATGGTGATGGCGCCGCGCGCCACGTAGCCGATGCCGATGGTCAGCATGACGATGGAAAACGCCGGCTGGCCCAGGATCGGGCGGATCACCACGCGCTCCAGCAGCACGCCGAACAGGCCCATGGCGAGGATGCTGGCGAGCACCGCCAGCCAGAACGGAAAGCCCAGCATGCTCATGCCCGCCAGGCCCAGAAAGGCGCCCAGCATCATCAGCTCGCCCTGGGCAAAACTGACGGTTTCGGTGGCCTTGTAGATCAGCACGAAGCCGAGGGCGATCAGACCGTAGATGCACCCCTGCGCCACGCCGCTGATCACCAGTTGGATGAACTGCACGCTATCCCCAATGCTGCGCGTTGAAAAAATTCGTCAGACTCTAAGGGCGTTGCCGGCCCGGCGCATCCCCGGCAAACCCTTAGCAACCCGACCGACGACCCGCCCATGACCAAGCCTGCCCCCTCCATCCGGATCGAACACCTGGACGCCGTGACCGTGGTCACGCTGGACCGTCCCGACGTGCGCAATGCCGTGGAAGCCGACACCGCGCGCGCCTTGCACGCCGCGTTCGTCGGCTTCGAAGCCGATGCGCGGGCGCGCGTGGCCGTGCTGCACGGCGCGCACGGCCACTTTTGCGCCGGCTGGGACTTGAAGTCGGGCGCGCGCATGGCGCCCGACGCCGCCGAGCAGGTGCGCCAGATTCAGGCCGACCTGGACTTCGACGCCGCCGACGCGTTGCCGCGCGGCCCCATGGGCCCGTCGCGGCTGCTCTTGTCCAAGCCGGTGATCGGCGCCGTCAGCGGCGCGGCCGTGGCCGGCGGCACCGAGCTGGCGCTGTGGTGCGACCTGCGGGTGATGGAGCAGGACGCCTACTTCGGCATCTTTTGCCGGCGCTTTGGCGTGCCGCTGATCGATGGCGGCACGGTGCGCCTGCCGCGCCTGATCGGCCAAAGCCGCGCGCTGGATTTGATCCTGACCGGGCGCCGCGTGGATGCCGACGAAGCCCTGGCCATGGGCCTGGCCAACCGCGTGGTGCCCACCGGAACGGCGCGCGCTGCGGCCATCGCGCTGGCGCGCCAGCTGGCCGACTTTCCGCAGGCCACGCTGCGCGCCGACCGCCTGAGCGTGCTCACCCAATGGGACTGGCCGCTGCCCCAGGCCTTGCGGCGCGAGTGGGATGCCGGCAAGCCCTGCCTGGGCGACGCGCTGGCTGGCGCGGCGCGCTTTGCCGGCGGGGCGGGGCGCCACGGACGCTTTGACGAAGCCGGATGACAGTGCATTCATCCGGTGGCCGCTCATGGGGGGCGGTTTCAATTTAATCGAGCATTTGCTTGGTTAAATGTCTATACTGCCAGTTTTCATCCGCATTCCCACTCAGGAGTTTCCCGATGACCGAAGCCTATGTGTTCGACGCCGTGCGCACGCCGCGCGGCAAGGGCAAGAAGGACGGCAGCCTGCACGAGGTCAAGCCCGTGGACTTGCTGGCCGGCACGCTGGAGGCCTTGCGCACGCGCCACGGCTTCGACACCGCGGCCGTCGATGACGTGGTGATGGGCGTGGTCTCGCCCATCGGCGAGCAGGGCTCCGTCATTGCCAAGGTGGCGGCGCTGAAGGCCGGCTGGGACTGGCGCTGCGCGGGCGTGCAGATCAACCGCTTTTGCGCCTCGGGCCTGGAGGCCGTCAACCTGGCGGCGCAAAAGGTGCGCTCGGGCTGGGAGGATTTGGTGGTGGCCGGCGGCGTGGAGAGCATGAGCCGCGTGCCCATCGGCAGCGACGGCGGCGCCTGGGCGCAGGACCCGGCCACCAACCTCAAGACGGCGTTTGTGCCGCAGGGCATCGGCGCCGACCTGATCGCCACGCTGGAAGGCTTCAGCCGCGACGACGTGGACGCCTTTGCCGTCACCTCGCAGCAGCGCGCGGCAGCGGCGCGCGCGGCCGGCCACTTCAAAGGCTCGATCGTGCCGGTGCAGGACTTCCTCGGTCAGACCCTTCTGGATGAGGACGAGTTCATCAAGCCGCGCACCACGGTGGAGGCGCTGGCGGGCCTGAAGGCCTCCTTCGAGCAACTGGGCGCCATGGGCTTCGACGCCGTGGCGCAAGAGCGCTACCCGCAGGTCGAGCGCATCGTCCACGTGCACCACGCGGGCAACTCGTCGGGCATCGTCGATGGCGCGGCCGCCGTGCTGATCGGCAGCGAGGCCGCCGCCAAGGCGCATGGCCTCAAACCCCGCGCGCGCATCGTCGCCACCGCGCTGTCGGGGGCCGACCCGACCATCATGCTCACGGGCCCCATGCCCGCCACGCAAAAAGCGCTGGCCAAGGCCGGCTTGACGATCGAGCAGATCGATTTGTTCGAGGTCAACGAAGCCTTTGCCGCCGTGCCCATGAAGTTCATGAAGGACCTCAAGGTGCCGCACGAGAAGGTCAACGTCAACGGCGGCGCCATTGCCATGGGCCACCCGCTGGGCGCGACCGGCGCGATGATTCTGGGCACGCTGATCGATGAGCTGCACCGCCGTGGTTTGCGCTATGGCCTGGCGACTCTTTGCGTGGGTGGTGGCATGGGCATTGCCACGATTGTCGAGCGTTTGTGAGGCCCGAACAGCCGAACAGCCGAACAGCCGAACAGCCAAACGCAGAGGACGCAGAGATTTCGCAGAGGACGCAAAAAAAACCATAAAAATTTTGGGCTGTTCTTCTGCGCCCTCTGCGAATCCTTTGCGTTCTCTGCGTTCGGCTGTTTGATTTTTTATTCAAATCATGCTCTGGCGCTTGTTGGGCAAGCGCGAACAGCTATCAAATCAATAGAATCATGACATTTCAAACGCTGCGTTGCGAACGGGCCGATGGCATCGCCACCATCACCTTCGACGAGCCGGGCTCGCCCGTCAACACCATGTGCGCCGCGTGGCAGGCCGACATCGCCGCCGCCGTGGAGCAGATCGCTGCCCAGAAGGATCAGCTCAAGGGTGTGATCCTGGCCTCGGCCAAGAAGACCTTTTTTGCCGGCGCCGACCTGAAAAGCGTGATGCGCCTGACCGGCGCCGATGCGCCCGCGCTGTTCGCCGAGATCGAGCGCCTCAAGCACGCCTTTCGCACGCTGGAGACGCTGGGCATTCCGGTGGTCGCGTGCCTGAACGGCAGCGCGTTGGGCGGCGGTTGGGAAGTGGCCCTGGCTGCGCACCACCGCATCGCCGTCGATGATGCCAAGACCCAGTTCGGCCTGCCTGAGCTGACCCTGGGCCTGATCCCCGGCGCCACCGGCATCACCAAGATGACGCGCCTGCTGGGCCTGATGGGCGCGCAGCCGTTCATCATGGAAAGCCAGCTGTTCAACCCGCGCCAGGGGCACGAACTGGGCCTGGTGCATGAACTGGTGGCCAGCGATGGCGAGTTGCGCGCGCGGGCCCTGGCCTGGATCGCCGCCAACCCGCAGGCGCAGCAGCCCTGGGACGTCAAGGGCTACAAGATTCCGGGTGGCACGCCGGCCAATCCCAAGATCGCGGGCGGCCTGGTCGTCGCGCCCGCCATGCTGACGGCCAAGACGCACGGCAACTACCCCGCGCCCGAGGCGGCACTCTCGGCCATGGTCGAAGGCGCGCAGGTGGACTACGACACCGCCACGCGCATCGAAAGCCGGTATCTGGCCAGCCTGATGGCCGGCCCGGTGGCGCGCAACATGATCAACACCTTCTTCTTCAACCTGAACGCCATCAAGAGCGGCCAGTCGCGCCCCAGGGACGTGCCGCGTTTCAAGCCCGCCAAGGTCGGCATTCTGGGCGCCGGCATGATGGGCGCGGGCATTGCGTATGCGCAGGCCAGCCGCGGCATCGCCACGGTGCTGAAGGACGTATCCACCGAGAAGGCCGTGCAGGGCAAGGGCTACAGCGCCAAGCTCACGCAAAAGCGCGTGGACAAGGGGCGCATGAGCCCGGTCGATCAGCAGGCGCTGCTGGCACGCATCACGCCCACGGCCGATGCGACGGACCTGAAGGGCTGCGATCTCATCATCGAAGCCGTGTTCGAGCAGCGCGACTTGAAAGCCAAGGTCACGCAAGAGGCCGAGCCCATGCTGGCCCAAGGGGGCTTCTTCGCCAGCAACACCAGCACCCTGCCCATCAGCGGCCTGGCGCAGGCCAGCAAGGCGGCGGCCAAGTTCGTCGGCATTCACTTCTTCAGCCCCGTGGACAAGATGAAGCTGGTCGAGATCATCCGCGGCAAACAGACGGATGACGAAACCGTCGCCCGCGCCTTCGACTACGTGCTGGCCCTGGGCAAGCTGCCCATCGTCGTCAACGATTCGCGGGGCTTCTACACCAGCCGCACCTTCGGCACCTACGTGATGGAAGGCGCGGCCATGCTGGGCGAGGGCATTCCGGCCGCCGTGATCGAGAACGCCGCCGTGCAGGCCGGCCTGCCCGTGGGCCCGCTGGCGGTGCTGGACGAAACGGCGCTGTCGCTGTCGGTGCACGTGATGGATCAGACCCGCGCCGACTACAAGGCCGAGGGCAAGACGTATGAGGCCACGCCCGGCGAGCTGCTGGTCGAGCGCATGGTGAAGGAACTGGGGCGCAACGGACGTGCGGCCGGCGGCGGCTTCTACGACTACCCGCAAGGGGCCAGGAAGCACCTGTGGCCCGAGCTGAAGTCGTTGTTTGAAAAGCCCAGCGCGGCCTGGAACGCGCGCGACATCCAGGACCGCCTGCTCTACCGCCAGTCGGTTGAAACCGCGCGCTGCCTGGCCGAAGGCGTGCTCACCAGCGTGCACGACGCCAACATCGGCTCCATCTTCGGCATCGGCTTTCCGGCCTGGACGGGCGGGGCCATGCAGTTCATCTACGGGCAGGGCATCCCGGCCTTCGAGGCGCGCTGCGCCGAGCTGGCGGCGGCGCACGGCAAGGGTTTTGCGCTGGATGATGTGGCGAAGGCGGCGATCCGCGCCTTTGCGCCGAAGTACTGATTCACTTCAACCGTCGCTCGGTGCGACGAGCCGCACGCTTGGAAAGTAACTGCGGTAGCGCGCAGTATCGCGCGTCAGAATCGGCAGGCGCGCCACGGCGGCATGAGCGCCGATGAAGAAGTCGCTCAGCACCCCCGACTTGGTGCCGCCGCGGCGTCGATATTCGGCGAAGGCCTTGCCTGCCAAGAAAAGCGCCGGCCTTGGCACTTCCAGCAACGGCAGCCCCAAGTCTTCCAGTGCTGCGTCGAGGGCCTCGAGCGCCGAAAACCCAAGCGCCAATTCGGCGTAGATCACAGGGTTGATCGCCAGCCGGTGCAGTTGTGACTGGGCGCGCAACTGGCGCAGCGACCAGTCAACCCAAGCCGGGTCGTCCTGCAGCACGTCGAGCAGGACGTTGGTGTCAACCAGCATGACCGTGCGATCAGCCTTCGCGCAGCAAGGCCATCAATTCATCGGTGCGCCAGCGAATGTCGGCCTTGCCGCGCGCAGCCTCGAACCGGTCGGTCTTGGCACGTTTGCGCACCGGTTGGGCGCGCCGAAGCACCACCTGATCGTGCTCGTTCAGCGCAAAGTCAACCTGCGAGCCCGGAGTCAAGCCCAGAGCATCGCGGATGGGCTTGGGCACGGTAACCTGGCCTTTTATGGTGATGGTGCTCATGGTTTGTTCCGTCTGTATTACTCGATCGTCGATTGTAATACTTTGACTCGAACTCACTGAAACGCCACCTCCGCAAAGCTGCGCAGCTTGCGGCTGTGCAGTCGGTCCAGCCCGTTCTCGCTCAGGCGCTCGAGCGCGCGGATGCCGATCTTCAGGTGCTGGTTCACGCGTTCGCGGTAGAAGTGGTTGGCCATGCCGGGCAGCTTGATCTCGCCGTGCAGCGGCTTGTCGCTCACGCACAGCAAGGTGCCGTAGGGCACGCGAAAGCGAAAACCGTTGGCGGCAATGGTCGCGCTTTCCATGTCGAGCGCGACGGCGCGCGACTGCGAAAAGCGCTGCTGCGGCGCGCCCGCGCCCAAAAGCTCCCAGTTGCGGTTGTCGGTGGTGGCCACGGTGCCGGTGCGCAGGATGCGCTTCAGGTCGGCGCCCTGCAGTTGGGTGATCTCGGCCACCGCGTCCTGCAGGGCGATCTGCACCTCGGCCAGCGCGGGCACCGGGATCCACAGGGGCAGCTCTTCGTCCAGCACGTGGTCCTCGCGCACGTAGCCGTGGGCCAGCACGTAGTCGCCCAGTTGCTGGCGGTTGCGCAGGCCGGCGCAGTGGCCCAGCATGATCCAGGCGTGCGGGCGCAGCACGGCCACGTGGTCGGTGATGTTCTTGGCGTTGCTGGGGCCCACGCCGATGTTGACCATGGTGATGCCGCTGCGGTCGCCCCGCATCAGGTGGTAGGCGGGCATCTGCGGCAGGCGCGCGGGAGCCTGGCCCCGGTCGTCGCCCGCCTGCGCGGGCAGGCCGGCGCGGCGCGTGACGACGTTGCCGGGCTGCACGAAGGCGCTGTAAGGGCTGTCCGCCTTGCGCATCTCGGCCTCGCCCAGGGCGATGAACTCGTCGATGTAGAACTGGTAGTTGGTGAACAGCACGAAGTTCTGGAAGTGCTCGGGCGAGGTGCCGGTGTAGTGGCGCAAGCGCTGCAGCGAATAGTCCACGCGCGGGGCGGTGAACAGCGCCAGCGGCAGCGGCTCGCCCGCGCGCGGCAGCTGCGTGCCGTTGGCGATGCGGTCGTCCATGGCCATCAGGTCGGGCAGGTCGAACACCTCGCCCAGCATGGCGCGCTGCCAGGGCGCCAGGCCGCCGTCGAAGTATTCGCCGTCGCCAAAGCTGAAGGGCAGGGGGATCGGCTGGTTGCTGATGCCCACTTCCAGCGGCGCGTCGTGGCTGGCCAGCAGCAGGCCGAACTGCTCCAGGTAGTAGTCGGCAAACAGGTCGGGCCGCGTCAGCGTGGTTTCGTAATTGCCGGCGTGCGCCACGAAGCCATAGGCCAGGCGCGTGTCGGGGTGCGTGGTGTGCATGGTGCGCAGGCGCACGAAGGGGTAGCAGGCGCGCACGTGCGCCAGCGCGGCCGCCGGTGGCTTGGGCAAAGCCATGAAGGACTGCAACTGCGTGCGCAGGTGCGCCAGGCCGGCCTGGTAGATCTCTTGCGCGCGCGCCAGTGCGGCGGCGGCGTCGTTGAAAGCGGTGGGGGCGATGAAGGGCGGGTGCGATTCCATCGCCCTATTGTCCATGGCGGACAAGGTATTTTGATGACACGGGTCAAGGCGCGGTCGGCGCGCCTGGCTATGATGAAAGCCGGATCGTCTATTCCTGATTTGATAGCTGCTTGCGCATATCAGGCAAGCGCAAGCCCCTGATTTGATGCCAGAAACCGCTGTCCCTGCCGCACCACCGCGTCGGCGCCACCACCAGCGCGTGGTGATGGCGCTGTGGCGTCTGCTGGCCGTGCTGGCCTTCGGGCTGGGGGTGGTGGGCGCGTTTTTGCCGGTGCTGCCGACGGTGCCCTTTTTGCTGCTGTCGGCCTGGGCGGCAGGCAAGGGCTGGCCGGCGTTCGAGGCCTGGCTCTTGCGCCACCCGCGCTTTGGCCCGCCGGTGCAGCGCTGGCGCGAGCGCGGCGCCATCGGGCGCGGGGCCAAGTGGTTTGCCACGGTGATGATGGCGGCGAGCGCCGGGGTGTTGCAGCTCTTTGGCACGGTGGCGCCGTGGGTGCGCATCGTCGTGCCGCTGTTCCTGCTGGGCATGTGCATCTGGCTGTGGCTGCGGCCGGAGGAATAGCGCGCCCATGAAAAAGCCCGCCGGGCGGCGGGCCTGCATGGGCGGCGCGCGGCGCTCGGGCGCTCAATACCCCAGCGTCTTGCCGTCGGGGTTGCGCGGGTCGGAGTAGCCCCACAGCTCTTGGCCCTGCACCTGGATGGTCTGGGTGCGGCCCATGGTGGGCTTGATGACCACGTTCTGGCCCTTGTCCCTCAGCAGCTTGATGGTGTCGGGCGAGAAGCCCTTTTCAACGCGCAGCTCGTCGGGCGTCCACTGGTGGTGAAAGCGCAGTTGCGACGCCGCCTCGGCCGGGTTCATGCCGAAGTCGATGCCATTGACGATCTGCTCCAGCACGGTGGTGATGATGCGCGGCCCGCCGGGGCTGCCGGTGACCAGCCAGGGCTTGCCGTCCTTCAGCACGAAGGTGGGCGTCATGGACGACAGCGGGCGCTTGCCGGCGGCCACGGCGTTGGCATCGCCGCCGATCACGCCATAGGCGTTGGGCACGCCGGGCTTGGCCGAGAAATCGTCCATCTCGTTGTTGAGCATGATGCCGGTGCCCGGCGCCACGATGCCGCTGCCGAAGTTGGTGTTGAGCGTGTAGGTGACGGCCACCATGTTGCCGGCCTTGTCCACCACCGAGTAGTGCGTGGTCTGGTCGCTCTCATACGGCTGGGGCTTGCCGGCGCGAATCTCCTTGGCGCTGCGGGCCTTGTCGGCGCTGATCTGCGCGGCCAGCGCGTCGGCGTATTTCTTGCTGGTCAGGCCCTTGAGTGGGATCTTGACGAAGCCCGGGTCGCCCAGGTATTCGGCGCGGTCGGCATAGGCCAGCTTCATGGCCTCGGCCATGTGGTGCACCGTGTTGGCGCTGTTCAGGCCCCAGTCCTTGATGGGCCAACGCTCCATGATGTTGAGGATTTGCACCAGGTGCGCGCCGCCCGAGGAGGGCGGGGGCATGGTGACGATCTCGTAGCCGCGGTAGGTGCCGCGCACCGGCTCGCGCTCGACCACCTTGTAGTTCTTCAGGTCCTGCAGCGTCATCGGGTTGCCGTTCTTGGCCATGTCGGCGGCGATCTTGTGGGCGATCTCACCCTCGTAGAAGGCCCTGGCGCCGTCGCGGGCGATCAGGCGCAGCGAATGGCCCAGGTCTTTTTGCACCAGCCTGTCGCCCGCCTTCAGCGGGGCGCCGTTGCGCCAGTAGATGGCCTTGGTGGCGGGCCACTTGCCCATGTTCTTGGTCTCTTGCTGCAGCACCTTGGCCAGCGTTTCGCTGACGGGATAGCCCTTTTCGGCCAGCTCGATGCTGGGGTGCAGCAGCTTGCCCAGCGGCTGTGTGCCCCACTTTTGCAGCGCGTGCGTCATGCCGGCCACGGTGCCGGGCACGCCGATGGCGTAGTGGGTGTAGAGCGACTTGCCGTCGATGACCTTGCCGCTGGCGTCCAGGTACATGTCGCGGCTGGCCGCCGCCGGGCCCACTTCGCGAAAGTCCACCGCCACGGTCTTGGCGGTCTTGGCGTCATACACCATCATGAAGCCGCCGCCACCCACGTTGCCCGCGTTGGGCAGGGCCACGGCCAGCGCAAAGCCGATGGCCACGGCGGCGTCCACCGCGTTGCCACCGGACTTGAGCACGTCCAGGCCAATCCGGGACGCCAGTTCCTGCTCGGTGGCCACCATGCCATGGCGTGCCACCACGGGGTGGAACACGTCCATGTCGAAGTCGTAGGCCGCGGCGGCGGCCTGGGCGGCTGCCGTGGGCGCGGCCGCCGGGGCCGGCGCAGCAGCCGGCGCGACCGCGACCGGGGCGGCGGCGGGCGGCGGGGCCGCGGGCGGGGTGCTGCACGCAGCCAGCACGGCCAGGGCCAGGCTGGCCAGCAGCAATTTGGGGGTGGGTTGGGCCATCAGTCTCTCCTCGCGAACAAAAATACGGGACAGCGGCGCCAGGGGCGTCGCTGCGGGCTATTTTTCACGGGCTCGGGTGGGCCGTCCCGCGGGCAAACCCGAAGGTCAGCGCTTGCTTACGTTTTGAGATCGGGAAAGTCGTCCTCGAAGTACTCGTGCGCATCCTTTTCGCCGCGCTCGCGCCGGCTGGCCTCGGTCTGGCGCAGCTCCACGCGGCGGATCTTGCCCGAGATGGTCTTGGGCAACTCGGTGACGAACTCGATGCGGCGCACGCGCTTGTAGGGCGCCAGCGCCTGGCGCGCAAAGGCCAGGATGTCGAGCGCCATCGCCCGGTCGGCGGCACTGCCCTGCGCGAGGATGATGAAGGCCTTGGGCACGGCCAGCCGCACCGGGTCGGGGCTGGGCACCACAGCCACCTCGACCACGGCCGCGTGCTCGATCAGCGCGCTTTCCAGCTCGAACGGGCTGATGCGGTAGTCGCTGGCCTTGAACACGTCGTCGGCGCGGCCGACGAAGGTGTAGTAGCCGTCGGCATCGCGCTGCGCCACGTCGCCCGTGCGGTACACACCGCCGTGCATCACCTCGGCCGTGCGCTCGGGGCTGTCCTCGTAGCCGGCCATCAGGCCCAGCGGGCGGCCGGTGCCCGGGTGGCCGCCGGGCGCGTCGCCCGGCCGATCGTCGAGCCTGAGGCAGACCTCGCCCTCGTCGGCTTCCTCGCCGTTCACGTCGAGCAGCGCCAAGCGGTAGCCCGGCATGGGCAGCCCCATCGATCCCGGCTTGACCGCCAGGCCCGGCGCGTTGCCGACGATGGCCGTGGTTTCCGTCTGGCCATAGCCGTCGCGCAGGGTCAGGCCCCAACTGGCCTTGATCTGCTCGATGATCTCGGGGTTGAGCGGCTCGCCCGCGCCGATCACCTCGCGCAGGGCCAGCTTGCCGCGCCAGGCCGCCAGGCCCTCCTGAATCAGCATGCGCCACACCGTGGGCGGCGCGCACAGCGTGTCCACGTGGCAGCGCGCCAGGGTCTCCAAAAGCGGCTGCGCGGCAAAGCGCGCCACGTTGTGCATGAAGATGCAGGCCCCCGCGTTCCAGGGCGCGAAAAAGCAGCTCCAGGCGTGCTTGGCCCAGCCCGGCGAGGAGATGTTCATGTGGATATCGCCCGGCTTCAGGCCGATCCAGTACATGGTGGACAGGTGCCCCACCGGGTAGCTCTGGTGCGTGTGCAGCACCAGCTTGGGCTTGGACGTGGTGCCCGAGGTGAAGTACAGCAGCAGCGGGTCGGTGGCTTGGGTGGGGCCATCGGGCGTGAAGGCCTCGCTGCCGCTGCGGCCGCCCTCGAACGCCGTCCAGCCCGGCTGCGGCTTTCCGACGCCAATGCGGGTGTAGTCGCCGGGTACCTGCGCGAACTTTTCCTGGTGCACCTCGCCCGCGACGACGTGGCGCACGTGCCCGCGCTCGATGCGATCGCGCAGGTCCTCGGGCGTCAGCAGCGACGACGCCGGGATGACCACCGCGCCCAGCTTGAAGGCCGCCAGCATGGTCTCCCACAGCGGCACCTCGTTGCCCAGCATCAGCAGCACGCGATCGCCGCGGCGCACGCCCAGCCCGCGCAGCCAGTTGGCCACCTGGTTGGAGCGTGTGGCCATTTGCGCGTAGCTGATCTTCTGCTCGCCCGCGCCCTCGTTCACGATCCACAGCGCCGGCGCATTGCCGTCCTCGCGCGCCAGGCGGTCGAAGTGGTCGAGCGCCCAGTTGAACTGCGTCAATCGGGGCCAGCGAAAGCTGGCGCCCAGCTTGGCCTGCTGCTCGCGGTGCGTCAGCAGGTGATCGCGCGCGGCGCGGAAGGCGGTGGCTGATGGTGAGGGCGTGGCGTTGCTCATGCTCTGTCTCCTTGGTGTGATGGCCGCGCGTCGCCCAAGTCGTTTGCCGGCAAGGACAGCGGCGTCGCTTGAGTGTGCACCATCACGCGGCGTTCGTCAGCAAGCTGGGTTGCACTGTGGCGATTGACGGTGACCGCGCAGCTCGTGTGTCGATCCACGCCGGTTTCAGGCGTGGCGTGCCGTATTCTCGGGTGGTCGCCTTGCCGCTCAAGGTGTCTTTGAAGGATCCCGACGATGCCGCCCATTGCCGCTCAAGCCTCCCAGTTGCCCACGGAGCAGGACTTGGCCCTGCTGCGCCGAACGATTGCCCTGTCGGAGCAATCCAGGGCGCGCGGACGCCATCCCTTCGCGGCCCTGGTGGCCGATGAGCACGGCAACGTCATCAGCGAGGCGGGCAACAACTCGATGCCGCCCGAGGGCGATCCGACGCAGCATGCCGAGCTGGTGGCAGCGGCCAAGGCGGCCCGCCTGCGCGCCCCGCAGCAGCTGGCGCGTGCAACGCTCTACACCAGTGCCGAGCCCTGTTGCATGTGTGCCGGCGCGGTGTACTGGACGGGCATCGGGCGCGTCGTGTATGCCCTGTCCGAACACGCGCTGCTGGGCCTGACCGGCGACCATCCGGAAAACCCGACTTTTTCCCTGCCCTGCCGCGAGGTCTTCGCTCGCGGGCAGCGGGCGGTCGCCGTGCTGGGTCCGCTGCTGGAGGACGAGGCCGCCGCACCCCATCGAGGGTTCTGGGATCACGGTGCGCAGCTCGAGTAGCTCGAGGCCGCGCGCCAGCACCGGGCGGTTCGGCCGCCCGTCTCTCACATGCTGCGCCGATACTGCCCGCCCACCTCGAACAGCGCGTTCGTGATCTGCCCCAGCGAGCAGCAGCGCACCGCGTCCATCAGCACCTCGAACACGTTGGCGTTGGCGATCACCGCCTGCTGCAGGCGCGCCAGCATGGCGGGCGCTTCGGCGGCGTGGCGCTGGTGGAAGTCCGCCAGGCGCGTGAGCTGGCTCTGCTTTTCTTCCTCGGTCGAGCGCGCCAGCTCGATGTGCTCGGGCACGGGCTCGCCGTGCGGGTTGCGGAAGGTGTTGACGCCGATGATGGGGTACTCGCCCGAGTTCTTCAGCATCTCGTAGTACATGCTTTCTTCCTGGATCATGCCGCGCTGGTAGCCCGTCTCCATGGCGCCCAGCACGCCACCACGCTCGCTGATGCGCTCGAATTCCGATAGCACGGCCTCCTCGACCAGCTCGGTCAGCTGCTCGATGATGAAGGCGCCCTGGTTGGGATTCTCGTTCTTGGCCAGGCCCCATTCGCGGTTGATAATGAGCTGGATCGCCATCGCCCGGCGCACGCTCTCTTCGGTCGGCGTGGTGATGGCCTCGTCGTACGCGTTGGTGTGCAGGCTGTTGCAGTTGTCGTAGATGGCGATCAGTGCCTGCAGCGTGGTGCGGATGTCGTTGAAGGCGATCTCCTGCGCGTGCAGGCTGCGGCCGCTGGTCTGGATGTGGTATTTCAGCTTTTGGCTGCGCTCGTTGGCGCCGTATTTTTCCTTCATGGCCACGGCCCAGATGCGGCGCGCCACGCGGCCCATCACGGTGTACTCAGGGTCCATGCCATTGCTGAAGAAGAAGCTCAGGTTGGGCGCGAAGTCGTCGATGTGCATGCCGCGCGCGAGATACGCCTCGACCAGCGTGAAGCCGTTGGACAGGGTGAAGGCGAGCTGGCTGATCGGGTTGGCGCCGGCCTCGGCAATGTGATAGCCGCTGATGCTGACCGAGTAGAAATTGCGCACGTTGTGGTGCACAAAATATTGCGCGATGTCGCCCATCACCTTCAGGCTGAACTCGGTCGAGAAGATGCAGGTGTTTTGCCCCTGGTCTTCCTTCAGGATGTCGGCCTGCACCGTGCCGCGCACGTTGGCCAGCACCCATTCGCGGATCTTTGCCGCCTCGGTGTCGGTCGGCTCGCGGCCGTTGTCGGCTTTGAACTTGGCCAGGTTCTGGTCGATGGCGGCGTTCATGAACATCGCCAGAATGGTGGGCGCTGGGCCGTTGATGGTCATCGACACCGAGGTCGTCGGGCTGCACAGATCAAAGCCGTCGTACAGCACCTTGATGTCGTCCACCGTGGCGATCGACACGCCCGAGTTGCCGACCTTGCCGTAAATGTCGGGCCGCGGGTCGGGGTTGGCGCCGTACAGCGTGACCGAGTCGAAGGCGGTGGACAGGCGCTTGGCCGGCATGCCCTCGGAGACCAGCTTGAAGCGGCGGTTGGTGCGAAAGGCATCGCCCTCGCCGGCGAACATGCGCGTGGGGTCTTCGCCCTCGCGCTTGAAGGCGAAGGTGCCGGCGGTGTAGGGGTAGCTGCCGGGCACGTTGTCCAGCATCAGCCATTTCAGAATTTCGCCGTGGTCCTCGAAGGTGGGCAGCACCACCTTGCGGATGACGGTGCCCGAGAGCGACTTGGTGGTGAGCGCGGTGCGGATTTCCTTGTCGCGGATTTTCACCACGTACTCGTCGCCGGCGTAGGCCTTTTGCATGGTGGGCCACTGCGCCAGCAGCTTGCGCGCGTCGGCATCCTGGCGCTCGGCGCGCGCCTCGGCCAGCTTTTGCACCGTGTCGCGCGCGCCGCTCTTCTTGGCGTCGTCCTCACTCAACATGCGCGCCGATGCGTGCAGTTGCTGCACCTCGCGCGCCAGCCGGGCCTGGGCCTGCACGCGCTTTTTGTAGCCGCGCACGGTCTCGCCGATCTCGGCCAGGTAGCGCACGCGCGCGCCGGGCACGATGGGGGTCTGGCTGGTGCTGTGGCGGGTGTTGACGGGGGCCAGGCGCCCTTCCTTGACGGGCAGGCCCAGCGCAGCCAGGCGGGGCTTGAGCGCCTGATAGAGCGCCGTCACGCCGTCGTCGTTGAAGTGCGAGGCCTGGGTGCCGAACACGGGCATTTCGTCGGGACGCTTGCCGAAGGCCTCGCGGTTGCGCTGCATCTGCTTGGCCACGTCGCGCAGCGCGTCCATGGCGCCCTTGCGGTCGAACTTGTTGATGGCCACGAACTCGGCAAAGTCCAGCATGTCGATTTTTTCGAGCTGGCTGGCGGCGCCGTATTCGGGCGTCATCACGTACATCGGCACATCCACCAGCGGCACGATGGCCGCGTCGCCCTGGCCGATGCCGGGCGTCTCGACGATCACCAGATCGAACCCGGCCGCCTTGCACGCGGCAATGATGGCGGGCAGGGCGGGCGTGACTTCGCCGCCCGCCTCGCGCGTGGCCAGGCTGCGCATGAATACGCGCTGGCCCTGGCTCCAGGGCGCGATGGCGTTCATGCGGATGCGGTCGCCCAAAAGCGCCCCGCCCGACTTGCGCCGGCTCGGATCGATGGAGATCAGGGCCACGCGGAGCTGATCGTCCTGGTCCAGCCGCAGGCGGCGGATCAGCTCGTCGGTCAGGCTGGACTTGCCCGCGCCGCCGGTGCCGGTGATGCCCAGCACGGGCGCCTTGCTCTTGGCCGCAGCGGCTTGCACGGCCTTGAGCAGGGCCGGATCGGCGTGGCCGTTTTCCAGCGCGGTGATGAGCTGCGCCAGCGCGCGCCAGGCGCTCTCGCTCTGGCCTTCGATGGCCTTGATGCCTTTGGGCGCGTGGCCCGACAAGTCCTTGTCGCAGCGCATCACCATCTCGCCGATCATGCCCTTCAGGCCCATGCGCTGGCCGTCCTCGGGGCTGAAGATGTGCGCCACGCCGTAGTCCTGCAGCTCGCGGATTTCAGCCGGCACGATCACGCCGCCGCCGCCGCCATAGACCTGGATCTGCTCGCCGCCGCGCTTTTTCAGCAGGTCGATCATGTACTTGAAGTACTCGACGTGGCCGCCCTGGTAGCTGCTGATGGCGATGCCCTGCACGTCCTCCTGCAGCGCGGCGGTGACGATCTCGTCCACGCTGCGGTTGTGCCCCAGGTGGATCACCTCGGCGCCCATGCCCTGGATGATGCGGCGCATGATGTTGATGGCCGCGTCGTGGCCGTCGAAGAGCGACGCGGCGGTGACGAAGCGCACCTTGTTCTTGGGGCGGTACTCGGCCAGGGCCTTGTAGTCGGCGGACAGGTCAGTCATGCGGATGTCTCCTCGGCGGCAATGGGGGGGATTGAATCAGTTTGGCGCGCGCGCGTCCATGGGGTACGGCCGTGGCGCCAATTGACGTTTACGTAAACGTCATATTATGGAACGCGAGGGCGCGTGTCCGCAAGGGCTGGCCGGTCTTGGCGCGCAGTCGCGTTCAGTCATAAACTGCACCGATGAGCTTCAATCCCCGCGACGATTCACCCCAGCCCACCCAGTTGTTCGACCCGGGCTCCAGCACCTACACCTACATCCTGGTGGACGAGGCCACGCGCGAGGCGCTGATCATCGACCCGGTCGAGGAGCAACTCGAGCGCGACATGGCCGCGCTCGAGCACCTGCGACTGAAGCTGAAATGGACGGTGGAAACCCACGCGCACGCCGACCACATCACCAGCGCCGCCAAGCTGGCCGAGCTGACCGGCGCGCGCATGGCCGCGCCGGCCGGCTGCGACGTGGGCACGGCCGCGGTGCAACTGCACGACGGCGACACGTTGCGCTTTGGCGGCGAGTCGGTGCGCGTGCTGCACACGCCCGGCCACACCGCGGGCAGCGTGTGCTTCTTGTGGGCGCCTCAGGATCAGCCGGCGCCGGCGCACGTGTTCACCGGCGACACGCTGCTGATCCAGGGCTGCGGGCGCACCGACTTTCAGTCGGGCGACGCCGGCCAGCTGTACGACAGCATCACGCAAAAGCTGTTCACCCTGCCGGCCACCACCATCGTCTGGCCGGCGCACGACTACCACGAGCGCGCGCAGTCGAGCATCGGCGTCGAGAAGGCCACCAACCCGCGCCTGGCCGGCAAGACGCGCGACGAGTTCATCGTCCTGATGAACGAGCTGCACCTGCCACGCCCGCGCCGCATCGACGAGGCCGTGCCGGCCAACCAGCGCTCGGGCCTGCGCCAGGACGCGGGCGCCGCCGTGCCGGCCGAGGGCGAGGTGCGGCCCGCCACGGGCTACGCCGGCGACATCGAGCCGGGCACCGCCCACGCCTGGATGCAGGCCGGCCGCGCCGTGGTGGTGGACGTGCGCACCGACGCCGAGCGCGAGTGGGTGGGCTTCGTGCCCGGCGCGCAGGCCGTGGCCTGGAAGCAGTGGCCGGGCATGGCCCTGAACGCCGACTTCGACACCCAGGTGCGCGACGCCGCGCAGGGCAACAAGGCGCTGGCCATGCTGTGCCGCAGCGGCGTGCGCTCGATCGCCGCCGCGCGCCGCGCGACCGAGCTGGGCCTGACGGCCTACAACATCGTCGGCGGCTTCGAGGGCGATTTGAACGCGCAGGCCCAGCGCGGCCAACTCGGCGGCTGGCGCAAGGCCGGGCTGCCGTGGAAGCAGAACTGAACGACTGACTTTTTCTCCCTCGCTCCTCTGGGGAACGGGTTGGGGAGAGGTCTTGCACCCTCGCCCCTTGAGGCTGCGCCGCAGGGTCGCCCCGAAGCGAAGCGCAGGGGTCGCAGACGTGGGGGCGCTTTCTTTGGTTCCTTTCTTTGGCGAGTCAAAGAAAGGGACTGCGCTGCCGGGCGCACATCCCGGCCAGCCGAAGAACGCAGAATCAGCCAAACGTCAGACAAGAGCGGGCCCATCCAACGCCGCTGCCCCTCACCCCAGCCCTCTTCCCAAAGGGGCGAGGGTGCAAGACCTCGCCCCAACGCTCTCCCCAAGGGGCCGGCGAGTTAACCCTCGATCGGCGGCTGCACCGCCAGCCAGTCGCCAATCACCGCCTCGTAGGCGGCGGCCAGCCGCAACACGCCCGCATCGTCGCGCGGGCGGCCGATCAGTTGCAGGCCCATGGGCAGGCCGGCGGCGTTGAAGCCCGCCGGCACGCTGATGCAGGGCAGGCCGGCGAAGGTGGCGTAGATCACCACCTCCATCCAGCGGTGGTAGGTGTCCATGGTGCGGCCGGCGATCTGGCGCGGCCAGCGCTCGCTGGCGTCGAAGGGCCAGACCTGTGCCGTGGGCAGGGCCAGGACGTCGTGCTGCTCGAACAATTTCAGCATCTGCTGGTGAAACTGCGTGCGCGTGACGCTGGCGGCCATGAACTGCGCGGCGCTGCACTGCGCGGCCTGCTCGTGCTCCCACAGCGCCTCGGGCTTGATGTGGGCGCGGTGGCTGTCCTTCAGCAAAAACGGCGCGATGCGCGCGGCCACCAGCACGCGGCGCCAGACGAGCCAGGCGTCCCACACGCGCTCGGGGGCCATGCCCAGCGCGGCCGGCTCCACCGGGCAGCCCAACGCCTGCAGCCGGCCCAGGCCCTGCGCGCAGCGCTCCAGGATGCCGGGCTCCATCGCCAGGTAGCCGTCCAGGTCGGCCAGCCAGCCGATGCGGGTGCTTTTTGGATCAAAAGTGGCTTCAGCGCCCTCCAGATGTGCGCCGTCAGCTATTGAAAGGGGAGCATTTGCCGACCAACCCGCCTGCGTGGCCAGCAGGCGGGCCACGTCGCGCACGCTGCGGCCCATGGGGCCTTCGGTGCCCAGCTGGCTGATCCACACGTCCTGCACCGGCCACATGGGCACGCGGCCCTGCGAGGGGCGAAAACCGAACACGTTGGCCCAGGCCGCGGGGTTGCGCAGGCTGCCCATGAAGTCCGAGCCATCGGCCACCGGCAGCAGGCGCAGCGCCAGCGCCACGGCCGCGCCGCCGCTGGAGCCGCCGGCGCACTTGCGTCGATCGAAGGCATTGACGGTGGTGCCGAAGACGCTGTTGAACGTGTGCGAGCCCAGGCCGAACTCGGGCACGTTGCTCTTGCCGATGACGATGCAGCCGGCCTGCTTCATGCGCGCCACCATCAGGCCGTCCTCGCGCGCGACGAAGTGCCGCATCAGCGGCGAGCCCAGCGTGGTGGGCAGGCCGGCGGCGTTGGCCAGGTCCTTGATGGCCTGCGGCACGCCGTGCAGCCAGCCGCGCGAGTGGCCGAGGGCCAGCTCGGCATCGCAGGCGTCGGCCTCGGCCAGCAGCACGTCGCGTGGCCGAAGCGACACCAGGGCGTTGTAGTGCGGGTTCAGGCGCTCGATGCGCTCCAGGTACGCCTGCATCACCGCACGACAGGAGATGCGGCGGGCGTGAATGGCGTCGGACAGGGCGCTGGCGTCCAGCGCGGTGATGGGCTCGTCGGCGGGGGCGTTCATGCCGGCACTCTACGCCGCGACGCCGCGGTGCGGCACAAAAAACAAGGCACCCGCAGGTGCCTTGTTTTGATGAAATCAGGCTGCAACGCGCACCCGACGCGCGCAAGCAGCTATCAATTTCAAAGTGCCGGAATGCGCAGCTTCTGCCCCGGATAGATCTTGTCCGGGTGCGTCAGCATGGGCTTGTTGGCCTCGAAGATGACAGGGTACTTGTTGGCGTCGCCGTAGTACTTCTTGGCGATGGCCGAGAGCGTGTCGCCACGCACCACGTCGTGGTACTGCGAGGCGGTGCCCGCGGGGTATTGCAGGTTGTTGTCCACCCCGCTCACGCTGGCCACGTTGCCGGCGGCAAGCCCCGCTTTTTCGGCGGCCTCCTGGCTGGGCGCGCTGCCGGCCAGGGTGACCTTGCCGCTGGCGCCGTCAAAGCCCACGTCCAGGCCGATCACGCCCAGGGTCTGCGCCTCGACGTAGGCCTTGATGGCGTCGGCCGCCTTCTGGTTCAGCTCGGCCACGTTGGGCGCGCCGCTGGCCGCGGCCTGCTCGACTTCCTTGCCGCCAAACAGCTTCTCACCGGCTTCCTTGATGAAACTGAACAATCCCATGCGAATTCTCCTTTTGCGTGGTGTGGACGAAAGCGTCCACTGTAACGCCCGCAGCGAGGGTGCAAATCCTTGGGGCAAAACGGGCATCTGCGCTTATATTGCATCCCCATGACATTTTTGGCGATCGACGTCGGCAATACGCGACTGAAATGGACGCTGTATCAGCGCCCGGCCATGGGTGCGCCGGTGCTGGCGCACGGGGTGGAGTTTCTGGAGCAGCTCGACGGCCTGGCCGAAGGGGCGTGGGCCAAGCTGCCCGAGCCCACGCGCATGCTGGGCTGCATCGTGGCGGGGCAGGCCGTCAAGCACCGCGTGCAGGAGCAGATGGAGCGCTGGGAGGTCGAGCCGCGCTGGGTGGTGGCCTCGGAGGCCGAGGCGGGCCTGACCAATGGTTACGATTTTCCGGCGCGCCTGGGCGCCGACCGCTGGGTCGCCATGATCGGCGCGCGCCACCACATGCTGGCGCGCGGCCCGGCGCGGCCGATCCTGCTGGTGATGGTGGGCACGGCGGTGACGGTGGAGGCCATCGACACCAGCGGGCGTTTTCTGGGCGGGCTGATCCTGCCGGGCCACGGCATCATGCTGCGCGCGCTCGAATCGGGCACCGCCGGCCTGCACGTGCCCACGGGCGACGTGGTGGAGTTTCCGACCAACACCAGCGACGCCCTGACCTCGGGCGGCACCTATGCCATTGCCGGGGCCTGCGAGCGCATGTTTCGCCACCTGTTCCTGCGCTGCGGGGCCGAGCCCCTGTGCCTGATGACCGGCGGCGCGGGCTGGAAGATGATGCCCTCGATGATGCGGCCCTACGAGCTGATCGACAACCTGATCTTCGACGGCCTGCAGGTGATCGCGCAGGAGCGCGAGGCGCTGCTGGGCGGGGTTTGACAGCGGCAAACCGCGCCGCGCACAGGCACACGCGCAGCGCGGCAAACCGGGGCCCTCGTTCTCTGGGAATCTTGGCGTCGCTGTGCTCTGCCGGGCCGCGGATCAGGTCTCCAGCAAGCCATCCACCGCCTGAAACTGCGCCTGCCGCGCCTGGCTGATGATCTGGCCCTTCCAGGCGTCGGTGTCGGTGTAGAAGGCGCGCAGCATGCGGGCCTTGATCTGGGCGGCCAGTGCGGGTGGCGCCTCGGGGTGCGCGGCCAGCCAGTGGTCGCCGCGCAAGGCGTCCAGCACCTCGGTCACGGGCTGGGTGCCGTATTCCATGGCGATGCCGGTGTACTCGGCCTGCGGCGCGGCGTCCGGGATGCTCTCCCACATCAGGCCCGTCAGCAGCGCGCTGGTGGACGAGCCGTCGTAGATCGAGGTGACTTGCTCGCCCCACCAGCGCTTGGCGCGGGCCACGGCGGGCGCGTCGTTGGCGCCGGCCCAGATGCGCTCGCCCACGCCGCTCGGCCCCAGGCCCGTGTGCAGGTCGATCCAGGCCACGCGGCGCGCCGCAGCCGCGTGCCGGGCCAGCACGGCGCGCAGCGTCTGGTTGCTCCAGGTGGGCGCGCGGCCGCCATAGAACAGGCCGCCTTCAAACTCGTGCTGCCCGCCCGAGATGGCGGCCTGCAAGGCGGCCATGCCCTCGCGCGCAATGAAGGCCTGCACGGCGGCCTGGTTGGCGGCGTCGGGCGGCCAGACCGCGGGCAGCAGCAGCGGGTGCACGCGACGGTACGCCTCGTTGGCGGGCAGCGGCTGGCTGAAGTCGTGAAAGTTGCGGTTCAGGTCCACGTTCTCCTGCGTCACGCGGTGAACGTGCGAGAAGCCCCAGGGGTTGAGCGCGTGGATGTAGAGCACCGCCACCCCCGCATCGCGGGCCTTGGCGCGCCATTCGTCGTCGTGCAGCGCGAACACCTGCACGCCGCTGCCGCAAAAGCCTTCGACGCCGTGGCAGGCGCTGCTGACGATCAGCAGGCGCTCGCTGGCGGGCGCGCCGTCCAGCGCCACGTCCATGGCCAGCTGCTCGCCATCCTTGCCGGGCAGCGGGTGCTTGAAGGACTCGATGCGCGTGCCGGCGGCCGCCGCCGCTTCGAGGAACTGGACGCGGGCTCTGGCGTAGCTGGGGGAGAAGGCGCTGGGGATGGGGATCATGGGGGGGATAGATGGTCAGGTCGGTCATGAGCGAAGCGCCGCTGGCCCTCACCCCAACCCTCTCCCAGAGGGAGAGGGAGCAAGACGATCTGGTCAGAGATGGATGGGGGCGCGAGCCATCTGCGATACCTGAGACTCGAAAAATCCGATGGCCGCGGAGCAGGCCGTGCCAGCGATCGCCGTGGCCGGGGTTTCCCCGGTCACTGGCGATGCCCCCTTGAGGGGGTTGGCGCAACAACGCGCAGCGTGTGGAGACTGGGGGTGATTCACGATTTTCCGGGCATCGGCCGGTCGGCCGGCGGGGTGTGCGCCAGCCAGGCCTGCGCCAGTTGCACCCAGTAGGTGCCGCCCAGCGGGATCAGTTCGTCGTTGAAGTCGTAGTGCGGGTTGTGCAGCGTGCAGGGGCCCGCGTCGTGGCCGCCGCCGGCGTAGCGGCCGCGGTGCGCGCCCGAGCCGTTGGCGATGAAGCAATACGCCCCCGGCTTGGCCTGCAGCATGTAGGCGAAGTCCTCGGCGCCCATGGTGGGCTCCTGCGCCACGGCCTTGTCGGCGCCGACGATGCCGCTCATCACCTGGCGGCAGAACTCGGCCTCGTACGCGGTGTTGACGGTGGGCGGGTAGTTGCGCACGAACTCGAAGGCGCATTGCGCGCCAAAGGCGGTGGCCACGCCCTCGGCAATCTCCTTCATGCGCCGCTCGATCAGGTCCAGCGTCTCGTAGGTGAAGGTGCGCACCGTGCCCTGGATCTCGCAGGCGTCGGGGATGACGTTGGTGGCCTCGCCGGCGTGGATCATGGTGACCGAAATCACGCCCGCGTCCACCGGCTTCTTGTTGCGCGAGACGATGGTCTGAAAGCCCTGCACCACCTGGCAGGCGATCGGCACCGGGTCGGTGCCCATGTGCGGCATGGCGGCGTGCCCGCCCTTGCCGGTGAGGGTGATCCTGAACTCGTTGCTCGACGCCATCACGGGTCCGGCGCTGACGGCGAAGGTGCCCACGTCGCTGCCCGGCCAGTTGTGCATGCCGAACACCGCCTCCATCGGAAAGCGCGTGAACAGCCCGTCCTTGATCATCTCGCGCGCGCCGCCGCCGCCCTCCTCGGCGGGCTGGAAGATCAGGTACACCGTGCCGTCGAAGTCGCGGTGCGCCGCCAGGTGCTGCGCGGCGGCCAGCAGCATGGCGGTGTGGCCGTCGTGCCCGCAGGCGTGCATCTTGCCCTTGTGCGTGCTGGCGTGCTCGAAGGTGTTGAACTCGGTCATGGGCAGCGCGTCCATGTCGGCGCGCAGGCCGATGGCGCGGCCATTCTTGCCGCCGTCGCGCCCCTGCACGATGCCGACCACCCCCGTGGTGCCCAGGCCGCGGTGAATGGGGATGCCCCACTCGGTCAGCCTGGCGGCCACCAGGTCGGCGGTGCGCACTTCCTCGAAGCACAGCTCGGGGTGGGCATGGATGTCGCGCCGCACTTGGGTCATGGCCGCGGCGTTGGCCAGGATGGGTTCGATGAGGTTCATGGTCGGCAGTCTAGCCGCCTGCGCGCGCTTTTGCCACTGCCGCCGGGCGGGCGCAAAATCGCCGCGCACATGACGGTTGTTTTTGCTTTCTTCTGGCGCAACTTGGGGCGGCGCGCGCTGCTGCTGCTGGCCGCCGCGGCGCTGGCCGGATGCAGCACGATCGGCTACTACGCCCAGGCGGTGCAGGGCCACCTGGCGCTGATGCACGCGGCACGCCCCATCGGCGACTGGCTGCGCGACCCGGCCACGCCCGCCGTCCTGAAGGCCCGGCTGGAGCTGGCCCAGCGCCTGCGCGCCTATGCCGTGACCGCGCTGGATTTGCCCGACAACGCCAGCTACCACGGCTACGCCGACCTGCATCGCGCCGCCGCCGTGTGGAACGTGGCCGCCGCGCCGGTGGACTCGCTCACGCTCAAGCGCTGGTGCTTTCCGGTGCTGGGCTGCGTGGGCTACCGGGGCTACTACGACGAGGCCGCGGCGCAAGCGCTGGCGGCCGAGTTGCGCGCGCAGGACGGGCTGGAGGTGACGGTGTACGGCGTGCCGGCGTACTCCACCCTGGGCTGGATGAACTGGGCCGGCGGCGATCCGCTGGTGTCCACCATCATCGCCTGGCCCGCGGGAGCGCTGGCGCGCATCCTGTTTCACGAGCTGGCGCACCAGCGCGTGTATGCCAAGGGCGACACCATGTTCAACGAGTCCTACGCCACGGCGGTGGGCCGCCTGGGCGCCGCGCAGTGGCTGGCCGGGCACGCCGACGACGCGGCCCGCGGCGCCGACGAGCGCTGGCAGGCGCACCAGCAGGCGTTTCGCGCGCTGACGCGCGCCACGCGCGCCGAGCTGGCCGCCGTTTATGAACAGAAAGGCCAGGATGGGCTGTCGGAGCCTGCGCTGCTAGCTCTCAAAACAGAAGCAATGGCGCGCTTTCGCCAGCGCTACCAGGCGCTCAAGGCACGCTGGGCCGCCGCCGGCATGCCCTACGACGGCTACGACGCCTGGGTGGCGCACGCCAACAACGCCAGCTTCGCCCTGCAGGCGGCGTACGACGAATGGGTGCCGGGCTTCGAGGCGCTGTTTGCGCAGCAGGGCCGCGATTGGCCGCGCTTTCACGCGGCCGTGCAGCAGCTGGCGGCGCTGCCTGCGGCCGAGCGCGATGCGCGCATGCGCGCGCTCACGGCGGCGGCGGTGCAGCGCGCCGATTGATGGGCGCTGGCCTCGGTCGCTCGGCCGCTCGGGCGCGGAACGGCTCAGCGCAGCGTTGCGAACAGATCGAGGTACTGCTGCATCGCGTCCTCGCTGGACGTGCCCTCGAGCTTCTTCCACGCGTCCCACTTGGCGCGCGCCACCAGGTCGGCAAAGCCCGGTTTGTCGCGCTCGTTGTCGCCCTCGGTGGCCTGCTTGTAGGCGGCATACAGCTTGAGCAGCGTGGCGTTGTCGGGGCGGGTGGTCAGCTTTTGCGAGTCGGCAAAGGCCTGGTCGAAGCGGGTTTTGAGGTCGGACATGAGGGCTCGCGTGCCAGAGTGGGCGGGGTGCGCATGGTAGCGTGCCGCACGGGCGACTCGGGATAATCGCCGGGCGATGACCTCGGCCTCCCGTCCCTTCTCCTTCGCGCGCGGCGACGCGCGGCGCGTGGTGTTTCTGGACTACCTGCGCATCTTCGCCTTCGTCAGTGTGCTGGTCGGTCACAAGTTTGCCGAGCCGCTGCAAGCCGCCATGGCCGATCCCGCGGCGCTCGGGCACTGCGCGGCGCGCCTGGCTTGGCCCTGGGTGCAGGGCGGCGGGGTGGGCGTGCTGGTGTTTTTTCTGGTGTCGGGCTACGTCATCACCCAGGTGCTGCAACGCGAGCGCACGGCGGAGTTTCTGGTCAAGCGGGTGTTTCGCATCTACCCGCTTTACGTCACGGCGGTGCTGCTGGAGGCCGCTGGCCTGTGGGTCATGGGCAAGCGCCCCGACTGGCACGAACTGGGGCCACAGCTGCTGCTGATCGGCGACTGGACGGGCACACCGTATGCGCTGGGCGGGGTGGAGTGGACGCTGCGCATGGAAGTGGGTTTTTACGTGTTCATGGCGGTGTTGCAGGCCTGCGGCGCCGTGCGTTGGCGCCAAGGCGTTTTGCTGCCTGCGGTATATGCCGCCGTGGTCGTCGGCTTGTTCTGGCAGGGCCCATGGCCGACGCACCAGGAATGGACGCGTGGCTATGGGACGCTGTACTTTCCATTCCTGCTGCTGGGTTCGGTGCTCTGGCTGACCGAGCACCGGGTGATGGGTTGGGTCACGCTGGCGGCGTTCGGGTTGCTGGTGTTCGTGCTGCACGATCGCGGCCTGCAGGCGTGGCAGCCGCGCTGGTTGGATGCGTGGTTCGCGCAACGCGCCGTGGCCTTGTTCGTGGTGCTGTGGGTATCGCGGCGCTGGCTGCCCGTGAGCGCAGCGGTGCTCTGGTGGTCAGGGCTGACCTACGCGGTGTATTTGCTGCACTCCTGGATGTTCGACTGGCTTCGCAACGCGGCCGCTTGGGCCGGCACGGGCGCTGCGGTGGCGCAAGGGGTGGCGCTGCTGGCCTTGCTGGGGGTGTGCGGCGGGTTGGTGCGTTGGGTGGAGCAGCCGGCCATCGGGGCCGGGCGACGGCTGGCGTGCCGTCTGGGCTACGGCAAGGACGGCGCCTGATAGGCCTGCAGCAGCGCTTGCAGGTGCATGCGCGCGCCATCATCGAGGTGTGGCAACAGCAGGCTCATGACGTGGTAGGCGCCGCGCAGCAGCGCGTCTTGGGCGTTTTCCGGCTCCATCGCGCTGCGCGGCTGCAACACGTATTCGTAGCTCAGCCAGTAGGTCAGCACCACCACCATGCTGGCGGCAATGGCGTCCTGGCGACGCTCGAGATCGGCTGCCGCGGGCTTGTCGGGGGTGGCCGCCGATGCGTCGGCGCGCAAGTGGTCCAGCACGTGCCGCAGCGCCGCCTTCTTGCGCATGAGGAGGGCCGGAAAGTGCGTCTCCAGATGGCGGTTGCGCGACAGCAGGTGGTTGAGGTCGCGGTAGAAAAAGCGGTACTGCCAGATCAGCTCAAACAGCGAGTGCAGGAAAAACCACGCGTCCTCGACGTCGCGCACGTCTTGGGCCGCCGCCAGCAGCTCCGTCACGCCGTGGTCGTATTGGTCGAACAGCGTGTTGATCAGCTCGTCCTTGGACGGGTAGTGGTAGTACAGGTTGCCCGGGCTGATGCGCAGCTCGGCGGCGATCATCGAGGTGGAGGCGTTGGGCTCGCCAAAGCGGTTGAACAGCTCCAGCGCCGCAACCAGGATGCGCTCGGCGGTGCGACGGGGCGCCTTGCGGGTCATGGCGTTCAGCGGGGCGGCGTGACCGGCACGGCGGTGGCGGCGCTGGGGGTGGGGGTTGGCTGGGCGATGGCGGTGCTCAACGTCGAGTCCACGCGATCGCCGTTGGGCTCGGTGATCGTCAGCCGCGCCGGCAGGTAGTCGAGCGAGCGGCCCAGCCAAACCTCGATGCGCGCGTCCTGCGCGTCATCCGGGGTGTGCAGCAGGCGCACGGTGGGCACGCTTTTGCCGCCCAGCACGCTGACGTCTTCGTCGGCCAGCACCGCGAAACGCCACTGTCCGGGTCCGCGCTCATGCGCGGCGGGCATCTCGATGACGCTGCCCTGGGGGTAGCGCGCCGGATCGCCCGCCAGCAGGCTGCCCAGTTGCAGCAGCGCGCCCACCCGGTCCTGCATCCCGGGCTTCAGGCGCGCGCTGGTGTCGCTGGCACCAAAGTGGACCCTGCGCGCGTCGTAGTCAAAGCGCGAGGGCACGCTTTCGTAGCCCAACCGGGCCGACACCGGGGCCAGGCCTTGCGGCGTCAGCAAGCCGGTGGTGATGCGCGTGCGGTCGCCGGTCTGGTTGGTGAACAGGCGCCACTCGGCGTCATACCATCGGCCGTCCTGGCGCCAGTTCAGGGTGGTCGTGGTGTCCAGGGGCTGCCCGCCGATGACGCCGGTGGTTTGATAACTCAGCCAGGATGCGCGCGGGATGCGCACCGGCGGCGCCCCGTCCTGCGCCTGCTCGAAGGCCAGGACGACGTCCGCCTGGGTGTCCGACAGCGGTGGGGTGATGGCGACCGCAAGCGATCCGCCGCCGAAGCCCACCGGGGACTTGACGGTAAACAGGCTGGGCTCGGCTGGCGTGGCCGTGTCGGCGCCGGCGGGTGCGGGCCGTGGCTTGCTGGAGGGCCTGGGGCGCGCTGGCGTGCGATCGACGGGGGCCCGCTTGGCCGCCGGGGCGGGTGGCGGCGCGGGGGCGGGCGGCGCTTCGGGCGCGCGCGGGGTGTCGGCGGGCGTTGGTGCAGGCGGGGCGATCAGGCGCGTCTCGAACGCTGGCGTGTTTTGGCCCGCGCTCACGATCCGCCCCAGGCGCGGCAGCCCGAACAAGAGCAGGGCGTGAAGCAGCACGACCAGCAAGGTGACCGCCAGCAGCTGGCGCCGGGACGACGGCCCGAACGCGGGAGAGGCAAGGGCAAGACTCAAGGCAAGGGCGCAGCAAGCGCGGGCAAGGGATTCAACGGGCAGGGCGGGGCTTGCGGCGCGCGGCGGCAGGCTCGGCCGGTGCGGCGTGCGCCGGGGTGCGCTCGGCCAGCGCTTGCTCCAGGGCTTCGACGCGGCGGGTCAGGGCGGCGATCTCCGCGACGGTCGGCATGCCCATGCTGGCCAGTGCGCGCGCCACGCGACCTTCGAAGATGCCGCCCAGGCGGTCCCAGGAGCCGGCCGCGCCGCCGGCTTCGACGGTCAGGCTGCCCATGCGCTGCGCGGCTTCGGCCCATTGCTCCTTGGCCAGCTTTTGCGATCGCGCCTGCATCGCCAGGCCTTGCTCCACCAGCGACTCGAAGGCCTTGGCGCCCTCGGCTTGCGCGTTGGCCTGGGCGCTGGCCAGCGCGCCCAGGCCCGCCAGCCAGATGTTGTGCGTGGGGGCGTGCAGGGGCGCGCCAGCTTTCGCGGGCCCGGGCGACGCGGCGGGCGGGGGTGTGTTTTTGCGGGGTTTGACGGCCATGGCGAACGCTTGAGAAAGCAGCAAATGGGGTTGCAGGCCACACTGTAGCGGTTACGGACGCCGGGGTCTTGCATGAAATAATGACAGGCTTCGTACACGGCGTGCCCATGGCGTCCATGCGTGGTCATGCGCGCAGACTCAGGCTGGAGGGCCCATTCATGATTCTCGTCACCGGCGGCGCCGGTTTCATCGGCAGCAACTTCGTGCTGGACTGGCTGGCCGGCTCGCAAGAGGCGGTGCTCAACCTCGACAAGCTCACCTACGCCGGCAACCGGGCCAACTTGGCGGCGCTGCAGGGCGATGCGCGCCACGTCTTCGTGCAGGGCGATGTGGGCGACAGCGCCCTGGTGGGCCGGCTGCTGGCCGAGCACCAGCCGCGCGCCATCGTGCACTTCGCGGCCGAGAGCCACGTCGATCGCTCCATTCACGGCGCCGGCGACTTCATCGACACCAACATCGTCGGCACCTTCCGCCTGCTGGAGGCCGCGCGCGCCTACTGGGGCGGCTTGCCCGAAAAAGAGAAGGCCGATTTCCGCTTCCTGCACGTGTCCACCGACGAGGTCTACGGCAGCCTGGCGCCGGGCGCCCCGGCCTTCACCGAGCAGCACGTGTACGAGCCCAACAGCCCCTACAGCGCCAGCAAGGCCGCCAGCGACCACCTGGTGCGCGCCTGGCACCACACGCATGGGCTGCCGGTGCTGACCACCAACTGTTCCAACAATTACGGGCCCTATCACTTTCCCGAAAAGCTGATCCCGCTGATGATCACCAACGCCCTGGCGGGCAAGCCCTTGCCGGTGTATGGCGACGGCATGCAGGTGCGCGACTGGCTGTACGTGGGCGACCATTGCAGCGCCATCCGCCGCGTGCTGGAGGCCGGCCGCCCCGGCCAGACCTACAACGTGGGCGGCTGGAACGAACAGCCCAACATCGAGATCGTGCACACCATCTGCACCCTGCTGGACGAGATGCGCCCGCGCGAAGGCGGCCCGAGCTACCGCACCCAGATCGCCCACGTCAAGGACCGCCCCGGCCACGACCGCCGCTACGCCATCGACGCGCGCAAGATCGAGCGCGAACTGGGCTGGCGCCCGGCCGAGACCTTCGAGACCGGCATCCGCAAGACCGTGCAGTGGTATCTCAATCACCCCGATTGGGTGGCCCAAGTGCAGTCGGGCGCTTACCGCGACTGGGTGGCGACGCAATATGGAGCGGCAGCCGGCGCATGAACATCCTGCTGCTGGGCAAAAACGGCCAGCTCGGCTGGGAGCTGCAGCGCAGCCTGGCGCCGCTGGGCCGGCTCGTTGCGCTGGATCGCCACGGCGCGGATGGCCTGTGCGGCGATCTGGCCGATCTTGACGGCCTGGCCGCAACGGTGCGAGCCGTCAAGCCGCAGGTCATCGTCAACGCCGCTGCCTACACCGCCGTCGACCGGGCCGAATCCGAGCCCGATCAGGCCGCGCGCATCAACGCCCAGGCCCCCGCCGTGCTGGCGCGCGCGGCCGCCGCCAGCGGCGCGCTGCTGGTGCACTACGGCACCGACTATGTGTTCGACGGCAGCGGCCAAACGCCCTGGCACGAGGACGACGCCACCGGCCCGCTCAATGCGTATGGCCGCACCAAGCGGGCGGGCGAGCAGGCCATCGTGCAAGCGGGCTGCGCGCACCTGATCCTGCGCACCAGCTGGGTTTACGCCGCGCGCGGCGGCAACTTCGCCAAGACCATGCTGCGTCTAGCGCGCGAGCGCGAACAGCTCACGGTGATCGACGACCAATGGGGCGCGCCCACCGGCGCCGAGCTGATCGCCGACGTCAGCGCCCACGCCATCGCGCAGGTGCTGCGCGCGCCGGACAAGGCGGGCCTCTATCATTTGGCCGCGGCCGGCGAGACGACCTGGTTTTCATATGCAAATCACGTTCTGGCGCAGGCCAGACAAGCGCAACCAGCTATCGAATTCAAAGCAACTGAAGTTGTCCCCGTGGCCACCAGCCACTTTCCCACCCCGGCGCGCCGGCCGCACAATTCGCGGCTGGACACGCGCAAGCTGCGCGCCGCGTTCGGCCTCGCGCTGCCGCCTTGGCAAGATGGCGTGAACCGCATGCTGGGCGAAATTCTGCAAACCCCATGACCATCCAACGCAAAGGCATCATCCTGGCCGGCGGCTCCGGCACCCGCCTGCACCCGGCCACCTTGGCCATCAGCAAGCAACTGCTGCCGGTGTACGACAAGCCGATGATCTACTACCCGCTGTCCACGCTCATGCTGGCCGGCATGCGCGACATCCTGATCATCAGCACGCCGCAAGACACGCCGCGCTTTCAGCAGCTGCTGGGCGACGGCAGCGCCTGGGGAATCCACCTGCAATACGCCGTGCAGCCCAGCCCCGACGGCCTGGCGCAGGCCTTCATCATTGGCGAGCAATTCGTCGGCGGCGCGCCCAGCGCGCTGGTGCTGGGCGACAACCTGTTCTACGGCCACGACTTCGAGCTGCTGCTGTCCAATGCCCACGCGCGCAGCGAAGGCGCCACGGTGTTCGCCTACCACGTGCACGACCCCGAGCGCTACGGCGTGGTCGAGTTCGACACCGGCGGGCGCGCCATCAGCATCGAGGAAAAGCCGCAGCAGCCGCGCAGCAACTTCGCCGTCACCGGCCTTTATTTTTACGACGGCCAGGTGGTGGATATCGCCAAGTCGATCCAGCCCAGCGCGCGCGGCGAGCTGGAAATCACCGCCGTCAACGAACGCTATCTCAAGCACGGCCAGCTCAACGTGCAGATCATGCAGCGCGGCTACGCCTGGCTGGACACCGGCACGCACGACAGCCTGCTGGACGCCGGCCAGTTCATCGCCACGCTCGAGCGCCGCCAGGGCCTGAAGGTCGCCTGCCCCGAGGAGATCGCCTGGCGCCGCGGCTTCATCGACGCCGCGCAGCTCGAGCGCCTGGCCCAGCCGCTGGCCAAGAGCGGCTATGGCGCCTATCTGCAGCGCCTGCTGCGCGGGCCGGCGCCGGGGCAGCGCCCATGAAGGCGAGCGCGACCGCGATCGAGGGCGTGCTGATCCTCGAGCCCAAGGTGTTCGGTGACGCGCGCGGCTTCTTCATGGAGAGCTACAACCGCCGCACCTTTGCCGACGTCAGCGGCCTGGACATCGACTTCGTGCAGGACAACCACAGCCGATCGGCCCGGGGCGTGCTGCGCGGGCTGCACTACCAGCTTCGGCAGCCGCAGGGCAAGCTGGTGCGCGTCGCGGCCGGCGCGGTGTTCGACGTGGCCGTGGACATCCGCCGCGCCTCGCCCACGTTCGGGCGCTGGGTCGGCGTCGAGCTGACGGCCGAGAACCAGCGCCAGCTGTGGGTCCCCGCCGGCCTGGCGCACGGTTTCGTGGTGCTCAGCGAGTCGGCCGATTTCCTCTACAAGACCACCGACTACTACGCGCCCGAGCACGAGCGCTGCATCGCCTGGGACGACCCGACCATCGGCATCGCGTGGCCGCTGGCGGCGCATGGCATCCACGCGCCGCTGCTGTCGGCCAAGGACCGCGCCGGCCTGCCGCTGGCGCAGGCGGAACTGCCGCCATGATCGAGCCCGCCGCGCTGCCCGCGCACATCACCGTCTCCGTCGTCAGTCACGGACATGGTGCGCAGGTGGACGCCCTGCTGGGCGAACTCGCGGCACTGGGCGAAGCGCGGCTCAAGCGCGTCATCGTCACGCTCAATCGACCGGAGCCCGACTGGGCCGCGCGCTGGCGTGCGCACGACTGGCCCTTCGATCTGCTGCTCGCCCAGCCGCCCGAGCCGCTGGGCTTTGGCGCCAACCACAACCGCGCCTTTGCGCTCGACGGCCAGGCCGGCGGCGGGCAGCCGCTGTTTGCCGTGCTCAACCCCGACCTGCGCCTGCGCGGCAACCCTCTGGCCGCGCTGGCTGAGCGGCTGGACACCGAGCCGCGCGCGGGCCTCGCCTATCCGCTCCAGATCGACGCCGCCGGTCATCCGCAGGATCACGAACGCCTGCTGCCCACGCCCGCGCGCCTGCTGCGCCGCCACCTGCTTGGCCGCGTGCACGAACTGGCCGCCGGGCAGGCGCCCGACTGGGTCAACGCCGCCTGCCTGCTGCTGCGCCGCGCCGCCTTGGCCCAGATCGATGGCTTCGACGAGCGCTATCACATGTATTGCGAGGACGTCGATCTGTGCCTGCGCCTGCAAGAGGCCGGTTGGCGCCTGGTGCGCGCCGACGCCGCCGTGGTCGAGCATGCGGCCCAGCGCGACAGCCGGCGCCGCCTGCGCCCCTTGCTGTGGCACGTGCGCAGCCTGCTGCGCCTGTGGGGCTCGCCCGCCTGGCGCGCCTGGCGCGCTCGCCCCGCCCCGCGCGCGGCAGCGCACGGGAGTGCCCCCCACCGATGAGCCCCGCATCCGCTGGGTCGCGCGAGCAGCGCAACTTCGGCCTGGACCTGCTGCGCGCCGCGGCCATCCTGGCGGTGCTGGCGTTTCACGGCTACCTGGGCTTCGGGGTGTCCACCGGCGTGTCCGCGTGGCAGGGCTGGCGCGCCGCGCTCAGCGCCTGCGCCGGGGTGCTGTCGCTTGAATGGTTCTTCGTGCTCAGCGGTTTTCTGATCGGCTCGATCCTGATCCGCAGTTTCGAAACCGGCCGCGGCTGGTGGACCAGCACGCGCGCCTTCTGGCTGCGGCGCTGGTTCCGCACCCTTCCCAATTACTACCTCTTCCTGGCGCTCAACGCCCTGCTGGCCGCGGCGCACGTCGAGGAGGGGCGCTTTGCCTGGCCGTTCCTGGTGTTCTCGCAAAGCCTGGCCTGGGCCCAGGACAAGCCCTTTTTCTTTGCCGAGTCCTGGTCGCTGGCGGTCGAGGAGTGGTTTTACTTCACCATCCCGTGGCTGCTGGGCGCGGTGGCCCTGCTGGCGCGTCTGGAGCGTCGCAACCTGTTCGCGGTGGCGGCCGCCATCCTGATCCTCGCACCCACGCTGGCGCGCATCGCCTTGCCCGCCCCGGCCCATTTTTTCGAGTGGGACGACAACGTCCGCCGCGTGAGCGCGCTGCACCTGGACTCGATCGGCTGGGGCGTGGCCGCCGCCATCGTCAATCGCTGGCTGCCCGGCTGGTGGGCGGCGCGGCCGGGCTTGAAGGCCTTGCTGGGCCTGGCCCTGACCCTGGGCAGCGTCGGCGCCCTGTTTTACTTCCTGTTGATCGACTGGCACGGCTTCGCCGGCGGGCGCCTCAACGACCTGGCCCTCATCACCGCCCCCGCCGCCGGTACTGCGCTGCTGCTGCCCTGGCTGAGCGCCTGCCGCGCGCCGTGGCCGGCGCTGCGGCGCTGGGCGGCGCGCGTGGCCGACTACTCCTACTCCATGTACCTGTGCCACTTTCCCCTGATGCTGCTCATGCTGCACCTCATCCGGGCGCGCGGCTGGGACGCGGCGGCGCAGCTGTTCTGGATGCTGCCCCTGTGGCTGCTGCTGGTGTGGGCGCTGTCGGCATTGATCTTTCACCGCTTCGAGCGGCCCGTGACCGACCTGCGCGAGCGCTTCGCGCGCCGGGTGAGGGCCGGGCCCTTTGGTCCGCAGGCCGCTTCGCGCTCGCCCCCGTCTTGAACGCCTCGGGTGGCCGCGCCGACAACCCCATCGCCGAGCGAGGGGCGCAGCAGACGGCGCCCCGATGGACCGATTTCTCGTGCGCTGCCGCCGGCGTCGCGTGCGCCGCCCGGACTCCTGGCGCGGGGCCGTAAAATCGCCCGGTCTTTTCCGCCCCCCTTCTTCCCCACCGCGCGCCCCGAGCGGACGCCGACTGCTTGACGACATGCGCCCTTCCCAGGCCCACTCTTTCATCGCGACGACCGCGACCACCGACCTCACCGTGCGCTGGCCCGAATACGGCGAGCTGCTGGTGCGTGCCGGCAAGCTCGGCCCGCGCGAGCTGGAGCGCGCGCTGTCGGCCCAGCACGAGATGGGCGGCGCGCTCGACGGCGTGCTGGTCAGCCTGGGCCTGGTGTCCGAGCTGGACGCCGCGCGCGCGCTGGCCGAGCACCTGGGCCTGCCCTTCGTAGCGGCCGAATCCTTTGCCGAGGTGCCGCCCGATCTGCCCGGCCTGCTGCCCGACTTTTTGCGCGCGCACCACGTGCTGCCGCTGCGTGCCGAGGACGGCCGCCTGGACGTGGCCATGCGCGCGCCGCAGGACGCCTTCGTGCTCAAGGCCCTGCACCTGACCACCGGCCTGGCCGTGCACCCGTCCGTGGGCCTGGCCTCCGACATCGCCAAGGCCCTGCAGCGCCAGCACGAGGAGGCCGATGCCGCCGACACCGGCGAAGGCCCGCTGGACGAGGAGGGCGCGGGCGATTTCGTCGAGCACCTGCGCGACCTGGCCAGCGAGGCGCCCGTCATCCGCCTGGTCAACACCCTCATCGGCCGCGTGATCGAGCTGCGCGCCTCGGACATCCACCTGGAGCCCTTCGAGGACGGCCTGCACGTGCGCTACCGCGTGGACGGCGTGCTGCTGCCCGGCGAGGTGGTGCCGGCGGGGCAGGGCGCGGCCGTCAGCTCGCGCGTCAAGCTGCTGGCGCACCTGGACATCGCCGAGCGCCGCTTGCCGCAGGACGGGCGCATCAAGATCCGCGTCAAGGGGCGCGAGCTGGACCTGCGCGTCTCCACCGTGCCCACCGTGTGGGGCGAAAGCGTGGTCATGCGCGTGCTCGACCGCGCCAGCGTGCGCTTCGGCCTGGAGGACATGGGCTTCGAGCGCGACACCCTGGAGCGCTTCAACCAGCTGGTGCACCGCCCGCACGGCATCCTGCTGGTCACCGGCCCCACCGGCTCGGGCAAAACCACCACGCTCTACGCCGCGCTGGCCAAGCTCGACTCCACCTCGCAAAAGATCATCACGGTGGAAGACCCGGTCGAATACCAGCTGGAGGGCATCAACCAGATCCAGGTCCACACCCAGATCAACCTGACCTTCGGCAACGCCCTGCGCTCCATCCTGCGCCAGGACCCGGACATCATCATGATCGGCGAAATGCGCGACGGCGAGACCGCGCAGATCGCCGTGCAATCGTCCCTGACCGGCCACCTGGTGCTCTCCACCCTGCACACCAACACGGCCGCCAGCGCCGTCATCCGCATGCAGGACATGGGGGTCGAGCGCTACCTCATCACCTCCACCGTCAACGGCGTGCTGGCCCAGCGCCTGGTGCGCCGCCTGTGCCCGCACTGCAAGACGCCCGTGGTGCCCGCGCCCGAGCTGCTCAAGGACTCGGGCCTGGGGCGCTTTCTGGCCGCCGGCCAGCCCATGTACGAGGCCCGGGGCTGCGAGCGCTGCCGCGGCACCGGCTACCAGGGCCGCACCGGCATCCACGAGCTGCTGGTGGTGGACGAAGCCATGCGCAGCGCCATCCTGCAAGGCAAGGACGCCAGCGCCCTGCACACCCTGGCCATGCACTCGGGCATGCACAGCCTGTACGAGGACGGTCTGCGCAAGGTCGCCACCGGCATGACCAGCCTGGACGAATTGTTGCGTGTGACGCAGGATCAGGGCGAGACATGAGTGCCGTGGACGCCCCGCATTCGATCAACGCCGCGGCCCTCACCCCCACCCTCTTCCAGAGGGAGAGGGGGTCAACCCCCCCCAACCGTTCGCCCTCGCCCCTTTGGGGAGAGGGAGGGGTGAGGGGCGGTCGCCACGGGGCGGCGCCGTGCCGCAGGGGTCACGGTCATGCCTGAATTCGCATGGCGCGCCGCCCAGTCCGACGGGCAGCTGATCGAAGGCCGCAGCCAGGCCGCCGCCGCCGACGCCGTGCTGCGCCAGCTGCGCGAGCGCGGCCTGACGCCGCTCAAGGTCGAGAACGCCGCCGCCACGGCCGCCGTCATGGTGGGCGGGCGGGCGCGGCGCGTGGACAAGGGCCCCGTGGGCCGCACCGACGTGCTGGCCTTCACCAGCGAGCTGTCCATCATGCTGCGCGCCGGCCTGGCGCTGGACAACGCGCTGCGCGTGCTGATCGAGATGACCGCCAAGCCCCGCGTGCAACAGCTGTTGCAGGGCGTGCTCGAAGACGTCAAGGGCGGCGCCCCGTTCTCGCGCGCGCTGGCCAAGCACGATGCCTTGTTCGGCGACTTCTACATCAACATGGTGCGCTCGGGCGAGGCCAGCGGCCAGATGTCCGAGGTGCTCGAGCGCCTGGTGGCCCACATGGAGCGCGTGCGCAGCCTGCGCGAGAGCGTCGTGTCCGCCACCCTGTACCCGGCCATCCTGCTGGGCGTGGCCGTGCTCTCGCTGGTGGGCATGCTGGGCTTCGTCGTGCCCCAGTTCGAGAAGCTCTTCAAGGGCATGGGCGACGCGCTGCCCTGGCCCACCCGCATCGTCATGGCCCTGGGCCAGGGCTTTCGGCACAACGGCCTGGCCATTGCCATCGGCGCGGCCGTGCTGGGCTGGCTGGCCTGGCGCTGGCTGCGCTCGCCCACCGGCCGCGCCTGGTGGCAAACCCGTGTGCTGGCCTTGCCCGTCGTGGGCCCCTTGCTCTACAAATATGAGCTGACGCTGTTCTCGCGTTCGCTCGGCACCCTGCTGGGCAACGGCGTGCCGCTGCTCACCGGCCTGCACATCGCCACCGAGACCGTGGGCAACACCAAGCTGCGCGCGCCGCTGGCCAAGATGGCGCCCCTGGTCAAGGAGGGCGCGCGCATGGTGCGCGCCATGGAGGCCACCGGCGTGTTTGAACCTTTGGCCATCAACCTGATCCGAGTGGGCGAGGAAACCGGCCGCATCGGTCCCATGATGAACGAGCTGGCCGACGTGCTCGACCGCGAGGTCGAAACCGGCATCAAGCGCGCGCTCACCCTGCTCGAACCCATCCTCATCCTGGTGCTGGGCGCGCTGATCGCCGCCATCATCGTCTCCATCCTGCTGGGCATCCTGTCGATCAACGATCTGGCGGCCTGAGAGGTTGAGAGTCTTTTGTTCATGCCCGCTGATCACGCCCAAACGCACCCACTCGGCGTTGCAAATGCTCGCCGTAGCCCGAGCTACGACTGCGCTTCGCGCCTTGATTGGGCGCATTTGGACGCGCCCCTCGGGCACGCTCAAAAAACTCTCAACCTCTGACGCCTCCACCGAAAAAGGAATCCATTCATGAACGCATTCATTCGTCGCCAGGCCGCGCGCGCCGCGCGCGGCTTCACCCTGATCGAAATGCTGGTGGTCATCGCCATCATCGCCATGCTTGCCGGCCTGGTCGGCCCCGCCGTGATGGAGCGCCTGGGCGGTGCCAAGAGCAAGACCGCCGCCATCCAGATCGCCGACCTGGACAAGTCGCTCGAACTGTTCAAGCTCGACGTCGGCCGCTACCCCACCAATGCCGAGGGCCTGCAGGCGCTGGTCACCAAGCCCGCCTCGGCCAACGGCTGGAACGGCCCCTACCTGAAAGGCGGCCTGCCCGCCGACCCCTGGGGCAACCCCTACCGCTACGCCAACCCCGGCCCCAACGGCGGCATCCAGATCCTCTCCCTGGGCGCCGACAACGCCCCCGGCGGCGAGGGCGAGAACGCCGACGTCCAGAACAAGCAGTAAGTGGCCGTGCGGCTCCTTGCGGGCAGGCCCCTTCCCCCGCTGGGGAAAGGCGGGTGTGAGGGCTTGGGGCGTGCACCATCGGCAGCGATCGTGCCGGCGCCGGCAGCCCCCATCCCAACCCGCCCCCAGCGGGAGAGGGGGAGGCGATCGGCCTCTGGTTTCACCCTCATCGAGCTGCTCGTCGTCATCGCCCTGATGGCCCTGGTCGTCGGCCTGGTGCCCATCGCCTTCGGCCGCCTGCACGAGTCGGTGCAATACCGCGACACCGTGCGCCAGGTGCTCACCGACCTGCGCGTCGCGCGCCAGCAGGCGCAAAGCCAGGGCGTCGAGACGCGCTTCACCGTGGACTTGCAGGCCCGCAGCTTCGGCATCGAAGGCGGCCCCCAGCACACCGTGCCCGAGCCGCTCACGCTGCGCGCCGTCATGGCCGCCGAGGAGGGCACCCAGGGTGGCCGGCTGGCCGTGCGCTTTTTGCCGCGCGGCGGGGCCTCGGGCGGCAGCGTCGATCTGATCCGCCCCTCCGGCACCGGCGTGCGCCTGCGCGTGGACTGGTTCTCCGGCCGCGTCGAGCAGGAGGCGATCGAGCCATGACGCGGGCGCGCCACCCTCACCCCAACCCTCTCCCGCCAGCGGGAGAGGGAGCAGGCCGTCCGCGTGGCGGCGCGAGGGTTTTGCTCCCTCGCCCCTCTGGGGAGGGGGCTGGGGTGAGGGGCCCGCGGCGCATCCGGTCATCACAGCTTGGCTTCTCCCTGCTCGAAATCCTGGTCGCCTTCGCCATCGCCGCCATGGCCCTGGGCATGCTCTACCGCGTCAGCGGCAACAACGCGCGCCAGGCCAGCAACCTGGCCCAGCACGAGCGCGCCATGATCCTGGCGCAGTCCCTGCTTGCCGCGCACGCCGTGGTTCCGGCCCAGGGCCTTCATGAGACCGGCCAGGCCGCCGGCTACGGCTGGACGGTGGACAGCCGGCCCTATCCCACGGCCGTCAACAACGCCGCGCCGCAAGCCGCCCGCCTGCACGAGGTGCGGATCGACGTGGCCTGGCAGGACGGCGACGTGCAACGCACGTTCGAGCTGTCCAGCCTGCGCCCGCAGCGCCTGCCGCAGCCCGGCGAGGCCACCCGATGAAGCGCCCGTCGGCCAGCGCGCCATGCGCAGCAGCAAAGCGTGGGGGCACCTCGAGCGCCGCACGGCCGCCCGAAGGCGCGAGGGCCCCCTCGGGGGGCAGCGCAGCATGCGCAGCAGCGAAGCGTGGGGGCCAAGTCTCGCCGCCGCCGGGCCGTCCCAAGGCGGCGAGAGCCCCCTCGGGGGGCAGCGCAGCATGCGCAGCAGCGAAGCGTGGGGGCCAAGGTTTCACCCTTGTCGAGGTGCTGATCGCCCTGGTGCTGCTGGCCATGCTGATGCTGGTGCTCACCAGCGCGCTGCGCGCCATGGGCCAGGTCGAAACGCGCATCGAGCAGCGCGTCGAAGACGCCGACGACTACCGCCTGGCCAACGCCTTTCTGGCCGAAGCCCTGGCCCGCGCCTCGGCGCGCCGCTACCCCAGCGGCAACGCCGACAACCCGGCCCAGGCGCCGTACTTCCAGGGCGGCCCCAATGCGCTGGCCTGGATCGGTGTCATGCCCGCCCGCTACGGCCTGGGCGGGCGCCACTACATGCGCCTGGCGCTCGAGCCGGGCGAGGGCGGCGCCCGCCTGGTGCTGCGCTACGCGCCCTGGACCGGCGCGCCCGGCTTCGACGCCTGGGGCCAGGCCGCCGGCCAGGTGCTGGCCGCACCCGCCAGCGCGCTCGGCTTGCGTTATCTCGACCCCGGCACCGGCCAATGGAGCCCCGTCTGGCCGCCCGCCGGCGTGCCGGTCAGCGCGCTGCCCGTCGATCTGCTGCCCAGCGCCGTCGCGCTGCAGGTGGACGGCCCCACGCCCCCCTGGCCGCCGCTGATCGTGGCCCTCACGCCCCCCTATGCCACCGACCCCTCGGCGACGCTGGGCGCGTTTGGCGGAGGCACGCGGTGACCGAAAACCCGATCCGGTGCGACCGGCCGTGCAGCACGGCCGCATCGGGGCCATGTCGCGCTGCCGCCGGGCCGTCCCAAGGCGGCG
>JAFEEB010000003.1:0-5052 GCA_018241325.1 Pseudomonadota bacterium | reverse complement strand
CGTGGGGGCCATGTCGCGCTGCCGCCGGGCCGTCCCAAGGCGGCGCGGGCCCCCTCGGGGGGCAGCGGACCCTGCGCAGCAGGGGAGCGTGGGGGCCAATGTCCGGCATGGCGCTCATCGCCGTGCTCTGGATCGTCGCCGCCCTCAGCGTCATGGTCGTGGGCGTGACCCAGACCGTGCGCCAGCAAATCACCGTCACCGGCACCCAGCGCGATCAGATCGAAGGCCAGGCGCTGGGCGAGGCGGCCGTGGCCCTGGCCCTGCAGCAGTTGCAGGCCGCGCCCGCGCCGCCGCGCGGCATCGTCGCGCTCGGCGTCAGCTACGCCGGCCGCGACCTGCCCGTGCAACTGGCGCCGCTGAACGGCCTGATCTCGCTCAATGGCGCGCCGCCCGAGCTGCTGGCCGCCCTGTTCCAGGTGGCCGGCGGCCTGCCGGCGGGTCCCGCGCAGGCGCTGGCCGTGGCCGTCGTCGCCTGGCGCCAGGGCCGCGCCGACGTCAACGCGGGCGTGAGCGCAGCCCCCACCAACCAGCCCCGCCAGTTCGAGGCCGTCGAAGACCTGATGCTCATTCCCGGCTTCGACTACGGCCTGTACGCCCGCGTGGCCCCCCTGGTCAGCGCCGACCTGCGCGGCAGCTCGCGCGTCAACCCCGCGGCCGCGCCGGCGGGCGTGCTGGCGGTGTTGGCCCAGGGCAACAGTGGCGCCGTGCAGCAGTACCTCAATCAGCGCAACAGCGGCCAGCCCGGTGGCGACACCAGTGGTTTCAATTCGGCCTTTGTCGATACCGCTGGCGGACAACTTTACCGATTGGTCGTCAGTGTCCCGCTGGAAGCAGGCAAAATACTGCGTTTGACACAGGACGTGGCCTTGGGAGGAGGCGCATCGCGCACCGCGCCGTGGCGCGTGCTGCGCACCGAGCGCCAGATCGCCGCCGCCGGCTGAACGCCTGGCGCCCTCTTGCTTGCATGAATCCAACCTCGACCGAACCCCGCCGCCCCTTCGGCATCGACACCGCGCAGTGGCCCGCCCAATGGCAGGCCGCCGGCGCGCTGCTGCTCGGCCTGCCCGTGCTGCGCCGCCTGGCGCCGCGCCTGCCGGTGCTGCTGCACCAGGCCGACGGCCGCACCACCCACTGGCTGGTGGCGCAGGGCGTGGCCCAGCCCGTTGCCGCCGCCGCGCCCGGCCCGGCCATCCGCGCCCTGCAACTGCCCGCTGAGCGCGTGCTCGAGCGCCATCTCACCCTGCCGCCGCTGGCCGCCGCCGACGTCGCCCAGGCCGTGGCCCTCGACGTGGCCGCCGCCAGCCCCTTTGGCGCCGAGCAAACCGTGTGGGGCTTTCGCAGCGAGCGCCTGGACGGCGAGCGCCTGCGCGTGGACGTGGCCATCACCGCGCGCGCGCAGGTCGAGCAAAGCCTGCTGGCGGCCGCCCTGGCGGGCGACCCGCTGCCCGAGGTCTGGGTCCTCCCCGCCACCACCGCCACGCTCGCCGGCGCCATGCCCGACGGCGCCATGCGCCCCATCGTGCTGCAAGGCTTTGGCGAAGGCCTGCGCCAGGCCCGCGCGCGCCGCGGCATCGGCCAGCGCCTGGGCCTGGCCGCGCTGGCCCTGCTCGTGCTGGCGGCGCTGGCGGTCACGCCCACCGCCCTGCAACGCGCCAAGGCGCGCCAGGCCATGGGCGCCTTCGACGCCATGCAAAAGCAGGCCGCCCCGCAACTGGCCCAGCGCGAGGCCCTGATGAAGCAGCTCGAGCGCCTGCAAACCCTGGCCCAGCTGCAAGAGCAGCAACTGGCCCTGGGGCCCGTGCTCGACCTGCTCACCCGCACCCTGCCCGACGGCGCCTGGCTCACCGGCCTGCGCGTGGAGGGCAACAAGCTGGTGCTCAACGGCCTGGCCGACGACGCCGCCGCCCTGGTGCAGCGCCTGGCCGAGCAGCCCGGCGCGCACGACGTGCGCCTGACCTCGCCCGCCACCCGCGGCGCTGGCGCCGCCAAGGAAACCTTCATCATCGAACTCGGCCTCGACGCCCATCGCTACGGCCCGGTGCTGGGCGGCAAGGAGGCCGCGTCGTGAGCCGGGCCTTGCCGACCGCCTTCAACGCCGCCGCCCTGCGCCGCCCCGAGGTGCTGTGGCTGCTCTTGGCCGGCGCCGCCCTGCTGGCCGCGCTGGCCTGGGCCGGCTGGACCGTGGTGGCCAAGTACCGCCAGGCCTCGGCCACCATCGCCGAGATCGACCCGCGCCAGGCCCGCATGGCCGGTATGCTACAAAATAAAGAGCTGTTCGCGCAGTCGGAGCAAGCGCTGACGGCCAATTTGGCTGAATTCGTCTACCCCACCGCCGACGACGCCAGCCAGACCGGCAACGCCGCCTTGCAGCGCGTGCGCGAGCTGGCCTCCACCCGCGGCCTGCGCGTGTCCAGCAGCCAGACCGCCGCCCCGCGCGACGAAAAAGGCTTCGACCGCATCGGCCTGTCCCTGCGCATCGAAGGCGACTGGCCGGCCCTGGCCGCGCTGCTGGCCGAGCTGGCGCGCCAGCGCCCCGCCATCTACATCAACACCCTGCAACTGGGCGTGCAGCGCAGCGCCTTTGGCGGCGATCCACAAGTCGTGTTCGCCCAGCTCGATCTGTACGTCCTCAAGGGCCACGCGCCATGATCAGCCGCCGTGCTCTCGCCATCTACGCCGCCGCGCTGGCCCTCATGCTGGTGCTGCTGGCCGCCCTGTGGTGGGCGCCCGGCCCGCTGGCCGCGTGGCGCCAGTGGCAGGCGCCGCCCCCGCAGGCGCCCAACCTCGACGACGTGCGCGCCGCCGTGCTGCGCGCCAACCCCGCTGCGGCCGCCTTGTCGCCGGTCGTCACCGAGCGCCCGCTGTTCAACGACACCCGCCGCGCGGCCCTGCCGGCGACGTCCGCCGCCTCCGCCCCCAAGCGCGCGCCCAGCCCCATCGAGCAGGCCCGGCTGCAAGGCGTCATCGCCGGCCCCACGCTCAGCGGCGTCATGCTGGAGGAGGACGGCAAGGCCCGCTTCGTGCGCGTGGGCGAATCGGTCGGCGACTGGAAGCTGGCGCGCCTGCGCGACCGCCAGGCCGTGTTCGTGCGCGGCGGCCAGGAGCGCACGCTCGAATGGCAGGCCGCCCCCGCCGCCGCTGCGGCCCCCGGCGCCGCGCCCACGTCCGGCGCCCCCGGCGCCCCCATGACCGGCGCCGCTCCGACCGGCGCCAACGCTGCTGCTGCCGCCGCCGCCCCATCCAGGGCGCCGGCGCCTCCACCCGCGCGTGTCCCGCCACCGCCGGCCGCGCCCGCCACAACGGCCCCCGCTCCCGCGCCGGCCGCGTCGCAACCGGCGTCCCTGGGCAGTTTCGGCGGTGGCGTCCGCCTGCCCGCCAAGCCCGCCGGCACGTCCCGCTGACTTTGCGCTGGCCGGCTCCAGCGCCCCTTGCAAGGAGTTTTCCCATGACCCCCGTCCGTATCCTCCAATCCCTCGCCGCCGCCCTGGCCCTGGCCGCCCTGGCCGCCTGCAACCCCTCCGGCGACAGCGCGGCCAGCAAGACCGCGCCGCCCGCCGCGCCCGCGGCCCCCGCCCAGCCGGCCGCCTCGACCCCGCACATCGGCGCCTTCGGTGGCGGCGCGCCGGCCAGCGCCCCGGCCAGCGCGCCCAATTGAATGGCGCCGCTTTCGTCTCCGCGCGCCGCGCCCCGTGGCGCCCGGCGCGCGTCCCCGGCGGGCGGCCGGCGGCCTGGCGTGCCCTGCCGGCCGTGCACCGCGCCATCGAAGCCCAAGAAGCTGAGCGGCCATCCCCCATGCCCGAAAGGCACGGTCGATGGCCTCCCACCCTCTGACACAATTCGTCGCCGCCCGTTTTTCTGAATCCATCACGCACGCCATGCCCAAGTCCCGACTCCTCCCTCCGCTGCTCGTCCTGGCCTCGGCCGCCGCGCTCGGCGCCTGCGCCGACCTGGGCGGCGGGCCGGCCCCGGCGGCCGTCCCGGCGTCGGGCTGGGCCACGCCCGCGCCCGCCGCCAGCGCCGTCGCCCCCGCGGCCAGCGCGCCGGCACCGGTCGCCTCGGCGCCGTCCGAGAACGACGCCCCCCGCGCCGAGCCCATCATCATCCGCGGCAACGACCGCCTCATCGCCCCGCCGAACACCCCCGCCAACCCGCCCGTGCGCGGCGCCAGCACCAGCCTCAAGTTCGAGTCCGCTCCCGCCGCCGAGGTCGTCAAGGTCGTCATGGGCGACCTGCTCAAGGTGGACTACATCGTCCACCCGCCGCTGAGCGGCACCATCACCCTCACCACGCGCCAGGCCGTCAGCCCCGACCGCGCCCTGCTGCTGCTCGAAGGCGCCCTGCAGGCCAACGGCATCGTCATGGCGCGCGACACCCGCGGCACCTACCACGTCGGCACGCCCGAATCGCTCAAGGGCATCGTCAGCGCCCCCGTGGTGGCCGAGCCCGGCAAGCCCCTGCCGCCCGGCTACGGCACCATCGTCGTGCCGCTCGAATACCTGGGCGCCACCGAGATGGCCAACATCCTGCGCCCCCTGATCGCCGCCGACGCCATCGTCCGCGTGGACACCCTGCGCAACTTCCTCATCCTGCGCGGCACCCGCGCCGAGGCCGAAGGCTGGCTCGACCTGGTCAAGACCTTCGACGTCAACCTGCTGCGCGGCATGTCCGTGGGTGTATTCCCGCTCAAGTACACCAGCGCCGCCGACGTCGAGACCGCCCTGCGCCTGCTGTCCACCGGCACCGCCGCCAGCGCGGCAGCAGGCAGTGGCGTCGTCCAGGCACAGGCCGCCATCGTGCCGCCGCGCCCCACCAGCCGCAACCGCGCCGAGCCCGCCTCCGGCGCCGCCGCCTCCATGGCCATGCAGGGCCTGACCGAGGGCAGCCCCATCTTCGGCGCGCTGCGCATCGTGCCCATCGAGCGCATCAACGCCGTGCTGGTCATCAGCCCGCGCGCCGCCTACCTGGACGAGGCGCGCTACTGGATTGAGCGCTTCGATCAGCCCAACATCAACAGCACCGAGCCGCAGCTGTTCGTCTACAAGGTGCAAAACG
>JAFEEB010000039.1 GCA_018241325.1 Pseudomonadota bacterium | reverse complement strand
ATGCGCTGCTGCGCATCCTCACGCCGCTGATCAAGTTCCGCGCCTGCCGCGACGCCCGCAAGGTGACTGGCGACGCCATGGAGGTGCGCGGCGGCTGCGGCTACATCGAGGAGAGGGCCGACCCGCGCCTGGTGCGCGACGCCCACCTGGGCTCGATCTGGGAGGGCACCAGCAACATCGTGGCCCTGGACGTGAAGCGCGCCATCAAGAGGGAAGGCTCGCTGCCGGTGCTGCAAGAGCATTTGCGGGGCCTGTTGGATGACACGCACGCCATCGCGGCCGCCTACCGCCAAGCCTTGGTCGATGCTCTGGCCGGTGCCGTCAAGCTGGCCGAGCGCGCCGCGCAGGACGATGGCGAATACCTGGTGCGCCAGGCCGCCACCGCGCTCTACAACTGCACGACCGCCATTGCCATGGCCTGGGAGGCGGGCAAAACCGGATCGCAAGAGCGCCTGCGCCTGTCGCAGCTGGTGCTGGCCCACCGCGTGCTGCCGCGCGATCCCCTGAACGAGGGCGGTGTGCCGGCGCAGTGGGTGCAGTAGGCACCTTGGAGCGCCGGCATCTTGCCGGCATCCATTTTCTCAACCGTGGCTTTTCAACCCGTGGGCGGTGAATGCGCCGTCCGTTGCCGACCGGACACCGGCAGGATGCCGGCGCGCCTGGCCATCCACACAGTAGCTGGAGACAAATCATGCCCATCCTCAAACGCAGCCTGCTCGGCCTGTTTGCCGCCGCCGCCCTGGTCGCGGCCGCGCCGGCGCCGGCGCAGGAAAAATTTCCCGACCGTCCTGTGACCTTCGTGGTGCCTTTTCCGCCCGGAGGCCCCACCGACGCCATGGCGCGCCTGCTGGCAACCGAGCTGACGCGGGAGCTGGGCCAGAGCGTGATCGTCGACAACCGCGCCGGCGCCGGCGGCAACATCGGCGCCGACGCCGTGGCGCGCGCCAAGCCCGATGGCTACACCATCATGTTCGGCACCTCGGGGCCTTTGGCCATCAACCAGAGCCTGTACAAGGGCCTGAAGTACGACCCGCGCACCAGCTTCGAGCCGGTGATCTACGTTGGCTATCTGCCCAACGTGCTGGTGGTGCGCCCCAGCCTGGGCGTGGCCAGCGTGCAGGCACTGATCGCCAAGGACAAGCAAGAGCCGGGCAAGCTCAACTACGCGTCTTCCGGCAACGGCGCCTCGTCGCACCTGGCCGGGGTGATGTTCAACGAGATGGCGGGAACCAAGCTGATTCACGTGCCCTACAAGGGCACGGGCCCGGCGCTCAACGACCTGCTGGCCGGCCAGGTGGACATGACCTTCACCGACATCCTGACTGCCATGCCCTACATCCAGTCAGGCAAGGTCAAGGCCCTTGGCATGGCCACGGCCAAACGCTCCAGTGCCATGCCCGACATCCCCACCATCGCCGAGCAGGGTCTCAAAGGCTACGACGTGAGCGTGTTTTTCGGTGTGGTCGCGCCCAAGAGCACGCCCCCCGATCGCATCAAGGTGCTCAACCAGGCCTTTGTGCAGGCGTTGGCGACCGACAAGGTCAAGCAGAGCTTCGCCAAACAGGGCCTGGAAACCGCGCCCGATCATTCGCCCGCGTATCTGGGCCAGTTCATTCGGCAAGAGGTGGATGCCTGGGCCAAGGTGGTCAAGCAGTCGGGCGTGCAACTGGATTGACCCGTGGAGATCGACATGCAACACAAGGCAGGCGCGTTGGCCGGTATCCGGGTGCTCGATCTTTCGCGCATCCTCGGCGGCCCCTACTGCGGACAGGTCCTGGGCGATCATGGCGCCGACGTGCTCAAGGTCGAACCGCCGCAGGGCGACGACACGCGCGCCTGGGGCCCGCCCTTCCGGGACGGCGTGGCGTCCTACTACTTCGGCCTCAACCGCAACAAGCGCATCCAGTTTCTCGACCTGGCCTCGCCCGAAGGCCAGCAGCGCGTGCGCGAATTGATGGCGCAGGCCGACGTGGTGGTCGAGAACTTCAAGGTCGGCACCATGGAAAAGTGGGGCATCGGCTATGAGCAGGTGCGGGGCGAGTTTCCGCGCCTCATCTGGTGCCGCGTGACCGGCTTTGGCGCCGACGGTCCGCTGGGCAGCCTGCCCGGCTACGACGCCGCTGTCCAAGCGCTGTGCGGCCTGATGAGCATCAACGGCGAGGCTGATGGCAACCCGCTGCGCGTGGGCCTGCCGGTGGTGGACATGGTCACGGGGTTGAACGCCGTGATCGGCGTGCTGCTGGCGTTGCACGAGCGCAAGACCAGCGGGCTGGGCCAACTGGTCGATGCCGCGCTGTACGACTCGGGCCTGTCGCTGCTGCACCCGCACGCGGCCAACTGGTTCATGAGCGGCAAGATCCCGCGGCGCACCGGCAACGCCCACCCCAACATCTATCCCTACGACGTGATCCACACCGGTGGCACGGCGATTTTTCTGGCGGTGGGCAACGACCGGCAATTCCGGCTGATGTGCCAGCACATCGGGCAGCCCGCGCTGGCTCAGGATGAGCGGTTTGCAACGGCCGGCCAGCGCTCGGTGCACCGCGCTGCGCTCAAGGCACTGCTTGAGCAGGCCTTCGCCACCCTGGACGGCGCGGCACTGGCCGACGAACTGATGGCCATCGGCGTGCCCGCCGCCGCCGTGCAGGACGTGCGGCAGGCACTCACGCACCCGCACACCGTGCACCGCGATATGGTGGTGCGCATGGGCGACTATCAGGGTTTGGGCGCGCCGGTCAAGCTCGGCCGCACGCCTGCCACCTACCGCCACGCGCCCTTGAGCGAGGGGCTGGACTTCTCGCCGACCGAAGGCGACGAATAGGCCCGGCCTACACAAACCCCAGATTGCGCGTGCTGTAGTTGCCCAGGTTGGGCAGCACGCTGGCCAGGTCGGTGTTGGACACGCCCAGCCACGTGGCCAGCGTGGCGCCGTACTGGTCCACCGACACACTGGGCAGCAAGCGGCCCTGGCCCACGTCGTCGGGCCCGCCGTTGGCGATGACCGGGGCGTTGCCGTAATAGGCCGCGCCCTTGACGGCGCCGCCCAGCACGAAATGCATGCTGCCCCAGCCGTGGTCGGAGCCGCCGTTGTTGCTGACCAGGGTGCGCCCGAAGTCGGACGCGGTGAAGGCGGTGACCTGGTTGGCCACGCCCAGCTCCACCGTGGCCTGGTAGAACGCCGCCATGGCCTGGCCCACGCGGCTCATCAGGGCGGGGTGGGTGTCGAGCAGGCTGTCGTGCGTGTCGAAGCCGCCGATCGAGACGAAGAACACCTGCCGCTTGGCGCCCAGCGTGTTGCGCGCGGCGATCAGGCGCGCCACCACTTTCAATTGATCGGCCAGGCTGTTGCCGCTGGGAAACGCGGTGGTCAGGGTCACGCCGGCCAGGGCGCTGGTGAGCTGCGCGTTGGCGTTCAGCGAGCGCTGGCAGACGCGCGCGTATTCGTTTTCCATGTTCTGGCCGCGCGCGCCGGTCATCAGCGACTGCAACACCGACGACGCGGCGGCCGAGCCGAACAGGGGCGAGCGAATGCCGTTCACGGCCACCGACCCGCTGGACGTGACCTGGTACTGCACCGCGTTTTTGCCGGCCAGGTACACCGCATTGCCCGACGCGCCGATGCTGGTGAAGGTGGCGTTGCCGTTGCCCGATGCAAACAGGTCGCCCATGCGGCCGCCCCAGCCGGAGGTGGCGCCTTCGGGCGAGGACGACTGCCAGTAGGACTGCTGGTCGTTGTGCGAAAACAGCTTGGGCGGCAGCGGCACCGAGCGTGCCTGATACTGCGCCAGCGTGGTGGGCTGCACCAGCGTGCCGACGTTCAGCAGCACCGCCATCTGTCCGGCGTTGAACAGGGGCGCGAGCGGGTCCAGGCCCGGCGCCAGCGCATATTGCCGGCTGCCGGGCAGCGCGGTGCCCGGCTTCAGCAGGTTGGGCGTGAGCACGCCGCGGTCGATGCGCAGGTTGCCGCGCAGCGCATATTGCGCGTCGTAGCTGGTCTGGTCGTAGGGCACCAGCGTATTGGCGTAGTCGTTGCCGCCGAACAGGAAGACGCACACCAGCGCCTTGTAGTCCGTGGCGGTCTGGGCCGCTGCCTCGCCCATGGCAGACAGCGACAGGGCCCAGGGCGCGGCGCTGCCCGCGATGGACAGCGCCGAGGCGCGTTGCAAGAAGACGCGGCGCGAAGCGTTGTCGGGTTGGATGCGTGAAAAGTCTGACATCGGACGCTCACTTCTGCGCAATGAATTCGGGCGAGGCCATGACCAGGGTCAGCGCGATGAAGATGCGGTTGCGCGGCCCGTTGGCGGTGTTGGGCGCCACCGACTCGACGGCCGACTGGATTTGCCCCAGCGTGGCCGGCGACAGCGCGCCGGCGGCCAGCACCTGGTTGATCTCGGCCACCAAGGCGGCTGCGCTGGCCGTGGCGGCCAGCGGCGTCAGCGTGCCGTAGTCGGCCTTGATGTCGCCCGTCATTGAGTTGCCGATGACCTGCTGCATGTAGTTGACATAGGCCGCCACCGTGACCTCGTTGGTGATCTGGAACTCGGGCGCGGCCAGGCCCTGGCTGGCAAAACTGGTGTCGGGCGGCACGTAGCCGGGGCGAAAGAAATTGAAGACCGAGGGCGAGCGCATCGGGCTCTGGCCCAGGCGGGTGGCCGGGTCCGACAGGTCGCCGATGGCCCAGGCGTCGCTGGTGGACGTGACGCCGAAGCTGCGCGCCCAGCCCAGAAAGCGCGTCACGGGCTCGCGCAGCTTGCCGAAGTTGGGCGCGGCCGCCGCGCTGGCGTCGCGCGCTTCCGGGTCGAGCAAGATGGCCGTCAGCAGCGCCTTCATGTCCCCGCGCACCCCCGCGCCGTTGTTGGCAAAGGCGGCGGCCACACGCGTGACGTAGGCGCCGCTGGGGTTGCTCGTGACCAGCCGCTGGATCATCTGCCGGCCCACGAACACGGGCAGGTTGGGGTGATTGAACAAGGTGTCGAGCGCGCTGTTCAGGCTGTCCGTGGCCGTGGCGCCGGCCGGCACCGTCGCGCCCAGAAAGGACTTGGCGCCGGTCTCGTAGCGGCTGGCCACCTGCGTCATGGGGCGGCGCATCACTTCGGGCGGATAGGGCCTGGTCAGGCCCGAGGTGTCCAGATCCCAGCCGGTGAACACGCGGGCCAGGCCGCTCACGTCGGCCTGCTTGTACGTCTCGACCGGCTTGCCGCCCGCGCTTTGCACGCTGCCATCCGGGTTGAGTTGCAACAGGCCGATGGTGAACAGCTGCATCAGCTCGCGGGCGTAGTTCTCGTCCGGCTGGCTGCCCGTGGCCGCGTTGGCCTTGACGTTGCCGCGAAAAGTCAGGAAGTAGCCCATGGCCGGGCTCAGGCTGATCTGGCCCAGCAGCTGGCGATAGTTGCCGAAGGCGTTGGCCTCCAGGATGTCCAGGTAGCTGCCCACGGCAAACTGGGGCCACGACGAATTGATGCCCAGCACCGACACCACGCACAGCTCCGACAGGGCCAGCACCACGCGCTGGCGCAGCGCGTCGGGGCTGGTGATGAACTTGCGCCAGATGGTGTTGTCCAGGCCCTTGGTGCTGAAGATGTTGGCCGCGTCGCCATAACCCTTGGCCGTGAGCCAGTCGAAGTGCGAGGCGCTGCGCGGCAACGCGAACTGGGCGTCCAGCCAGCCGGTGAAGGAGCCCGCGCTCACCAGCGCGTTCAGGTCGGCGCGCGTGTAGCCCAGCGTGGCCTGCGTGAGAAAGCGCGCCGCGTCACGCACCGACGTGGGCTTGTCGGTGGCGGGTACGGGCGATGACGGGGGATTGAGGCCCGCTCCGGGCGCTTGCCCGTCGCCACCGCCGCAGGCGCTCAGCAGGCTGCCTGCTGCTGCGGCGGCGAGCAGCGCAGCGCCAGTGAGGACGGGTGCGGGTGAATGCGGTGCGGGAGCAGGGGCGGGGGCGACGGATGCCGCTGAATCGGATTCCGGGTCGATCGTCGGTGCGTGCATGGGTGGCGGTCTTGTGGGCCTGGTTGTGCCCGCAAGGTTAATCATGGGCGCGACAGCGAACAAGCGCGGGCAAACAACGTTACGAAAAACCGCGGCGCAATGTTGCTAGAATGCCAAGTTCGACACTGCGGAGAGGTGGCAGAGTGGTCGAATGTACCTGACTCGAAATCAGGCGTACGGTTTCCGTACCGAGGGTTCGAATCCCTCCCTCTCCGCCACGACAAAGAAAACCGCGCTATGCAAAACGTAGCGCGGTTTTTTCTTGCGCGCAGGCGCCGTCAGACCCGGATGACGATTCGGCCGGCAAGCTGGCCGGCGGCCATGGCGGCGTAGGCCTGGTCGGTCTGGTGCAGGGCAAACGTCGCACCGATGCGGGCGTTCAGGCGCCCGGCCGCGAGCAGCCGGTTGATGGCGGTGGCCGCGTGGGCCAGGTCGCTGACCGAGGCGTTGCTGATGGCAAAGCCGTGCAGGCTCACGTCGCGGGTGTACATCGGGCCGACCGGCAGGCTGGCTGCGCCGCCGCGCAGACCGGACATCACGATCGCGCGTCCACCCAGGCGCATCAGCGGCAACACGGCCGCAAAGTCGTTGCGGCCGCTGGTGTCCCACCACACGTCGATGCCCTCGGGCGCGGCCTGCCGGGCCTGCTCGTAGCGGTCGTCGTCGTGGTAGTCGATCAGCACGTCGGCGCCGCACTGGCGGCACCAGTCGTGGTCGCGCCGTGCCGCCGTGGCGACGATGCGCGCACCCATGAAGCGGGCCATTTGCACGATGGCGCTGCCCACGCCGCCGCCGGCACCCTCGACGAACAGCGTTTCGCCGGCCTGCAGGCGGGCCTGGCGCGCCAGGCCCAGGTGGGCCGTGGCGCCGGTGTGCAGGACGACCGCCGCGTGCTCGGGATCGATGGCGTCGGGCAGGCGGTAGAGCCGGTCGGCCGCGACCACCGCGTATTCGGCCAGCGCGCCCTGGCGCCCGGCGTGCCCCAGGCTGTTGCACCAGACGCGATCGCCCACGGCAAAAGCAGCCACGCCGGCACCCACCTCGACCACGCTGCCCACCGCGTCGCGCCCGATCACGAAGGGCAGGGGGGTGTGGGTGCGGTACGCGCCGGAGCGCACGAACAGGTCCACATGGTTGACGCCGCTGGCGGCCACGCGCACCAGCACGTCGGTGGGGCCGGGGCGCGGCACGGGCAGGGCGGCGATTCGAATGGGGCCGCCCACCCGATCGATGCAGGCGGCTGGCATGGTGACGGCAAGGGACATTCGGGGTTCCTCAAGACGGCGGGTTCGAGGCGGCGCCCAACAGCTCGCACAGGCGCGCCAGATCGCGCACCACGGCGTGCGGCGGCGGGCTTGGCACATCGGCCGGCCAGGCGCTGCCGGCGCGGTTGACCCAGGCGCTTTGCATGCCGGCGGCCAGGGCGCCCGCGGCGTCCAGATGCGGGTCGTCGCCGATGTGCAGCACCTGCGACGGGCTGACGCCGGCGGCGCTGGCGGCGGCCTGGAAGATGCGCCGGTCGGGCTTGGCCACGCCCAGGTCGCCGGCGGCCACGGCGGCATGAAAGAAATGCCCCAGGCCCACCCGGGTGACGTCCGCATTGCCGTTGGACAGCGCCACCAGCGGGTAGCGCGCGGCCAGAAACGCCAGCGCCGGCCGCGCGTCGTCGAACAAGGTGACGCGCTGGCGCTCGCGATAAAAGACCTCGAAGGCGGGTTCGGCCAGCGCCGGGTCTTCATGCGCGGCCCGCAGCAGGTGGCGCATGCATTCGCGGCGGATGGCGCCCAGGTCATGCGCCAGGTCGGGCCGCGCCTGCATCACGGCCTGCCGCGCCGCGGCGACGGCGGTGCGGTCGGCAGCCCGCGCGGCGGCAGCGGGTGCGCGCGTGTGCAGCCAGGCGCGCATGGCCTGGTCGGCGCGCTCGATGGTCGGCCACACGGGCCACAAGGTGTCGTCCAGATCGAGGGTGATGGCGCGGATGCGGGTCACGTCAATCATGCGGCGAGAATAGCGCATGGCATTGTTTCGACCCGAACCCGCACGCGCAGCAGGGCATGAGCGCGCTGGGCCGCGCCCCGGCGCGAATCCCGCAGCGCGCCGTGCCGAGGGTGCTTCAGCAAGTGAGCGCATCGGCGTGCTGCTGTGCAACCTGGGCACGCCCGACGCCGCCACGCCGGCGGCGGTGCGCCGCTATCTGGCGGAGTTTTTGAGCGACCGGCGCGTGGTGGAGATCGCGCCGGCGCTGTGGCAGCCCATCCTGCACGGCGTCATCCTGCGCCGGCGGCCGGCCGCGTCGGCCAAGAAGTACCAAAGCATCTGGCTGCCCGAGGGCTCGCCCCTGATGGTGTACAGCGGCAAGCAGGCGGTGCTGCTGCGCGGTTACCTGGGCGAGCGCGGTTGCGACGCGAGCGTGCGCCTGGCCATGCGCTACGGCCAGCCGTCGGTCGCGTCGGCGCTCGATGCGCTGAAGGCCGAGGGCTGCACGCGCGTGCTGGTGCTGCCGCTGTATCCGCAATATTCGGGCACCACCACGGCCAGCGTGATCGATGCGGTGGCCGACTGGACGCGCGCCACGCGCCACGTGCCGGAGCTGCGCTTTGTCAATCGCTTTCATGACGACGCGGGCTACATCCGCGCGCTGGCCAAGCGCGTGCAAGAGCACTGGATGGCCCAGGGGCGCCCCGACACGCTGTTGATGAGCTTTCACGGCGTGCCGCAGCGCACGGTCGATCGGGGCGATCCGTACGTGGCCCAATGCCGGGAGACGGCGCACCTGCTGGCCGCGCAACTGGGCCTGGACAAGGATCAATGGCAGCTGTCGTTTCAGTCGCGCTTCGGGCGTGCGCAATGGGTGGGTCCGGCCACGCAGGCCACGCTGGAGCAACTGGGCCGCGCCGGCACCCGGCGCGTGGACGTGATCTGCCCGGGCTTCGTCAGCGACTGCCTGGAGACGCTGGAAGAAATCGCCATCGAGGGCCGGGCCGCCTTCACGGCAGCCGGCGGCGGCGAGTTGCAGTATGTGCCCTGCCTGAACGATCACCCGGCGTGGATCACCGCGCTGGCGGCTTTGGTGCAACGGCACCTGCAGGGTTGGCAGCCGCCGCCTCGATGAAGGCACTGACCCGCTCGAGCTGCGCCGGCACGTTCAGCGCGGGGGCGTGGCCGCAGCCGGGCACTTCGTCCCATTGCAGCAGGCCCAGCGCGCCGGGGCCGCGGCGGGTCATTTGCTCGGCGGTCTCGCGCAGCACCAGGTCCGACTGCTCACCGCGCAGCAGCAGCACCGGAATTTTCAGGGCATCGTAGTGGTGCCAGATGGCGTAGTCGTCGGGATGGTGGGTGAACTGGCCGACGATGGCCGGGTCGTAGTGCGGCGTCACGCGCCCGTCGGGCAGGCGGCGCGTGCCGGTCTCCGTCAGGCGCCGCCACTGCGCGTCGATCAGCAGGCCGTAGGGCTTGTAGGCTGCGCGAAAGAAAGCCTCCAGCTCGGTGACGGTGGCAAAGGCGGGCGGGCTGCCGGCGTACTGCTTGATGCGCTCGATGGCGGCAGCGGCCAGTTGCGGCGCGTTGTCGTTGAGCACGAGGCTGTGGATTCGCCGCGCCAGCTCGGGCTCGAAGTAGCCTGACGCCGCCACCGTGCCGATGGCGCCGCCCATCGAGGTGCCGACCCAGTGGCAGTGCTCGATGCCCAGTTGCATCAGCAGCTCGCGCGCCAGGCGGGCGTAGAAGGCCAGGCAGTATTCGTGCTCGGGCTCCCGCGCCCACTGGCTCAGGCCGCGGCCGATGGTGTCGGGGCAGAGCACGCGCCAGCCACGCGCGGCCAGGTGGTCGGCCAGCTCGTCCATGTCGCGCCCGGTGCGCGCCAGGCCGTGCCAGGCGATGACCACGGGGCCGTCGGCGGGGCCCCAATCCATGTAGTGGATTTCATGGCCGGCACAGCTCGCATAGCATGACTTGGGAGACATGGTCAAAACTCGTGTTGAAGCCGGAAGCGAAAAAGAGCGCTACTTGATGAGCCGGCCATCGGCATCGATCACCGTGACCTCGACGTAGCGCGAGCCCACGCGGTTGGTGGGCGAATAGCCCACGGTGATGCCGCCCAGGTCGAAGTTGCGCAGCGATTCGAGCGCCTTGACGACCCGGGCCCGCGTGGGCTCGGGGCCGGCGCGGCGCAGCGCCTCGACCAGCACCTTGGCGCCCAGAAATTCCTCGAAGCTCGTGTAGTTGACCTCGGCCTTGGGCGCGTACTGCTTGAGCAACTGCTGGTACTCGCGCACCACGGGCAGCCGCGGCTGGTACGGGTAGGGCACCACCTGGCTGATGCCCAGGCCGCGCGCGTTCTTCGCGCCCGCGATCTTGACGATCTCCGCCGGATCGACCACCGAAATGCTCATGATCTGCGCGCCGCCGCCGAGCTCGCGGTAGCGCTTGGCGAAGGCTCCGGCCGGCTTGTTGGTGGCGATCATGATGATGGCCTGCACATCGGTGGCCTTGATGGCCTGGGCGGCCGACTCGATCTGGTCGGTATTGCGCTCGTAGCCCGCCGACACGCGCAGCTTGAGCCCGCGCTTGGCCAGCGCCGCCTCGACGCCCGCCAGCCCGGCCTTGCCGAAGCCGTCGTCCTGGTACATCACCGCCATGCGGTTCATGCCCAGCGTGGTGAGTTGTTGCACCATGTGTTCGGCCTCGTCGGCATAGCCCGCGCGCACGTGGAAGATCCAGGGGTTGAAGGGGCTGCGCAGCGACTCGCCGCCCGTGTAGGGTGCGACCAGGGCGGCGCCGCCCTGCTCCAGCACGCCGTCTTGCAGCAGTTGCGTGATGTTGGCCGTGCCCGCAAAGCCGAACAGCGCCACCACCTCGGGGCGGGCCAGCAGCGCACGGGTCTGGCGCACCGTGTCGGGCACCTTGTAGCCGTCGTCCAGCACCTCGTGCCGAAGCGTGGCGCCATGCACGCCGCCCTGGGCATTGACCCAGTCGAAGTAAATCTTGCCGCCCAGCACCATCTGCTGGCCCGTCGAGGCCAGCACGCCCGACAGCGGGGCGACCTGGCCGATCACGATCTCGGCCGCCTCGGCCGGCCGGCCCAGGACGGCAACCGCGCAAAGCGCCAATGTGGCGAGCAGCCTGCGGCCTGCGCCGCGGCCACCCGCAAGCCGGAGCGTCGCGTGTCGATGATTCATTCGCATGGTGTCTCCTGGGGCCGTGCCCCGCATGCCGTTGCAAGAGCGCGCGCCGCTTACCGGGCGCCCGGGGAACGCAAGCGGCCAACCACGCCGGTGGGGAAGTAGTAAACCGAGAGCACGAACAGCAGGCCCAGCCACAGCAGCCAGCGATCGGGCGAAAACAGGGCCGGCAGCAGGGGCACGCTGGCGGTGGCCTCGCCGGCCAGGCGCAGCAGGTCCTGCAGGTAGCTTTGCGCGACCATGAACAGCACCGTGCCGACCAGCGCGCCGTAGATGGTGCCCATGCCGCCGATGACGACGATCAGCAGCACGTCGATCATGATCTCAAAACTGAGCGAAGTCTCCGGCCCGTTGTAGCGCAGCCAGATCGCCAGCATGCAGCCCGCCAGCGTGGCGAACAAGGCCGACAGCACCGAAGACAGCGTGCGGTACACGACCACACGGTAGCCGATGGCCTCGGCGCGGAATTCGTTTTCGCGGATGGCCTGCAGCACGCGGCCGAAGGGTGAGTTGACGATGCGCAGCAAGGCCAGCACCAAGACCACGCAGACGATGAACAGCAGGTAGTAGGCGATGATCTTGCCGTCGATCAGCACGCCGAAAAACTCGGTCTCGAACGGCTCGAAACTGGGCGAGAGCCACTCGGGCAGCTTGAAGGTCAGTCCGTCCTCGCCGCCGGTGATGACCGACAGTTGCGAGGCCAGCGTCTGAAACGCCGCCGCCACCGCCAGCGTGATCATGGCAAAGAAGATGGCGCGCACGCGCAGCGAGAACAAACCGATCACCAGCGCCAGCACCAGCGACAGCGCCAGCGCCACCACCGTGCCCACCGCCAGCGCCATCCACGTGGCGCCCAGGTGCGTGCAGGCCACGGCAATGCCGTAGGCACCGATGCCGAAGAACATGGTGTGCGCAAAGCTGACGATGCCGGTGTAGCCCAGCAGCAAGTCGAACGCCGCCACCAGCACGATGAAGATCAGCACCTTGGCCGCCACGTTGAGCGCCTTGACGCCCGGAAACAGAAAGGGCGCGAAGGCCAGGCCCAGCACGATGACGATCAGGATGGCGGCCAGCAGCTTGCTGCGCGGCAGGTCGTGGGAGAGGAGGCGGCTGAACATGGTTTATGAATCAAAAGCGGTTCTGGCCCCGATGCAACAAGCGCAAACAGCTATGTTTATCGTAGTAGTCAGCTAAAAATACCGGACGCAGAAGACGCAAAAGGTACGCAGAGGACGCAAAAGAAAACCATTTTTTGGCTCTGCATTTTTTGCGTCCTCTGCGAATCCTTTGCGTCCTCTGCGTCCGGTCTCGTTTTCATTTCGACGCCGCGTAAATGCCCTGCGGGCGCCACAGCAGCACCGCCACCATCAGCGCGATGTTGGAAAAGAGGGCCACCTTGGGCACCAGAAAGCCGGTGTAGTTGGCCATCAGGCCCACCAGCAGCGCGCCGATCAGCGCGCCGGTGGTGCTGCCCAGGCCGCCGATGATGATGACGATGAAGATCAGGATGTTGACCTGCGAGCCCATCTGCGGCACCACGATCTGCTGGTACAGGCCCCACATCACGCCGCCCAGGCCGGCCAGCGCGCTGCCGACCACGAACACGCCCACGAACAGGCGCCGGATGCGGTAGCCCAGGGCCTCCACCATCTCGCGGTCCTGCACGCCGGCGCGAATCAAAAGGCCCACCTTGGTGCGCGCCAGCGTCCACAGCAGGGCGGCGAACACGAGCACGCCCACGACGACGGCGACCACGCGGTACTTTTCGATCACCGCCCCTCCGAGCAGCCACGAGCCCTGCATGCCGGCCGGCAGCGGCAGCGGGATTTGCTGCGGGCCCCAGATGACCTTGATCAGCTCCTCGCCGATGATCATTCCGCCCATGGTGATCAGGATTTGCTTCAAGTGCTGCCCGTACACCGGGCGCACGATGAAGCGCTCGAAGGCCACGCCCACGGCGCCGGCCACCAGCATGGCCGCCGCCATGGCCGGCAGCACCGCCACCCCGTTGCGCCACAGCTCGGTGGAGCCCGTCCAGTCGCTCATCGCGCCCAGCACGCTGGTGGCCACGAAGGCGCCCAAGGCAATGAACACGCCGTGGCCGAAGTTGAGCACGTCCATCAGGCCGAACACCAGCGTGAGGCCCGAGGCGATGATGAAGATGATCATGCCCATGGCCAGGCCCGCCACCGTGAGCGTGAGCCAGGTCGAGCCCGAGCCGATCAGCGGCAGCGCCAGCAGGGCCAGCACGGGCACCAGCAGCAGAGGTTTGTAGTCGAAGTCGAGCGCTTTCATGCGAAATGCATTGCTATTGAATGAGGAGCTGTTCGCGCTTTGTCGGTGAGCGCTGGCGCCTTGTTTGTCTTGAATTGCGCCGTGGCGGATCGAAGGCGGCGCGCCCTCACCCCAACCCTCTCCCAGAGGGAGAGGGAGCAAATCCCGAAGCTTTCCGTGGGGCATGGAGGGGCGAGCCCGCGAAGCCGATCGCCCTCGCCCCTTTGGGGAGAGGGAGGGGTGAGGGGCCGCCCCCGGCGTGTCATGGCGTGGCGATCTGTTGCCATGGCATTCATCCGAGCGACAAACCGAGCAAGCGCTGCTGCAAGACCTCGTCCCGCGCCAGCGCCGCCATGCTGCCGGCGTGTACCACGCGCCCGTCGTCCATCACCGCCACGCTGTCGCCCAGGCGCTTGGCAAAGCCGATGTTCTGCTCCACCAGCAGGATGGTCACGCCGCTCTTCTTGAGCTGCGCAAAGGCGTCGATCATGTTGTTGATGATGGCGGGCGCCAGGCCCTTGCTGGGCTCGTCCACGATCAGCAATTCGCGCGGCTCGACGATGGCGCGCGCCACGGCCAGCATCTGCTTTTGCCCGCCCGAGAGCTTGCCGGCCGGGTGGTTCCAGAACTTCTCCACCGCCGGAAAGAGCTGGAAGATCCATTGCAGGCGCGCGCTGTCGATCTGCGCCGCGGTGCGCGCGCCGCGCGCGGCCAAAACCATGTTTTCCTTCACCGTCAGGTCGGCGAAGATGCCCATGTTCTCGGGCACGTAGGCGATGCCCTGCTGGGCGATCTGCGGCGTGTGCTGGCGCGTGATGTTCTGGCCGTTGAAGGTGATGCGCCCCTGGCTGGCGGACCACAGGCCCATGATGGTGCGCAGCGTGGTGGTCTTGCCCGCGCCATTGCGCCCCAGCAGCAGCGTCAATTGCCCGCGCGGCACCTGCAAATCGACGCCGTGCAGGATGTGGTAGGCGCCGATGTGGGTGTGCACGCCCTGGAGCTCGAGCAGATTCGTTGTCATGCGCAGGCCCCATGAATACCGGACGCAGAGGACGCAAAGGATTCGCAAAGGACGCAAAAAATACAGAAATCTGAATAGAAGTCTTTTGCGTCCTCTGCGTGATTTTTGCGTCCTCTGCGTCCGGATGTTCTTGCGGCGTGCCTCATGCGGCCGTCTCCTCGTCCTTGGTCACGCCCAGGTAAGCCTGCTGCACCACGGGTGACGCAATCACTTCGGCTGGCTCGCCGTCGGCCACCAGCTGGCCGTTGGTCAGCACGATGATGCGGTCGGCCAGCTCGCGCACCACGTCCATCTTGTGCTCGACCAGCAAGATGGTCTTGCTCTTGTCCTTCTTCAGTGCGCGGATCAGGTCGAGGATGACCGGCGCCTCGTCGTGGCTCATGCCGGCCGTGGGTTCGTCGAACATGTAGACCTGCGGGTCGAGCGCCATCAAGAGGGCCACCTCCAGCTTGCGCTGGTCGCCGTGCGGCAGGCTGGCCACGGGCATGTCCTGCTGCGCCTGCATGGCCACCGACGCGAGGATGTCTTGCGCACGCCGCGTCCAGTCGGCGTGGTCGCTCCAGATGCGCCACAAGGTGAGCGCCTGCGTGCCGCCTTGCGTGGCTTGCACGGCCAGCCGCACGTTCTCCAGCACCGACAGGTTGGGAAACAGGTTGGTGAGCTGAAACGCGCGCCCCAGCCCGGCCTTGGTGCGCGCCGAGGGCGGCAGCGCCGACAGATCGCGCCCGTTCAGGCGCACGCGTCCGCTCGTGGCCTTGAGCTGGCCGGAGATGAGGTTGAAGTACGTGGTCTTGCCCGCGCCATTGGGCCCGACGATGGCCGTCAGCGTGCCCGGCGCAAAGGCGCAGGTGACCGCGTTGACGGCCACGTGGCCGCCGAAGCGGATGGTCAGGTCTTCGGTTTCGAGCATGGGGATTTTGAACGCCCTCTCCCCGCTGGGGAGAGGGTGGGGGTGAGGGGCAGGGACGGTGAATCAGGCCGGGGTGCTTCCGTAGCCGCTGGCCCCCACCCCGACCCTCCCCCAGCGGGGGAGGGAGAAATGCCTCAGCGCTTGTTGCGGATCGGCACGTTCATCTCGTCGGGCTTGATCTCGTGCACCAGCTCGGGCACGCCCCAGGCAAAGGCCGGGTCCACCTTGATCTTGAAGTGGTACATGCTCTGCATGGCCTGGTGGTCTTCCTTGCGGAAGGTCATCTTGCCCTTGGGCGTGTCGAAGCTCATGCCCTCCATGGTCTTGATGAGCTTGTTGGTGTTGGTGTCGCCATTGGTGGCCTTGAGCGCGGTGACGATCGCCTCGGCCGCGGCAAAACCGCCGGCGGTGAAGAAGTCGGGCGGCGCCTTGAACTGCTTGTAGTGCATGGCCACCAGCGCGTCGTTGGACGGGTTCTTGGGAATGCCGTAGTAGTAGTAGGTGGCGCCTTCCATGCCCGGGAAGGCCTTGTAGCTGGCCATGGCCGGCAGGATGTTGCCGCCGGTGAAGACCTCGATGCCGTAGCGCTTCTTCAGGTCTTGCGCGGCCAGCGCGGCAAAGGGCGGGGTGCCGCCGGCCCAGATCACCTCGATGGCCTTGCGACCGGGCTTGTCCTTGAGCACGTCGATCAGGCGCTGGATGCCGGCGGTGAAATCGGTGGTGGTCTGCGGCAGGTATTCCTCGTGCACGATCTTGGCGTGCTTGAGCGCGTCCTTGAAGGCCTTCACGCCGTCGCGGCCAAAGGCGTAGTCCTGCGCCAGCGTGGCGATGGAGACGCCGTCCTTGTCCATCGCGGTGGCGTTGCTGATGGCGTCCTGGCTGCTGTTGCGGCCGGTGCGGAAGATGTACTTGTTCCACTTGTCGCCGGTGATCGAGTCGGCCACCGCGGGCTCGACCAGCAGGATCTTCTTGTATTCCTCGGCCACCGGCAGCATGGCCAGCGCCACACCGGAGGAAGTGGGGCCGACGGCCAGGTCCACCTTGTCGTCGGCATAGGCGGTGGCCAGCAGGCTCTTGCCCAAGTCGGGCTTGCCCTGGTCGTCTTTTTCGATCAGCACGATCTTCTTGCCCGCCACTTCCATGGTGCCGCCGGTGGCGTAGTTCAGGCCCATCACCAGGCCGGTCTGGGTCTGCTTGCCGTAGGCCTCCAGCGGGCCGGTCTTGCTGTAGATGTGGGCGATCTTGATCTCGCCGGCGGCCAGCGCCGAGGTGCTGATGAGGGCGGCCGCGGCGGCCAGGGCCATGAGGGAGCGACGTTGCATGTGAGAGTCTCCTGTTGAATGTCGAAAGCCTGCGATCCGAAGATGCATGCAAAAGACATGCCAAGGATGCAGTGCCCCGATTCTGCGCGAGATCCCGCCGATCTCCGGGTCAAAATGAATGAATTTCAGGCATATCAATGCCTGAAAAACCATCAATCGCCTGAAATTCGATCAGTATTAACCCGTTGGTTCTGCGCGGGTCGAGGCGTCCAGGCGCTCATACAAGGTGGCGCGCGAGATGCCCAGCAGGCGCGCGGCCGCCAGCTTGTTGCCCCCGGTGGAGCGCAGCGCGGCGGCGATCGCCCGGTGTTCCAGCGCCCGCACCTGACGGGCCAGCGGCAGCAGGAGGGTGTCGGCGTCCGCCGGGGGTTCGGCGGCGGGCAGCGGCGGCTGGATTTGCGCCACGCCGGCCAGGCGCAGCACGGCCTCCATGTGGGCGCCGTCCAGGCGGTCGGAGTCGGCGTGCAGGGCGGCCTGCTCCAGCACGTTGCGCAGCTCGCGGATGTTGCCGCGCCAGTGCTGCGCGGCCAGCAGGGCCAGTGCGCCGGGGGTCAGCTCGGGCGGCGGCGTGCCGCGCTGGGCCATGTCCTCGCCCAGCACCTCGATGAGCGCCGGGATGTCGCCGCGGCGCACGCGCAGCGGCGGTACGCGCAGCGGTAGCACGTTCAGGCGGTAGTACAGGTCTTCGCGAAAGTGCCCCTCGCGCACCAGCGCGGGCAGGTCGCGGCTCGTGGCCGCAATCAGCCGCGCGTCGAACGGCACCAGCTGGTTGCTGCCCAGCGGCTCGATTTCGCCCTCCTGCAGCGCGCGCAGCAGCTTGGCTTGCAGCGGCAGCGGCATGTCGCCGATCTCGTCCAGAAACAGCGTGCCGCCGTCGGCCAGCTTGAATTTGCCCACGCGGCCCCTGCGCTCGGCGCCGGTGTAGGCGCCGGGCGCAACGCCGAAGAACTCGGCCTCCAGCAAGGTGTCGGGCACGGCCGCGATGTTGACGCTGACAAACGGCCCGGACGCCCGCCCCGACGCGGCATGGATGCCGTGGGCCAGCAGCTCCTTGCCGGTGCCGGTCTCGCCCAGCAGCAGCACCGGGCTGCCCGACTGCGCGGCCCGGCGCGCCTGGCGCTTGACCTCGACCGCACCCGGGCTGCTGCCGACAAAGCTGGCCAGCGTGTACTTGGTGCGGCGCGCCAGCCCGCCCTGGTTGCGCTGCGCGGCCAGCTCGCGGCGGGCGTCTTGCAAGTCCTGCTGCAGCCGGGCAAATTGCGCCGTCAGCGCCTGCATGTGCGCCGAGCTCTGGTCGAACAGCACGATGCCCAGCACGCCGATCACCTCGCCGGCCTCGTCACGCAGCGGAATGCGGCTGACCACGAAGGTGCCGGCCTTGTTGGCCAGCAGGTCGATCAGGATGGGTTTGCCGGTGCGCAGCACCTCGTGCATCTGGGTGTTGTCGATGACCTGGGCCACCGGGTGGCCGACAAAGTCCTCCTCGCGCGCAAAGCCCAGCGCGGGCAGAAAGCGCCGGTACTGGTCGTTGATCCACACCACGCGTGCGTCGCGGTCGATCAGCAGCATGCCTTCGCTGGCGTTGGCAAACAGGTCGAACATCGAGCGCGCCGCCAGCGCCAGGATGCGGTCGCCGTCGCGCGGCAGATCGGGTGGGGGAGGTGTCTGATGGGCGGACATTGGGGTGGAATGGTAGCTTGGACGCAACACGCTGCAAAATACCCGGGTAAAATAAATGAACCCGGGTACAATTGCGGCATGAACACCTTGTTCCAGTCCCGATACACAGCCTTCGCGGGTGCGCACCGGCTGGCGCGCGGCAGCTATGCCGACATTGCGCAGGCCCTGGCCTCGCTGGCCGAACCCGAGCAGCCCGTGCTGGTGTTCGACGACGCCACCGGCGCCCCGGTGGACGCGCCCCCGCGCCCTGAACACGCGGCGCTGCTGGCGCGCTTGGAGGGCCCAGCGTCCCCCGCCCCGGCAGCGGCAGCGGCAGCGCCCACGCAGGCGCCGCGTCCCGCGCCCGGCCGCCCGCGCCTGGGCGTGGTGGCACGCGAGGTCACTTTGCTGCCGCGCCACTGGGCGTGGCTGGCGGCGCAGCCCGGCGGCGCATCGGCCGCCTTGCGCCGTTTGGTGGAGCAGGCCCGCAAATCGGGCGATTCGGCCGACGAGCGCCGACGGGCAAGCGAGCGATGCTACAAGTTCATGAGTGCGATCGCCGGTCACCGCCCCGGCTTCGAGGAGGCGGCGCGCGCGCTGTTTGCCGGTGAGCGGGAGCGCTTCGAGGCGCTCGTGGCCGCCTGGCCGGCCGACGTGGCCGCCCATGCGGGCGAGTTGGCGGCGCCCAGCTGGCGCGTGCCGGTGCCCAAGTCCTGATTGTTCAAACAAACCCCACGCGTGTGATTGCGGCCCCCGAACAGGCTGACAATCCGCGCTCGCCCGGAGTCTCCATCTTGAATCCTGCCCCATCCGCAAGGCCACCCGTGGCCGGCCCACGCCCGCTGTGGCGCACCTACCTGGCGTTTCTGGGGCCCATGGTGCTGGCCAACATCCTGCAATCGCTGTCGGGCAGCGTCAACGGCGTCTACATCGGGCAGATGCTGGGCACCGATGCGCTGGCCGCCGTGGCGGGCATGTTCCCGGTGGTGTTCTTCTTCATCGCGCTGGTCATCGGCGTGGGCGCCGGCGCGTCGGTGCTGATCGGCCAGGCTTGGGGCGCGCGCGAGCCGCACAAGGTCAAGGCCATTGCCGGCACCGCGCTGGCGCTGGGCGCGCTCATCGGCCTGCTGGCCGCCGTGCTGGGCGAAGTGTTTGCGCGCCCCGCACTGGTGGCGCTGGGCACGGCGCCCGAGCTGCTGCCAGACGCCGTGGCCTACGCGCGGGTGATGATGCTGGGCATGCCGCTGCTGCTGGTGTTCATCCTGTACACGCAGTTGCTGCGCGGCGTGGGCGACACGGTGACGCCGCTGCTGGCGCTGTGCCTGTCCACCGCCGTGGGGCTGCTGGTCACGCCGGCGCTGATCCGGGGCTGGCTGGGTCTGCCGCGGCTGGGCGTGGTCAGCGCGGCGGTGGCCGGCTGGGTGTCCTTTGCGCTGGCGCTGTCCTTCTTGTGGGTCTATCTGCGCCGCAAGAGTCATCCGCTGGCGCCCGACGCCGAGCTGCTGCGCGCGCTGCGCATCGACCCGCTGCTGCTGCGCGCGGTGCTGCGCATCGGCGTGCCGACCGGCGTGCAGATGGTCACCATCGCCATGGCCGAGCTGGCCATCCTGGGCCTGGTCAACGGCTACGGGGCCGACGCCACGGCGGCCTACGGCGCGGTCAACCAGATCGTCAACTACGTGCAGTTCCCGGCGCTGTCGATCGCCATCACGGCCTCGATCCTGGGCGCGCAGGCCATCGGCGCTGGCCGGGTGGAGCGCCTGTCGGCCATCGTGCGCACCGGCCTGCTGCTGAACGGCGTGCTGACCGGCGCCCTGGTGCTGCTGGGCTACGCGCTGTCGCACCGGCTGCTGGGCTTTTTCATCACCACGCCGCATGTGCTGGTGATGGCGCAGGGGCTGCTGTACGTGATGCTGTGGGGCAGCGTGGTGTTCGGCATGCAGGCCGTGGTGGCCGGCGTCATGCGCGCCAGCGGCACGGTGTGGGTGCCCACGGGCATCAGCGTGGCCTCGATCGTGCTGGTGCAACTGCCGGCGGCGCACGCGCTGTCGGCGCGCTTCGGCTTGTCGGGCGTGTGGATGTCGTACCCCGTGGTGTTCAGCGTGATGCTGGCGCTGCAAAGCGCCTTCTATCTGCTGGTGTGGCGCTATCGCCGGATCGAACGGCTGGTGTAGGTGCTGCCGCCCGTGGCGCTGGTCGGGCCCCGGCGGCTGCCCTACACTGGAGCGGCTTTTCAACCCAAGCTCTGGAGGTGCTCGCAGTGTACGAACGAATCCTGGTGGCGCTGGACGGCTCGCGCTTTTCCGAAGAAGTCATTCCCTATGCGGTGGCCCTGGCCGCGCGTGGCGCGCCGCTCACGCTGCTGCGCGTGGTGGACAAGGCGGCGGACGAGTCCGACGCACGCGCCTATGTCGAGAACCTGGGCGTGGCCCACGGCGCGCGCGGCCAGTGCGTGCTGACCTCGGGCGACGTGGCCGAAGCCATCCTCGAGCAGGCACGCGCCGTGCCCGAAACGCTGGTGGTGATGACCACGCACGGGCACTCGGGCCTGCTGGAGGCCATGGTGGGCAGCGTGGCCCTGCGCGTGGTGCGTGGCAGCGCCGGCGCGCCGGTGCTGGTGTACCGCCCCACCGGCGCCGCGCCGCCGACGGCCCCGGGCATTCGCAACGTGGTGCTGCCGCTGGACGGCACCGAGCTGTCCGAGGCCATGGCGCCGCACGCTGCCCAACTTGCCAAGCAATTGGGGGCCGAACTGGTGGTCGTCAACGTGGTCAACCCGGCAACCACGGCGCGCGGCGAGAAGCCCGACAGCGACGCGATGAAAGGGCTGGAGACCGGCTACGTGCGCGCGAGCGCACGCGATCTGGCCGCGCGCTACGAGGTGGCCACCACCTGGGAGGTGCTGCACGGCGATCCGGCCGCGGCCATCGCCGACTTCGTGCGCGGCCGGCCCGACGCGATCCTGGCCATGGTCACGCGCGGACGCACGGCCTTGCAGTCGGCACTGCTGGGCAGCGTCACCACGGGCTGCCTGCGGCAGGCGGGGGTGCCAGTGCTGGTGCGGGTGCCTTGAGAGGGGCGGGCGACTTCGCGGTCGCCGACCGGCCTGGGCCTGCGCACCGCGCACACAGGCCGAGCGATATTGTTTGTATAGCATTCGGCGCCCGTTGCATGGGCGCTGAAGCCCGATTTGGGGCTCTTCTCGCGAATGTTGAT
>JAFEEB010000038.1:15858-90136 GCA_018241325.1 Pseudomonadota bacterium | reverse complement strand
GCCGTAGTTGACGCGCTCGCCCACCGTGGCATCGCCCAGGTAGGCCAGGTGGTTGGCCTTGGCACCGGCGGCCAGGCTTGAGTTTTTCACCTCGACGAAGTTGCCGATGTGCACGTCGGGGCCCAGGTCGGCGCCCGGGCGCAGGCGGGCGAAGGGGCCGACGAGCGCGCCCTCGCCCACGCGCGCGCCGGCCTGCTCGCCGTCGATGTGGCTGAAGGGATGGATCACGGCGCTGGCGGCAATTCGCGCGTTGGCGATGCAGCAATGCGCGCCGACCTGCGCGCCCTCGCCCAACTCGACGCGGCCCGTGAAGACGCAACCCACGTCGATCTCCACGTCCTGCCCGCAAATCAGCTCGGCCCGCACGCCGCTGCGCGCATCGTCGCGCAGGTCGAAGCGCGCCGGGTCCGCCAAGCGCACGCCCTGCTCCATCAGCGCACGCGCTTGCCGCTGCTGGTGCGCGCGCTCCAGCTCGGCCAGTTGCAGCGGGCTGTTGACGCCGGCCACCTGCAGCGCATCGTCGATGCGGTGGGCCGCCACGGGCACGCCGTCCTGCACGGCCATCGCCGCGATGTCGGTCAGGTAGTACTCGCCCTGGGCGTTGGCGTTGGTGAGGCGCCCCAGCCAGCCGCGCAGATGGCGCGCGGGCACGGCCATGATGCCGCTGTAAATCTCGCCGATGGCGCGCTCGGCCTCGGAGGCATCTTTTTGCTCGACGATGCGCTGCACGCCGCCGTCCGCACCCCGCACCACGCGGCCGTAGCCCGTGGGGTCGGGCAGTGCCACCGTCAGCAGCGCCAGCCGCTCGCCCTGGGCCGCGTCCACCAGCGCCTGCAGCGTGGCGGCCTGCGTCAGCGGCACGTCGCCCGAGAGCACCACCACCAGACCGTCATCGGCCAGCACCGGCAGCGCCTGTTGCACCGCGTGGCCGGTGCCCAGCTGCGGCTCCTGGCGCACGAATTTCAAGTCAAATCCGGTTCCAGCGCTTGCCAGCCGTGCGCAGGCAGCTTCAACTTCAGGAGCACCGTGGCCGGTGACGACGATGGCCCGGCGCGCGTGCAATTGCTGCGCCAAGGCCAGCACGTGGCCCAGCAACGGCCGGCCGGCCAGCTTTTGCAGCACCTTGGGCGTGCGGCTTTTCATGCGCGTGCCCTTGCCGGCGGCCATGATGACGATGTCGATGGGGCTCATGCGTGTCGAGTCTGGATTGGTGTCAAAAAAGCGTTGATTATCGGCTCGGGTTGCGCCCACTTCGCTACAGCAAAGGCACTGGCCGCATGGGCGTCGCGTAGTAGTCGGCCATGTGCGCGAGCGCGCCGGGGGCCAGCAGCCGCAAGCGCCCGGCCGCGATGGCATGCAGGCCCAGGCGCTCGAGCTTGCGCAGCGTCTTGTTGGTGTGCACCAGCGACAGGCCGAGCGCGTCGGCAATGTGCTGCTGCGTGAGCGGAAACGCGATGCTGCCGTCCGGCGCGGCCAGGCCCAGGCGCTCGGCGCGCCGCCACAGGTCGATCAGCAGCATGGCGACGCGCTGCTCGGCGTTGCGGCTGCCGACGGTGACCAGGTTCTCATCGACCAGGTATTCGTTGCTGGCCGACAGCCAGGTGATGTCGTAACCCAGCTGGGGCTGGCTTTGAAACAGGCTCCACAAGCCGTCTTGCGGAAAAACGCACAACTGCACGTCGGTCAGTGCCTCGACGCCGTGCGTGGCCTTGTTGGCAAATTCGGCCTGCAGGCCGACCAAATCGCCGGCCAGCAAAAAATTGAGGATCTGGCGGCTGCCATCGGCCAGCGTTTTGTAACGAAACGCCCAGCCCGAATACACCGTAAAAAGCTGGCTGATCTTGCTTTGCTCGGCAAAAACCGACTGCCCGGCCGGCACGGCGCGCGTGCCGCTGCGAAACGTCTCGATCCACGTCAGGTCGGTCGCGCTGACCTGGGTAAAGCACGTCTGTACGCGCAAGGCGCAATCGGTACAGCGCTTGGGCGGGCGGGCAGCGGCAACGGCGGGCTTCATCGAAGAGTCCTTGGCAGGGGCAAACAGGCGCCGCGATTTTGACGCGTGAAAGCCATGTCATTTGACATTGCGGCGCGCGCGCGGCTGGCTAGATTCAGCGCCATTGTGAAGCTGCTGACCCTGCCCATGAAGCCCATCGATTCCTTGCAGCACTGCCTGTACACCAGCCTGCTCGCGCCGGGTGAGGGGCTTGGTGCGGTGCCGCGCATCGTCAAGTCGGCGCGCGCCCACAACGCCCTGCACGGCATCACGGGCTTGCTGATCTTCGATGGCGAAGCGTTTTGCCAGTGGATCGAAGGGCCTGCGTCCAGCGTCGAGACCTTGATGCAGCGCATTCGCGCCGACACGCGCCACACGTCCGTGCGCATACTGCTGAACGAGCCCATGGCAGCGCGGCGCTTTCGAGACTTCTCCATTGCCTACGCCAGTTTCGGCGGCGGCGGATTGATGCACGCGCTTGGATCGGCCGAAGGGGCTGCCGCGCGGGAATGCGTGCTGGCGTGGCTTCCGCGCCTTGATGCCTTGGGTTAGGCCGGCCTGGGCATTGCCAGGCCGCGCTCCAGCAGCGCGATGACTTCGTCGGCAAAGTCGGCATAGCTCATGGGCCCGCCCGGACGCAACCACGTGAAGGTCCAGTTGATCATGCCGAACAGCGTCATGGCAATGGCGTTCTGGTTGCGCGCGTTCAGCCGATCGGGGTAGGCGCGGCGCAGAAAGCGCGTGACGGCAGCCACCACGTCGCGCTGACGATTGAGGATGACCTCGCGCTGCTCGTCGCCCAGAAATTGCGTGCTGCCCAGCAGCGCCGCGTGGCGCGTGGCCGAGGTCTCGTACTCGCGCAAGAACGCGCGGATCAGCTCGTGCAGCGTGGCGCGCTCGTCCAGCGCCTGGCGGTGCGCCGTGGCCTGCACCTGGCCGATGATGACCAGCAGCTTTTGCGTGTAGCGGTCGAGCAGGTCGAACAAGATCGCCTCCTTGCTCTCGTAGTAGTGGTAGAGCCGCGCCTTCGATGCGCTGCACGCGGCAGCGATGTCGTTCATGCGCGTGGCGGGGTAGCTCTGGCGCGCAAAGCAGGCCGCCGCGACGTCGAGGATTTCGTCGCGCCGCTGGTCGTGCGAGGCAGAGATCGGGCGGGCCATGGCAGGCCAATTATGCGCAGCGCTTGCGGCGCCACCGGCCCCGCCCCTACCATCGCACCATGCCCACCGCCCTCACCGCCGATTCGGAATTCGCGCAGTACTGCTGCGAGCTGCTGGCCGCGATCGGTCCCTGTCAGGCCTATCGCATGTTCGGCGGCCTGGGGTTGCGCACGGCCGACGGTCTGAATGTGGCCATCGTCACCGACCTGGGCGAGGGCGACACGCTGTGGTTGAAGGCCGATGCCGTGGCGCGGGCGGACTTCGAGGCGGCGGGTTGCCAGCGCTTCACGTACACAATGCAAGGCAAGCCGCGCTCGATGGGCTACTACAGCGCGCCGGCCGAGGCCATGGAGTCGCCCGCGCTGATGGCGCCCTGGGCCGAGCGCGCGCTGGCCTCGGCGCTGCGCTCGCGCGCCAGCGCCAGGCCGGCGGCGCAGCGCAAGCCCCGCACCGGCAAGGGCCGCGGCGCCTCGGCCTGACACTGGCGCGGCCAACGCGCCTCACGTCATTCGTGCAGGCAGAAGTATTTTTTGCCGCCCAGCGCCAGCACCTGCTTTTCCATCGAATGCCTGGGGTTGCGCGGATCGGCCACGCCGTGGAACGTGTCCGTCGCCGTCGAAACCTTGAACCGCCACTTGCCGTCGGGGCGCTTGGTCAAGGCCTCCACTTGCGCGGCATCTCGATTCCCGCTGCACTGGATATGCCGGGCGGGGTCGGGTGGCCACGTATCGGCCCGGGTGGCCGCGAAACCCGGCAAGGTGATGACGGCGCCCAGCGCCGCGGTGATCAGGGGCTTCATGCAAATCTCCGGCTGAAATCAGGCCTTCGATGATGCGCAGCGCGGCCGCGAGGGCGCAACCTGACAAAGGTCACTCCTGCAGCGAGCGGCATGACCATCGTCACCTACCGCACCAAACCCTGCGTCCCTAGGATCGCATCGAACCCATTGCCGGAGGAAAAACATTGGACCCGACCACCGCCTTGCACCGCCTGGCCGCGCTGCTGGTCCTGGGCGCCGCCCTGGGCGCTCAGGCCGCCAACCGCATCTACCCCGACACTGCGGCACCGTGCAACACCACGCTGCAAGCCTGCATCGACGGCGCGGGCAGCGGCGACCGCATCGTGCTGGTCACCGACAGCCACATCGCCGAGGACGTGCTCATCCGCAAGAACCTCACCCTGGAGCCGGGGCAGGCGCAGCCCAGCGTGCGCTCGGTCACCGCACTGGCCTCCACCGCCGACGTGGAGGTGACGGTCAGAGGCCTGACGTCGCGCGGCGGCGCCAGTCGCGTGCGTGGCTTTCTGGAGCCGGGTGGCGGCAACCTCAAGCTCACGGTCACCGGCAGCACGCTGGTGGGCAAGGATTTCAACGCCGCGCTCGAAATCGTCATTTCAAACAAGACGGGCCGCTATGGCCGGGCGCAGGCGCTGTTCGAGGGCAACACCGTCAGCCAGAGCGTCGCCGGCAGCAACTGCGCGCCGGCCATCGCCGCGCATGCGTTCAACCCGGGCCTGTCGGCCACGCTTGCGCGCAACGCCGTCACGGCGACCCATCTGGGCCAGTGCGCGGCCATCGGCCTCTATGGCGCCGGCGCACCGGCCGCCGGCGCATGGACGCTGGACGCCCAGGTGCGCCAGAACACCGTGCGGGGCAGCGGAGCCGACGCCGGCATTCAGGTGCGCAACGGCCCGGGGGGCGCCCAGGTGCGCGCCACCGTGGCGGACAACCTGGTGGCGGGCAGCGGCTTCGCCGATGGCCTGTCGGCCCTGGCCGACAACGCCAATGGCAGCGCCGATGTCCGGCTGCTGAACAACACCGTGGTCGATGCGCCGACCGGGCTGCGCGCCACGGCGCGCACCGACCTGGGTGCGCGCCTCACCGGTGTGGTGGCCAACAACCTGTTCGCGCACCATGCCTCGGGCGCCATGGTGCTGGAGAACGTGCCCGACCTGCGCGACCACCACAACCTGGTCTTCGCCAGCACGCCAGCGCCAGGCGCGCGACCCGATGGCGCGGGCACGCGCCACGGCAACCCGTCGTTCGCCAATGCGGCGGCAGGTGACTACCGCCTGCGCGCCGACTCCGATGCCATCGACCACGGCGACGACACCGCCGTGGACAGCGCCGACGGGCGCGACCTGGACGGCCAGCCGCGCCGCGTGCGCACGGTGGACATGGGCGCCTACGAGTTTCAGGGCCAGGCCATGCCGCCTTCTGTGGTGAACTCCGTCCCCGCCACGGGGCCATGGGCGCTGGGCTGGGTTGCCGCCATGCTGGCGCTGGTCGCCGGCTGGCACCTGCGCCGCAGGGGCTGAGACTGGCGCGCACGGGGTCCACCGTCCTACACTGCCACCATGACCGATGTCGCATCGACCATCGTGATTGCCGACGACCACGCCCTGGTGCGCGACGGCTTCAAGCTCATGGTGGCAACCCTCTGGCCCGGCGTGCGCATCCTCGAGGCCGCCGACGCCGCCACGCTGCGCGAGCTGGCGCGCCGGCTGCCGCAACCCGCGCTGGCCCTGGTGGACCTGAACATGCCCGGCATGGACAAGGGCACGGGCCTGGCGCTGCTGGCGCGCGAGTGCCCGCTGCTGCGCGTGGTGGTGGTGTCGGCGCTGACCTCGCCCGACGTGATCCGCCGCGCGCTCGACTTGCCCAACGTCTACGCCTTCGTGCCCAAAAGCGCGGGCGGGCAGCGCATGCAGCAGGCGATCGAGGCCGCGCACGCCGGTCGGCGGCTGCCGCACGTGCCGCCCAGCGGCGCACCACCGGTGGATGACCGGCTGACGCCGCGCATGGAAGAAGTGCGCCAACTGGTGCGCCAGGGCCTGTCGAACAAGCAGATTGCGCGACAGCTGAACCTGTCCGAAGGGACGGTGAAAAATTACCTGACGGAAATCTTCCGCCTGCTCCAGGTGACCAACCGCACCCAGGCGGCGCGTTCCGACATCGATTGCCCGTGAACCGGTGGCGCCTGCTCCCCGGCATCACCGATGCCACTCAGCCGGTGCTGCTGATGCTGTTGACGCGCCTGGGCGAGTTGCTGGGGGCGCTGCTGTTTCTGCCGGCACTGCCCTGGTGGCGGCCGACGCTGTGGTTCGCGCTGGTGCTCGGCGCCAGCACCTGGGGCTTCATGCGGGTGCGCCGGCCGGACTTCAAGACCCGGCCCCGCCTCCAGCGCCGCCGCATCTACCGCAGCTACATCTGGCTGTCGTCCGCCGCCATCGGCAGCGCGTGCTGGCTCCTGTACGCGCCGGGCGACCAGCGCCTGCACGCCATGCTGGGCCTGTATCTGGTGGCGTCGGCCGGCCTGGTGGCCATGTGGGGCGTGCGCGACATCCAGCGCACCGCGCTGGCCGTGGTCCTGATCCTGGGGCCGACCGTGCTGCGCTTCATGGTCGAGGGGCTGTTCGAGCGGCGACCCATGGTGTTCTTCCTGGGTGCGAGCGGGGTGGTGCTGGCGGCCATGATCGTCTATACCGCCGCCCTGCACGCGCAGCGCATCGCGAGCGAATCGGTGCTGCGCCGCCAGGCCGAGCGGGCGACCGATGCCATGGCCGACCTGAGCCGGGCCAAATCGCGCTTCTTCGCCGCGGTGAGCCATGACCTGCGCCAGCCCGTGCACGCCATCGGCTTGTATCTGGAGCCGCTCGCGCACGCGCTCGGCGACCCGCCTGACCCCGTCGCGCAGCACGCGCTGCACGGCATCCGCCAGTCGTGGCGTGCGCTCGACGATCTGCTGTCGCAAGTGCTGGACATCGCCCGGATGGATGCCGGCGCCATGCTGGCCCGACTGGAGCCGGTCGCGCTGTCACCGCTCGTCCGTGCCGTGGTGCAGCAGCACGGCGCCACGGCCGAACGCGCCGGGGTGCGCGTGGTGGCGCTGGGGTGCGACGAGCCCGGCCGGCACGTGTGCGCCGACGACATCATGCTGCGGCGCGTGCTGTCGAACCTGCTGGACAACGCCATCAAGTTCTCGCCCGCCGGGCACTGCGTGGTCATTGCGGTGCGGCCCGGCGCGCACGCATGCCGCATCCAGGTGCGCGACGCCGGGCCGGGCATCGCGACCGAGCAGCACGACGACGTGTTCCACGAATTCGTGCAACTGGACAACCAGGCGCGCAACCGCCAGCGCGGCCACGGCCTGGGCCTGGCCATCTCGCGCCGTTTCGCCGATCTGATGCAGGGCCACCTGACGCTGCACTCGGCGCCTGGCCGAGGCACCTGCTTCACGCTCACGCTGCCGCGCGCCGATGCGCCGCAAACGCCGCCGCCGGCGCCCGAGCCATTCGAGCCAGTGCCGACCGGGCCGGGGCCACTCGATGCGCCGCCGCTGCCGGCGCGCGACATCCTGCTGGTGGAAGACGACGCCCTGGTGGCCGACGCCATGTGCCAGCTGCTGGGTCTGTGGGGCCAGAACGTGCGTCACGTGGAGACGGCGGCCGCCGCGTGGAGCCAGCGCGACTTCGGCGATCTGGCCATCTGCGACGTGCGCCTGCCAGGTGGCGGCAACGGGTTCGATCTCGCCCTGCGCCTGCGCGCACTGGGCAAGCCGGTATTCCTGCTCAGCGGCGAAACCGACGCGGACCTGAAGGCGCGCGCCGCGGCCGCGGGCCTGCCCTTGATCGCCAAACCCTTGTCGGCCGCTCGGATGCTGGCGCTGTTGCGCACCCTGTGATTGCTCCACCGGCGGGTGACGAATTTCACCTGTGCGCGACGCGCCGCGCTTTCTACAGTGGGTGACATCGCCCCGCGCATTGCGGTGCGAACCCACCTCAGGAGAACCCGCCGTGTCCCCGTCCGATTCTTGCATCGTGATGAACCCGTCCCAGGGCCTTGCGCAACCCGTGCCCCACGCGCGGCCCAAGGCCGGGCGCTTCGTCGAAACGCCCACGGTCAAGTGGCTGCGCCAGGCATTCGCCGTCCTTCATGCGACATCGCCCGCGGCGGCAGCGCACCTGGCCTACGTGCTGCTGACGCGCCCGCCCCGCGTGCCCGAGCGCCCATGGCAAGCGAGCCTGCGCGAACGCGCCGCGCAAGACACCCTGCCCTTTGGGCGCGGCCAGCTGGCGCTGTACGGCTGGGGCAGCGGCCCCACGGTGCTGCTGGTTCACGGCTGGGGCGCGCGCGGCACGCATCTGGGCAAGATGGTGCCGCCGCTGGTGGCAGCCGGCTACCGCGTGGTCGCCTTCGACGCGCCCGGCCATGGGCATTCCAGCGGGCGCTCGGCCACGCTGCCGCAGTTCGCCAGCGCCATCGCCGCCGTGGCCGCGCACGTGGGCGAGATCCACACCCTCGTGGCCCATTCCTTCGGCGTCGCGATGGCGCTGTGGGCCCAGCTCGATTGGGGCTTGCGGGCACGCCGCCAGGTGCTGTTCAGCTCGCTCGATCATTGCAAGTGGGTGACGGAGGAGTTTGCGCGCCTGATGCAGTTGCCCGAAGCGGTGCTGGCACGCGGTCGGCAACTGATGGTCGAGCGCAGCCAGGGCGCCATGGACTGGGAGCGGCTCGCGGTGGGAGAGATGCTGGCGCGCACCACGCAGCCCACGCTGCTGGTGCATGACGCGGAGGACCCCGAAGTCCCGATCGAGCACATGTTCCACCTGATGACGGCCTGCGCCGAGCGTCCGCTGGAGCTGCACGTCACCGAGGGACTGGGACACCACCGCCTGCTGGGCAATCGGGAGGTGATCGACCGCCTGGTGGCCTTCATCGGCGCGCCGCAGGCCGCGTGAACCGATGTCCATCGCCCCCACCTTCTGGACGTGGCTGGCCATCGTGCTGCCGCTGGCCTGCCTGGGCGCGCTGGCGTGCCTGTGCGCCGTATTGCGGCGCCTGGCCCGCCGCCTGCCCGACTGCAATGAGGACATGGTGCTGAACGAGCAGCCGCTGCGCCGAACCCGAACCGGATGAAGCGCACGCGACGCCCGCGCCAGCGCCAGGCCTGCGGCGCAGCGCAAGCCCCACAGCGGCAAGGGCCGCGGCGCCTCAGCTGGAGGCCGGCGGGACCGGCGCCTCAGCTTGAGGCCGGCGGGACCGGCGCCTCGCCCAGCGCGCGCGCCACCGCATCGGCACGCGCCTGCTGCACGGCCGCGCCGATCTGCGGCCCACGCGCGCCACGCGCCTGCGCCGCGCGCGCGATCGGCTCGGTGACCACGGCCAGCGCGGCATCGAGCGCCTGTTGCAAACGCGGGCGCTGGGGATAGGCGGCGTCTTCAAAGCCCAGGCGCCCGCGCGCGTCGCACTCGCAGGCCAGCAGCACGTCGGCAAAACGTTCGGGCTTGCGCAGGGCGTCGCAGCGCTCCAGCAGGCGCAGCAGCGCGGCGGCGTTCAGGCCGCCGCTGCGGTGAATGTTGCCGTGCTCGCGCGCCACCACGTCGGCCAGTTCGGTGCACTCGGTGGGCACGCGCAGGCGCTGGCCGACGGCCTTGAGCAAGCCGCTGCTGCGCTGCTCGTGGCCGATGTGGCGCGGCAGCACGTCGGCCGGCGTGGCACCCTTGCCCAGGTCGTGCATCAGGCAGGCCCAGCGCACCGCCAGCGGGGCGTGCAGGCGCGCGGCCATCTGCAGCACCATCATCACGTGCACGCCAGTGTCGATCTCGGGGTGATGGCTGGCGGTTTGCGGCACGCCCCACAGGCGGTTCAGCTCAGGCAGCACCACGGCCAGCGCGCCGCATTCGCGCAGCACGTCGAACATGCGCGCCGGGTGCGCCTGCATCAGGCCGCGCGCCAGCTCCTGCCACACGCGCTCGGGCACCAGGTGGTCGGTCTCGCCCGTCTGCACCATCCGGCGCATCAGGGCCATGGTTTCGGGCGCGATGGAAAAGTCATGAAAGCGCGCGGCAAAACGCGCCACGCGCAGGATGCGCACCGGGTCTTCGGCAAAGGCGGCCGTCACGTGGCGCAGCACGCGCGCCTGCAGGTCGCGCTGGCCTCCGTAGGGGTCGATCAGACCATTTTTTGAATCAAACAGGCCTCCAGCGCCCGTCCAATCAGCGCAAGCAGCTATTGAATTGATAGTCAAATCGCGCCGGGCCAGGTCTTCTTGCAGCGTCACGTCGGGGCTGGCCAGCACCGTGAAGCCGCGATAGCCGCGCCCGCTCTTGCGCTCGGTGCGCGCCAAGGCGTATTCCTCGTGCGTTTGTGGATGCAGAAAAACCGGGAAGTCCTTGCCCACGGGCACGAAGCCGCGCGCCGCCATCTCCTCGGGCGTGGCGCCCACCACCACCCAGTCGCGGTCCTGCACCGCCAAGCCCAGCAGCCCGTCGCGCACCGCACCGCCGACCATGTAGATTTGCATCAACGCAGTGTAGAGGCTATGCCCCATGCAACCCAGTCCCCTATCGAATCAGGAACCACCATACGCCGATGCGCAACGCCAAGTCCAGCGCTGGCTGGGGCGTTGCATGTTGATGTTGCAGCAGTACGAAAAGCTGCTCAAGGCTTGTCTCCACGACATGTACCTCGAAGCATCACATGCAGGTCAAGGTGAAGACGGCCACGCACAGTTCGAAGTACGGCGCGCCTATGACACGGACGCACTGCGCACCATGACTCTGGGCACGTTGGTCAAGCACTTCACGGGCGAATTTTTGTCGGGTGACGAGCCACGTCCTGACGAGCCGGAGTTGCCCGATGACGGTGTCTTGCGCATGCGGTTTTCCATCGGCCTTCAGATGGATTCGACTGAATTCGATCGATTCAAGCACAGCCTGAAGGAGCTTGTCGATTTACGCAATGGATTGGTCCATCACTTCATTGAGCGTTTCGACCTGCAGACGATTGCGGGATGCGACGCCGCCCAACGTGACTTGGAGCAGGTCTATTCACGCATTCTTGCTCGGTGGGAAGCATTGCGCCGCATCGCGCAAACCGTGGCCGAAAGCTCCGAGTACGTGACTCAGTTCTTCCGATCCAAGGAAGGTCACCAATTGCTGATGACCGGAAAGCTGCCCTTGACCAATGCGCCAGTCGTGCTGGCACTTGGCAAGGTCCTGACGCGACTGGCGCCGACGAACGAATTCGTTGCCTTGAACCAGGTGCTGGATGAGATGCGTGCTGGGCACCCGGAGGAAACACCCGACCGCTACGGCCGCAGTGGTTGGCCTGAGCTCATTCACGATACTGGGGCTTTCGAGATTCAACGATCAAAGGCGCTGGACGGTTCGAGTGAACGTCAGGTGCGTCGGCGACTGCCCGCCGTTTCTCATCCACCTTCAAGCGCATCGCAAACGCCGACTCCGTCCCAATCCTTGGCATCAATATCAGCCGAGTGATTGTGCGAGCCGAATCCCGCGCATCAGCACCGATTGGTGGCGCGCGAGCACACTGCCCTGCAACCGCCCGTACTGGCTTCGACGCTCAGGCCGGCACCGCTGCGTCCCAGGCCGCGACCCGAACCAGCCGTGGGTCGTCGGCGTGCTCGATCAGCATCTGGCGCACCCGGCCCTGCCACAGCGTGCCGAAGCGCGCCAGCTCGTCGGCGCTGGCGCGGCCCGCGGCGGCGCGCGGCAGCAGCGCGCGCATCTCGTCGGTCCAGGGCACGACCGACGCATCCAGCTCGACCTGCACGGCGCCGCCCGTGTCCTGGCGACGCAGGCCCAGCGTGCCCTGCACCGGCTGGTCGAAGCGCAGCAGCTGGTGGCGCGAAAAGCGCCCGGCGATGCCGTGAAAACCGGTCTCGGGCGCCGCGCCGGTGATGAGCTGCACCACGGTGGCGATCACGCCGTTGGCGCCGTCCTCGCGGCCACCCTGCATGAGCACCTCGATCTCGCCGCGCACCGGCGTCTCCTGGCCATACAGCGCGCGCAGGCCCTGCACCGTCATCAGCCAGGCACCGGCCACCGTGGGGCACGAGTGGCCGGCCAGGCGCACGGCGTCGGCGTAGCGATAGGTCATCACGCCGCCGCGCGCGGCGCCCAGAAATTCGGCCAGCGGGTCGCGCAGCGTGATCTGCGGGGCGTCGGCAAAAAAATCGGGAAAGGTGGATTCAGCAGCGTGCATGGCGGGGCCCAGGATGTGATGCGGAGCAAAGCCTGATGCGCATTGGGCCGCATCGGCCGGCGAACCGCAGACATCGCCCGCCAAGCCCGCACCGGCAGCACGTGAATCCGCCCCGCGCCAAGGCTCCGGCAGTGGTGCGCCATTGGGTTCATGATGGGCGCTTTGGATCGACTCCGTCGCCTCGCATGAAATCCCTCGGACAACTCGCCCACGGCGCGCGCCTGGAGCGCATGCATGCCTCGCCGCTGTGGTTGGACCACGGCTTTCGCAACCGGCACCCCATTGCCGCCGGCCTGCGCGATGGCAGCGTGCCCATGCCTTCGCTGCGCGACATGCTGTGGCCGGGCGGGCGGCGCGTGCCGCGCGCGCCGCTGCCGTCCATCGACCCGCGCCCCGCCTGGCTGCACGCGCCGCAAAGCGGCCTGCGCGCCACCTGGCTGGGCCACTCCACCGTGCTGCTGGAGGTGGACGGCTGGCGCGTGCTGACCGACCCGGTGTGGGGCCGGCGCGCCTCGCCGCTGATCGGCGTGGGGCCCAAGCGCTTTCAGCCGGTGCCGATTGCCTTGCACGATGTGCCGGCCGTCGATGCCATCGTCATCTCGCACGACCACTACGACCACCTGGACTACCCCACCATCAAGGCGCTGGCGCGCTCCAGCGTGCCCTTCGTCACCTCGCTGGGCGTGGGCGCGCACCTGCAAGGCTGGGGCATCGCGCCCGAGCGCATTCACGAGCTGGACTGGTGGGAGAGCTGGGCGGTGCCGAACACCGGCATCACGATCACCGCCGCTCCGTCGCAGCACTTCAGCGGTCGCACGCTCAAGACACGCAACAGCACGCTGTGGTCGTCACTGGTGGTGCGCGGGCCGCGCCACGCGGTGTTCTTCAGCGGCGACACGGGCCTGTCGGGCGAATACGCCGCCATCCGCCAGCACCTGGGCCCGTTCGACCTGGCCCTGCTCGAAGTCGGCGCCTACTACCCCGCCTGGGGCGACATGCACCTGGGCCCCGACCACGCGCTGGAGGCGCTGGCGCTGCTGGGCAACCCGCCCCTGCTGCCGGTGCACTGGGGCACCTTTGCGCTGGCGATGCACGACTGGGACCAGCCCGCCGAACGCCTGCTGGAGCTGGCGCCGCACGCCGGCGCGCCACTGGTGATGCCGCGCCTGGGCGAGGCGGTGCAACCCGCGCACACCGAGCGCGTGCAGCCGTGGTGGCGCCAGGGCGCCGCCCCCGAGCCCGCGCAGCCCCCCATCGCCGAGCCCGCGCCGCCGTTGGCGCCCGAGCAAGTCGCCCGGCTGGACTGGCCGGGCGACTGACGCACAGCCTCAGCGCACCGCGCGATAGGGTTCTTCAAACGGGATGAAATCGTGCTCGGCCAGCGCGGCGTCGATCCAGGCCGCGACGCCCGGCAGCGCGCACACCCGGTCCATGTAGGCCGTGATGACAGCCGGCACCGGCAGCGCATACGTGCGAAAGCGCATCATCACCGGCGTGAAGTAGGCGTCGGCAATGCCGAACTCGCCAAACAGCATGGGCCCGCCGTGCTCGGCCAGCAGCTCCTGCCACATGGCCGTCAGCCGGCCCACATCGGCGCGCACGCCGGCGTTGTCGCGCCAGATGATGGCGCCCGTCTCGGTCAGGCGCGCCTCGATGTTCATGCCGCAGGCGCTGCGCAATGCGCCAAAGCCCGAGTGCATCTCGGCCACGATGCTGCGCGCGCGCGCGCGGGCGCGCACCTCGCGCGGCCACAGGCGCAGGTCGGGAAATTTCTCGGCCACGTATTCGGCGATGGCCAGCGTGTCCCACACCGCGAAGTCGCCGTCGGTCAGCACCGGCACCTTGCCGGCCGGCGCAATGCCGCCCAGGCGCCGCTTGAAGTCCGAGTCGCCCGAGAACGAGTCGAAGCGCAGCTGCACCTCCTCGAACTCGATGCCGGCCTGCCTGAGCAGCACCCAGGGCCGCATGGACCAGGACGAGTAGTTCTTGTTGCCGATGTAGAGCTTGAGCATGAAAGATCTCCGTATTGCGCGGCGCTCATGCTAACGCGCCGAGGCGCGCCCCGGGGCTCAGCGGCCCGCGCTGCGCCGCCACACATCCAGGCGCGACACCGGACCGTTGGTGCCCAGGATCATGGGCCCCACCACCGACAGCGGCGCCGCGGCAATGCCCAGCGCGGCCAGGCCGGGCAGCTGCCCGCCGGCCACGTTGGGCACCTTCATCGAGTCGAGGTTGTCGCGGCTCATCAGCGTGCCCGGAAGACACTCCATTGCCAACGCCTGCAGCCACGCCAGCGGGCCGGGCACACCCAGCACGGGGCGGCCGCGCCCTTCGGCCACGCCGGCCCAGCGCGCCGCCGATTGCGCGAGCTCGCGCAGGGTGAACACGTCGGGGCCGCACAGCTCATAGGTCTGGCCGATGGTGGCCGCGTCTTGCAGGCAACGCTCCAGCGCCGTGGCCACGTCGCGCACCCACACCGGCTGAAAGCGCGCGTTGGCGCCCGCCAGGGGCAACACCGGCAGCATGTGCTGCAACCGCACGAACAGGCGCAAGAAGCGGTCATCCGGGCCATAGATCACGCTGGGGCGCAACACCGTCAGGTCGATCATGCTGGCTGCGGCAGCCTCTTGCATCACGGCCTCGCCCGCGGCCTTGCTGCGCTGGTAGCGCGAGGGCGCGTCGGCGGCCGCGCCCAGCGCGCTCACGTGCACCACGCGGCGCACGCCGTGCGCGCCGCAGGCGGCGGCCAGCTGGCGTGGCAGCTCGACGTGCACGCGCTCGAACTGCCTGGCGTTGCCATGCAGGATGGCCACCAGGTTGACCACCGCGTCGTGCCCCGGCATCAGCCGGCCCAGCGTGCCCGGCTGCATCACGTCGGCCTCGACCAGGTCCACGCAGGGCAGCGGCCACAGCTGGCGCGCACCCGCGCCGGCGCGCCGGCGCGTGGGCACGGTCACCTGCGCACCCGCGCGCTGCAAACGCTCGATCAGATGGCGGCCGACAAAGCCGGAGCCGCCCAGAACCAGAATTTTCGATGCCATCTCAAACCTCCAGTGCATGCGCCATCCAGCGCAATCTGCCCGATACACGACCCCGCGGCCACCCAGTTGGCGCAATGCCCGGACTGCTGTTCATGGTTTGACGGTCTCCCAAGGGTTGAGCAGCTTGACGCCCGTGCGTTCAAAATCGGTCACGTTGCGTGTCACCAGGATCATGCCGTGGGTCAGCGCGGTGGCCGCAATCATCGAATCGCGCCGCGCCCGGGCATCGGGCACGTGCATGGGCGCGCACAACAAGGCCTCGCGCTCGCCAAAGGCCAGGATGCGCCCAGCAAACGCGGTGTGAACCCCTTGCGCCCAGCGGCGCAGCGCTTGGCCTTGGGGCGGCTCGCGGCGCTCAAGCCGCAAGATGCCTTCTTCCTGCTCCAGGATGGTGATGGCCGACAGGTAAAAAAGCTGCTGCGCCACCGTGGCCGCCCACGCCCGCACCTGTGGCGCCTGCGCCGGTTTGCCCGGCCGCAGCTCGGACAACACGTTGCTGTCGAGCAGGAACACGCTCAGCCCTCCGTGCGCAAGCCAACGCCCAGCGGCTCGATCTCGAAGTCGTCAATGCCGGAGGTATCCGGCAAGCCGTCCATCAAGGCGAGCAGCGACTGCTCCCGTTCGCCGCCCGCCAATGATTGGTACTGATCAATGTTCAACAGGACAAAAGCCGGTTCACCGCGGTCGGTGATGAACACGGGGCCCTGCCTGGCCAAGTGCTTGGCGCTGCTGACGTTGTGGCCAAACTCGCGGCTGGTGATGGTGTGGACTGCGCTCACGGCGGGCTCCTCGGCAGGTTCTCTCTCGCAGGGACTGAAGTGGGGCAAGGCTATTGTAGCCATGTAGCTACAAAACGCGGCAGACCTGCGCAGTGAGTCTCGCGGGCGCAGTCAAGCATTCACGGCAAATCGCGCGTGAGCACCGTCTCGTCGGCCGCCGCCGGCCCGACGCGCCCCAGCCGGGCCTTGAGCGACTGCGGCTGGCCGGTGAGCAAGATGGCGTAGTCGGTGGTGTTGGCCAGCACCTTCTTGACGTAGTCGCGCGTTTCGGCAAAGGGGATGGTCTCGGCCCAGGCGGCGCCCTCCAGCACCGGGCCGTTGCGCCAGTTGCGCGGGCGCCCCGGCCCGGCGTTGTAGGCGGCGGCGGCCATGGGCATGGAGCCGCGAAACTCGTCCAGCGCCAGCTTGAGGTAGTTGGTGCCGATCAGGATGTTGGTGTCCAGCTCGCTGGTCATGCCGGGCACGAAGCCGTCCAGGCCGATCTTGCGTGCCGTCCAGCGCGCGGTGGCGGGCATGATCTGCATCAGGCCCGAGGCGCCGACGTGCGAGCGCGCGTCCATGACGAAGCGGCTCTCCTGACGGATCAGGCCATACACATAGGCCGGGTCGAGCCCGATGGCCTGCGCCTGGCGCACCACCAGGCCCTGGTGCGGCGTGGGGTAGCGCTGGGCAAAGTCCTCGAAGCCCTTGATGCGCTCGCTGGTGTTGATGCAGCGGTCCCACACCTGCAGCTCGCACGCCAGGTTGGCCGCGGCGTAGAGCTGGCGGTCGCCCATGCCGCCGGCGTCGTGCAGGTTGGTCCAGTAGTTCCACTCGCGCACGCCCTCGCTGCGCAGGCCCAGGCCAATGGCCAACAGGGCGCGGTTCAGGCCGGCGTTGCCGCGCGCGGCGGCGCGCTCCTCGGCGGTGAGGGGCGCGGGCACGGGCGGCGGCGTGATGGGGCGGCCCAGTTCTTCGAGCGCCAGCTTGCCGTAGAAGCTGCGGTCGCTGGCAATGGCCTCCAGCGGTTGGCGGGCGGCAGCGCGCGCCTCGTCGGTCTTGGCCAGGGCCGCTTCGGCGCGGGCGCGCCAGTAGATCCAGGTCGGGTCTTGCCGCAGCGGCTCGCTCATGGCGGCCACGGCGGCGCGCACGCCGGCCCATTGCCCGCCGCGCAAGGCGGCGCGCGCTTGCCAGGCCAGCAGATCGTCATTCAGGTCGGGCGCACGCGTGACCTTGGCGAAATAGCCCCAGGCGTTGTCTTGCAGCTTGAGCGCGGCCTGCTTGCCGATGACGGCCCACAGCCAGTTGCGCTCCTCGGGCGAGAGCTGCACCGTCCACTTGCCATCCAGCAGGCCGGCGGCCTGGTCGGGGTCTTGCACGGCCACGCGGATCAGCGCAAGCACGATCAGCTCCTGCCCCTTGCGCGTGCCCACCGCGGCGCGGCTGGCCAGGTAGCGCGCGGCGCCGTTGCTGATTTGCGCCACGGTGGCGGCCGCGTCGGGGGCGTCCAGCGCCACGGCGGAGCGGGCCATGCCGGGGCGGCCGGCCTCCATGGCCAGGCGCGCCTTCATCCACAAATCGGCCGCGCTGATCTGACCGGCCTGGTGCAGCACGTCCGCGGCCAGCTGGCAGCCGTCGCCCTCGCTGCGCTGGGCCCACCAGTCGCGGCGCACGGCCTGCACCGCCTCGCGCGAGACGCTGGCACCTTGCAGCGCCTGCATGGCGGTGGCGTAGCAGCGCACCTCGGCGTCGTCGGCCATGCGAAAGCGCGGCAGCTCCTGCGCGAACGTGGCCCAGTCGCGGCGCTTGCCGGCCAGCAGCAGCCAGTCGTTGCGCAGGCGATCTTCCTGGTAGGTGCCGGCGTAGCGCGTCAGAAAGTCCTGCACGTCCTGCGCGCTGGCATCCTCCAGCCGCACCTTGAGGGCCCAATACGCCGCCCAGGGCTCCAGCGCATGGCCGCGCGCCAGCGGCAACAGGCTGGCCAGGCGCGCCTTGTCGCCCCGGCGAAACGCCTCGCGCATGTCCAGGATGACGCTGTCGGCGGTCGCGGCGGGGGCCGGCGCACTGGCCGCCGGCAGTTCGGCCGACTGCGCGCGCGCCGCCTCGGTGTGGGCCAAACCCGCGGCGGCGAAAGCCAATGTCAGAATCGAGAGCCTACGCATGAACCCATTATGACCACGCCGCCCGACAAAAAATCCCTGCGCGCCCGCCTGGTGCATGAGCGCCTGCACCTGCAAGACCGCCTGGCGCGCGCCGACGCCTTGCAGGACATCCTGCGCATCTGGCTGATTGGGCGGCCCGACACGGTGATCGGCGCGTATTGGCCGATCAAGGGCGAGTTCGACCCCTTGCCCGCCCTGCACCGCTGGAAGGAAGACGGCGAGCTGATGGACGAGCCGCAGCGCCGGCGCATCGGCCTGCCGGTGGTCAACAAGGCGCACCGCACGCTGACGTTTCATGCGTGGTACCCCGGCTGCCCGATGGAAGAAGACGCCTACCGCATCCCCAAGCCCAAGGACACCGAGCTGCTGGTGCCCACCCTGCTGTTCGTGCCCTGCGTGGGCTACGGCCCCGGCGGCTACCGCCTGGGTTATGGCGGCGGCTTTTACGACCGCACCCTGGCCGCCCTGCAGCCGCGCCCGCACACCGTGGGCCTGGGCTTTACCAACGGCTTTCTCGAAGACCTGGAGCCCGAGGCGCACGACGTGCCGCTGGACGCCATCCTGAACGACAACGGGGTGGTCTGGCCGGTGTGAGGCCGTGCGCCGGTTGGCGCAGCAGAAACAGCGTCCGGCATTTCAGCCCTTGTCAAGCGGGGACGTCCGTCGCGGCCCCCTCCCCCGTCACCGCCCGCGTGGCCACGGCCTGTGCAGCCAGCCAGTCGGCGAAGGCGTTGACTTCGGCGCGCTGCGCGCTGTGGGGCGACACCATCACCCAGTACGCCATGGGCGAGACCAGGCGCGCGTCGGGGTAGGCGTCGGGCGCAAAAACCTCCACCAGCTCGCCGCGCGCCAGGCTCTCGGCCACCAACGGCGGGCGCGCCAGCACCACGCCTTGACCCGACATCGCCGCCTGCACCATCTGATACGCGTAGTTGAAGCTGAGCCAGCGCTTGGGCTGCGACTGCGCCAGGCCGTTGGCGTCGAGCCAGCGGCGCCACGTGAGCCAGGCCAGGTGCGGCGTGTAGGCGTCGGCCGCTTCGATCAGGGTGTGACCCAGCAGGTCGGCGGGGGTCTTCAGGCGCGGGCCGCTTTTGAGCAACCAGGGGCTGGCCATGGGCGTGACGGATTCGCCGAACAGGCGGCGGGCCGTGGGCGGCATGCGGTCCGCGGGGGCGTAGCGCACGGCCACGTCGATGTCGGTGACCTCCAGATCCACGGTGCTGTCGCTGGCCTCGATGCGGATGTCGATGTCGGGGTGCTCGCGCTGGAAGGCCTCCAGCTTGGGGATCAGCCACATCGACGCGAACGAGGCGAAGGTGGTGACCGACACGTGCCGGCGCCCCGCGCTCTGGCGGATGTGGCGCACCGCGGCGTCGATGCGCGGCAGCGCCTGCCCCACCGCGCTGATCAACTGGATGCCGGCCTCGGTCAGCTCCACCGCGCGCGTGTGGCGCAAAAAAAGCGGTACGCCCACGTCGTCTTCCAGCGCCTGGATCTGGCGGCTGACGGCCGACTGCGTGAGCGCCATTTCCTCGGCCGCCAGGCGAAAGTTGAGATGCCGCGCCACGGCTTCGAAGGCGCGCAGATGCCCGGCCTGGATGGGGCGCGAGCGCAGGTGGGTCTGGGAGTGCAGCACGGCGTCATTGATGCGAATCGGGAATCAATAGCGTGGCGGGATTTCATTGGACTGTCAATGGGGATCGGCGGAACATGCAGGCTTCGGATTCATTCCCGATTCACGATTTTTCAGGAGCCCACCATGTCTGCCGCCAAGCTGCCTTCTTCGCCCAGCCTGTCCCTGTCCCGGGGCGTCGGCGTGACGCTGCAGCCGGGCCAGGCACGCACCCTGCGCGTGCCGGCCGCCGGCCTGCTGCGCGTGACGCACGGCGCGCTGTGGGTGACGCGGCGCGGCGCGCGCGCCCAGCCGGCGCCCGATGACGTGTACGTGGCCGCGGGCCAACCGCTGGCCCTGCACGCGGGCGAGTCCGTGGTGATCGAGCCGATCCACCTGGGCTGCGCGCCGGCGCGGCAGGTGGCGCCAGCGGTCTTTTGCTGGCAGCCCGCCACGGGGCGCTGCGCCGGCGCGCTGCGCGCCTTCGCGGATCGCCTGGGTGCGTGGCTGCACGGTGCCCACGTCGGCGCGTGACGTCGTAGAGATTTCGACCTCTGGGTGTCATCGCTGGCCAACGTTGCATTCGGCGTTGTCGAGCTCACCCGCAACATCGACGTTTCAACCTGCGCCCCTGAAAGCGCCATCAAGAGCGGGGACGCGAAGTTTCAATCCGCGCCCGCCATTGCTGGCGGGCGATGCCCCGACCCGGAGCACGATGGCAGTGGCGATACCAGTTTCAATCCGCGCCCGCCATTGCTGGCGGGCGATGCAAGGATATCGAAGTGGCCGCCGTCCTCCGACGCAAGTTTCAATCCGCGCCCGCCATTGCTGGCGGGCGATGCTGGCTTTGGTGGTGCGCGTGACCTGCTCCAGATCGTTTCAATCCGCGCCCGCCATTGCTGGCGGGCGATGCGAGTGAGCGTGTCGGTCAACTGCTGGGCAGCGCCGTTTCAATCCGCGCCCGCCTTTGATGATGCCGGCGAAGGCGGAGACGGTGTTTCAATCCGCGCCCGCCATTGCTGGCGGGCGATGCGACAAACCGTGGTTCACGGCGTAAAAAGTGCTCGGTTTCAATCCGCGCCCGCCATTGCTGGCGGGCGATGCCCACGCCGATGGAGCGCAAGGTGTGGGCCATGTGGTTTCAATCCGCGCCCCGCCATTGCTGGCGGGCGATGCCCACAGCATCAAGGCCACCGGCATAGCCATCGAAGTTTCAATCCGCGCCCGCCATTGCTGGCGGGCGATGCACTGGTAGGTGCAGAGGTAGCCGCGCGCCGTGACGTTTCAATCCGCGCCCGCCATTGCTGGCGGGCGATGCAGGATCATGGTTTTTTTGTTGGGCGCTTTCATTAGTTTCAATCCGCGCCCGCCATTGCTGGCGGGCGATGCGACCACCGATGCCATAGAGACGCATCCCACTTGGTTTCAATCCGCGCCCGCCATTGCTGGCGGGCGATGCTCACCAGCGCGCAGGCGCCGTACTCTTCGACGACGTTTCAATCCGCGCCCGCCATTGCTGGCGGGCGATGCCCGCGCAGCTCGCGCACCGCCTGGTGCACCACGTCGTTTCAATCCGCGCCCGCCATTGCTGGCGGGCGATGCATCGCCCACTCGTCGTTGCCGGCCGAGCTGGGGATGTTTCAATCCGCGCCCGCCATTGCTGGCGGGCGATGCCTTCAGCTTTCGCAAGAGGGGCGCGGAGTGATTCGTTTCAATCCGCGCCCGCCATTGCTGGCGGGCGATGCCGCCGGCGCGCAGGGGCGCGGCGGTGGTGTTGAAGTTTCAATCCGCGCCCGCCATTGCTGGCGGGCGATGCTGCGTCCGCCTCGCGCCTGGTGCGAAACGTGCCAGTTTCAATCCGCGCCCGCCATTGCTGGCGGGCGATGCTGCGCTGTAGTTCGATGCCGACGTGATCTGAGTGGTTTCAATCCGCGCCCGCCATTGCTGGCGGGCGATGCGCAAGTGACGCCCAAGCACCTGGCGCGCTGGCGCGTTTCAATCCGCGCCCGCCATTGCTGGCGGGCGATGCCACGCCCCACGCCACGATGCTGACGGAGCGGCTGTTTCAATCCGCGCCCGCCATTGCTGGCGGGCGATGCCCCGCCGGCCCGAGCGGTACGCGCCCACGACGGCGGTTCAATCCGCGCCCGCCATTGCTGGCGGGCGATGCGCGCTGGGCGGTGCTGAACAGATTTGGACTGATGGTTTCAATCCGCGCCCGCCATTGCTGGCGGGCGATGCCGGCCACGAGGTTGGCTCGAAGGTGCGATACGTGTTTCAATCCGCGCCCGCCATTGCTGGCGGGCGATGCCCCGCCGGCGCCGCCATAGCCCCAGCCCACGGACGGTTTCAATCCGCGCCCGCCATTGCTGGCGGGCGATGCCCACGGCCCCAAGGCATCGGCCAAGGTGCGGCGAAGTTTCAATCCGCGCCCGCCATTGCTGGCGGGCGATGCACCCGGCGCCTCGCGGAATCAGGGGCAGGAGAGAGTTTCAATCCGCGCCCGCCATTGCTGGCGGGCGATGCTTGTTGGTGTCGGCGCTGATCGTCTGGCGAAAGACGTTTCAATCCGCGCCCGCCATTGCTGGCGGGCGATGCTTGTCGGGTATATTTTTTTGCTTGCAAAGGTGCGGTTTCAATCCGCGCCCGCCATTGCTGGCGGGCGATGCGCGGGTCGGCAAGGGTTTTCTCGGGGCTGTAGCTGTTTCAATCCGCGCCCGCCATTGCTGGCGGGCGATGCCTGCGCCCAATGCGCTCCGCCGCCGAAGCCACCAGTTTCAATCCGCGCCCGCCATTGCTGGCGGGCGATGCCCATCCTTCCGACGCTGTACGGCGCGCGCTCCGGGTTTCAATCCGCGCCCGCCATTGCTGGCGGGCGATGCTTGCGCCCGTAGGGCCGTGCCCGGTCGGCAGTCGGTTTCAATCCGCGCCCGCCATTGCTGGCGGGCGATGCCCTGGAAGACCTGGTGAGCGCCACGCTGCGCATGGTTTCAATCCGCGCCCGCCATTGCTGGCGGGCGATGCCACCGCTGCGATGACTTCGTTCGCCCAGGACGACGTTTCAATCCGCGCCCGCCATTGCTGGCGGGCGATGCGATGCCGCTGGGCTGGCAGCCCGTGGCTTTCAGCGTTTCAATCCGCGCCCGCCATTGCTGGCGGGCGATGCCTTCTTGGTGAGTTTTTTGACCCACTCCGTCATCGTTTCAATCCGCGCCCGCCATTGCTGGCGGGCGATGCGGCCGGTGCCATCGGGCTCGGCACGAATCACGCGGTTTCAATCCGCGCCCGCCATTGCTGGCGGGCGATGCGTGACGGGGGGCATGGTGTGCGCTCCGGTTTTTGTTTCAATCCGCGCCCGCCATTGCTGGCGGGCGATGCGGGGCCGGCCGTGGCCGCGGGCGTGCTCAAGCGCGTTTCAATCCGCGCCCGCCATTGCTGGCGGGCGATGCGGAGGTTGCCGCGATGACCGCCCAGCAATGGACCGTTTCAATCCGCGCCCGCCATTGCTGGCGGGCGATGCGCGCGCAGGCGCTGCAAGTCGAGCATGCTGCCAGCCGTTTCAATCCGCGCCCGCCATTGCTGGCGGGCGATGCCCGCGTGGTCGGGGCCGACACGCCCAGCGCGTCGTTTCAATCCGCGCCCGCCATTGCTGGCGGGCGATGCTGCGGGCGTAGGGGCGTGCGCGGTCGGCGTTCGGGTTTCAATCCGCGCCCGCCATTGCTGGCGGGCGATGCCGGGCTGCCGGGCTGCAGCTCGTAGTACATGCCCGTTTCAATCCGCGCCCGCCATTGCTGGCGGGCGATGCCGGCTGCGGCGAATGCCCACCAGGGCAGCAGGTTGTTTCAATCCGCGCCCGCCATTGCTGGCGGGCGATGCGGAAGCTGCACGGCGCGATTCAGACAACCGAGCGGTTTCAATCCGCGCCCGCCATTGCTGGCGGGCGATGCTGCGTTCGTACCAGCGCGGCTTCAAGCAGATGCCGTTTCAATCCGCGCCCGCCATTGCTGGCGGGCGATGCCTTCCTTGGCTGCGCGGGCGGCGTCCTCCCGCAGGTTTCAATCCGCGCCCGCCATTGCTGGCGGGCGATGCCGGGCCGATGCGCACCATCGATTGCGTCAGGCCGTTTCAATCCGCGCCCGCCATTGCTGGCGGGCGATGCCTTGCGCCCGATGTGGTCATCGTGAACCTGGGCGTGTTTCAATCCGCGCCCGCCATTGCTGGCGGGCGATGCGCCTCATTGCCAATGCATTGCAAACCCATGGCTTTGTGCTCGTGACGCGCGAACGTGGATAGGGCCAGCAGACGAGCCCGCAGAATTCACCGCATCACAGGAAAAAACCATGAATTCGCAACACCTTGCAAAGCGCGCGAACCTTCAGGAAAAATAGCATCACTCCGAGTTCGCGGGATCACAATAGCACGGAGTTGGCACCTCTACAGCACCAGCGGCCCATCAAAGTCGATGGCCTTGAAGCTGCCGTGTTCCAGCACCTCGAACCCTCGGGTTTGGGGCATGCGGTATAGACGCAAACAGTCGTGGTCGGGGTTGATTTCCGCCAGCAGTCGGCGCTCCAGGGTCTCGAACTGGGCCAGATCCACTTGGCACTCGAAGACGGACTTTTGCACCCGCTGTCCCGTGCTCTCGCACACCTTGGCCACGCGGCGCAGCCGACGCCGGCCAGCGCTGGTTTCGGTGTTCACGTCGTAGCAGACCAGCACCAGCATGGCACCTCCTTTTACTTGGGTACGAAGGGCAGGTAGGGCATAGCGTCGTCACGCAGGGCGCGTGCCAGCAGCCGCGCTTGCATCAGCGGCGCCAAACCCAGAGGCAAGGTTTGCGCCAGCAGCGGGTGGGTGATTTCGTCTTTCTTGCGCTCTTGGTAGGCCACCACCACGGCCTTGCGCGCGTTGCCCTGCAGGGCAACGCCGCCGCCTTCGCGCAGGTCAAAGTCACCCGCCTGCACCTGCCCGCGGTTGATGAGGGTGAGCGCCAGACGATCGGCCCAAGGGCGAAACTCTTCCATCACATCCAGCGCTAACGCGGCGCGCCCGGGGCGCAGGGCGTGCAAAAATCCCACTTGGGGGTCGAGCCCGGCGGCTTCCAGTGCGCTACGGCAGTCGTTCATCCACATGGCGTAGAGGAAGGACAGCAGGGCGTTGAAACGGTCGCGCGGCGGGCGGCGTGTGCGGCCGTCCATGGCGAAGTGCTCGCGCAAGTCAGCCCGCACCAGCAGGGGCAGGCCGCTGAAATACTGGCGCGCGGCCTCGCCTTCCACGCCGCGCACAGCGTCCAGTGTGCCGGCGTCGGGCAAGGCGCGCAGGCTGGCGGCCAAGTCGTCGGCGCGCCGGGTCAGCATGCGCGCTTCTTCTTCGTTCTTGGCTTCACGGGCGCCGCGCTGCAAGACTTGACGGGTGTTTTTGATCTTGCCGGCAACAAAGCTGCGCGCCATGTCCAGGGTGAACGCCGCATCCGCACCACGCACAAACTGCGCCTGGCGCAAGAGCACATTGCCGCTCACAGCCCCTTCCAGCCGCGCCTTGAAGCGGCCATTGGCGTCCAGCAGCACCAGGGCAATACCTTCGTCGGCCAAGCGGTGCATCAATGGCGCGGACAGGCCGACATGGCCAAAGCAGACCACGGCCGTGAGGTGGTGCAGCGGCACGCGCAGGCGCGTTTCGCGCTCGACCTCGATACGCAGGGTGTCGTTGTCCAGCCGCAGCCAGGCATCGGGCAGGGTGACGTAGAGGGTGTTGAGCAGTTGCATGGCGGGCAAAGGGCGTCAGGCCTCGGGGTCGAACAGGCTGCGCCGCGCGGCGGCCAACAAAGCGGCCGTGGCCTGCGGCTGGCAGCGCTCTTGCAGCGAGCAGCCTTTGCAGCGCTGCGCTGCCTGCTCTCCATCGAGCGGCGGCGGCAGTTGCCCGCTGGCCAGCATCTGGCGCACGGCCTGGGCGGTGTCTTCAACTTCCTGGCGCAGAACGGCGGTGATGGGCACGACGCGGCGACGGCGCGAACTGGCGTAGTACAGCGCGCCCTCGGCCACGGCCTTGCCGGTCATGAACTCCAGACACAGAGCCTGCGCGGCCAGTTGCAGATCGTCGCATGCGGCGATGGCCGGCGCCTTGTGGCGGTTGCCTTGCTTGTATTCGACCGGGTAGGGTATGCCATCGGGCAAAAACTCGACCACGTCGGATTTGCCCATCAAGCCCAGCACGTCGTGCCACAGCGGCAACGCCCGCTCCACGCGCACGCCCTTGGCGCTTTGCACGCCGGGCTGATCGACCCTGGCGTGCACGGCCTGCCCGCGCAGGGTGTGCAGGTTGTCGTCGAAGGCCTGCTCCAGATGGATCAGGCCGCATTGGCGCGGGCAATAGGCCCAGTGCTGCAGGGCGGAGAGGGTAATAGGCTCTAAATCGGCGGTATCTGGCGTAGACATTGCGTGAGCAGCTATGGTTTTTTGCGTGGCGTGCGCACCGGTTTGGCCTTGGGGACGGGCAGTTCAGGCGCGGCAGTGGGGGCCTGCGGCGGCAGATAGTTGGCGCCCGTCACCACCGACTGGCCGGTTTGTGCTTCGAGCTGCTGGCGTGCCTGGCGCGCAATGCGGCCACCGGCGTGCGCCGCGCCCTGGTTTTCTTGCAGGCCGGTGGCGTCTTGCGCTGAGGCAATCTGGCGCGTGGACAACTCGGCCAGGGCGGTGAAGATGAGCTCAGCCTCGCTCATGTGGTCGCGCAGGTTCTGGCTTTTCAGGCCCTTCTTGGTCTTGTGCTGCGCCACCGACAGGCCCGCCCATTCCTGGTGGATAAGGTTGGTGAGCAGGGCAAACTCCTGCCCCGGCGCGATGCCGTGCTCGGCCCAATAGTCGGTGAGTTTGTTGCGCGTCTCCTGCCCGGTCATGCGCTGCTGGATCCACTTGTCGCTGCGCCCGAGCTGCTGCCAGGTTTGGCGGGCGCGGTCGAGTGCCTGCGCCGGGTCTGCGATCTCCTGCATGCGCTCGTAACCTACCTTGGCCAACCACAGCTTGATGGGCTCGGCCTTGGGGCTGGGGATGGATTGCACCAGGCGCAGCAGGCTCTCGGCGGTGGCGCAGTCGGTCAGGTAGTTCTTGCCGTCAGCAGCGGGCAATTTCAGTCGGTGACAAGCTGTCACCGACTCACTGCCCTCCTTGGCAAGGCGTCCCTTGAGCTGGTTCCAGTACTTGCGGGCTGTCTGATAGTCAGCCTGCTGGGTCAACACCTGTACGACATCGACGACAGAAAACCACCAGGTGTCCGTGGCTTCGTCGTACAGGCGGCGGATCGCCTGGCCATCGAATTGGGCGGGCAGGATTTTCATGTCAGCCCCGTTCAGCAAAGGCGGCGCAACGTGACGCCTGGCGCCGCTTGCACCTGGGTACCCACCTCCAGGCCCTGCCCGTCAAACGTCACGCCGTAGGCGCCAAAGCTGCGAGCCACTTGCCCCGCCTCGCGCGGCGTGACCGTCAGGCGCTCGAACAGTGCGTGCGCCGGGGCATTGCCAAGCTCGCTGTCGTGCGCAAACACGTAGAGCCCGCGCGTGGCCATCTGCCCACGCGCGGCGCTGCGGTCGTGCTCGAACATTTGCGACAGCGCCTGCCACAGCAGTTCCAGATCATCCGCACCAAAGCCGGTTTGCTTGGCTAGGAAAGACGAGACAAAGCCATGCGCCACATACACGCCGTAGGGCACGGTGTGCTTGCGGCCCATGGTGCGGTTGTCGCCCTGCTGCTTTTCAGCCTCGGCCTCGGTGGCCACGGCCATGCGGGTGATGGAGTGCTCCAGCGCCACGATGGGCTCGACCGAGCGGGCAAAGGTGAGCTGCACCGGGCCGCGCACCTGGCCGCAGTTCACACCCGTGGACATCACCGCGCCAAAGCTGCGCACGTCAAAGAAGTTCTGGCACATCCACTGGCGCGCCAGGCCGACCTCGTCGGCACTGCCCTTGCGTTTGTCCTTGCCGGCTTTTTTCCTTTTGCCCTCATCTGCTCCTAATTCAAGAGCTGCTTGCGCTTGTTCCTCGGGCGCTGTGGCCAGATTCAATGCCGAATAGGCACGCTCGTGCTGCTGGTTCAGGATGGCTTTCTCGCGCACATAGATTTCAAAACGCTTCTCGCCCTCCGTGGGCGCGCGCTCCTCCTGGTCTTTCACCAGGCCGACAAAGTTGCGCACCTTGCGCTTGAGCGCCACATCCGTCACCAGACCATGGCCAGTCTCGGCATCCAGGCGCGGCATATTGCCCGCGTCGGGGTCGCCGTTGGGGTTGCCGTCTTGCACGTCGAAAATGAGGACGAAATCAAAGCGTTGGTTCAGGCTCATGCCAAATCTCCTACGGGGTTGGTGTTGGGATGGGTTTCGGGGGCGTTGTCGGTGGCGGGCTTCTTGGTGAAGAAGTCCTGGCGCTGGTGGTAGTAGCCCAGGGCAAAGCGGCCCTGGTCGGGCAGGGCCAGGTGGGCAGGAAAGTCGGCCACGGGCGATAGCACCTCGCCCAGCAGCTTTTCAAACCACTGGGCACGGCCAGGGTTGAGCTTTTTCAGGTGCGCGTTCTTCAAGCGCAGCAGCGTGGTGAACACCGCCACCGGCGTGCTGGACGCCGCGCCGTAATAGCGGTCGCGGATGGTGGCGTTGAGCCCTGGACTGGCTTCTTCCTGGGCCTTTTCCAGCACGGCAAAAAGCCGCCCCAGCCGGTAGGCAGGGTGGGTGTTGTCGGGGTCGAGCATGGGCAAAAACTCCTTTTCTTCACGGGGATGCAAACGGATCTGGCGGTTCAGGCAGGCTTTGATGGCAGCAGCGCGTGCATAGCTCACCTGCTGCTCGGCGCGGCAGCGCCCTACGGCAGCGTTGAGCCACAGGCGCGGGTAAGGGCTGTTCTCGCCACCCAGCACGGCATCGACGACGGAGCCACCCAGACTGGGCGGAATGTTGTCGGCCTTGCCCTGCAGCGCCACGGCGGTGAGCAGGCGAAACAGCGAGGGATAGGGCGCATCGTGCGGCCCGCGCACCAGCTCCAGGTCTTTGAAGTGCTGGGCGATGCGCTGGCCGAAATCGCGCAGCGGCAGGCAGTGGTAGAAGCGCACGCTGATGCGCGCAGCGTTGGGCGCCAGGCCCAGCACATGAAAGCGCGTGTCGCCCTCAGGGCCGGCGAGCTTGCCGCTGTGGATGGCACCGAAAAGCGCGTGGACGGCGCGTGTGCCCTGGTCAGGGTCGTCCTTGGGCGGGTCGCCAAAAATGTCGGCCAAGGCAGTTTCAAAGTCCGAATCGCGCTCGGCCCAGAACACCGTGGACGCATCGCCCACCTGGATGCGCTGGGGCGAATTCTTGCGCAGCAGGTGATTCAGGGCCGTGGTGTAGGCAAAGGCGGCGGCGCGGCCCACGGGGGCGTTTTCGCCCTGGCGCTCGGTCTTGCCGTAGGACTCGAAGGCGCGGGCGTTGAACGAGACGATGTTGGCCCCCGAGGTCTGCGCGCCCCACACGCCCTTGATGGCGGTGTGCAGCCGCTCCACCGGGGCCACATCGCCCGTCACCAGGCACATGGCCTGGGGTGCGTCATCGTCGCCAGTGGCCATGTTCAAGGCCGCCTGCACCACGGCGGGGCGCTGGCATACCAGTTCCACATCGCCATGCAGGCGAAAGCTCAGGAGCGGATTGGCCTCCAGCATCTCGGTCCAGGCCGGGTGACTTTGCAGCGCACTGGCGTCAAAGCGCTGCAAAAACCGCTGCACGGCTTGCACGCCTGCATCCGCCTGCACCGCAGCGGGCAAAGCGGCAATGCGTGCCTTGAAAGCGGCGTGCTGCTCGGCCACGCGCTCAGGCTTGCCCTTGGTGTCCACGCCCAGCACGTATTCCAGCGTGTCCCACAGCAGGTTGGCGGCCACGCCCGAGGTCTTCTTCACCCCCATGGGCACGCGAAACGCCTGCGCCACCTTGCGCTTGCCCTGCGGCTCGCGCGTATCGCGGATTTGCAGCAGCTCGCCGTCGGCACTCAAGTCCAGGATGAAGGGAATCTCCTTGGTTTCAATACCGAAGTCCGGCAGGCGCTGCGCCGGGTCGGGGTCGTCGCACTTGCGGCGGTAGTAGTCGTTGAGCGCTTGCAAAATCATCCGCGTGTCTCCGAAAAGGCGGGCACCTGGATTCGGCCCGATTCCAGCTTGGCATCGAAGAAACGGGGCTGGGGATCGGTGGGGTGGCTGAAGTCCAGGTCGTGCAGCATCCAGCCAAGAGAGCGGGATTCTTGAATTGGCGGCGGCTGCGGCGTATCCGCCTCGACCAACACAAACTCAGCGGCAAATTCACGACAGCCCAGGTAGGGCTGGTTCACGCACTGGCCCTTGCGGGCGCGGCGGGCGAACATTTCGGCGTACTTGATGAGCGGGTCGGTGCTTCGCTCGGCCAGCTCCAGGTCGGCGTGGATGCGGTAGGCCACATCGCGCAGCAGCAGGCTGGCACGCTGCTGACGTTCATCTTCCACGTACAGCCCAAGCTGGCCGCTGCCCGCAGCCATGGCCTGCTGCACATTGCGCGTAGAGACCACGGCGCTGACCTCATTGCGCCGCAAATTCATCCAGCGAATGGGGCGCAACACCTCGATGCACTGCACGCGCCAGCGGATTTGCGGCTTCCACAAGATGGACTCGAACACGGCGCGCGCGGCCGACGGCGTCATGACCTCGTAGGACACGCGCTCGACCTTCATCTCCGGGCGGGTGAAACAGGCCAAGGGGCCTGCGACTTCAAGGCAAAAGCGAGAGGGCATGGAACTCCTTCACAAGGCAAAGCCGATGGGGTTGTAGAGCTTGTCGTCAGCCATCAGCCCCAGAATATTACTGTACAAATTATCAGTATCTTGCAGCGCGTACAGACCGGGCATGGCCAGCGTCAAATCGCCACGCGCCAGCATGGCGTTGGCCTCGCGCTGCGGGATGCTGACCGTGTAGCGCTGCAGCTTGCGCATCAGCCAACGCTGCGGGCCTTCGGTGGCCAAGATGCGCAGCAGTTTTTCGATTTCATCGTGCTGCGCGGCATAGCGCACGACCACGCTGGCACTGTCCTCGTCGTCAATCAGCCGAAAGGCCTCGGCGGCACTGCGAAACTGCACGGCCAACGTTCTCGGCTCGACCTTGAGCTTGTCCACGATGGCGTGCGCATCCAGCGCTTGCGTGTAATAGAACTCACGGAAATAGCGCTCGAACAAGGGCCGCGCGAGCGGGTCGGCCTGCCGGCCGTGCAGCGTGCTCACGCAGGCCTGCGCCGCTTTGCGTAAAGCGCCTTTGGGCGGCGGCTCGGGCGGCACGAAGACCACCACGCGGCCCTTGCCTGCCAACAGCCCCTCGCGGTTGCAGCGCCCTGCCGCCTGGGCGATGGAATCGAGCCCGGCCAGAGCGCGATAGACGACGGGGAAGTCCATGTCCACCCCGGCCTCGACCAGCTGGGTGCTGACAACGCGCAGCGGCTCCAGGTCGCGGCCTTCGCGCTTGGCCCGCAGCCGTTCCTTGATCTGCGCGATGACGGCCTGGCGATGTGCGCCGCACATCAGCGCCGACAGGTGCAGCGTGCCCGGTGGCATCAGGCCATGCAGGGTGCGCGCCGCCTTGCGCGTGCTGACGATGGCGAGCACGCAATCCTCTGCAGTGAGCTGCGCGGCGACTTCTTCCCAAGGCGTGGGCGCGTTCCAGTCGGTCGGCAGTTGCACGCGCACGCGGTTCAGGGCGGCAAAGAGCGCGTCGGGGTCGGTGATGATCTCGCGCACATTCTTCAGGCCGCGCAGGTTCTTATTGGCATCGAAATACGCGGTGCTGGCCAGCGCCGGTTGCGTGGCGGTACACAGCAGCACCGTCACGCCGTAATGCGCCACCAGCAAGTTGAGCACATCCAGAATCGGCTGCAAAAACGCGGGCGGCAGCTGCTGCGCTTCATCGAGCACGATGACGCTGCCGGCGATGCGGTGCAGCTTGCGGCAGCGCGAGGTCTTGGCGGCAAACAGTGACTCGAACAGCTGCACATTGGTGGTGACGATGAGCGGCGCGTCCCAGTTCTCGCAGGCCAGGCGGCTGCGCGCAGTTTCCGCCTGCGGGTCGGATTCGGCCTGGCTGTGGTGCTCGACCAGCACCTCCTCGCCCAGCGCGGCCAAGACGTTGCGAAACACGTCGGCCGTCTGCTCGATGATGCTGGTGTAGGGAATGGCGTAGATCACGCGCCGCTGGCCGTGCTGCTGGGCGTGCTCCAGCGCAAAGGCCAGGCTGGACAGCGTCTTGCCGCCACCCGTGGGCACGGTGAGCGAGAAAAAACCCGGTTTACCAGCCGCCCGGGCGCGGCACTGGCGCAAGATGTCGGCGCGCAGGGCGTTGACGGGTGTGTCACGCACTGGCAACGCGGCCATCCAGGCATTGAATGCTTGGTGCATTTGCGTAAGGGTGGAAAAACCGCTGCGCCGCGCGGGCCTGCCCGCGTCGAAATGCGCCTCGGTGTCGAGAAAATCGGCGTCCACCAGGCAGGAGAACAACATCCGCACCCACAGCGCAAAGCCTTCTTTTCCACCGGGGATGGCCTTCAAGTCAGGGACGAAATCGCCCGCATCCAGGATGGCCTGTGGTGGCAGTGCATCCAACGCATCCTGCAATTCCTGCGCGCTGTCCGCATTGCTCAGGCGCACTGCAAGATCGCTCTCCCAGTCCGCCAGCCCGGCGTGGTGGCCGGCTATCAGGTAGGCCAGCACACGCGCAGCCAGCTTGCCTGGTGCGCCGTGCTGTTGCTCCAGCTGTTGCATCGCCCACAGCGCCCCAGCGGCGGAATGCGTTTTTTTCCGCCCGGTCACAGGGTGTTCGATGTGTACGTCCTCATCCAAGCGAACGTAGCGCTGAAAACCAGAGCGATACTTGCCCAGGTCGTGCCACTTTCCTGCCAGAGTGACCCAAGATGCGGAGCCCCTGACGGCATCCCACGCGTAAGCAAATCGGCCAGCAAGCGCCGCCACCGATTGCAGGTGATCCACCAACGAATGCCCGCCCGAATGAGCTAGGGGCTCGGACATATGTCGCTCCCTCCGTTTCGTTTTCCGCCAATCAACACGCTTCTTGTCCCGGGCCTTTCGGCGCCGCGCATCTCTCCGGCAACATTCGACGCAGCCTCTCGCAGTTTCGCACGCAGCACGGCGGGCTTTGGGTCGCTTTCTCCAGTTGGTGCTGAGATCGATGTTTTCGTGGCACGTAGTTTTTCCCGGCCGCCACAAGGTTTCCTTGTCAACGAATGCAACGGCTCACCGCGCTGGCTGGCCGCCCGCTCGGGCAACCGGGTACAGGGGGTGTGCACTGGTGTTTTGTACTATTCATTTAATAGCATGCAGCGTTGAATGTATGGGCGCTAGCGCTGATTTTGATGAATATTTTCATGGGCTTCACGGCAGCGTGCGCTTGTTTTGGGGTAGGCTTGTGTCCGTCCAGAACAACCGGCTGCCGGAGACATCATGAGCAAACCCCTGAGCCCCGCCGAAGCTGCGCTGCGCGATGCGGCGCGCGAATACCACCGCAACCCCACGCGCGGCAAGATCTCGGTCACCCCCACCAAGCCGCTGGCCAACCAGCTCGATCTGTCCCTGGCGTATTCGCCGGGCGTGGCCTACCCCTGCCTGGACATCCAGGCCGACCCGAGCAAGGCGGCCGAGTACACCGCGCGCGGCAACCTGGTGGGCGTCATCACCAACGGCACGGCCGTGCTGGGCCTGGGCAACATCGGCGCGCTGGCGGGCAAGCCGGTGATGGAGGGCAAGGGGTGCCTCTTCAAGAAGTTCGCCGGCATCGACGTGTTCGACATCGAGCTGGACGAGCACGACCCCGACAAGCTGGTGGACATCATCGCCGCGTTGGAGCCCACGCTGGGCGGCGTCAACCTGGAAGACATCAAGGCGCCCGAGTGCTTCTACATCGAGAAGAAGCTGCGCGAGCGCATGAACATCCCCGTGTTCCACGACGACCAGCACGGCACGGCCATCATCTCGTCGGCGGCGCTGCTCAACGGGCTGGAGCTGGTGGGCAAGCAGATCGGCGACGTCAAGGTGGCCGTGAGCGGCGCCGGCGCCGCCGCCATCGCCTGCCTGGACGTGATGGTGGCCCTGGGCGTCAAGCCGGCCAACGTGCACGCCTGCGACTCCAAGGGCCTGATCTATGCCGGTCGCGCCGGCGTGGATGCCTCCAAGGCGCGCTACGCCCAGCCCGACACCGGCGCGCGCACCCTGGCCGACGTGGTCAAGGGCGCCGACGTGTTTTTGGGCTGCTCGGCCGCCGGCGTGCTGACGCAGGACATGGTCCGGACCATGGCGGCCAAGCCCATCATCCTGGCGCTGGCCAACCCCGAGCCCGAGATCCGCCCCGAGGACGCCCAGGCCGCGCGCCCCGACTGCATCATCGCCACCGGGCGCAGCGACTACCCCAACCAGGTCAACAACGTCCTGTGCTTTCCCTACATCTTTCGCGGTGCGCTGGACTGCGGCGCCAGCAAGATCACCGAGGAGATGAAGCTGGCCTGCGTGCGCGAGATCGCCGCCCTGGCCAAGGCCGAGACCAGCGCCGAGGTGGCCACCGCCTACGCCGGCAAGGAGCTGCACTTCGGCCCCGACTACATCATCCCCACGCCGTTTGATCCGCGCCTGATCCTGCGCATCGCCCCGGCGGTGGCCGAGGCCGCCGCGAAGTCGGGCGTGGCCGAGCGCCCCATTGCCGACCTGGAGGCCTACCGCACGCAGCTCACGCGCTTCATCTACCAGACCGGCATGGTGATGCAGCCGGTGCTGACGGCCGCGCGCGCGGCCGATGCGGCGCACAAGCGCGTGGCCTACGCCGAGGGCGAGGACGAGCGCGTGCTGCACGCCGCGCAGGTGGTGGTCGATGACAAGCTGGCGCGCCCCATCCTGATCGGGCGCCCGGCCGTGATCGAGCAGCGCATCCACAAGGCCGGCCTGCGCATTCGCCTGGGCGTGGACGTGGACAACGTCAACCCCGAGGAGGACGCGCGCTTTCGCCAGTACTGGGAGGCCTACCACCACCGGATGGCGCGCAACGGCGTCAGCGTCGAGGCGGCCAAGGCCACGGTGCGCCGCTCCAACACCGTCATTGCCGCGCTGATGGTGCACCTGGGCGACGCCGACGCCATGCTGTGCGGCACCGTCGGGCGCTATCACGCGCATCTGGACAACATCCGCGACATCATCGGCGTGGAGCCCGGCGCGCCCGACCTGGCGGCGCTCAACGCGCTGATGCTGCACGACCGCACGCTGTTCATCTGCGACACCTACGTGCACGAAGACCCCAGCGCCGAGCTGCTGGCCGGCATCGCCAAGATGGCCGCCACCGAGGTGCACAACTTCGGCCTGCCGCCCAAGGTGGCATTTTTGTCGCACTCCAACTTCGGCTCGTCCAAGGACGCCTCGGCGCTCAAGGTGCGCCGCGCGCGCGACCTGTTTCGCGCGCTGGCCCCCGACGTGGAATGCGACGGCGAGATGCACGGCGACAGCGCCCTGTCGGCCAAGCTGCGCGCTGCCACCATGCCCGACAGCACGCTCACCGGCGAGGCCAACCTGCTGGTGTGCCCCAACCTGGACGCGGCCAACATCCTGTTCAACGTGCTCAAGACCGTGGCCGGCAGCGGCGTCACCATCGGCCCCATGCTGCTGGGCGCCGCCGCGCCGGCGCATGTGCTCACACCGTCCTCCACCGTGCGGCGGCTGGTCAACATGACGGCGCTGGCGGTGGATGAGGCGCAGGTGCGCCGGCGAACGGGGAAATAAACACCCCCAGTCTCCACTCGCTGCGCGATGTTTCGCCTCCCCCCTCAAGGGGGCATCGCCAGTGACCGGGGAGACCCCGGCCACGGCGATCGCTGGCCTGGCCTGCTCCGCGGCCGTTCGACTCTTTGGGTTCATGCGCTGCGGATGGCGCGCCGCGTCATGAATGACTCAGCGGCTGGGACTGCCAGCCAGCTCCGAACACTATGAAATAAATAGCTGCCTGCGCCAGTCACAAAAGCGCAATCGGCTGTTTTGGCTTGAAAATGCCTTACTGCCGGAACGCCTCGATGGTGGCCGTGATGCGCACGTTCTTGGGCATGCCCGCGTCCACCAGGTAGTTCATGCCCCATTGGGTGCGGTCGATCACCGCCTCGAAGTCGCCGCCGCAGGCCTCGGTCTTGGCGCGCTTGTTGGGGTAGCACTTGAATTGATTGGCCTTGAGCGTGACCGGCAGCGTGCGTCCCAGCAGCGTGAGCTGGCCGGGCACCTCGATGAGGCGCTCGCCGTCGAACACCAGCCGATCCGAGACGAAGCGCATGGTCGGGTATTGGCGCGCATCGAACAGGTCGGGCGAGAGCAGGTGCTCGTCGAAACCCCGGGAGCCGCTGTAGACGCTGGCCACCTGCACGAACAGGTCGATGGCGCCGGCCTTGGCCACCGGGTCGAAGCGCACCGAGCCCGCCACTTCGTCGAAGCGCGCGCGGTTGACCGAGGCGCCGTGGTGGTCGATGGCGAAGGTGGCGTAGGTGTGGTCGGCATCCAGGGCGTAGAGCGCCGGCTCGGCGTGGGCCGCGCCAAGTGCCAGCAGGGCCAGGCCGATAAAAGTGGACAGACGTTTGCGCATGGGTCATCCTCCAAAGACAATGCCGACAAATCCAGTATGGCGGCGGCGCGCCCTGCCATCCTTGACTTGGCGCAGCTTCGCCGCCGGTCTTGGCCGGGCCGGGCCGCATCCGATCGTCGCTGAAACCAGGTTGACCCCATGAGCATCCGCAATCTCGACTCACTGTTCAACCCGCAATCGGTGGCCGTCATCGGCGCCTCCGAGCGGCCGCTCTCGGCCGGCGCCGCGCTGTGGCACAACATGCGGGGCAGCAGGTTCAAGGGCGCCGTCTGGCCGGTCAACCCCAAATACGAGCAGTTGGACGGCCAGCGCTGCTACGCCCGCGTGCGCGAACTGCCCGGCGTGCCCGAGCTGGCTCTGGTCTGCACCCCGCCGGCCACGGTGGTCGATCTGATCGGGCAACTGGCGCGGGCCGGCACCAAGGCCGCCGTGGTCATCAGCGCCGGCCTCACGCCGGTGCAAAAGCAGGCCATGCTGGACGCCGCGCGCCCCACGCTGATGCGCATCCTGGGGCCCGACTGCGTGGGCCTGCTGGCACCGCACGCGCGGCTGAACGCCAGCGTGGCGCCCGCCGAGGCGCACAGCGGCGCACTGGCCTTTGTCTCGCAGTCCGACGCGCTGGTCACGGCCATGCTGGACTGGGCGCAGGCGCGCAGCATCGGGTTTTCGCACTTCGTCGCGCTGGGCGACCATGCCGACGTGGACGTCGGCGACATGCTGGACTATCTGGCCAGCGACGCGCACACGCGCGCCATCCTGCTCTACATCGAATCGATCGAGCATGCGCGCAAGTTCATGTCGGCCGCGCGCGCGGCGGCGCGCAACAAGCCGGTCATCGTGATCAAGGCCGGGCGCACCGCGCCGGGGCAAAAGGCCGCCGCCTCGCACACCGGCGCGCTGGCCGGCGCCGACGCCGTGCACGAGGCCGCCATCGCGCGTGCCGGCATGCTGCGCGTGGGCAGCCTGGAGCAGCTCTTTCTGGCCGCCGAAATCCTCACGCGGTTCAAGGCGCCCGTTGACCGGCACCTCACCATTCTCACCAATGGCGGCGGCGCCGGGGTGCTGGCGGCCGACGCCGCGGCGGCGCATGGCCTGCCCCTGGCCGACCCGGGCGATGCGTTGCGGCGCGAGCTGGACGCGGTGCTGCGGCCCGGCGAGTCGCACGCCAATCCGGTCACCCTCCGCGGCGACGCGCCCGCGCAGCACTACGTGGACGCGCTGCAGGCGCTGGCACGCCACCCCGAGGCGAGCGGCACGCTGCTGTTCATCCACGCGCCCACCGCCATCGTGCCGGCCACCGACGTTGCGCGCGCCATGATCCCGGTCATTCACCCCGCCGACCGGCGCGCGCTGCCCGTGGTGGCGGCGTGGATGGGCGGCCCCGCGGTGGCCCCCGCGCGCCAGCTGTTCGTGGACGCCGGCACGGCCTGCTACGCCATGCCCGAGCAGGCGGTGGCCGCCATCGGCATGCTGCACGACTACGCGCGCAACCAGGCCGAGCTGACCGAGGCGCCACCCGCCGCGCCCGCCGATCGGCCCGCGCCCGACACCGCCGCCGTGCGCCGCCTCGTCGCCGCCGCGCTGGCCGAGGGGCGCTCGTGGCTGAGCGAGCCCGAGTCCAAGGCCGTGTGCGCGGCCTACGGCATTCCGGTGGTGGCCACCCGCAGGGTCGCGCCGGACGCCGAGGCCGCGGCCGACGAGGCGGCGCGCATCGGCTTTCCGGTGGTGCTCAAGATCGTGTCGGCCGACGTCACGCACAAGTCGGACGTGGGCGGCGTGGCGCTCAACCTGCAGGACGCGCAGGATGTGCGCGCCGCTGCGCAGGCCATGCGGGCGCGCATCGCCAAAACCCACCCGCAGGCGCGGCTGGAGGGCTTCAGCGTGCAGGCCATGGTGCGCAAGCCGCAGGCGCAGGAGCTCATCGTCGGCGCCAGCATCGACCCCAGCTTCGGTCCCGTCATCCTGTTCGGCCAGGGCGGCACGGCGGTCGAGGTGCTCAAGGACAGCGCCATGGCCCTGCCGCCCCTGAACGCCCCGCTGGCACGCGCGCTGATCGGGCGCACCCGCGCGGCGCGCCTGCTGGCCGGCTGGCGCGACGTGCCACCGGCCGACCTGGACGCCGTCATCGCCACGCTGATGGCGGTGTCCCAATTGCTCGCCGATGTGCCCGAGGTGGCCGAGCTGGACATCAACCCCCTGCTGGTCGACCACGCCGGCGCCATGGCGCTGGATGCGCGCTTGCGCGTGAGCGCCGCGCAACCCGCGGGCGCCCACCACTTCGCCATCGCGCCCTACCCGGCCGAGCTGATCGAGACCGCGGCATGGCAAGGCCAGACCCTCACGCTGCGCCCGGTGCGCCCGGAGGACGAGGCGCAGCACCGCGCCTTTCTCGAAAGCCTGGACCCCGACGACATCCGCCTGCGCCTGTTCTACACCCGCCGGCACATGGAGCGCAGCGAGTTGGCGCGCATGGTGCAGATCGACTACACGCGCGAGATGGCCTTCATCGCCACCGCGCCCAACCCCGAGGGCCGCGAGCAGACCCTGGGCGTGGCGCGTGCGCTGGCCGACCCGGACAACACCGAGGCCGAGTTCGGCATCATCGTGCGCCACGAACTCAAGGGCACGGGCCTGGGCCACCTGCTGATGGACAAGCTGATCCGCTACTTTCGCGCCGCCGGCACGCGCGAGATGACCGCCGTGGTGCTCAAGGAAAACCGCGCCATGCGCGAGCTGGGCCGCGCGCTGGGCTTTGTCGATCACCCGTCGCCGGATGACCCCGACATTCGCCTGCTGACGCTGGCGCTGCAAGCGCGCACGCCGTGAGCCGGCGTCGCGCGCTCAGATGTGACCCGTGAAGCGATAGCGTTTGGCGGGGTGCCACATCGCCGCCACCGACGCCACCTGGCCCATCGAATAGGTGGTGCGACGCAACACCAGGCAGAACTCGCCAGCCTCCATGCGTAACAACTCGCTGACGTTGGCCGGTGGCATGCTGGCCTCGATCTCGAAGTCCACGCCCTGCAAAGGCGCTACTTGCATCAGGTAGGCGTTCGGCGTCCGTTGTGTGAAGTCCTGCGCCAGATAGTCGGGCACTACCTGCGGATTCACATGGCGGTCTTCCACCTGGATCGGCAACTCGTTCTCGAAGTGCAAGATCACCGAGTGGAATACGATCGAGCGCGGAGCCACGCGCAAGTGTCGCGCCTGCGCATCGCCAGCGCGACTGCGCGCCAGCAGATGCAGTTCGCTGCGGTGGCGATGCCCACGCGCGGCGATCTCGTCGGCGATGTTGCGCAACTCCACCAGCGTGGCGCGGTATTTCTGCTGCGCCACGAAAGTGCCTGAGCCCTGCACGCGCTCGACCACCTGCTCGCTGCTCAACTCGCGCAACGCGCGGTTGACCGTCATGCGCGAGACGCCGAACTGGCGCGCCAAGGCCTCCTCCCCCGGAATGGCGTCGCCCTCGCGCCAGCGGCCATCGTGGATCTGGCGCAGCACGTAGTCCTTGACGCTCTGGAAGGCAGGTATGCGTTTGGCTGTGGCTTGAACGGATTTCATTGAATTCAATGATCGGGGTAAACCCTGAAATGCCCCTAACCAGTATTGACACAGGGCGGGGCCAAGCATACATTCGCGCTTTGCAAATGTATATACAAATAAATCCAGGAATCAATTGTCTTGTATATGCATTACACCAAACCCATCCCCTCTCGTCCAGAGGTCAACCCAAGGAAATGCTCATGAAGTCCCTGCCGCCCTTCGCCCCGAAACTGCTTGCTGCCGCAGTCGCGCTAGCGCTGCCCGTGGGTGCTGCCTGGGCCGACATCAAGATCGGCTTCAACGTCCCATCCACCGGCTTTGCCGCGGCTGACGGCAAATCGGCACTGGACGGCGCCAAGCTCGCGGTGGCCGAGGCCAATGCCAAGGGTGGTATCGCCGGAGAAAAGCTGGAACTGGTGGTCTACGACGACCAGGCCTCGCCCAAGGAGGCGGTGCCGGCCGTCACCAAGATGATCGAGAAGGACAATGTGGTGGTAGGCGTGTCAGGTTCGTACTCGGGCTCCACCCGTGCCGCGGCCTCGATCTTCCAGAAGGCGCAGGTGCCCTACGTGGTGGCGTACGCAATCCACCCAGACATCACGCTCGCAGGTGACTACATGTTCCGCGTCTCAGCGATGGGCGAGGTGCAGGGCCGCGGCGGCGCCAAGCTGGTGCAGAACCTGGGCAAAAAAAACGTGGTGGTGGTCACCGTGAAGAACGACTTCGGCCAGTCGCTGGCCGCCGGCTTCAAAGAAGGTGCGTCCAAGCTGGGCCTGAAGGTCGTCAACGAATACGAGTACGGCATGGCTGACCGCCAATTCGGGCCGTTGGTGAGCAAGGTCAAGGCCGACAACCCCGAGGTCATCTACGCTTCGGGCTACTACTTCAATGCCGGACCCTTGGTCAGCCAGTTGCGCGCCGCCGGCGTCACGGTGCCGATCATCGGCCAGGAAGGCTACGACTCGGAGAAGTTCATCGACATCGCGGGTCCCGCCTCCGACGGAACGCTGATCACCACCTCGCTCGACCGCGACTCCGACTCTCCCGTGACCAAGACGTTCCTCGCCGATTTCCGCAGGGCCACAGGCGTGGGCGCCGACATGGTGGCCGCCTCCAGCTATACGGCGACCAGCGTTGCCATCGAAGGCCTGCGCAAGACCGGCGGCAAGGGCGGCGAGGCGCTGAAGAACGCATTGGCCTCGGGCACCTATGACACGCCGATCGGCAAGCTCGCGTTCAACGACCTGCACGAGGTCCAGAAAAGCCTGCAGGTGCAAATCGTCAAGGACAAGGCATTCCACCGCCATTCGGTGATCAGCGACGCCGTTCTGCTGGCGCCTCCCAGCAAGCCTAAGTGAGCCAACGCATCGCGAAATCGAGCAGACCATGCTGTTCATTGAGCTGATTGCCCAAGGCCTGGTGCAGGGCAGCATCTACGCGTTGATCGCGCTGGGGCTGACGCTGGTGTATGGGCTGCTGCGCATCCTGCACGTAGCACACGCCGCGCTGTTCACGCTAGGCGCCTATGTCGGGGTGCTGGTGTGCAACGCCAGCGGCAGCCTTGCCGTGGCCTTCGTCTGTGCCGCCGTGGTGGCGGGCATCGCCGGCGTGCTGATGTACCGGCTGGCCTACCAGCCGCTGCTCTCGCAGCCGCCTTTCGTCGCGCTGATCGCCTCCATCGGTCTGTACATTGCTGCCGAAGAGTCCTTTCGCATTGTGTTCGGTGCGCAGGGCTTGTCATTCACGCAGCCAAACCTGCAGGGACAGGTGGCGCTGGGTGGACTGCAGTTCAAGCAGGCCGAGTTGATGGTGATGATCGGCACTGTGGCAATCATCGCCGTCCTGGCCTGGCTGCAATCGCGCACCCGCGTGGGCGTGGCCTGCCAGGCCACCGTGAGCGACCCCCAGATGGCCGAGTCCTTCGGCATCTCGCTGCGCCAGGTGCGGGACATCAATTTTTTCATCGGGTCAGCACTGGCCGGCTTTGCCGGCGTATGGGTGGCGTTGCTCAACAACCTGGTCGAACCCACCATGGGCAGCGTGCCTTCGTACAAGGCGCTGGCGATCATCGTGCTGGGCGGCCTGGGTTCGGTGCCCGGCACCTTGGCCGCCGCGCTGGTGTTGGGCGTGGTCGAGGCGTTCGGCACCATCTATCTGGGCCAGTTGCTCGACCGCAATGCCATCGCTTTCGCCTTTCTGATCGCGGTGCTCATGGTGCGCCCGCAAGGTCTGTTTGCGCGGCGTTGAAGGCGGATGTGACCATGAACTATGAAATAACCCTGCTCACGACGATGGCGATCAGCGTCATCTTCGCACTTTCACTCAACCTGATCACCGGCTTTTGCGGCCAAATCAGCCTGGGCCACGCCGCGTTTCAGGGCGTGGGCGCCTACGCTGCCGCCATGCTGGCCAAGGCCGGCTGGCCGTTCTTCGCCACCCTTCCGGTCGCCATGCTGCTGGCCGGCGCGCTGGGCGTAGTGGTGGGCATGGCTTCACTGCGCGTGCGCGAGGATTTCCTGGCCATCACCACCATGGGTGTGGTGTTCTTGTTTGTCGGCGTGGTGCGCCAGCAGGACTGGCTCGGCGGCGAACTGGGTCTGTCGGCCATCCCCGACCACGGCCTGGGCAAGACCGGCTTCATGGGGGTGACGCTGCTGGCGTGCGTTGTCGTGGCACTGCTCTCGATCCATATCCGGCGCACCTGGATGGGGCGCGTGTTCAACGGCATCGCCGAGGACGAGGACACCATGCGCGTGCTGGGCATCGATGTGCCACGCTACAAGCTCGCGGCATTTGCCATCGGCACGGCGCTGGCGGGCCTTTCGGGTGCGTTCTACGCCTATCATCTGCAATTCATCAGCGCCGAGAACTTCGGATTCATCGAATCGATCACGGTCCTGTCGATGGTGGTGTTCGGCGGCATCGGTTCGGTTGCCTGGGTATTGATCGCTGCGGCGCTTCTGTCGGCGTTGCCCGCGTGGTTCCAGGTGATCGGCGACTACAAGCTGCTGGTCTATGGTGGCCTGCTGTTCGTGATGATGCGCTTCTCGCCCGGCGGCATGGCTGCCTTGGCCAAGCGCCTGTTCAACCCGATGGCGACACGGGAAGGCAAGTCATGACGTCGACCGACACGAAGCAAGTGCTGCTTTCCATCGACGCCGTCACGGTGCGCTTCGGCGGCCTGCTGGCCATCGACAACGTCTCCTTCGAAGTGCGCGAAGGCGAATTGCTGGGCCTGATCGGTCCCAATGGCGCGGGCAAGACGACGATGCTGCGCACCATCACCGGCGTGGTACGCCCGACCCAGGGACAGGTACGGCTCGATGGCAAGCCGCTCAACGCGCTGCCCACGCATCAACGCATTCGCCTGGGCCTGGCGCTGTCGCAGCAACTGGTGCGGCCACTGCGTGGCATCACGCTCGAAGACAACGTGGCGCTGGCTGCCGCCAAGGCCAAGACTGTACGGCCGCTGCGCGCGCTGCTGCATGCATCCAGCCAGGACGAGCTGGCGCTGGCGCGCCGCGAACTGGCTCGGGTGGGCATCGAATCCCTGGCCACGCAAAGCCCTGCCACGCAACCGCTGGGCGTGCTCAAGCGGCTGGAGCTGGCGCGCGCACTGGCCCTGGGCCCGCGCCTGCTGCTGCTTGACGAGCCACTAGCGGGCCTGAATTCAAAAGAGGCGCACGCGCTGGCCGAGACGATTGCCGACATCAACCGTCAAGGCGTGACAGTGGTGCTGATCGAGCACAACCTGGGCGAAGTTCTGCGCATCTGCCAGCGTCTGGTGGTGCTGGACAATGGCCGCAAGATCGGCGAGGGCGAACCACGGGCCGTCATGGTGGATCCGGTGGTGCGCGCCGCCTACCTGGGCAGCGAGGAGCAGGAGGCCAGCCATGCTTGAACTGCAGTCGGTTTCCTGCGGCTACGGCGCGTTCCAGGCCGTGCATGAACTCACGCTCGCGTTGCGCCCAGGCACCATCACCGGCCTGCTCGGGCCCAACGGTGCGGGCAAGTCGTCCACCCTGATGTGTGTGGCCGGGCATGTGACCCGCCAGGCGGGCACCGTGCTGTTCGATGGTAAGGACATCAACGACCTGCCTCCCACCGAGCGCGTACGACGCGGAATCGCCGTCTCGCCCGAAGGGCGACGTTTGTTCAAGGATCTGTCGGTCGAGGACAACCTGCGCGTGGGTGGGCTGGTGCAGCCGGCGCGCGTGTTTGCGCAGGACCGCGACCGCGTGCTGGCGCTGTTCCCGCGCCTGGGCGAGCGCCTCACGTCGCTGGCCGGCAACCTCTCGGGTGGCGAGCAGCAGATGCTGGCCATCGGCCGTGCCCTGATGACGCGCCCGCGCCTGATCCTGATCGACGAGCTGTCCCTGGGCCTGATGCCCAAGGTGATCGACCTGTGCTACAGCGCGCTGCAAACGCTTCGAAGCGAAGGCATGACGGTGCTGCTGGTCGAGCAGAACACCGAGCGCGTTCTGAAGGTGGCCGACGACATCTGCGTACTCGAATCCGGCCGCTCCGTCTGGCAGGGCAGCGCCGAAGCAGCCCGTCAGGACCCCAACCTCACCGCAGCCTACCTCGGATTGCACTGACCCCCTTCAATCATCCATCCACCCAACCGGAGCCCGGCATGACATCCTCTTCCGACCCCCGCCATGACCCTACGCGCTTGATCCGCGCACCGCGCGGCAGCCAGCTCAGCTGCAAGAACTGGCTGATTGAGGCCGCCTACCGCATGATCCAGAACAATCTCGACGCCGAGGTGGCCGAACGCCCGCAGGACCTGGTGGTCTATGGCGGCATCGGCCGCGCGGCGCGCAACTGGCAGTGCTATGACCAGATCCTGGAGTCCCTGAAGAAGCTGGAACCCGACGAGTCGCTGCTGATTCAGTCGGGCAAGCCCGTGGGCGTGTTCAAGACGCACGAGAACGCCCCGCGCGTGCTGCTGGCCAACTCCAACCTGGTGCCGCAATGGGCCGACTGGGAGCACTTCCACGAGCTGGACCGCAAGGGCCTGTTCATGTACGGCCAGATGACCGCCGGCAGCTGGATCTACATCGGCAGCCAGGGCATCGTGCAGGGCACCTTCGAGACCTTCGTCGAGGCCGGTCGCCAGCACTTCAACAACGATCTGGCGGGCAAGTGGATCCTGACGGCCGGCCTGGGCGGCATGGGCGGCGCGCAGCCGCTGGCGGCCACGCTGGCGGGCGCCTGCTCGCTCACCGTCGAGTGCCAGCAGTCGAGCATCGACTTTCGCCTGCGCACGCGCTACGTGGACAAGCAGGCCGCCGACATCGACGAGGCGCTGGCGCTGATCGCGCATCACACGGGCAAGAAAGAGGCTGTCTCGATCGCCCTGCTGGGCAACGCGGCCGAGGTGCTGCCCGAACTGGTGAAGCGGGCCAAGGCCGGTGCCATCAAGCCCGACATCGTGACCGACCAGACCAGCGCGCACGACCTGATCAACGGCTACCTGCCCGCGGGCTGGACGGTGGCCGAGTGGCGGGCCGCCGCGGCCGACACCGGCCAGCAGCCTGCGTTGAAGAAAGCCGCCGCCCAAAGCTGCGCCGTGCACGTGCAGGCCATGCTCGACTTTCAGGCCATGGGCATTCCCACGGTGGACTACGGCAACAATATTCGCCAGGTGGCCTTTGACGAGGGGGTGAAGAACGCCTTCGAATTCCCAGGTTTCGTGCCCGCCTACATCCGCCCCATGTTCTGCGAAGGCAAGGGCCCCTTCCGCTGGGTGGCGCTGTCGGGCGACCCGGAAGACATCTACAAGACCGACGCCAAGATCAAAGAGCTGTTCCCCAACAATAAGCACACTCACCGCTGGCTCGACATGGCGCGCGAACGCATCGCCTTCCAGGGCTTGCCCGCACGCATCTGCTGGCTGGGTCTGGGCGAACGCCACCGCGCCGGGTTGGCCTTTAACGAGATGGTCAGGAGCGGCGAGCTCAAGGCCCCCATCGTGATCGGTCGCGACCACCTCGACACCGGCAGCGTGGCCAGCCCCAACCGCGAGACCGAATCGATGAAGGACGGCACCGACGCCGTGAGCGACTGGCCGCTGCTCAACGCCCTGCTCAACACCGCCGGCGGCGCCACCTGGGTCAGCCTGCACCACGGCGGCGGCGTGGGCATGGGTTACTCACAGCACGCGGGCATGGTGATCGTGGCCGACGGCACCGACGCGGCGGCCGAACGCCTGGCGCGCGTGCTGGTCAACGACTGCGGCTCGGGCGTGATGCGCCACGCCGACGCAGGCTACGAGCTGGCCGTGGCGACGGCGAAGAAGCAGGGCCTCAAGCTGCCGATGGTGGGCTGAGCCGCGCGCTTTGCCCATTCACCCGCTGCTTCGCCCGAGCCGCCCATGACACTCGATCGGCTGCCTTCGAACCCCAAGCTGCAACGCCGCGCGCAAGAGCGCGTGCGCGATGCCGACGTGACCGACTTCGCGCGCGACGGCGCGGTGATCATCCGCCAGTTGTTCACCCCCGATGAGGTGGCGCTGCTGCGCGCCGGCATCGACGCCAATCTGGCCGCGCCCAGCGCGCGCGCCAAGGTGGCCAGCCGCGCCGACGACCCGGGCCGCTTCTTCGAGGACTTCTGCAACTGGCAGGACATCGCCCAATTTCAACGCTTCATCGCCGAATCGCCCACCGCCTGGGCCGCGCAGCGGCTGATGCGCTCGCCCAGCGTGCGCCTGTACCACGACCATGTGCTGGTCAAGGAGCCGGGCACGCGCCAGCGCACGCCCTGGCACCAGGATCAGCCCTACTACAACATAGACGGGCGCCAGAACATCAGCATGTGGATCCCCGTCGATCCGGTGCCGCGCGCGTCCACGCTCGAATTCGTGGCCGGCTCGCACCTTGGGCCCTGGCTGATGCCGCGCACCTTCATGGACAATCAAGCCAAGTGGTTCCCCGAGGGCAGCCTGCAGGACTTGCCCGACATCGAGGCCGACCGCGCCGCGCACCCGATCCTGGGCTGGGCCATGGAGCCGGGCGACGTGGCGTGCTTTCAGATGCTCACGCTGCACGGCGCCGGCGGCTTCGAGGGGCCCGGGCGGCGGCGCGTGTTCTCGGTGCGCTTTTTGGGCGAGGACACGCGGCACGCGCCGCGCGCCTGGAAGACCTCGCCCGAATTCCCGGGTCTGGTGGACGAGCTGCCCGCGGGCGCGCCGATGGACCACCCGCTGTTTCCCCTGCTCATCGCCCCAGCCTCTTGAACCCCATGCAGCGCCTTGATCTGGCGGCCACGCCGCCCACCCCCTGGAAAAACGGCCTCGGCCAAACGCGCGAGTTGGCCTGCTGGCCCCCGGGCGCCGGCCTGGACGACTTCGAGTGGCGCGTGAGCGTGGCCACCGTGGCCGCCTCGGGCCCGTTTTCGGTGCTGCCGGGCGTGGATCGTCAGCTCATGCTACTCGACGGCGATGGCATGCGCCTGCGCAGCGCCGATGGCAGCGTCGATCAGCGGCTGAACACGCGCTGGAGCGTGCTGGACTTTGCGGGCGAGGCCGCCGTCGATGGCACGCTGCTGGGCGGCCCATCCACCGACCTCAACCTGATGCTGCGCCGCGGCCGCTGGCAAGGCCGCCTGCGGGTGGTGCACGAGGCGCGCGAACCGGGCAGCACGCCGGCGGGCCTTTGCATGGTGCTGGCTGGGCAATGGCGCCTGGGCAATCAAGTCTTCACCCCCGGGCAGGGCCTGTGGTGGTCGCAACCGCAAGCCGGCCCCGCACTCGCGCCGATGGCGCCGCAGCCGGGCGAGCCCGCCCCTGCGCTGGCCTGGGTTGGCTTGGCCCCAGCCGCGGCGCTGCGCATTCAGCCCGGGCAACTCAGCCTGGCGCAGTTGCGCGCCGCCTGGCAGCAGGCGCAGACGATCGAGCTCGATCCCGCCGCGCGCGGCGCCATCGGCGCCTCAGCCGCCACCATCCAGGCCATCGTGGCGCGCGGCGACGCTGCCTACGGCATCAACACCGGCTTCGGCAAGCTGGCCAAGACCCGCATTCCCGACGCGCAACTCGAACAACTGCAACGCAACCTGATCCTGTCGCACTCGGTGGGCACGGGCGAGCCGATGCTGGACGCCACCGTGCGCCTGGTGATGCTGATGAAGGCCGCCAGCCTGGCGCGCGGCCATTCGGGCGTGCGCCCGGTCGTCATCGACACCCTGCTGGCGCTGCTGAACGCCGACGTGCTGCCGCTCATCCCGGTCAAAGGCTCGGTCGGCGCCTCGGGCGATTTGGCGCCGCTGTCGCACATGACACTGGCGCTGATGGGCGAGGGCCTGGTGCGCGTGCGCGGGCAGGTGCAGCCCGCGGCCCGAGCCCTGCAGGCCGCCGGCATCGCGCCGCTGGCGCTCGCGGCCAAGGAAGGCCTGGCCCTCATCAACGGCACGCAGGTGTCCACCGCGCTGGCGCTGCACGGGCTGTTTTTGGCCGAGCGCCTGCTCGAAGCGGGCACCGTCATCGGCGCGCTGTGCGTGGACGCGGCCAAGGGCAGCGACGCGCCGTTCGACCCGCGCATCCACGCGGTGCGCGGCCAACCCGGCCAGATCGCCCAGGCGGCGGTCACGCGCGCGCTGCTCGCGGGCAGCCAGATCCGCCAGTCGCACCTTGTGCACGACGAGCGCGTGCAAGACCCCTACAGCCTGCGCTGCCAGCCCCAGGTGATGGGCGCCTGCCGCGACCTCATCGCCCAAGCCGCGCGCACCCTGCTGATCGAGGCCAACGCCGTGACCGACAACCCGCTGGTGTTCGTCGACACCGGCGAGGTGCTCTCGGGTGGCAACTTCCACGCCGAGCCGGTGGCCTTCGCCGCCGACACGCTGGCGCTGGCCATCAGCGAGATCGGCGCCATCTCCGAGCGCCGCGTCGCCCTGCTGATCGACAGCACGCTCTCGGGCCTGCCGCCGTTTTTGGTGGACAACCCGGGCCTCAACAGCGGCTTCATGATCGCCCACGTCACGGCCGCCGCGCTGGCCTCCGAAAACAAGTCGCACGCGCACCCGGCCAGCGTGGACAGCCTGCCCACCAGCGCCAACCAGGAAGACCACGTCAGCATGGCCACCTTCGCCGCGCGCCGCCTGGCCGAGATGGCTGGCAACACCGCCACCATTCTCGGCATCGAGTGGCTGGCTGCGGCGCAAGGGGTGGACTTTCATCGGCCGCTGGCCACCTCGCAGCGCCTGCAAAGCGCGCACGCCACGCTGCGCGCGCAGGTACCCTTCTACGCCGAGGACCGCCTGTTCGCGCCCGACATCGAGGCCGCGCGCCAACTGGTGCTGCAAGGCCGCTCCGCCGACGGCAACCGCGACGCGCTGGCGGGTTTGTGGCCCGCCTGAGCATCGCTGCACGCATACGATACACCGATCCATGGACACGAAACGACTGTGGCGCAACGCCCGCCTGGCCACTCTCGCCGGCGCCGATTGGGGCCTGATTGAGCACGGCGCCGTGCTGACCGAAGGCGAGCACATCCGCTGGGTCGGCCCGCTGTCCGCAATGCCGGCTGGCCAGTCGGTGGATGAAGAGATCGACCTGGGCGGAGCGCTGGTCACGCCGGGCTTGGTGGACTGCCACACACACCTGATCTATGGCGGCCACCGGGCGCACGAGGCGGAACTGCGTCTGAACGGCGCCAGCTACGAGGAAATCGCTCGTGCCGGCGGCGGCATCCGATCGACCGTGGCGGCCACGCGCGACGCCTCGGAAGACGTGCTTCTGGCGAGCGGCACCGCACGCGCGCGAGCGCTGATGAACGAGGGCGTGACCACGCTGGAGATCAAATCCGGCTACGGCCTGTCGTTCGAGGCCGAGGCGCGCTGCCTGCGCGCCGCGCGCTGCCTGGGCCGAGAATTGCCGGTGACGGTGCGCACCACCTACCTGGGCGCGCACGCCCTGCCGCCCGAGTTCGAGGGCCGGCCCGACGCCTACATCGACGCCGTCTGCGACTGGATGTCCGCGCTGCACGCCGAAGGCCTGGTGGACGCGGTGGATGCCTTTTGCGAGTCGATCGCGTTTTCACCCGCGCAGGTGGCGCGCGTGTTCACCACGGCGCGCCAACTGGGCCTGCCGGTCAAGCTGCACGCCGAGCAGTTGTCCGACCAGCACGGTGCGGCGCTGGCCGCCTCGTTTGGCGCGCTTTCGGCCGACCACCTCGAACACTTGGGCGACGACGGAATCGCCGCCATGCGCGCGGCTGGCACCGCGGCCGTGCTGCTGCCGGGCGCCTTCTACATGCTGCGCGAGACCAAGGTGCCGCCGGTGGCCGCGCTGCGCGCCGCCGGCGTGCCGCTGGCGGTGGCCAGCGACCACAATCCCGGCACGTCCCCTGGACTGTCGCTGCTGTTGGCCGCGCACATGGCCTGCACCTTCTTTCGCCTCACGCCGCTGGAGGCGGTGGTCGGCATCACGCGCGCGGCCGCGCGCGCGCTGGGCCTGCACGATCGCGGTACGCTGCAGGCCGGCCGGCGGGCCGACTTGGCGGTGTGGGCGCTGGAACACCCCAACGAGCTGACCTACTGGTTTGGCCACAACCCTTGCCGCCGCGTGATCGCCGGTGGCGTGGAACGCACATGAACCCATTTCACTGGACGGGCCGCATCGATGCCGAGGAAACCGGCGTCACCACACGTTGGCACCAGCGCGTGAAGCCACTGGATGATCGCGCGACAGGCGGTGTGGCCCTGATCGGTTTCCCGGTCGATGAAGGCGTGCGACGCAATGGCGGACGGGTGGGCGCCGCCGATGGCCCGCGCGCCGTGCGTGCCGCGCTGGCCAACCTGCCGATCATGGGCGAGCCTGCGCTCTGGGACGCGGGAGATGCAGGATACACGGACGGGGACCTGGAAGCCGCGCAGGACAAGCTGGCGCAGCGCGTGGCCACGGTGATCGCCCAAGGTTGCCGACCGCTGGTGCTGGGCGGCGGCCATGAGGTGGCGTGGGGCACATTTCAAGGCATCGTGCGCGCAAGGCCGGATCTGAGGCACATCCTGGTCGTCAATTTCGACGCCCACTTCGACCTGCGCCAGGCCACGCAGGCGAACTCGGGAACGCCGTTTCGCCAGATCGCCGAGTGGTGCCGCGCCCACGACCGCCCATTCGACTATCGCGTTCTGGGCGTCAGCCGCTATGCCAATACCCAGGCGCTGTTCGACCGCGCGAAGGCACTAAACGCGCACCACGTCCTTGATGAAGACCTGCAAACCGATCGCGACGTCGCAGCCGCGCGCGACGGCCTGCGGGCCGCACTGCAGCGATGCGACGCCGTGTACCTGACCGTCTGCCTGGATGTGCTGCCCAGCTTTCAGGCGCCAGGCGTATCAGCGCCGGCGGCGCTGGGTGTACCCTTGGGGCATGCCCTTGCGCTGCTCGATACCGTGCTCGCTTGTGGCAAGGTTGTTGCAGCCGACATTGCCGAACTCAACCCGAACTCCGATCGCGACTCACTCACCGCCAAGACGGCCGCACGCATCGCAGCGCTCATTGCACGCAGCGTCCGTTGAGTCAGATGCCCAATCGGGTTGGGTAGAAACCTACCAAAAGCTATCATTTTTTGGATGACTCGATCATTGAAGCTCCATCGTCTCCTGGTTGGTTCCTCGGCATTCTTCATTAACATGGGCAGCGCGCTGCCCGCGTACTCGCAAGGGATTGCCCCAAGCATCGACGCTGCAACGTTCCGCGCCTGCCTCGCGGACCTCAAGGCTTCACCCGCCTTTCGCGCCATCACCGATGTCACCTTCCAGCAAAACACCGACACCCTCGCGCCCGACCCCTCGGTGCTGGTGCTGCTCAACCGCCAGCCCGAGTTCAGCATGCCGGTCTGGGACTACCTGGCCGTGCTGGACGATGCCGAGCGCGTGGCCGACGGTCGCGCCGCGCTGGCCCGATGGCAGGACACGCTGCAAAAGATCGAGCAGCAAAGCGGCGTGCCGCCCCCAATCGTGCTGGGCGTGTGGGGCGTGGAGAGCAACTTCGGTCAAAACCTCGGCGGGCGGCCCCTGGTGCAGTCGCTGGCCACGCTGTCGTGCTTCGGGCGCCGGCAGGCCTACTTTCGCGGCGAGTTCGCGGCGGCGCTGCGCATCATCCAGGAGGGCCACATCGCGCCCGACAAGCTGACCGGCTCCTGGGCCGGCGCCTTCGGTCAGACGCAGTTCATGCCCAGCACCTTTTTTGCCAACGCGGTGGACTTCGACGGCGACGGGCGGCGCGACATCGTCGGCAGCGTGCCCGACGCGCTGGCCTCCACCGCCAAATTCCTGCAAAACGCCGGCTGGCGGCGCGGCGAGCCCTGGGGCTTCGAGGTGAAGCTGCCCAAGGGCTTCGACACCTCGGGCGCCAGCCGCAAGACCAAGCAGCCCATCGCCGCCTGGCAGCGCGCGGGCCTGACGCTGGCGAATGGCCAGCCCCTGCCGGGCGACCTGCCCAGCGCGGGCCTGATGATTCCGGCCCCCGGCGGCCCGGCCTTTCTGGTGGGCCGCAACTTCGACGCGCTGTATCGCTACAACGCCAGCGAGAACTACGCTCTGGCCATCGCCCACCTGGCCGACCTGATCGCCGATCCGCAGGCGCCCATCGCCTTTGCCACGCCCTGGCCCACGGACGATCCGGGCCTGTCGCGCGCCGAGAACCGCGAGCTGCAAACCCTGCTGCTGGCACGCGGCCACGACATCGGCAGTGCCGACGGCATGATCGGCGCCAAGACCCGCGAAGCCATCAAGGCCGAGCAGCAGCGCTTGGGCGTGAAGGCCGACGGCCGCGCCGGCCAGAAGCTGCTGGGCGCGCTCAGGCAGCCCGGCTGATCACGGCGCGGGCGCCGACTCGGCCGCTGCCGGCGCCGGGCGCGGTGCATTGAGCACGAAGGCGTCGGAGAAGCACGCGCCCTCTTCCAGCCCCTGCGACAGGAAGGCCGGCACCGCCGTCTGCACCATCAGGGTCGAGCCGCAGGCGTACAGCTCCTGCCCACGCATGTCCGGAAAGTCCTCCAGCACCGCCTGATGCACCAGGCCGCGGCGGCCCTCCCAGCCGTCGCCTGGCGCGCCGTCCGACAGCACCGGGATGAAGCGGAAGTTGGCGTGCTCGCGCTGCCAGGTTTCGGCCAGATCGCGCATGTACAGGTCGGACACCTGGCGCACGCCCCAGTACAGGCGCATGGGCCGCGTGATGCCGCGCGCAAAGGCGTCCTCGATGATGCTCTTGACCGGCGCAAAGCCCGTGGCCCCCGCCAGAAAGACGATGGGGCGCTCGCCCTCGCGCAGCGTGAAGCGCCCCAGCGGCCCTTCCAAGCGCAGCGAGTCGCCCACCTGCATGCCGTCGAACACGTGCCCGGTGAAGCGCCCGCCGGGAATGCGCCGCACGTGCAGGTCGATCAGCGGGCGCTGCATCGGCGGATTGGCAAACGAGAAGGCGCGGCGCTCGCCGTCGTCCAGGATCACGTTCAGGTACTGGCCGGCGATGAAGTCCAGCTTGAGCTCGGCCGGGGGTTGCAGCAGCAGCCGAATCACCTCGGGCGCCAGGCGCTCCATGGCCACCACGGTGGCGTCGAACTCGTGCTTGGTCAAGGGCTCCAGCGTCTCGACGTCGATCTCCAGGTCTTCGAGCGGCACGGCGCAGCACATCAGCGCCTGGCCGCGCTCGCGCATGGCGGCGGTCAGGGTGGCGGGCTGGTACGGGCCGTGGTCGAAGGTGCCGTTCAGCACCGTGCACACGCACAGGCCGCAGCCGCCGCTGCGGCAGTCGTATTGCAGGGGCAGTTCGGCGCGCAGGCCGGCCTCCAAAATGGTTTCGCCGCGGCGCGCCGACACGTGGCGCGCGTCGGGGTGCACGGTGATGTTCAGCGTACGCGCGGCGGCGCCCTTGCGGCGCCACACCAGCCAGGGTTGCACGAACAGCAGCCCCGACACGCCCAGCACCAGCGCCCAGGTCCATGCCGGCCCCCAGGCATGCACCAGCGGGTACAGGCCCAGCAGCAGCCAGTCGAGCTTGAGCGCGGCGGGCACCACGTCCATGTGCGCCGGCCCGCCCTGGCTGACGACGGGCAGCACCAGTGCCAGCACCACCAGCATCACGCCGGCAGCGATGGCAATGGGTTTGGGCGGCTGCATGGCGGCCTTGGGCACGCGCTGCACGTGCACCCACATCAAGAGCAGCGTGACCAACGGCACGCCGATGTGGATGAACACCAGCAGCGAGAACAGGCGGTCACTCACCGTGCTGTCGTAGATGAAGTTGCGGATCAGCGAGCCGCGGAACATCGGAATCCAGTCCAGCCACTCGAAGCTGGCGGTGGTGACGAACTGGGCCAGCTGATCCCAGGGCAGCATGTAGCCGTTGGCGCCGGCCACGTACACCAGCCAGATCAGTGCCACGCCGGTGACCCACGACACCCAGCGAAAACCGCGCAGCCGGTCGAACGCGAAGTAGCGCAGCATGTGGATCACCATGGTCACCACCATGGCGTCCGACGCATAGCGGTGCACGCTGCGCACGATGCCGCCGAGGAACCACTGCCGGTGCGTCAGGCCTTCCACCGACTGATACGCACCCGTCACGCTGGTGTCGAAAAAGGCAAACAGGTACAGGCCCGTGCCGGCCACGATCCAGAACAGGAAGAAGGTCAGTGAGCCCAGGTGGTAGTAGGGGTTCAGGCGGTCGCCGAAGGCGCGGTTGAACAACGCCTCCACCTGCATGAAGCCCCAGCGCATCAGCGCCTGCAGTGCGCCGATCATGCCGCCACCTCCACCGGCTGCGCGCGCATGGCGCGCAGCACCACGATCACGAACAGCAGCCCGCCGATGACGGCCAGCAGCCCGCCCAGGCCCATCAGGCCCATGCCCGCCACCTCGGCCGTGCTGCGCAGCACCTGCTCGCTGCCGGCCACCTTGCGCTGCACGCCGTAGCCGCCCGACCACACCAGGCCGATGATGTGCATGAGCTGCCCCAGACCGTACACCCAGGGTTGCCACGCCGCCATGCGCCCGCGGGGCGCGGTCCACCCCAGCGTGGGCAGCAGGTGATAGACGATGCCCATCAGCGCCAGCGTGACGCCCACGATGCAGCCGTGGTAGTGCGCCGGAATCTTGACGTTGCTGCCACTGATCAGCATGCCGATCACGCCGCCGCAGGCAAACAGCAGCATGGAGCTGACCAGCGCGCCCCACAGCGGCTTTTGCTCGTCGCACAGCCGGCGCAGCGGCGCCAGCGCCAGCACCACGGCCAGCGCGATGGGGAAAATGGCCAGGCCGCCCCCCACGCGCATGGCCCAGGTGTGCAGCTGGCGGTTTTCCACGCTGACGGCGTCGTAGGCCACATAGGCGTAGGGCGTGACGAACACGCTGACGAGCGCCAGCATGAGCAGCCACAGGGCGACGCGCGGGCTGAGGAACAGGCGCCCGCCGCAGGCCTGCGCCAGCCACAGCCACACCACCAGCATCAGCAACGTCCAGGCAAACTGCAGCGCGTGGCCGCCGCCCCAAAAGACGATTTCGTAGTAAGTGCGCAAGTCCAGCTTCGTCGGCACGTCGAACAGCGCCCACGCAAAGGCCAGCAAGGCCACCGCCACGCACACCACGCTGGCACTCAATCCAAAGCGCAGTGCGCGCTCGCCGTCGATCACGCCGCCCAGGCGCGGCGCCGCCAGCAGGCTGCGCAGCACCTGCAGGCCCAGACCCAGGCCGAACACCGCCAGGCCGGCCAAAAACAGCGGCCCGTGCAGCACCGGGATGTAGTTGGCCATGATGGCCTCGCCCGGCCGCACGAAAGCGCCCAACGCCATCAGCACGGTGCCGCCGCCGCACAGGCCCAGGGCCGCCCAGCTCCAGCCTTGCAAGCGCTCGGTGGTGTTGAGGCTCCACAGCATGCCGGCCAGGGCGGCAAACCACACCCCCACCGACAGGTCCACATGCACCACCAGCGCCACGCGGAAAAAATCGGCCACCGCAAACCACTGATTGACGCCCGGCGTGCGCGCCAGCACCAGCAGCACCGAATACAGGCCCGAGCCGGCCAGCGCCGCCAGGCCCAGCGCCAGCCAGGCCCGCGCCAGCGCGCGCTGCGCGGTGGTGGGTTGCGGCAGGGCGTAGATGCTGGCATCGGCCGTGGCGCGGCCCAGGCCGTGCGCGGGATGAAGAAGGGTGTGAGAGAGCGTATTCATTGGAAAACAATGCCGCCCTTCTCGGCGTTGTAGTCGATGACCAGGACTTGCGACGGCTTGAGCGTGACGGTGTCTTCGCGCTCGGCCGTGAAGCCGGGCGCGCGCACGTCGTCCTTCATGCGCACCGCAATTTTTTGCTCGCCCGCGGCCACTTGCAGGCGTTGATAGACGGCCGATGAGCCGTCGCGCTTGAGCCCGCTGGGCTCGGCGGTGCGCCGCAGCACCGGCTGGCCGTTGATGTCCACCTCGATGCTGACGGGCGAACGCTCGCGCGGGCAGATCTGCTTGGGGCGCATCTGCGGCGGCAGCTTGGCTTTTTCTTCTTCGGTCAGGGCACGGCAGTCGCCCACGGGCTTGCCGGTGTGCGTGAAGCTGATCTTGATCAGCGCCTCGCCCGGCGGCAGCGGGTGATAGACGGGCCAGTGCGAGAACACGCCGATGAAGACGGCGAACGCGGCGTACAGCAGCGCCTGGCCCAGCCAGGCCCCGGCAGAAACGCGATGGCGCGAGGGATCGGCGGCGGTGGCATTCATGAGGGCAACTCGTGGGCAGTTGGGGTGTGGGCCCGGGTGCGCGCGGCCGGCGGGTCGCGCCAGCGCTCGAGGATCGACTCGAGCGCTGGCGCATCCGGCGCATCGGCCCGGACCATGGCCCAGCGTTCGCGCGGCACGGCGGGCCGCAGGTGGGGTTCGCGCGCGCCGTGCAGGCGCTCGTGCAGCACCGTCGCGCCGTCGCGAAACGCGCAGTGGCCGGGCGCGCAAGCCTGGATCAGCACGCCGGCGGCGCCGTCGCGCAGCGCGTATTCGACAAAGGCCGGCGGCAGCTGGCCGGCGCACAGCAGCTCGACGTTGACGACATCGGCCGCCCGCAGGCTGGCGGGCATGGGCGCGTGGACGCAGCGAAAGACCACGATGGGCTGGGCCGCGGGCGCATCCAGCAACCGTTGGCGCAACTGCTGGCGCAGTGTGTTGACCGGCAACTGGGGCATGTCGATGCCGCTCTGCAAATCGGCCACGCTGCGAAACGGCGTGGCCGAGGGGCAGGCTCCGGCGCAGATGCCGCAGCGCGCGCAGCGGTCCGCATCGACCACGGCCAGTTCGTGGCCCGTCTTGCCGCTGGGGTGCGCCACCATGTGGATGGCGGCGTAAGGGCAGTCATCGACGCAGCGCCGGCAGCCGCTGCAATGCTCGGGATCGACCCGGGCCGCGGGCGCGGCGGCGCTGCGGTGTGGCATGAAGGGCAGCCACAGCAGCAGGGCCAGCGCGCCGCCCACCACCAGCCAGGCGAGCCCGCCCGAGAGGCTGTCGGCCATGGGGTGGACGAACAGCAGCAACCAGTCCAGCCGCAGCGCGGCAGGCACCCGGGTCATGTCGGCCGCCGGACCGCTGACCACGGGCGCCACGGCGGCCAGCCCCACGAACATGGCCAGCAGGCCCAGGCTCAGCGGCCGCGGCGGCACGACGCGCGCGCGCGGCAGCCGCTGGATGTGAAACCACAGACCGAACGCCATCCACAGTGCCACGCCCAGGTGCACGAAGACGAACAGCGAGAACAGCCGGTCGCCCACCGTGTCCGGCGACAGGAAATTGCGCGCCAGCGGCGTGGTCAGCCCCGGCAGGGAGTCCAGCCACTCGGCGGTGGCCAAGGCCGAATACTGGCCCAGCTCGTCCCAGTTGAGCCAGAACCCGCCGATGGCGCAGACAAAGGCAAACACGATGAGCGGCACGCCGGTGAGCCAGCTGAACCGGTGATGGGCACGAAAGCGCCCATGCAGCCATTCGCGCAGCACGTGCAGGCCCATCAGCACCACGAAGGCGTCGGCGGCGTAGCGGTGGACGCTGCGCAGCCAGCCACCGTAAAACCAGGGCCAGGCGGCCAGGCGCTCGATCGAGGTGTGGGCGCCCGCGGCCGATGTGTCGATGACGGCGTACAGGTAGATGCCGCTGGCCGCCAGGGTCCAGAAGCACAGGAAGGCCATGCTGCCCACGTGATGCAGGGGATTGAGCGCCGCGCCCGTCCAGCGGTCGATGCCGCGCTCGAGCGCCTGCCAGGCGCTCAACGCAGGCCGTCGCACGGTCGGCGCATCGATGCCCGGTCGCGCTGCCGCTGACGCCGGCAGGACGGTGGCAGCGTTCAACGCACGGCCTCCGCCGGCATCGGCGCCGGCCGGCGCGCTTGCCGGCGAGCGCGGCGATTGCGCCGCCATTCGAGCACGAAGTACCCGATCATCCACAGAAAAAACACGGCGCCGCCGACGATCTCCATGACCAGCGCGTATTTGAACCGGTAGGTTCCGGTCTCCGGGTCGTACACGGTGCACAGGATGCGCACGCGCTCGAGCAGGCCGGCCAGCGTTTCGCGCTGCGTGACGGGCGCGCGCGCCAGCAACTCGCGCAGCGGCTCGCCCAGTTGCTGCGCCGTCAGCTTGTCGCCCCAGACCTGGGTGGCGATCTTGCCTTCGGCGTCCAGCACGGTGACGCCCAGGATGTGATCGAAGCCCGCCGGCGTGGCCAGGTAGCTGAAACCAAAGCTGCGCGTGAGCGGCTCCACGATCTTGGCGTGCGGGCTGAGGAATTCCCAGTTGGGGTATTTGATGCCGTACTGCGTGGCGAACGAGCGCAGCGCCACGGGTGAATCGGACGGCTGGTTGAAGCCGATGCTGACGACGTTGAACTGGTTCGGGCTGAGCAGCTTGTCCAGACCCTTGACCGCCTCGTGCAGGTTGCGCGTGGTGGCGGGGCAGATTTCGAAGCAGCCGGTGTAGATGAAGCTCACCAGCAGCGGCTTGCCGCGGTACTGCGACAGCCGCACCGGCTTGCCCTGGCGGTCGAGAAAAGTGAAGTCGGGCGGCGTGGTGCCGATCACGGCCTGGCCTGCGGCCAGGGCGGCCGCTTCGTCCAGGCGCGGCACGGTGCTGACCACGGCGTCATCGGCCTGCGCCCAGCCGGCGGCGCCCAGCACGGCGGCGACTGCCAGCGACGCCAGCGTGCGTTGCGCTCGCTGGGCCAGCCCGATCACCGCTTTTGTTGGCACGTTCAAACTCCAGACCGCCGCGACCCGCGCCGCGGCGATCAATGGCCCGGCCTCAGCTCAGGCCCCACAGGGTGGACAAATACTTCCAGTTGATGAAGTAGTACAGCACGAAGGCCACCAGGAAGACCATGGCCAGCACGAAGGTGCCGGGGGCGGCAAAGCCCGCCGAGCCGGCAGTCTGCGCAACCACCGTGGGGGCCGTGCGCGGGATCGGCGTGAAGGTGGCGCGCTCGGCGCCGCGTTCGAGCTTCTTGCCCCACAGCAGCGAGCCGACGGTGACGTAGATGTAGATCGCGCCGCCGGTGATGGCCGCCACGCCGCCGATGCCGACCAGGCCCATCATCAGGTAGGCCGCGCCCGGCCATTCGTAGGCCAGCGGGTTGCCGGAAAAGGCCATGTCCCAGTGGCGGCGCGACACGCCCAAGGTGCCGGCGCCCATCATCACCAGGCAGAAGAAGTACATCGAGAAGCCGAAGATGTAGGGCTGCCACTTGGCCAGCGTCGGCGCGATCATCTCGCGCTTGAACAGCACCGGGATCAGGTAGTAGGTCAGCGCCATGAAGGTCAGCGTGGTGCCCACGACGACGGTGGCGTGGAAGTGCCCCGGCACGTAGATGGTGTTGTGGATGATCATGTTGAGCTGCTCGGTGCCCATCATCACGCCCGAGATGCCGCCCAGAAAGCCGAAGCCGATGATCGAGATGAACACGCCCGAGAACGTGGGGTTGCCCCAGGGCGCCTTGCGCAGCCACTCGAACAGGCCCTTGGTGAAGCCCTTCTGGCGCTGCGCCACTTCCATCGCGCCGGGCACCGTCAGGCCGTGCAGCATCGAGGCCAGCACCGCGAAGTACATGAAGTAGCTGGTGTTGACGATCTTCCAGGGCGTGGACAGGCCCGGGTCGGCCAGCAGGTGGTGCGCGCTGGCCAACTGCAGGAACAGGATGTAGAGCAGGAAGGCCGTGCGGCTCACGCGCTCGCTCATGGGCTTGGCGCCGAACACGACGGCTGCCACCAGATACCACACCGAGATGTGCGCGGCCACGTTGATCTGCTGCGAAGAGTGGCCCAGCGCCCACCAGATGGTGCGGTAGGCCAGCGGATCGACCTGCTTGATCAGGCCGATCGACATCAGCCAGGTCGGAATCAGGATGATGGCGCCCGACAGCAGCGTGAACACGGCGATGATGGCCGCCGTGATGGCGCCCATGGTGACCAGCGGCACCGAGCCCTGGTAGGTGCGGTCGCGCTTGGCCACAACCAGGGTGCCGAAGAAAACGCCGCAGCCGATCAGCGCGCCGACGGCGAACAGGATGATCGTCAGGTAGAACCAGGACGAGGCCATCATGGGCACGTAGCTGGTCATCATGACGCTGGAGCTGCCCTGGAAGACAACGATGTTGTTGCCGACCGAGCCGATCACCATCAGCGCAAAGGCCAGCCAGGCCAGCCGCGGCGTGGCGATGCGGCAGCGCAGCAGGGTGGAGGCGCAGAAGTACAGGATGGCGATCTCGAAGAAGATCAGCCAGAAGATCAGCATGTCCAGGCCGTGGGCCGTGAGCACCATGTAGAAGGTGTCGGCCTCGAGCCAGTGCACGGCCGGCCAGCGCGTGAGCACCACGCCGATGGCCAGCAGGCCGCCGAAGGCCAGGAACAGAACGCCGGCAACGGCGTTCCACATGATGAGTTTCTCGGCCTGCGCTTCAAACTGCAGGCCCGATCGCGGGCAGGTGCGATAGGTGGTGGCTTGTCCCATGGTGCTTCCCTCAGTCTTTGATATACATCCGGCCCACCATGGTGTGGTGGCCAATTCCGCAGAACTCGTTGCACACGATCGAGATCTGGCCCGACTGGTTGGGCGTGATGGTCAGCACGTGCTCGAAGCCCGGCACCAACTGGATGTTGATGTTTTGCGGTTGCAGCGAAAAGCCGTGGTTGTAGTCCATGGCCGTCAGGTGCAGGCGGTATTTCTCGCCCTTCTTCAGCTCCAGGATGGGCCAGAAGTTCCACAGCCGGCCCAGCATGTAGACGTCGCTGCCGGGTGGTGGCGCCACCACGGGCGTGTTCTGTTCACCCTCGGTGCGCACCGTGTACTTGTCGGCCACGGCCTGGGCCTTGGCCATGAATTTCTCGGGGGTGGTGCGGTAGGTTTCGGTCGACAGGTTCTGGTTGCCCCAGACGTGCCAGCCGACCATCATGACGAACATGATCAGGCACCAGGTCAGCGACAGCACGATCCACGTGCCTTCGACCCGGTCGATGGGATGCTTGTACCAAAGCCGCTCGGGCGGCGGAAGAATGGCGCTCATGGTGTGGAACCTCGGGATGGAAAGGCGATCGGACCGGGGCTTACTTGCCCAGGGGCAGCATCATGATTTCGACCACGCCCCACAGGTTGTAGACCAGCATGGGAATCAGCACGCCCAGAAACAGCAGGATGAAAGGGCTGTCCAGCAGTTGCTGCATCCAGGGAATGGGTTCGTTGGGGTCGTTCAGGTCGTCTTTCTGGCTCATGGGTCCCTCCGGTGGAAATCCCGCGCCCAAGCGGACGCGGGGAGGCTCGCCCATTCTCGAGTGACCCACTCGGGATTGATTTGACTTAGTTCAATGTTTGCCGCCGCCGCCCGGCGGGCCGCCGCGGCGTCGCGCTACGATCGCGCGCCATGACGCCCATCGCCCTCAGCGCCAGCAGCCCCCCGCCCGACGCCGAATCGCCCGAGTCGCGCGACTCGATGCGCCGGCTGCGCCGCATGGCCTGGGTGTGCGCCGCACTGGTGCTGGCGATCACCACGCTCAGCGCGTGGCTTCGCCTGACCAAAGCCGGCATCGGCTGCACCGATTGGCCGGCCTGCTACGGAGCGGTGTGGGCATCGGCCGCCCCCGCCCTGCCGGCCAGCGCGGAGCCTTCCGCAACGGTCCTCGCCGTCCGGCTGGCGCACCGTGTGCTGGCGGTGGCGGCGCTGGTCTTGATCGTCGTCATGCTGGGCAGCGCATGGCCGCCACGGCGGCACGGGTGGCGCCCCGCGCTGGAAACCGGCGCTCTGCTGGCCGTCACGCTGGGGCTGGCCGTGCTGGGGGCCCTGGGCGCGCAATCACCGTTGCCGGCCGTGGCATTGGGCAACCTGCTGGGCGGCTTTGCCATGCTGGCCTTGAGCCTGCGCCTGGCCAGCGGCCGCCCCGTCGGCGCGCAGGCCGACACGCGCGCTTGGCTATGGGCGGTGTTCGTGCTGATGCTGCTGGAAACCGCGCTGGGTGGCCTGGCCAGTGCCAGCGGGTCTCTGCTGGCCTGCGACGGCACCGGCGATTGCTGGGCAAAGGCACAGGGCAGCCCGGCATGGAGCGCCCTGAATCCGTGGCACACGCCCGTACCCGGGGGCAGCGCCGGCGTGCATTGGGCGCATCAACTGGGTGGCTGGGCGGTATTGCTGCTGGCCGCGCCACTGGCCTGGCGCTTGCGCGCGCACGATGGATACGGCGCCGCGGCGCTGCTGGCGGCCCTGGCGCTGCAAGCCGTGCTCGGTCCGCTGATGGCCAGCGCGGCCTACCCAATGGCGCTGGTGCTGGCGCACAACGCGCTGGCCGCCCTCATGCTGGCCTTGTCGGCACGCTGGTTGTAGGCGAGCACCCCCGCCTCGCGCGTGGCGGACCGCGCGCGGCGGATGGCGCAGCCGCCCTACTTCTTGCCCTTCATCAGCGCCTGCATGCTGGCCATGTTGTCCTGCATGCGCTGCTGCACCACCTTCCAGGCGTCGGTGCGGGTCTTGGTCTCCAGCGCGGCCAGTTCCTGGAAGTCTTTCATGGCCTTCTTCATGCCGCGCTGCAACACGTCGCCCTGCTTGGCCAGGGCGTCCTTGTCCAGCGCGCCCTTCATCGATTCCTGCATGGCGGCCAGGTTCTCGCGCAAGATGGCGCTGCGCCGCTCGGCCAGCGCTTTCATGCCTTCATAGGCCTGCCGGTTGGCCTCGGCCAGGGCCTCGAAATCCTTGCGCTGGCATTCGACCAGCGCGCTCACGTCCACGCCGGGCAGCTTGAACTGCTTGAGCATTTGCGTGAGCTCACCCAGGTCGGGCAGGCCGGGCGCGGCGGTGGGTGACTTCTTGCTGGCAGTAGCCATGAAAAACCTCCAGGGGTGGGTTGAAAAACCTTCGCAATGGCCGATGCTACGAGGCGGCCGTCCGCCTCCGCGCGCTGGATGGGCGCTTGGGTGATTTTGCAGCGCCTTGCTGGCCCCGCGCCGACTTGCTGGCGGATGCGCGGCGCGGTGCGGGCTTCTTGCGTGCTGGCGCGGCCGCCGTCACCGCGTCTGCGGGTGGGCCGCCGCCCGCCGCGTCATCGACGGCCGGCAGGCGCTTGATTTCGGCCAGCGCGTCTTGCAGATAGCCCAGCAATTCGCTGGACTCGTCCTGCGACAGCGCGCGGCGGCAGGCGGTGATGCCGAACTCGAGCGCCCCGGCATAGCTTTGGACGGTGATGTTGACGGCCGTGCCGTGGTAGGGAATGGAGACGGGATAAAACGCCACCATCCTGGCGCCCGCCACGTAAAGCTGGATGGCGGGCCCGGGCACGTTGGAGATGGTGACGTTGGCCAGGGGCGGCAACCGGCGCGCCAGGTTGGAGCGCCCGTACAGCGAGGCCAGGCTGGTCATGACCCAGGGCGAGCCGGTGAACGGCAGGTCCACCCCCAGCACGGGCTTGAGCTCGCGCACCACGGCCTTGGCCGCCTCGGACGAGGTGTGGATGGCCGCAAAGCGCGCGGCCGGGTCGGCCAAGTCGGTGGCCAGATCGACCCGCACCATCGACACCTGGTTGTTCATGTCGTCGTTGCCCTCCACCCGCAGGCTGACCGGCACCGCGGCGATCAGGGGCTGGGCGGGCAGCAGGTTGCGCTCGGCCAGAAAGCGCCGCAGCCCGCCGGCGCACATGGCCATGACGATGGTGTTGACCGTGCCGCCCACGCGCTTGCCCAGCGTCTTGAGCTCGTCCATGGACACGGACAGCGTGGTGAACGAGCGCTGGTTGGTGATGGCGTCGTTGAAGATGGTCTTGGGCGCCAGGCCCAGGTTCAGGGCGCGCTCGCCCGGTGTGCCCTGCTGGCCGGCCAGCACGCGCCCGGCGGTGGTGAGCGCGCGCGCCGCCGTGGGCAGCAACTCGGCCAGCTTGCGGTATTGCTGGGCGGTGTTGGTCACGGCCGCCTGCAGCAGCTCGGTCACGCCCAACTGGTACGCGGTGGCGTGGCGCGCGCGGTGGGGCGGGCGCACGCGGCGGATTTCGGCGCTGGTGTCGTACAGCACCTTGGCCAGCTCGGTGCCGGCCTTGCCGTCCACCCCGCTGTGGTGGGCCTTGGTGTAGAAGGCCACCTGGCCGCTTTGCAGGCCCTCGATGACGTACATCTCCCACAGCGGGCGGCTGCGGTCGAGCAGGCTGGAATGCAGGCGCCCCACCAGCTGCTGGAGCTGCGCCATCGACCCCGGGCGGCGCAGGACGAGGCTGCGCACGTGGTAGTCCAGATCGATGTCGTCATCGTGGATCCACACCGGCTCGGCCAGCTCGAAGGGCATGGTGGCCAGCTTGCGCGTGAGCACCGTGGCCAGGTGCAGGCGCTCGCCGATCATGGTCTTGACGTCCTCGTAGAAGTCCCCTGCGTAACCCTTGGGCAGCTCCAGCAGCATCAGGCTGCCGACATGCATGGGCGTCTCGGGGGTTTCCAGGTGCAGGAAAGAGGCGTCGAGGCTGCTGAGGTGGTGCATGGAGGGCTTGCGATGGTTGGGGGTCAGGCACCGGCGACGCCGTAGGCCGCGTGGCGCGCGGCCACCGCCGCCACGTCGTGGCTGAGCAGCACCAGGTCGTGCAGGTCGCCGTCGCGGTCGGCCACGTGCTGGCGCAGCAGGGCTTCGGGGTGAAAGCCCAGGTCTTCGAACACGGCGATGGCCCCGGTCTGGTTGGTGGTCATCTGCGCCACCAGTTTTTTAAGGTCGAGCTCGAGCGCCTGGATGAAACACTCCTGGATCAGGCAGCGACCCAGGCCGCGCCCGCGCTCGGACGAGGCCACCAGCACGCGCAGCTCGCCCACGTGGCGCGACCAGCTCAGCGGGTCGGTGTAGATCGAGCTGCAGCCGACCAGCACGCCGCCGCGGCGCGCGGCCAGGCCGGCCATGCGCCCGTCGTCGAGCGCTCGAATCCAGGCATCGATCACCTTGGGGTGGTTGATGTCGCGTGGCACGAACAGCAGGTCGGTGGTGGGCAGGCGCGCCACGAACTCGACCAGTGCCGCGCGATCGCTGGCCTGCAGGCGGCTGAGTTCGACGGCGTCGCCGCCGCACTCGAGCGTGCGCGGGTAGCTGCGTGAGGCTTCGGTCATACGGAACGTCCCTCCAGCCAGGCATCCAGCCTGGGCCACATGCGTTTGACGGCGTTGGCGCCGGCGGCGATGCTGACATGGCCGCCGGGCAAGGTGATCTCTTGCTTGTCGGTGGAGCCGATCATCTCCATCAGGGGCTGCGAGCAGGCCGCGGGCACGATGTGGTCGTACTGCGCGGCGATGTGCAGCAGCGGGATGGTGATCTGCTTGAGGTCCACCGGGCGCCCGCGAATGGTCAAGGTCCCCTGGTGCAGCGCGTTTTGGCGCAGCAGCTGCTTGACGGTGTCGCGAAAGTAGGCGCCGGGCAGCGGCAGGGTCTCGTTGCCCCAGCGCTCCATCATGCGAAAGCCGGCGACGAACTGGTCGTTCCAGAGGTTGTCCCACAGCTTGATCTGCCCCGCCATGCGGCTGGCCGGGCGCAGCGCGTCGAAGCCGTTCATGACGAACTCGGCGGGGATCACGCCGTTCCTGGCCACAAAGGCATCGACGTCGAAGGCTTTCTCGTCGGACATGGCGCGGAACAGCTCCATGCGCGAGAAGTCGATGGGCGTGGTGAAGCAGGCGATGTTGCGCACGGGCCCGCCCGGGTGCAGCGCCAGGTAGATCAGCGAGAGCATGCCGCCGGCGCAGTAGGACACCAAGTTGACGTCCTCCTCGCCCGAGTCCTGCTGCACGCGGCGGATGCAGTCGGGGATGAAGTCCAGCACGTAGTCGGCCAGGCCCAGGTCGCGCTCGGCGGGCGTGGGCGCGTTCCAGTCGATCATGTAAACGTCGTAGCCGCGCTTGAGCAGGAACTCGACCAGGCTTTGCCCCGGCGCCAGGTCCAGCACGTAACCCTTGTTGGTGGGCGCCATGACGATCAGCAGCGGAATGCGGTAGACCTCGTCGGCCAGCGCGTGGTAGTGCACCAGCTCGAGCGTGCCGCGCCGGTGCAGCACGGTCTTGGGCGTGCGCCCCACCGTGGGCGGCTCGGCGCCCAGCAGCTCGATGCCCTTCAGGCCGCGCTGCACGGCGCGATCGACCTCCAGGCGCAAGCGCTCGGTCAGGGCCAGGTCGGCGTCGGACGGACGGGCTGGGGAGACGGCCATGGCCTATTTCCGGGCGCTGGCGCGGGCCGGCTTCTTCGGCTTGGCGGCCTTGGCGGCCTTGGCGACCTTGGCGATGGCGGGTGACTGGGGCGTCTCGGCCGCCGTCTGGGCCACATGGGCCACATGGGGCGCGGTGGGCGCGGTGGGCGCGACGGGCGCGACGGGCGCAGCGGCGGCCGGCTTGCGTGTGCGCGCCGGGCGAGGCACGTCGGCGGGGGGCAGCAGGCGGTCGAGCTTTTGCTCGATGCGCTCCAGCGTTTGCGTCAGCTCGGCCAGCTGCTTGCGGCTGGGCAGGTTGGCGCGGCGCAGGTAGCCGTCGAGCAATTTGTCAAAGCCCTGCTGCATGCCGCTGGAGACCGTCGTGGCCTGTTGCAGCGTGCGCACCAGCTCGGGCGACTTCAGGCTGTCCGTGGTCAGCGTATTGGCGTCGGACTCGAGCCGATTGACGGCGTCGCGCCACAGCTGCAACGGGTCGAAAAAGAAAGGCGTCGCCATCCTGCAAGTCTCCGGGCCCTTGGGCGCGACCGCGTCGCGCTGCCTGAAATGTAGCGCGGAGTGGCCCGCATGTCACCAGCGCAAACCCGCGATGCGCACCACCGGCGGCGGCGGCACGCGCGCCCTCGCGCAGCGCTACCAGCGCCCGGCCTGCATGCGGATGGCGACCTCGCAATCGTCGAAGATCTCCAGCTTGGTGATCTTCACGCGCACGCCCAGCACGCCGTGCAGGCCCAGCAGGCGCTCGCACAGCTTGCCGATCAGGCTTTCCAGCAGGTTCACGTGCTCGGCGGTGCACTCGTCGATGATGATCTGGCGCACCTTGCGGTAGTCCAGCACGTGGGTGATGTCGTCGTCGCGCGGGCGCAGGGGCTGCGCGCCCAGGTTGAGTTCGGCGTCCACCTGGATGGGTTGCGGCGCGCGCTTTTCGTGGTCGAGGATGCCCAGGTTGGCGGCAAAGCGCAGGCCGGTGAGATGCAGGCGCTGCTGGCCCAGCACGGGTCGGGCGTCGTTGCTCATGATGGGCGTCACCACGGTTTGACCGCCACGCGCTCGACGCCGACCGAGGCGCTGTCGGCATACACGTCGGGCTTGCGCGTGGCCACGCGCGCGGCCTGCACCTCGGGGCGGCTCAGCACGGCGGCCAGCACCGCGTCGCACAGGGTTTCCTGCAACTCGTGGTGCTGCTGGCCGACGGCCTCATCGATCACCTCGCGCACGAAGTCGTAGTCCAGCGTGGCGCCGATGTCGTCGCGCGCGGCGCCGGCATGCGCAAGAAGCACGCACAGATCGACGTCGAACCACAGGCGCTGCGGCTGGTGGCGCTCGAAATCGTGCACGCCGATGCGCACCGCGCGCTCGTGGCGGCGCAGGCTGAGCAGGCGGCACTCCAGCGCCAGGCGCGCGTCCAGCGCGGCAAAGGCCAGCAGCATGGAGTTCATGGCGTCGCCCCCATCGCGCCATCCACGGCAAACATCACGTCGCGATCGAGCGCCACCAGGTGCTGGCCGTTGTCGGCCTGCAGCGTGGCGCCGTTCAGGCTGGGGTTTTCGGCAATGAACACGGCGCAGCGCGCCACATCCGCGGGGTCGATGGGCCGGTGCAGCAGGTTGACGCGGCTGGCGCGCTCGAAGTTGTCCGGCGTCTGCGGCCCGCTCAGGTACATCAGCCCGGGCGAGAGGCCGCACACCCGCACCCAGGGCGCCAGCGCCTGCGCCTGCAGGGCCACGCTTTGGGCCAGCGCCAGCTTGCTGACGGTGTAGGAAAAATAGTCCGGGTTCAGGTTGTGCACCTTCTGGTCCAGCACGTGCACCACGCTGCACCGGCCGGCCGTGGGCGCGCCGCGCTGGGCCCAGGCGGCGGCCAGCGCATTGGCCAGCAGCAGGGGCGTGACGGTGTTGGTCGCAAAATGGTCCATCAAACCTGCAGCGCTCGCCGAAAGGGCCTCATCCGCTTCAAAAACAGAAGCATTGTTGACGATGCACTGCGGCAGTGCGCCGCTCGACGCGCGGGCCTGGTGCAGCAGATCGGCAGCGGCTTCGGGCGCGCGCAGGTCGGCACGCAGCAGCGGGCAGCGGCGGCCCAGGGCTTCGATCTCGGCTTGCAGCGCGCGGGCCGCGTCGGCGGAATGCCGGTGGTGCGCCAGCACGTCCCAGCCGGCACGCGCGAAGGCCAGGCTGATCTCGCGCCCGAGCCGGCGCGCCGCGCCGGTGACCAGCACGGTGCGCGTTGGGGTGGAGCCAAGAGCATCGGACACGGACCGCATTGTGGCAAATCGGCGCCGCGGGCGGCCGCGCGCATGGCGGACAATTCGTCCGTGTCCCACACCGCCGCCCCACACGCCCCATCCGTCGAGCTGGCCGCGCACATCGCCGGCGCCATCCAGGCCGCCGGCGGCTGGCTGCCCTTCGACCGCTTCATGCAGCTGGCGCTGTACGCGCCGGGCCTGGGCTATTACGCCCACGGCTCGCGCAAGTTCGGCCAGCTGGCGCGCGACGGCAGCGACTTCGTGACCGCACCCGAGTTGTCGCCGCTGTTCGGCCAGACGCTGGCCACCGCCGTGGCCGAGGCCTTGCAGCACACCGGCACGGACGAAGTGTGGGAGTTCGGCGCCGGCTCCGGCGCGCTGGCCGAGCAGGTGCTGGGCGAGCTGGCGCAGCGCGGCCAGGCACCGCGCCGCTACACCATCGTCGATGTGTCGGGCGCCCTGCGCGCGCGCCAGCAGCAGCGCCTGACCGCGCATGGCGCCATCGTGCAATGGGCCGACACCCTGCCCGAGGCCATGACGGGCGTGGTGCTGGGCAACGAGGTGCTGGATGCGATGCCGGTCAAGCTGCTGGCGCGGGTGGACGGGGCATGGCACGAGCGGGGCGTGATCTTCAAGCCGAATTGGTCTGTGGCGCCCGATGGACAAGCGCAAACAGCTATCAATTCAGAAGCATTCGCATGGAGCGACCGCGCCACCGCGCTGCGCCCGCCGCTGGCGATCGAGGGCGGGCACGACTGCGTGACCGAGATCCACCCCCAGGCCGAGGCCTTCGTGCGCACCGTGGCCGAGCGCCTGGCGCGCGGCGGGCGTGGCGCGGCGTTTTTCATCGACTACGGCTTTCCCGAGGCCGAGTACTACCACCCGCAGCGCCACATGGGCACCCTGGCCTGCCACCGCGCGCACCGCATGGACGACGCGCCGCTGGCGGACGTGGGCGAGAAGGACATCACGGCGCACGTCAACTTCACCGGCATTGCCCTGGCCGCGCAGGACGCGGGCTTGTCGGTGCTGGGCTACACCAGCCAGGGGCGCTTTCTGCTCAACAACGGCCTGGCCGAACGCATGGCCGCGCTGCCGATCATCGAGCGCGCCCCGGCCATGAAGCTGCTGGCCGAGCACGAGATGGGCGAGCTGTTCAAGGTCATCGGCCTGGCCGTGGGCGAAGGCTGGGCCGCGCAGGGCTTTGCGGCGGGCGACCGCACGCATCGGCTGTGAGCGCCGCAAACGCCCGCGCGCGCCCGGCTTGGTTCCCTCGCCCATTGGGGCAGCGGGTTGGGGTGAGGAGTTGGCGGGGATGTGCGGTCTTGCTCCCTCGCCCCTCTGGGGAGAGGGTTGGGGTGAGGGGCCGCTGGCGTTGGCGTTGTTGGCCGTTGATTGCTTGCTCTGTGGTTCTGCGTGCTCCTGTTGGCCGGGATATGCGCCCGGCGGCGCACCTCCTTTTCTTGTACGCACAAGAAAAGGAGGCAAAAGAAAGCGCCCCCACGTCTGCGACCCCTGCGCTTCGCTTCGGGGCAAACCTGCGTCGCAACGCTTGCGGGGTGCGCGGTGGAACTCGCTGCGTTCGCTGCGCTCTCTTCGCTCAAACACCCCCCGCGAGCCAGTTGACGAAGCGCGTGCATGCTGCGCTGCACGCGCCACCCCGAAAGCGCCGCGCCGCAGGCGCAGCCTCCAGGGGGTGGAAAACCCATTCGGGCCATCGCTACGCTCGGCCCCGCCAACAGCCAAACCTGGGGCCGAGCGCAGCGATGGCCCGTGTTGGGGTTCAACTCCCCTCTGGCCGTGCCGAGAAGCGCAGGGCGTGGGGCGGGCATGGGCAGCGCAGCATGCCCATGCATCGTGGACTGACTTGCTGCGGTTGTTTGAGCGCAGTGAACGAAGTGAACGCAGCGAGTTCCGCAGCACCGCCCCGCGCGCGAGCATCGCAGGCTGCCCGCAGCGAAGCGAAGGGACACGGCCAGTGGGGTCGCCTTTCTTTTGCCTACTTTTCTTTGGCGAAGCAAAGAAAAGTAGGTGCGCCGCCGGGCGCACATCCCGGCCAGCGAGCGCATGCAGCACCGACTCAAAATCAAACTTCAGCAAACTACTCCAACGCTGCAGCCCCTCACCCCAGCCCTCTCCCCAAAGGGGCGAGGGGCAAGACCGCACTGAAGTGCTGAGGAACCTTCCATGATCCGCTGGCTGATCGTCGTCTTTCTGGCCCTGGTGCTGATCAACGGCCTGGCGCCCTTCCTGCGCAAGTTCGGCCTGGGGCGGCTGCCGGGCGACTTTCACTTTCGCCTGTTCGGGCGCGATTGGTACATCCCGCTGGCCAGCACCGTGGTGCTGAGCCTGCTGGCCAGCCTGATTGCCCACTGGCTGTAGCGGCCCGGGCGCTACAGCATTTCGTCGGGCGCCAGCGGGCTGAGCAGGTCGGCCAGCAGGCGCAGCCATATGCTGGTATCGGGCTCGTGGTCGGCGTCGCTGAAGTCCGCGCCCGGCGGGGCCCGCCAGCGCAGGCGGCCTTCGGCGGTCAGCTCCACGCGCCAGGCGCCGGAGGCGAGGGCGGCCCGCAAGCGCTCTGCGGCCTGGTGCGCCAGCTCGGGGCTGTGGATCACCAGCGCGACCTCGGAGTTCTGCAGCAGCGAGCGCTGGTCCAGGTTCATCGAGCCGACGCTGATCACGCGCTCGTCCACGATGACCAGCTTGGCATGCAGGCTGGCGCGCGAGTCGGCTCCGATCGAGCCGCCGGCGGCCGAGCCGAGCACCGCCCGGGTCAGCCGCGCGGGCTCCAGCGCGCGCATCTCGTACAGCTCGACGCCCAGGTGCAGCAGCTGCTTGCGGTGGTGCGCGTAGCCGACCTGGGCCAGCAGCGCATCGGTGGAGGCCAGCGAGTTGGTGAACACCAGCACCCGCACGCCGCGCCGGAGCATGCGGGCAAATTGCTCGGTCATGTCGGTGCCGGGCACGAAATACGGCGAGACGATCAGCGCTTCGTTGCGCGCCTGTTGCAGCAGGGAGAGCATGTCGCCCACCACGCTGGGCCCGCCCTGTTCGTCGTGCCCCGGCACCAGCTTGAACGGGCTGTCGGCGCGCAACACGGCGGGCGCCCACACCAGCCGCAGCGCGGCCAGATCGGTCGGCGGGGGCGGCGCGGGCGTGCTGCCCGCCGCCGGCAGATCGCTGGCGTCCGCTCGGGTGGTCGCGCCCAGGCGGGCCAGCTCCTCCGGCGTGATGAGCGCATCGACCGGATAGGCCAGCGGGTTGTTCCAGTAGCGGTCGAAACTGGCCGACATGGCCTGCACGACGGGGCCGGCGGCCAGCACGTCCAGGTCGATGAAGTTGCTGCCGCTGGCGATGCCGAAGTACGCATCGCCCAGGTTGCGCCCGCCGGTGACGCCCCAGGCGTTGTCGGCGATGAACAGCTTGTTGTGCATGCGGTGCTGGATGCGCTGGAAGTCGTGCAGCGAGCCCAGCGCGCGCAGCATGCCCAGGCCGCGATCGCCGGGCAGCGGGTTGAACATGCGCATCTGCACGCCGGGCACGCTGGCCATGCGCATCACCAGCGCGTTGTGGCCCGCGCTGTTGAAGTCGTCCAGCAGGATGCGCACCCGCACGCCGCGCCGTGCGGCCGCGCGCACGGTGCGCAGCAGTTCGGCCGCGCTGGGGTCGGCGTGAATGGCGTAGTACTGGATGTCCAGCGTGCGCGTCGCCTGCTGCGTCAGCGCCAGGCGGGCCGCGAAGGCGTCCCTGGCCGAGGCGATCAGCGCGAAGCCCGACACCTGCGGCCGCACGGCCTCCGGGCGTCTCTGGTCAACCAGTTGCCCCAGCGGCGTCGCCCCGGGTTGGTCCAGGGCGTGCGACACCGGGCGCTGCACGTCTGTGGGCAGGCTGGCACAGCCGGACAGCAGGCCGACGAGCACGCCAAGCGCCGCCAAGCGAGCGCGCCACGTCGCCGCAGCGCCGCGCGCGAAACCGGCGGCGGGTCGATCCAGGAATGCCCACACGCGCTGAATTGGCCTGATCATCGGCCATGATAAACACGCGGCCCGTCAGCTTTGCATCAGGCGCCGCGCCTTGGCGATCGACATCAGCATGCCCAGCGCCAGCCCCAGCGTCACCAGGGCCGTGCCGCCATAGCTGATGAAGGGCAGCGGCACCCCCACCACGGGCAGGATGCCGCTGACCATGCCCATGTTGACGAAGGCATAGGCAAAAAAGATGGTGGCCAGGCTGGCCGCCAGCAGGCGCGCGAACAGGGTCGGGCCGTCGGCGGCGATCATCAGGCTGCGCACGATCAGGAAGATGAAGCCGGCGATCACCGCCAGGTTGCCCACCAGACCGAATTCCTCGGAATAGGCGGCAAAGATGAAGTCCGTGGTGCGCTCGGGGATGAACTCCAGGTGCGTCTGCGTGCCCTGCATGAAGCCCTTGCCCCACAGCCCGCCCGAGCCGATGGCGATCATGCCCTGCAGGATGTGAAAGCCCTTGCCCAGCGGGTCGCGCGTGGGGTCCAGCAGGGTGCACACGCGCTGGCGCTGGTATTCGTGCAGCACCATCCAGTCCATGCCGTCGGCGCACAGTTGCGGCTCGAAGGCCAGGATCAGCGCCACGCCGACGGCGGCGATCAGCACGGGCGGCAGCACCAGCTTCCAGGGCAGGCCGGCAAAGAAGATCACGGCCAGGCCGGCGGCCAGCACCAGCATGGCGGTGCCCAGGTCGGGCTGCTTGACGATCAGCCCCACCGGCACGGCCAACAGCGCAAAGGCCACGGCAAAGTCCAGCGGGCGCGTTTGCCCCTCGCGGCGGTGGAACCACCAGGCCAGCATCAGCGGCGTGGCGATCTTCAAGAGCTCGCTGGGCTGGATCACCACCCCCAGGTTGATCCAGCGCTGCGCCCCCTTCTTGCTGATGCCGAACAGGGCGACGGCCACCAGCAGCGCCACGCCCAGCGTGTACACCGGCACGGCCAGCTGCATCAGCTGGCGCGGCGGCACCTGCGCCACCACGAACATGATGCCGGCGGCAATCAGCATGTTGCGCCCATGGTCCACAAAGCGCGTGCCGTGGTCGAAGCCGGACGAGTACATGGCCAGCAGGCCCAGCCCGGCCAGCACCACGACGGCGGCCAGCAGCAACCAGTCGAAACCGCGCAACAGGGGCGCCACGCGCTGCCACAGCGAGGGCTTGTCAAATACAACCGCCATGCTTCGAATTATCCCGCGCGATCGCCGTAGCATCGGCGCATGAGCACCACCCACCTGCTGTACCTGCACGGTTTTCGCTCCTCGCCCCAGTCCAGCAAGGCGCGGCAAATGGCCGCGCGCGTGCAGGCCGAGCACCCCGCCGTGCACTGGTGGTGCCCGCAACTGCCGCCCTCGCCCCGCGCCGCGGCCGCGCTGATCGATGAAGGCACGGCCGACTGGCCGGCCGAACGCATGGCCGTGGTCGGCTCTTCGCTGGGCGGCTACTACGCCAGCTGGCTGGCCG
>JAFEEB010000038.1:3606-15834 GCA_018241325.1 Pseudomonadota bacterium | reverse complement strand
TCGGCGAGCAGAGCGCCTGGCACGACCCGGCGGCGCATTTTTTCTTTCGCGCCGAATACGTGGGCGAGCTGCGCGCCCTGCAGGCCGGGCCACTGGCCGACCCGCGCCGCATCCTGGCCGTCATCGCCAAGGGCGACGAAGTGCTGGACTGGCGCGAGATGAGCGCGCGCTACGCCGGTGCGCGCCGGCGGCTGCTGGAGGGGGGCGATCACGCGCTGTCGGGCTTTCCCGCGCTGATCGACGAGGTGATTGAATTCCTGCAACTCACTCCGGACCAGCAGTCCTGATTTGATAGCTTCTTGCGCTTGCTGCACCTGCGCAAACACCTGATTTGATTCACAAACCGCCGTCAGACGGCCGCAGGGACGCGCCGCGCGCCCGCTCACCGGCCCGATCACCGGCCCGATCACCGGCCTGTTTTGTGCTCCCCCAGACAGCGCACCCACCGCCGTTGATGGGACAATCCATCCCCTCCATGCACATGCTTTTCGACGAAGCCGGCAAATTTTTGGCCGGCCGCATCCTCTCCGAGGCCGAAGCCTCCGCCCAGATCGAGCTCGACTCGGGCAAACGCGTCAAGGTCAAGGCCGCCAACCAGCTGCTGCGCTTCGACAAGCCCGCCCCGGCCGAGCTGCTGGCCCAGGCCGAGACCCTGGCCGCCGACCTGGACCCCGCCCTGGCCTGGGAGTTCGCTCCCGAGGGCGAGTTCAGCTTCGCCGATCTGGCGGCCGACTACTTTGGCGGCACGCCCAGCATCGGCCAGCAAGCGGGCGCCCTGTTTGCCCTGCAGCAGGCGCCGCACTACTTTCGGCGCGCCGGCAAGGGCCGCTTCAAGAAGGCGCCGGCCGACATCGTGGCGCAGGCGCTGGCCGCCATCGAGAAGAAAAAGCAGCTCGCCGCGCAAATCGCCGGCTGGGCGGGCGAGCTGGCGGCCGGCCGCTGCCCGGCGCCCATCGGCGAGCAGCTCTACAAGATCTTGTTTCGGCCCGACAAGAACGCGCCCGAATACAAGGCCGTGGTCGAGGCCGCGCGCGCCACGCAACTGGCGCCGCTCACGCTGCTGCAGCGGGCGGGCGCCATCACCTCGGCCTACCAGTTCCACTGGCAGCGCTTTTTGTTCGAGAACTTTCCCAAGGGCACCGACTTTGCGCCGCTGCCGCCCCTGGCCTTGCCGCAGGATTTGCCGCTGGCGCCGGTGCAGGCCTTCTCCATCGACGACTCGCAAACCACCGAGATCGACGACGCGCTGTCGCTGCAGGGGCTGGGCAGCGGCACCGTGGTGCTGGGCATCCACATTGCGGCGCCCGGCCTGGCAATCGCACCCGGCGACGCGCTGGACGACGTGGGCCGCGCCCGCCTGTCCACCGTCTACATGCCGGGCTACAAGATCACCATGCTGCCCGACGCCGTGGTGCAGGCCTGCACCCTGGCCGAAGGGCAGGCGGCGCCGGCGGTGTCGCTGTACGTCACCCTCGATGAAGCCACGCTGGCCATCCAGGCCAGCGAAACGCGCATCGAGCGCGTGCCCATTGCCGCCAACCTGCGCCACGACCAGCTCGATCAGCTGATCACGCCCGAGTGGCTGGCCGGCGCCGAGGATTCAAGCCAAATCGGCCTCTTGCCGGCCACCATCGAACGCAAGCAGCTATTATTTTTATATCGCCTGGCCCAACACCTGAAGGCCCGGCGCGAGCAGGTGCGCGGCAAGCCCGAGACCTTCAACCGGCCGGACTACAGCTTCAAGCTGGTCGGCGTGGCCGATGGCCAGGCGCCCACGGGTGACGAGCCGGTGCAGATCACCCCGCGCCAGCGCGGCGCGCCGCTGGACCTGATGGTGGCCGAGCTGATGATCCTGGCCAACAGCACCTGGGGCGAATGGCTCAAAGGCTTGAACGTGCCCGCCATCTACCGCAGCCAGGCCAGCCTGCTGCCCGGCATCAAGGTGCGCATGGGCACGAAGGCGCTGCCGCACGCCGGCATCGGCGTGCCCAGCTACTGCTGGAGCACCTCGCCGCTGCGCCGCTACGTCGATCTGGTCAACCAGTGGCAGATCATTGCCGCCGCACGGCACGGCACGGCCGCCGCGCTGGCCGCGCCCTTCAAGCCCAAGGACGCGCAGCTGTTCGCCATCATCAGCGCGTTTGACGCCGCCTACAGCGCCTACAACGCACACCAGGGCGCCATGGAGCGCTTCTGGACGCTGCAATGGCTGCGCCAGCACGGCGCCACCGAGCTGACGGCCACCCTGCTGCGCGAGCAGCCTGGCGGCGCCTGGCTCGTGCGCGCCGACGAGCTGCCCCTGGTCTTCACCGTGATGGGCGCGCAAACCCTCACCCGCGGCGCGCGCGTGCGCGTCAAGCTGGGCAGCATCGACCCGATCGCGCTGGACGTGCACGGCACCGTGCTCGAGCTGCTGGCCGACACGCTGTCCGTCAGCGCCAGCGACACGCCCGACGACGAGGACGCCGACAGCGCCGCCGGCCCGCTGGCCATCGCGGTCGATGTGGACGAAGCCGAGCCCGCCACCGGCGGCGACACCGCTGCATGATGCCGGCGCGCCTGGCCACCGCTCCCGCACTGCAGCGCCTGAGCACGCTGCAGTGGGCGCTGGGCCTGTCGGTCTTGTTGCACGCGGTGGTGCTCACGGTGCGCTTCGTCGACCCGCAAGGGCTCAAGCGCGTGTTCGAGAACAACACGCTCGACGTGGTGCTGGTCAACGCCAAGAGCGATGAAAAACCCGTCAAGGCCCAGGCGATAGCCCAGCACAACCTGGCCGGCGGCGGCGAGGCCAGCGACGCGCGCATCGCCAGCACGCCCCTGCCCCCCAGCGCGCGCGAAGCCGAGGGCGACGCCGCCCTCGACCAGAGCCAGCGCGAGATCCAGCGCATGCTGCAACAGCAAGAGCAGTTGCTGGCCCAGGTGCGCCAGCAACTGGCCGCCCTGCCCAGGCCCGACCCGGCCCGCACCCAGGACGACCCGCAGGCCCAGGCCGACCAGGACCGGCGCCAGCAACTGCAAAAGCTGCTGGCCGCCATCGAGCGGCGCGTGCAGGAAGAAAACAGCCGTCCGCGCAAGCGCTTTCTCAGCCCCGCCACCCTGGGCGCCACCTACGCGACCTATTACGACGAGCTGCGCCGCAAGATCGAGCAGGTGGGCACCGCCAACTTCCCGCACGTGGCCGGGCGCAAGCTGTATGGCGAGCTTTTGATGGCGCTGCTCATCAACCACGACGGGCGCATCCTGGACGCGCGCGTGGTGCGCGGCTCGGGCGACCGCATGCTCGACCGCCTGGCCGAGGCCATCGCGCAAAAGGCCGCGCCCTTCGGCCCCTTCACGCCCGCCATGCGCAAGGACACCGACCAGTTCGACGTGACCGCGCGCTTTCGCTTCACGCACGAGCAGACGCTGGAGACCACGCTGCAAGCCGACGAGGTCAGCGCCACCCGCGGTGGAGCGCGCTGATGCGGCTGCTGGGGCGCTGGCTGCTGCTGGCCGCCGGGGCCGCGCTGGCGCTGCAATTGTTTTTCATCGGCCGCATCGCGCTGATGGCCGCGATCGATCCGCAGTCCACCACCTTCGAGCGCTCCGAGGCCTGGCGCCTGGCCCAAGACGGCCCCCTGCGCTGGAGCCAGCACTGGCGCGACTACGACCAGATCGCCGACACCTTGAAGCGCGCCGTCATCGCGTCGGAAGACGACAGTTTTGCCAACCACGACGGCGTGGACTGGGAGGCCATGGAGCGCGCCTGGGAGCGCAACGCCAAGGCCGAGCAAACGGCTGCGGCGCGCGCCGAGCAAAACCTGCCGGCGCGGTCCATCAAGATCCGCGGCGGCTCCACCATCACCCAGCAACTGGCCAAGAATCTGCTGCTGTCGGGCGAGCGCAGCCTGCTGCGCAAGGGCCAGGAGCTGGTGCTGACCTTTGCGCTCGAGCGCCTGCTCAGCAAGCAGCGCATCCTGGAGATCTACCTCAACCACGTCGAATGGGGCACCGGCGTGTTCGGCGCCGAAGCGGCGGCGCAGCACTACTTCAAGAAGAGCGCCGCACAACTGAGCACGTGGGAGGCCGCCCGCCTGGCCGTCATGCTGCCGCGCCCGCGCTACTTCGAGCAGCGCCCGCGCTCGGCCTACCTCAACCAGCGCGCCGCCACCATCGTCGCACGCATGAAGCGGGCCGAGCTGCCATGAGAATTCTCGGCATCGACCCTGGCCTGCGCACCACCGGCTTCGGCGTGCTCGACGTGGACGGCCCGCGCCTGGCCTACGTCGCCAGCGGCGTCATCCGCACGCACGATGCCGCCCAGGGCGATTTGCCCGCGCGCCTGAAGCTGCTGTTCGACGGCATCCGCGAGGTGCACACGCGCTATCAGCCCCAGGCCGCGGCGGTGGAGATCGTCTTCGTCAACGTCAACCCCCAGGCCACGCTGCTGCTGGGCCAGGCGCGCGGCGCCTGCGTCACGGCGCTGGTGCATTGCGGGCTGCCCGTGGCCGAATACACCGCCTTGCAAATGAAAAAAGCCGTGGCCGGCCACGGCAAGGCCGCCAAGGCGCAGGTGCAGGCCATGGTGCAGCGCCTGCTGCAACTGCCCCAGGCGCCTGGCCCCGATGCGGCCGACGCACTCGGTCTGGCCATCACGCACGCCCACGCCGGCCACACCCTGGCGCGTCTGCACGGCGTGGGCCTGACGCGCACCACCACCAGCATGTATCGCAAGCCCTGAGGGGCATGCGCCGGCTCGCTCAAGCGGGCTTGTCCGGCGGCCGGTCGTCAGCCCAACCAGCCCTGCACGGACTGGTTGAGCAGCGCCCCGCCCACCACCAGCCAGCCGAACAGCAGCAGGGCCAGCAGCAGCGGTCGCACGCCCGCCTTGCGGATGGCGCTGACGTGCGTGGTGAGGCCCAGCGCCGCCATGGCCATGGCCAGCAGGTGGTTGTCCAGCGCCGTGGCCGCCGCCGTCACGGGCTGGGGCAGCCATTGCAGCGAGTTGAACGCCACCACCGCGACGAAGCCGACGGCAAACCAAGGCACGGTGACGCGCGTCGCACCCCGAGTCGCTCCGCTGGCCCGCCGGGCCGCGTCAGGATGCCGCACCAGCCAGGCCGACAGCGCCAGCAGAAAGGGCGCCAGCATCATCACACGCACCATCTTGGCGATCACGGCCGTGTCCGCCGCCTGCGCGCCGATGGCGTTGCCGGCGGCCACCACCTGCGCCACCTCATGCACGGTGGAGCCGATGTAGATGCCGAAGGCGCGCTCGCCGCCTGCCAGCCAGCCCGCGTGCTGGGCGAGCGCGTACAGCGCCGGATACAGGAAGGTGGCGACGGTGCCGAACACCACCACCGTGGCGACGGCCACCGCCACCTGCTCGGCGCGGCCCTTGACCACCGGCTCGGCGGCCAACACCGCCGCGGCCCCGCAGATCGAGCTGCCGGCACCGATCAGCATGGCGGTGGAGCGCTCCAGCCCCAGCCAGCGCGTGCCCATCCACACGGCCAGCACGAAGGTGGCGCCCACCACCACCGCGTCGATCAGCACGCCGGCCATGCCCACCTGGACCACGTCCTGCACCGTCAGGCGCAGGCCATACAGCACGATGCCCAGGCGCAGCAGGTGCTGCTTGGACAGCACCACGCCCGGCTCCGCCTGCGCGGCGACGCGCGCGTAGCCCAGATTGCCCACCAGCATGCCCAGCACGATGGCCAGGCTGAGCCCGCTCAGGCCCGCGGCCTGCACCGCCGCGTGCTCCGCCAGGCGCAGCGCCAGCCAGCCCAGGCCGGCACTGAGCGCCAGGCCCGGCAGCACGCGGGCGCACGCCTCCCATCCAGCCAGCCCAGCGGTTCTCGACACAGCAGACATTCGCACCCCATTGCAGTCACGCACGCCACCGTGCACAGCCGGCACTCTAGGGTTCGCGAATTAATTCGTCCAACGAATCATTTTTGTATGATCAAGCTGTTTTATCGATTGATGAGTCGTCCATGGACCCCTTGCACCTGACCCTGCGGCAACTGCAAGTCTTCGCGGCCGTGGCGCGGGGCGGCAGCACGGCCGCGGCCGGCGCCGCCATCGGCCTGTCGCAATCGGCCACCAGCGCCGCGCTGAAGGAGCTCGAGCGCATGCTGGGCACGCCGCTGTTCGACCGCGCCGCCAAGCGCCTGCAACTCAACAGCAGCGGGCGCGCCCTGCTGCCGCGCGCCCTGTCGCTGCTGGACGGCGCCACGAGCCTGCAACGCGCCGCCCACGGCGACCACGACACCCCCGACGCCCTGCGCATCGGCGCCAGCACCACCATCGGCAACTACGTGCTGCCCCGTTGGCTCAGTCTGCACTGGGCGCCGTGGTACGCCGCGCAGCCGCCCGAATGGCACGCCGAGGTGATGATCGGCAACACGGCCGAAATCTGCCGCGCCGTGGCCGACTTCAACCTCGACGTCGGCCTGATCGAAGGGCCTTGCCATGACCCGCGGCTGCAAGCCCGCCCCTGGCTGCGCGACGACTTGCTCGTCGTCGCCTCTCCCCGCCTGGCGCGCCAGCTGCAAGCGCCCGCCGCCGCCTCGCCCGCGGTGCCCGTCAGCGTGCTGCGCCAGCAGGTCTGGCTGCTGCGCGAAGCCGGCTCGGGCACCCGCGTGGCCACCGATTTCGAACTGCTGCCGCACCTGCGCACCTACCGCCGCAGCATCGAGCTGGGCAACTCCGAAGCCATCAAGCACGCCGCCGCCGAAGGCCTGGGGCTGGCCTGCCTGTCCGAATGGGTGGTGGCCGACCTCCTCAAGTCCGGCCGCCTGATGCGCGTGCCCACCACGCTGCCGCGCATGCGGCGCTCCTGCCACCTGGTGCTGCATCGCCACAAGCAGATGACCGGCGCGCTCGAACGCCTGACGGCGTCACTGATGCAAAACGGAAGCTGACGGCTGGCGGTGCGCGCGCTCATCGAGAAATCGGCCAGCAGCTTGCCAATGGCCGATGGGCACCGGGCAAGAAAAAACCCCGCTGCGAAATTGCTAGCGGGGTTTCTAGTGCCCATGCGGGCTTGTTTGGTGGCCTGGGGCGGAATCGAACCACCGACACAAGGATTTTCAGTCCTCTGCTCTACCGACTGAGCTACCGGGCCGTAAAACGCGAGATTATATCGGGTTTCCGGCGCGCTCAAGCCGTCGCCTGGCTGCTTTTTCGCCCGCGCGCCAAGTCCACGCCCAGTTGCTTGAGCTTGCGATACAGATGGGTGCGCTCCAGGCCGGTTTTTTCGGCCACGCGGGTCATGGAGCCGCCCTCCTTGGCCAGGTGAAATTCGAAGTAGGCCTTCTCGAACGCGTCGCGCGCCTCGCGCAGGGGTTGGTCCAGCTCGAACGAGCGCTGGGGCTGGGGCGACAGGTCGAGCGCCTGGGGCAGCGACTGGCCGCCGGTCATGGCCGCTTCGACGGTGAGCTCGGCGTCGGCAACGACCGCCGGGGCGACACGGGATTCGGCCTCGCGCACGGACGACTCGGGCGGCGGCAGCGTCGAACGCGCCAGCGCGTGCTCGACGCTCTTGAGCAGCTTTTGCAGCGTGATGGGTTTTTCGAGAAACGCGTGCGCGCCGATGCGGGTGGCCTCCACCGCAGTCTCGATGGTGGCGTGACCGCTCATCATGATGACGGGCATGGTCAAGAGGCCGGTGCCGCGCCACTCCTTGAGCAGGGTCACGCCGTCCGTGTCGGGCATCCAGATGTCGAGCAGCACCAGGTCGGGGCGCGCGCGCTGGCGCGCGGCGCGGGCCTGCGCGGCGTTCTCGGCGAGTTCGACGGTGTGGCCCTCGTCATTGAGGATCTCCGACAGGAGGTCCCGTATGCCCAGCTCATCGTCAACCACCAGAATATTGGCCATGGGGAAGCGTGTTTCCTTCGTGATGTCAGCCGGTTGCGGCGTGCGCCCGATGGGCAGCCTGCGCCGCCGGCTCAAACGTCAATGATACTTGCGCGCCGGTGACCTGCCCATCGTGGATGCGATTGGACACATCCACGCGCGCGTTGTGTTCCTCGGCAATTTTCTTGACCACCGCCAAGCCCAGTCCGGTGCCCTTGGCCTTGGTGGTGACGTAGGGCTCGAACGCACGCTTGAGGATGGCCTCGGAAAAGCCGTGGCCGTGGTCGATGACGGACAGGCGAACGCGCTGCGTGGCCTCGACCCACTGGGTGCGAATGAGGACGCCCGTGCCGCCGTCGGCGACCGGCGGCCGGTCGGCTCCGCTGGATGCGTCGAGCGCGTTTTGCACCAGGTTGTGGATGACCTGGCGCAGCTGCTGCGCATCGCCCAGGATGGGCGGGCAGGCGTCGTCGCGCTCGAAGCGCAGCGGCACGGCGTTCTCGTGCGCCGTGCCGTCGGCGGCCGTCCCGTACAGGTGCAGCACGTCGGCCACCAGGGCATTCAAGTCCATGCGCGCCAGCTGCGCAGCCGGCAAGCGGGCATAGTCGCGAAACTCGTTGACCAGGCGCTTCATGGCATCGACCTGCTCGACGATGGTGCGCACCGACTTGACCAGCAGCGCACGGTCGGCCTCGGGCAGCTTGTCGGCCAGCCGGCGCTCCAGCCGCTCGGCCGACAGCTGGATGGGCGTGAGCGGGTTCTTGATTTCGTGCGCCAGGCGCCGCGCCACCTCACCCCAGGCCTGGGTGCGCTGCGCGGAGACGATCTCGGAGATGTCGTCGAACACCAGCAGGTGCAGCCCGCCGGGCAGGCTCGCGCCGCGGGCCACCAGTGAGACGGCGTCGGCATTGGCGCCCTCGGTGGCGCCGTGCAGCTCGAACGCCTGCTGCCAGTGGTCGGGGCCATGCTCGGCGAGCGCCACCTCGAAGGTGTTGAACTGCTGCTGCACGTCGCGTGCAAACGTCTCGAGCTTGGGCTGCGACGCCAGCGGCTGACCGACCACCGCCGCCAACGGCGCGCGCAGGATGCGGGTGGCGCCCGGGTTGGCCGACTGCACCACGCCGGCGTGGTCGAGCACGATGACGCCGGCCGTCAGGTTGTCCAGGATGGTTTGCAGGTTGGCGCGCGCGGTGTCGACCTCGCGCATGCTGGTGTCCACCGCCGCGCGGGCGTCGGCCAATTGCCGGGTCATGTCGGCAAACGAGCGCGTGAGGCCGACCAGCTCGTCGCGACCGGGCAGGATGACCTTGGGCCGCAGGTCGCCGGCGGCCACCTGCCGCACGCCGTCGGCCAGCATGAGCAAGGGTGCGGCCAGCTGCTGGCCCAGCAGGACCGCCAGCAGCACGGCGCCGAACACGGCCAGAAACAGCGCCAGCGTCAGCGTGCCGATGTACATGCGCCGCAGGCCCTGGCGGCCCAGCGCACGCTCCTGGTATTCGCGATTGGCCTCCTGCACGGCCAGCGCGTTTTCCACCAGGGTCGTGGGCAAGGGCTGCACGGCTTCGAGCAGGCGCGCCTCGTCGGCCAGGCCCAGCGAGCGCCCGCCCACCACGGCCAGCGCGCGTATGCGTGCCGTCGGCGGTGCGGCGCCGGGCGCGGGCGACGCGAGGTCGTCGATCCCTTCGATCTGCGTGGCCACGCCCAGCGCGCGGGCATTGCGCAGCAGCTGCGCCGTGGGTCGCACCGGCGAGAACTCGAAGCGCGACAGGCCGGCGCTGGCCAGCAGGCGCCCGGAGCCGCTCCACAAATTGGCGTCGGTGGCACCGATTTGCGTGCGCAAGCGCTCCAGCGGCAAAGCCGCGGCGCCATCGGGCACGTCGGCCAGCTGGGCGGCGGCGGTGCGCAACTGGTTGCCGAACTCGCGCGCCTGCGTCTCCAGCGAGGTGCGCGCCAGCGTCAGGCCCGACTCGAGCGCACCCTCCACCCGCACGTCGAACCAGGTCTCGATCGAGCGCGAGACGAACTGGTAGGACACCACGTAGATCAGCAGGCCGGGCAAGACGCCCACCAGGCCGAAGATGGCCGCCAGCTTGATCAGCAGCCGGCTGCCGAACTTGCCGCGCCGCAGCCGCGAGAGCAGCCGGAAGACACCCCAAAGGATGACCAGCGCCAGCACCGTCGCCGCGGCGATGTTGATCCACAGCAGGCGGGCGAAGTAGCGCTCGTAGAGCAGGCGGTTGTTGGTGGCTTGCACCAGCAGGAAGATCAGCACCACGCCGCCCACCAGCATCACGGCGGCGGCCAGGCGCAAGGACCAGCGGGTGACGACGCCGCGTCCCGGCAACGCCAGGTCGTCGGCCGGCTCGGGCGTCGTCATGGCCCGCGCTCCGCGCTGAGCACCAGGCGCCGCTCGAGTTGCAGGTGCCAGTCGGCCTGGCGCACGGCCCCCAGTTGAAAGGTGCGCGGCAACTGGCTGGCGTCGAGCCGGAACTGGAACTGCAAGACCTGGGTGCCGCCGCTGGCCAGCTCCGCGGCACCGGCGATCTTCCAGCCGGCAATGCGCTGCACCGCGCTCATGACCTCGTCCAGCGAGTCGTACTGCTGCGTCAGGCCCAGGCCGTACTCCGCACCCACCAGCGGCTCGCTGGACGTGCTGATGCGCCAGTGGCGCGTGAGCGGCTGGTAGGCGATGCGCGTGAAGCGCTGGGCCAAGGCCACGGGCTGGTCGAACCAGTACCAGCGCTCGCGCAGCACGCGGGCCTCGGCGACGAAGTGGATCGGAATGCCCTTGAGCAGCGCATCCTGCACCGAGGGCGCCAGCTCGAAGCTCAGGTGCGCGTACAGAAACAGCCCCTCGTCGCTGCGCTCGACACGCAACTCGTCCACGCCGGGCGCGGCGGCGTGCGCCAGGCCCGCCAGGCCCAGCGCAGCGCCCGCCAGCAATCCGCCCAGCACATCGCGCCGGGTGGCGCTGTCAGGCGGGCAGCTTTTGCAGCAGGGCATAGAAGAAACCGTCGTCATCGCAGGCCCCATTGTTACCAACGCGGCCCCCCGGGCCGTCGCATCCGGGCAACAAATGCCCCGGCGCGGGAAGCTGCCGCACGTCGGTGTTGCGCGCGGCAAACGCCTCGATCCGCTCGGCGCCCTCCTGGCGAAACACCGAGCAGGTGCAATACAGCAGGCGCCCGCCCGGCGCCAGCAAGGGCCACAGGCCGTGCAGCAGGCGGTCTTGCTCGGCGGCCAGCTGGGCAATGTCACCCGCGCGGCGCAGCCAGCGCACGTCGGGATGGCGGCGCACGATGCCCGAGGCGCTGCAGGGCGCATCCAGCAGGATGGCGTCGTAGCGCTCGCCGTCCCACCAGGCGCCCACGTCGCCGGCATCGGCCACGCGCACCTCGGCCGACAAGTCCAGGCGGGCGAGGTTGTCGGTGATGCGCGGGCTGCGCTCGGCGCTGAGCTCGAGTGCGGTGACGCAGGCGTGCGGCGCGCATTCCAGCAGGTGCGCGGTCTTGCCACCGGGGGCGGCGCAGGCGTCCAGCACGCGCAGGGGCTTGGCCGGCATGCCCTCCAGCAGCAGCGGGGCGGCGCGCTGCGCCGCCGCCGACTGCACCGACACCAGCCCCTGCGCATGGCCCGGCAGCTCGCGCACGGGCCGCGGGCGCGCCAGGCGCACGGCGGCCGCGCCCAGCGGCGTGGCAGCGATCTGGTGCCGGGCCAGCAACTCGCAGTACGCCGCCACCGTGCCACGCCGCAGGTTCACGCGCAGGTCCATCGGCGCGGGCCGCTGGTCGGCGTCCAGGATGGCGGTCCAGTCGTCCGGGTAGTCGTCTTGCAGGCGCTTGATCCACCAGGCGGGGTGATTCCAGCGGGCCACCGGGTCGCTGGCGACCGCCGCCAGGCAGGCATCGGCCTCGCGCCGAAACCGGCGCAAGCAGGCGTTGACAAAGGCGGCCTGGCGGCGCGTGTCGGCCTGGCGCTTGGCCGCCTCGACGGCCTGATCGACCACGGTGAAGGCGTTGTAGGACGGCCCGTCCTCGGGCAGCAACAGCGCCAGGGCGGTGCACAGCAGCGCATCGACCGCGGGCGCGGGGCGACGCGGGGCCAGCCCGCAGCGCACCGCCTGCGCCGTACCCAGCCGGCGCAGCACCGCAAAACCGAGCGCCTGGGCGCCGCCGCGCAGGGCCGGGGGGACGGTCTCGAGCAGACGGGTCAGCGACTGGCCGGCCTGCACCGCCGCAACCAGGCGAGCGACGGCCTGAATCAACTGCCACAGCGGCGGCGCGCGGGCGGCGACCGAGGGGGCGCTGGGTGTGTTCACGGGACGGCCCTCCGCGCTGCGCGCTGCGGGATTCGCGCTTGGGAGCGGCCCGGCGCGCAAACCCGACG
>JAFEEB010000038.1:0-3507 GCA_018241325.1 Pseudomonadota bacterium | reverse complement strand
GGGAGCGGCCCGGCGCGCTCATGCTTTGTCTTCCCCGGTCGGCTCCAGCATCTGCCCAGGGCGAAAACCGCACAAGCGCGCCATCACCATGGCCGGAAACTGCGTGGCGGCTGCGTTGTAGGCGCGTACGGCTTCATTGAAGGCCGCCGTCAAAGGCAGCTCCTGGTGGCGCAAGCGGTCCCACTGCGCCTGCAGGGCCTGCCCGGGCTCGGGGGGCGCCACGGCGACCCATGCCGCGTGCAGGGCCGCCTGGGCTTGCGCCAGGCTGCGCACGGCCCGTGCACTCACAGGCTGACTGCGCACCGGCGCCAGGGCCAGGGCCAGTTGCTCGCCGGCGGCATCCAGGCGCGCCCAGGCCTGTGTTCGGGGTTCGTCCAGGGTGCTTGCGGGGGCGTCCGGCGCCGGTGGTTCGGCCGGTGGCAAGGCGCCCTTGACCCACGCCAGGCGCTCGCGCAGCAACGGTTCCAGGGCGGCAAAGGCGGTGCCGACGGCCGCGCGCAGGCGCACCAGCCGGTTGTACGCGCCGATGGCCCAGAAGAACACCAGGGCCAGCACCAGCAAGACGGGCCAAAGAGGGTTGGACATTCGCGGCCTCAAAGAAAACGCCCTGGCGCGCCCACGGGGCGCGCGCAGGGCGCTATGGTTTCAAGAGTGCATCAATCCGCGTCGGCGCCTGCGTTCGGCACCGGTGACGCCGCATGCGCCGCGGCCTCGGTGGCTTCGGCCAACTCGGCGGCCTCGGACTCGGCGATGGCGCGGCGCTCGGCCTCGTCCATCTGGTCCTTGGCCTTGCGCGCCTGGTGATACGCCAGGCCCGTGCCCGCCGGGATCAGACGGCCGACGATGACGTTCTCCTTCAGGCCACGCAGCTCGTCGCGCTTGCCCATGATGGCGGCCTCGGTCAGCACGCGCGTGGTCTCCTGGAAGGACGCGGCGCTGATGAAGCTGTCGGTGGACAGGCTGGCCTTGGTGATGCCCAGCAGCAAGTTGCTGTAGGTGGCGGGCAGCTTGCCCGCCTCGCGCAGCGCGTCGTTGGTGTCCAACATCTCGCTGCGCTCGACCTGCTCGCCGGCGATGTAGCTGGAATCGCCCGGGTTCTCGACCACCACGCGGCGCAGCATCTGGCGCACGATGACCTCGATGTGCTTGTCGTTGATCTTCACGCCCTGCAAGCGATAGACGTCCTGCACCTCATCGACGATGTAGCGCGCGAGCTCTTCCATGCCCAGCAGACGCAGGATGTCCTGCGGGTCGGCCGGGCCGTCGACGATGGACTCGCCCTTGTTGACCACCTGGCCTTCGTGCACCAGCAGGTTCTTCTCTTTCGGGATCAGCTCTTCCCAGTCCTTGCCGTCCGGATCGGTGATCTTCAGGCGGATCTTGCCCTTGGTCTCCTTGCCGAACGAGATGGTGCCGGTCTGCTCGGCCAGCACGCCCTTGTCCTTGGGCGAGCGCGCCTCGAACAGCTCGGCCACGCGCGGCAGGCCGCCCGTGATGTCGCGCGTCTTCTGGCCTTCGACCGGAATGCGCGCCAGCACCTCGCCGGGCCCCACGTCCTGACCGTCGCGCACCTGGATCAGCGCGCCGACCTGGAAGCCGATGGTCACCGAGTGGTCGGTGCCGGGAATCTTGACTTCGTTGCCAGCGGCGTCCGCCAGCTTGACCTGCGGACGCACGATCTTGGTCGAGCCGCGGCGCTTGGGGTCGATGACGACCAGGGTGGACAGGCCGGTGACCTCGTCCACCTGCTTGGCCACCGTCAGGCCTTCCTCGACGTTCTCGAACTTGATGCGGCCGGCGTACTCGGTGATCACCGGGCGCGTCAGCGGGTCCCAGTTGGCCAGGATGGTGCCGGCCTTGATGGCCTGGTCGGCCTTGACCGCCAGCGTGGCACCGTAGGGCACCTTGTGGCGCTCGCGCTCGCGGCCGTGCTCGTCGTGGATGGTGATCTCGCCCGANNGAGATGACCACCAGCTCGCCGCGCGTGTTGGACACGTAGCGCATGGTGGCGTTGAAGCCGATCGAGCCATTGGACTTGGCCTCGACGTTGGAGGCCACCGCCGCGCGCGACGCCGCACCACCGATGTGGAAGGTGCGCATGGTCAGCTGCGTGCCAGGCTCGCCGATGGACTGAGCGGCGATGACGCCCACGGCCTCGCCGGTGTTGACCAGGCCGCCGCGGCCCAGGTCGCGCCCGTAGCACTTGGCGCACAGGCCGAAGCGCGTGGCGCAGGTCAGCGCGGTGCGCACGCGCACCTCGTCGATGCCGACGGCTTCGAGCTCGTCGATGGCGTCCTCGTCCAGCATGTGACCGGCCTGAACCACCACCGCGCGCGTTTCGGGGTCGATCACGTCCTCGGCCGCGGTGCGGCCCAGAATGCGGTCGCGCAACGATTCGATCACCTCACCGCCTTCGACCACGGCGCGCATCAGGGCGCCGTCGCTGGTGCCGCAATCCACCTCGGTGACCACCAGGTCCTGCGTCACGTCCACCAGGCGGCGCGTCAGGTAGCCCGAGTTGGCCGTTTTCAGCGCCGTGTCGGCCAGGCCCTTGCGGGCGCCGTGCGTGGAGATGAAGTACTGCAGCACGTTCAGGCCTTCACGGAAGTTGGCCGTGATCGGCGTCTCGATGATCGAGCCGTCGGGCTTGGCCATCAGGCCGCGCATGCCGGCCAGCTGACGAATCTGCGCCGCGCTGCCGCGCGCGCCCGAGTCGGCCATCATGTAGATGGAGTTGAAGGACTCCTGATCGACTTCCTTGCCATGGCGATCGGTGGTCTTTTGCTTGGCCAGCTGGGCCATCATGACCTTGGAGACCTCGTCGCCGGCCTTGCCCCAGATGTCCACCACCTTGTTGTAGCGCTCGCCGGAGGTCACCAGGCCCGAGACGTACTGCTGCTCGATCTCTTTGACTTCCTTCTCGGCGCGCTCGATGATGGCGGGCTTTTCCAGCGGCACCAGCATGTCCTCGATGGCGATCGAGATGCCGGCGCGCGTGGCCAGGCGAAAGCCGTTTTGCAGCAACTTGTCGGCGAACACCACGGTGTCCTTCAGGCCGCACTTGCGGAAGGACGCGTTGATGAGGCGCGAGATTTCCTTCTTCTTGAGCGCCTTGTTCATCAGCGAGAACGGCAGGCCCTTGGGCAGGATCTCCGACAGCAGGGCGCGGCCCACGGTGGTGTCCACCAGCGAGGTCGATGCCACCAGCTCGCCGCTGGCCTTGTCCTTGGTCCACTCGGTCATGCGCACGGTGACCTTGGCCGTGAGCTCGACCACGCCGCCATCCAGCGCGCGCTGGACCTCACCCACGTCGGAGAAGATCAGGCCTTCGCCCTTGCCGTTGATGCGCTCGCGCGTGGTGTAGTACAGGCCCAGCACCACGTCCTGCGAAGGCACGATGGACGGTTCGCCCGACGCCGGGAACAGCACGTTGTTGGAGGCCAGCATCAGCGTGCGGGCTTCCATCTGCGCCTCGACCGACAGGGGCACGTGCACGGCCATCTGGTC
>JAFEEB010000037.1 GCA_018241325.1 Pseudomonadota bacterium | reverse complement strand
TTCTACCGACTCCGCTCTCGGGCCTCGCCCTCAAACTTCATCAACCCCGGCAAAAACAGGCCTCAGCTTGATGCCTCGGTCTGTCTTCATCCCTCGCCGCCCGTCTGCCATCGCAGTGGTCAGCGAAGCCATAGACTATAGCATTGTTTTGGCTGCTTTCGAGACGCATGCAAACTATTTCGGCCGAAAACATCGGCCGCACAGTCGTCGTCGCAGCCACGGATCCCGCGCAAACCATCCGCCTGCTCCCGCTGGAGGTTCAGCGTCATGGCTTGTCGCAGACGGATCGGACAGACGACCCCAGCCCCAGCCCGAGGCCGGCGGTCAAAGCGCGGCCAATCGCGGCAGGGCTGCCAATGCGTTGGCCGTGGTTTGCGCGGCCCACTCATCCAAGGGCGCGCCGCGCAGGGCGGCCAGCGTGGCTGCCACGCGCGGCAACTCGCCCGGCTCGTTGCGGCCGATGACGCCGCCTGCGGCGCGCTGCGCGGCCGGCGCGTACAGCCATTGCGGCGCGATGTCGGGGGCGTCGGTTTCCATCACGATCGCTTGCGGCGGCAATTGCGCCGCCATGGCACGCAAACGCGTGGCGCGCTCGTAGGTCACGGCGCCGCCAAAGCCCAGCTTGAAACCCATCTCCAGCAGTTGGTCGGCCTGTTGGCGGCTGCCGTTGAAGGCGTGCGCGATGCCGCCGGCAACGCCGACCTCGCGCAGGCCCTTCAGGATCTGATCGACCGAGCGCCGCACGTGCAGGACAACCGGCAGGCCGTGGCGACGCGCCAGCCGCAGTTGTTCGCGGTAGAAGTGCTCCTGCCGCTCGCGCAAAGCGCCGGGCGCGGCCAGTTCGGGCACGAAGTAGTCCAGCCCGATCTCGCCCACCGCCACCAGGCGTGCATCATCCGTCTGGGCTTGCAGGGCGGCATCCAGACGCGCCAGGGCGTCACCGTCGGCGCGCGCGACGAACATGGGGTGAATGCCGAGCGCGTAGGCATCGTCCAGGCGGTGCGCCAGCGTGCGCACGGCATCGAAGGCCGGCGCCTCGACCGCGGGGATCACGCAACGCCGCACGCCGCGGTCGGCGGCTCGGGCGCGCACGGCGTCGATGTCCGCGGCAAACTCCGGGGCATCCAGGTGGCAGTGGGTGTCGATCCAGGCAGGCATGCGCCAGAGCTTAAGCCGCTCGGGCCTCAGCGCGGCGGCCGTGGCGCCAAGCTGGCAAACCAATCGGGGTTGGGCTCGCCCTGGCCGGCCGGGTGCTGGTTGCGCGAGTGGCTGCGCCAGACCCGGCCGGCAAAGCCGGGTTCGGGCCGCGTGCGGTACCAGTACCAGCGGCCATCCCCGTCCTGCGCCACCCAGTTCCAGCCGACGGGCGCCTGCGCCCAGTCAACGGTCCATGGCGCCTTCGGCCTGTCGTCGGATTCGTTCATCACCCGCTGTCCGTTCATTGATCGCACCCATCCACACAAGCGTCAAAGCATGCTACCGTCTGGTGCATCACCCTTGTGATGTCCGGGATGTGCCCATGCGTCGAACCGCGCTTTACAGTCGATCGCCTTCGCCCGCCGAACCAACACCGCCCGCGCCCGAGCCGGACGTGCGCGTGCCCGCCCACCCGGCGTCCGCGCGCAGGCCCCGCTGGCGAACCGCCTGGCGCCATCCGGGCGTGCTGTGGACCGCCATCGTCGCGCTGGCGGCCAGCTGGGTGCTTGGCGGCGGCGCGCTGCAAGCACCGCCGCGCCAGCTCACGCAAAAAGACATCGACGCGGCGGTGATGCACACCGCGCAAACCAAGGTGCTGCCTTCACAGGCGGCACGCGCCGCGGCCGCCGTCGCCCCTTCGGTGGTGCGGGTAGAGGGCGAGATCGAGGGCCGCAAGAACAAGCGGGGCCAGACCGAACTGGGCCGGGGCATCGGCACCGGGGTGGTCATCGTGGACAACGGCACCATCCTGACCAACCTGCACGTGGTGCAAGGCGCGGAGCGCATCACGGTGACGTTTTTCGATGGCACCGAAAGCCCCGCCGGCATCGTCAACATCCAGCCCGACAACGACCTGGCGGTGCTGCGCGCGACCAAGCTGCCGGACGACCTGCAGCCGGCCACCATGCGCTCCACCGGCGACTTGCAGCCGGGTGACGAAGTGGTGGCCATCGGCTTTCCATTCGGCATCGGGCCCTCGGTGTCGGCGGGCGTGATCTCGGGCCTGAAGCGCGGCTTTCGCTCACCCGAAGGCGGCCAGGTGATGAGCAACCTGATCCAATTCGACGCCGCGGCCAACCCCGGCAATTCGGGGGGACCGCTGGTCACCATGGATGGGCAGGTGGTGGGCATCGTCACCGCCATCCTCAACCCCACGTCGGCACGCACCTTCATCGGCATCGGCTTTGCGGTGCCCATCGAGAACGCCGCGGCCGGCGCTGGGCAAATTCCATTCTGACTATTATTTCAGGAGCATCATGCGCATGACTAAAGCCGACGACAAGCGATTCGAGCCCCGGACCGACATCGCCGAACGCATGGAAAAAATCCTCTACGAAGTCAAGCGCGTGGTGGTGGGGCAAGACCGCTTCCTGGAGCGCGTGATGGTGGCCCTGCTGGCCGGCGGCCATTTGCTGGTCGAGGGCGTGCCGGGCCTGGCCAAGACGCTCACCGTCAAGACGCTGGCCAGCGTGCTGCAAGGGCAGTTCAAGCGCATCCAGTTCACGCCTGACCTGGTGCCGGCCGACTTGATCGGCACGCGCATCTACAACCAGAAGAACGGCGAATTCAGCACCGCGCTGGGCCCCGTGTTCACCCACCTGCTGCTGGCCGACGAGATCAACCGCGCGCCGGCCAAGGTGCAAAGCGCGCTGCTGGAGGTGATGCAGGAGCGCCAGGTCACCATTGCCGGGCAGACGCACTTCGTGCCCGAGCCTTTTTTGGTGATGGCCACGCAAAACCCCATCGAGACCGAGGGCACCTACCCGCTGCCCGAGGCGCAGGTGGACCGCTTTTTGATGAAGGTGCTGGTGGACTACCCCAGCGACGAGGAAGAGTTCGTCATTGCCCAGCGCGTGACCGGCCCGCACATCGACGTGCAGTCCGTCGCCAGCATGGAGCAATTGGCGCAGTTGCAGGCCGAATGTCGCACCGTGTATGTCGATCCGGCCCTGGTGCAATACGCGGTGCGCCTGGTGGCCGCCACACGCCGTCCGGCCGACGCGGGCGTGCCGGAGCTGGCGCCCATGATCACCTACGGCGCCAGTCCGCGCGCCACCATCGGCCTGATCGAGGGCGCGCGCGCCCTGGCGCTGATGCGCGGGCGCGGCTACGCGCTGCCGGACGACCTGAGCGACCTGGCGCCCGACGTGCTGCGCCACCGGCTGGTGCTGTCGTACCCGGCGCTGTCCGAGGGCCTGTCGGCCGACCAGGTCGTGACGCGCATCATGGCCCGGGTGCCGGCGCCGCCGCGCCCGCTGCAACACGAAAAGCTCGCCGCGTGATGGGATTCCTGCGCCGTCGCCCGCATCCGCTGCCGCACGCGGTGCCCAACCCGCGCGCAGCCCCGGCGCCCGCGCGCAACGCGCCGGCGGACGCAGACGCGCTGCTGCGCCGCCTGGAATGGACCGTGCTGCGCCGCCTGGACGGCGCGCTGCAAGGCCACTACCGCACGCTGATGCGCGGCAGCGGGCTGGACTTGGCCGACCTGCGCGAATACCAGTTGCACGATGACGTGCGCCACATCGACTGGAACGTGACGGCGCGCCTGGCCGTGCCGCACGTGCGCGTGTTCACCGAAGACCGCGAGATGGCGGCCTGGTTTTTGCTGGACTTGAGTGCGTCGGTGGACTTCGGCTCGGGTGCGCGACTCAAGCGCCAGGTGTCGGCCGAGTTCGTCGCCGTGCTGGCCCGCCTGCTCACGCGCCACGGCAACCGCGTGGGGGCGCTGCTGTATGGCCACGGGGTGGAGCAGATGATGCCGCCGCGCGCCAGCCGCACGCACGTGCTGCAACTGCTGCACGCCATGCAAAACCGCCCGGAGCCTTCGCCGGCGGCCGCGCCCACCAGCACCCGGCTGGCCGACTTGCTGCAGGCCGGCGCCAACTTCATCCGCCGCCGCTCGACGATCTTCGTGGTGTCGGATTTCATCAGCGAGCCCGGCTGGGAAAAGCCCTTGGGCCAATTGGCCCAGCGCCATGAGGTGCTGGCCGTTCGCCTGTTCGACCCGCTGGAGCGCGCGCTGCCCGACCTGGGCCTGATCCCGCTGCGCGACGCCGAAACCGGGCAGGAACTGATGGTGGACACGCACGACGCCGGCTTTCGCCGCCGCTTTGCGCAAATCGCCGCCCAGCGCGAGGACGAGCTGCGCGCCACGCTGGCGCGTGCCGGCGTGGACGCGCTGGAGCTGTCCACCGAGGGCGAGCTGCTGGGCGCCATCGTGCGCTTCATCGAACTGCGCCGCCAGCGCACCCGCGCCGCCCCTGGGGGCGGCGTGCCGGCGCATCTTCGCAAGAGCGCCTGATCGGGTCAAAATGAGGCCGTATCCGGTGTGTTCATGAACCTCGATTGGCTCCAATCCCTGAAGTGGCCCGCGGCGATCCCGCAGCCCAGCTTTCTGTGGCCGCAATTTTTGTGGCTGCTGCTGGCGCTGCCAGTGCTGGTGCTGCTGTATGTGTGGGTGCAGCGCCGCCGCAAGAAGCTGGCCGTGCGCTACGCCAGCCTGTCCATCGTGCAACAGGCGCTGGGCAAGGGCCCCGGCTGGCGCCGCCACCTGCCCCCGCTGCTGCTGCTGCTGGCGCTGGCGGCCCTGATCCTGGCCAGCGCGCGGCCGACCGCGGTGGTCTCGCTGCCGTCCAACCAGCAGACCATCATCCTGGCCATGGACGTGTCGGCCAGCATGCGCGCCACCGACGTGGAGCCCAATCGCCTGGTCGCGGCGCAAGAGGCCGCCAAGACCTTCCTGAAGGAATTGCCGCGCGACATCAAGGTCGGCATCGTGGCCTTTGCCGGCTCGGCCCAGGTGGCGCAGGGGCCCACGCTCAACCGCGAAGACCTGGTGTCGGCCATCGACCGCTTTCAACTTCAGCGCGCCACGGCCACCGGCAACGCCATCGTGATCTCGCTGTCCACCCTGTTTCCCAAGGCCGGCATCGAGCTGCAGCAACTCAGCCTGGAGCGCATGCGCGGCGGCGTGGGGCGCTCGCTGGATCAGGCACCGCCCAAGCAGGATGAGTTCGTGCCCGTGCCGCCCGGCTCCTACACGACGGGCGCCATCGTGATGCTGACCGATGGCCAGCGCACCACCGGCGTCGATCCGCTGGATGCCGCCAAGATGGCCGCCGACCGCGGCGTGAAGGTGTACACCGTGGGCGTCGGCACGGTGGATGGCGAGATCATCGGTTTCGAGGGCTGGTCGATGCGCGTGCGGCTGGACGAGGAAACGCTCAAGACCATCGCGCAGAAGACGGCCGCCGAATATTTTTACGCCGGCACCGCGCACGACCTGAAACGGGTCTATCAAAACCTGTCCAGCCGCCTGACGCTGGAGAAGAAGGAGACCGAGGTCTCGGCCCTGTTCGCCCTGGCCGGCGCACTGCTGGCGCTGCTGGCCGGCGGGCTGTCGGTTTGGTGGTTCGGGCGGGTGCTGTAGCTTCGGTTTTTAACAATACATCCACCCGGCGCCGGCTGCACAAGCGCAAGCAGCTATATATTTCATAGTATTTTCATGCCCCACATCGACCTCAACAGCGACCTGGGCGAAAGCCTGGGCGCCTGGACCATGGGCGACGACGCTGCCATGCTGGACATCGTCAGCAGCGCCAACGTGGCCTGCGGCTTTCATGCGGGCGATCCGGTGGGCATCCTCAAGACCTTGCGCGCCGCCGCCGAGCGCGGTGTGGTCGTGGGCGCGCACGTGGCCTACCGCGACCTGGTGGGCTTTGGCCGCCGGCCCATGGACGTGCCGCACGCCGAGCTGGTGGGCGACGTGATCTACCAGATCGGCGCGCTGCAAGGCCTGGCGCGTGCGGCCGGCACCGCCGTGCGCTACGTCAAGCCGCACGGCGCGCTGTACAACACCATCGCGCACGACCGGGCCCAGGCCGGGGCCGTGATCGAAGCTGTGCAAGCCGTGGATCGTGACTTGGCCCTGGTGGTGCTGGCCGGCTCGCCCCTGGCCGGCTGGGCGCGCGACGCCGGGTTGAGAGCGATCGAGGAAGCCTTTGCCGACCGCGGCTACACCCCGCAGGGCACGCTGGTGTCGCGCCGCGAGCCCGGCGCCGTGCTGCACGATGCGCAAGCCGTGGCCGCGCGCATGCTGCAACTGGTGCGCGAAGGCACCGTGCCCGCCGTGGACGGCAGCCCCGTCGCGGTCCGCGCCGACTCGATCTGCGTGCATGGCGACAGCCCCGGCGCCGTCGCCATGGCGCGCGTCGTGCGCGAGCGGCTGCAGGACGCGGGCGTGGCCATTCGCCCCTTCTGCGCCGCCCTTGCATGACGCGGCGCTACCTGCCCGCCGGGACGGATGCGCTGCTCGTCGAGCTGACTGACCTGGCCCACACGCTCGATCTGCTGGCCGCGCTGCAGGCTGCGCCCCCGCCCGGGCTGACCGAGTGCGTGCCGGCCGCGCGCACCCTGCTCGTGCGCTTCGATCCGCGCCAGACCAGCGCCCCGACACTGCGCGCGGCCATCGAGGCGCTGAAGACCGGGCGCCGCACCGACACCCCCGGCGCGCGCGTCGAGATCCCGGTGCGCTACGACGGCGCCGACCTGGCCGAGCTCGCCGCGCTGCTGGGCATCACGGCCGCCGAGTTGATCGCGCGCCACACCGCGCAGGACTACAGCGTGGCCTTCTGCGGCTTTGCGCCCGGCTTTGCATACCTCGCCGGCGGCCACCCGGGACTGGACGTGCCGCGCCGCGCCACGCCGCGCACGCGGGTGCCCGCCGGCTCGGTCGCGCTGGCCGGCCGCTTTGCCGCCGTCTATCCCGACGAAACGCCCGGCGGCTGGCAACTGCTGGGCACGACCGCGCTGAAGATGTGGGACCTGGCGCGCGAGCCGCCCGCGCTGCTGCAGCCGGGCATGCGCGTGCGCTTTGTCGACGTCACTTCCAAATCGATAGCTGCTCGCGCTTGCTCCGCGCCCGCTCAAGGCCAAAAACATCCAGATCACCCGCCCGCCGCGGCCGCCAACGGCCCCGCCCTGATGGTGCGCGCCCCCGGCCTGCAAACGCTGGTGCAGGACGCGGGCCGGCCGGGCCAGGCCGCGCAGGGTGTCTCCACCGCCGGCGCGCTGGACCAGGGCGCCATGCGCCACGCCAACCGCTTGGTCGGCAACGCGTCCGGCCTGCCGGTGCTGGAGGCGCTGCTGGGCGGCCTGCAACTGGTCTGCCAGGGCGCCGCCGTGGTGGCCGTCACGGGGGCCAGTGGGCCGCTGGAGCTGACCCGCGCGGGCGGCCGCGCCGCGCCGGTGCCGCGCAACGCCGCGCTGATCCTGACCGACGGAGACGCGCTCAGCCTGGGGCAACCCATGACCGGGCTGCGCAGCTACGTCGCGGTGCGCGGCGGCCTGCTCGTGGCGCCGGTGCTGGGCAGCGCCAGCCGCGACACGCTGGCCAAGATCGGCCCGCCCACGCTCGCCGCCGGCCAGCGCCTGCCGATCGGCGCCGCCCCGACCGGCAGCGCGGTCGGCGCGCCCGACCGCAGCCCGCCCCCGCTGCCGCGCGCCGGCGACACCGTCACGCTGGACGTGGTGCTGGGCCCTCGCACCGACTGGTTCACCCCCGAGGCCGTCGCCCTGCTGGCGGCCCAGCCTTGGCGCGTCACGCCGCAGCAAGACCGCGTGGGCATGCGCCTGCTGGGCGAGCAACCCCTGCCGCGCGCCCAAACGCAGGAGCTGCCCAGCGAAGGCACGGTGACCGGCGCCATCCAGGTGCCCGCCAGCGGCCAGCCGGTGCTGTTTCTGGCCGACCACCCGCTGACGGGCGGCTACCCGGTCATCGCCTGCGTGGCGCCGCACCATCTGGACCTGGCGGCGCAGATCCCGCCCGGTGCGTGGATTCGCTTTCGGCCGCTGGAGCCGTTCGCCGAAATCGGCGAGCCGCGCTGAAGGCCCCTGGGCACGCCCGCGTCCCTCGGCAATCCAATGAGCCGGGCGGCCGCGAAGCGGCACGGGCTTGACGCTGGAGAAAAAGGAGCTCGGGGCGAGCGCGCTGCCCGCCCTCGCCGCTGCGGCGCCGACGCTGCTGGCGGGTGACTGTCGCTGTGGAGGGTTGGGCGCCGGTTGCAGTCGATTTCAAGCACAATCAGGCTCTGGCACAGGCGGCGCAAGCGCAGTCAGCTATCTTGTTGATAGTTCGGCTGGCTGTGCGGCCGCCCCTTTTGGATGCGCGGCGGCGTGCCTCGTCGACACGCCCGCCCCTTGCCAAGAGCCGCCTCAGCCCAACTGCTTCAGCCCCTGCTGCATCAACTTCTCGCCGGCCGCGCCCAGTCCTTCGACCAACCCGGCAGCCGCGTGCAGTTCGGCGCCCACGGCCAGGCGCGCGATGGCGCCAAACCGTTCATTGGGGCGCGGCGGGTGCTCGCCCCCACCGCCGTGGGGGCCGATCTTGCGCAGCAAATCGGCCAGGAACTGCGCGAAGGCACCAGTGCCGCAATAGTCGTCGAAGGCCTGGATGCGGGCGGTGATCTGCTTGCCGACCGCCGCGCCACCATCGCCCGGCAACGCGCCGGCCAGGTTCTTCAGTTGCACCATTTCGCTCACGAACTGCTGGGCCACCATGCGCGCCAGCTCGTGCGGTGGCAGCGGTTGCGGGTTCAGCGCGACCGCGTTGACGCGGTCGGTCAAGCGCCCATAGACAGCGTGGGCAATGGGGCCCAGGGGCCCATGCGGATCGAAGTCCGGACCGTCCGGGCCCGGCATGTTTTGCCATCCCTGAACCAACGCAGCCACTGCTTTGGGTGTGACAACCCAGGCGCTCTTGTCCATGGAAAACTCCTTTTGTGCGTGCCGGCACGATGCCAGCACGTTGCATGGTGGCACCTGGCCATGGGGGCCGCAATATGAAGTTTTGTCCATGGCGCCGCGGCCCGGCGCGAACCACCCGCGCCTTGCATGGATGCGCGGCGGCGCCGCCTCATTGCGAAAGAGCCGGCAACCGAACCAGGCCCTGCCTCTGTCCTCCGCCAACGCCGGACGCCGGCCAGCGGTTCAGACTCGCAGCAGCGCCATCACCACCAAGATCGTTCCCACCGCCATCACGGTGGACACGGCCACGGTGGCCGTCACCAGGTCTTCCTCGGTGTGATAGCGCTGCGAGAACAGAAACACGTTGGCGCCCACCGGCAGCGCGGCGGCCACCACCATCACCGCCAGCGGCAGGCCGTGCAGGCCCAGCAGCCAGCCGGCGGCGGCCATCAGCGCGGGGTGCAGGATGAGCTTGAGCGCCGACAGCCCCAGCGCGCCGCGCAGGTGCGGGCCGATCACCGTGCGCGCCAGCGTCACGCCCACCAGCACCAGGGCCACGGGGCCGAAGGCGTCGCCCAGCAGCTTGAGCGGGCGCTCCACCACCGGGTGCAGGCCCCAGCCGGTGAGCGAATACAAAAAGCCCGCGATGATGGGCAGCGGCACGGGGTGCAAGATGGCGTTCTTCACGGCCTGCGCCACGGTGGCGACGATGTGGCGCCGCGGGCCCTGGCCGGCCTGCGACTGCTCGCGCGCCACCAGCAGCTCCAGCACCACGGTGGCCAGCGTCAGCAGGATCAGCGCGTGCATGGAGATCAGCGTGAACAGCAGGGCCAGCGCCTCTTGTCCATACGCCAGTTGCACCAGCGGCACGCCGATCATCAGGGTGTTGCTGAAGATCGCCGCCAGCGCCAGCACGGCCGATCGACTGGTGAGGCCCCGCGCCAGCAGCAGCGCAAAGAACAGCACCCCGGCCACCACGTAGTACAGCGCCACCGAGCGCAGGTCCAGCTGCGTCAGCTGCGTCGTGGCCATGGTGCGAAACAGCAGCGCCTGCACCAGCACCAGAAACACCAGGTTGGACAAGTCGCGCACCGCCTCGGCGCGAATCAGCCTCATGCGTCCGGCCACGAAGCCGATCGCAATCAGCACCACCACGGGCAGCAGGGCCGAGGCGACGGGGTTCTCCAGCGTCATGGCGTCGCGCGCCGCCATCCGCGCGAGGGGCGGCGGCGGCGCGTCACCGGCCATGGCCGATGCAGGCATCGCCCGCCCCTCGGTTGCCGAAGCTCGCCCATCGGCATAGGATCGCGGGCGTGTCCGTGCACCAAGGAGTCTGTCATGACACGTTTTTGCCTGCCCCTGCTTGCGCTGTGCGCGCTGGCCTTGCCCGCGGCGGCGGCCACGTCGGCCAACGAGCCGCCCACCCACAACACGGCCAAGCCCCCCGGCGACATCCGCGGCGTTCCGCTCAAGGGCATCGGCGTGTCACTGGGCAAGGTGCCCGGCGGCGGCTGCGCGGCCCGCAGCGAAGGCGGTTGCATCCCGCACGGCAAGCCCGGCAGCCAGCCGGGCGGCGGCCACGGCCGACCCAACCCGATGGGGCCCACGCAGTAAACGCCATCACGCCAGCCGCCCGGCGGCCAGGCGCAGTTGCCGGCCGCAGCGCGCGGCCAGTTGCGCATCGTGCGTGACCAGCACGAAGGCCGTGCCGTGTTGCGCGGCCAGTTGCAGCATCAGATCGAACACCGCGTCGGCCGTGCCGCGGTCGAGGTTGCCGGTGGGCTCGTCGGCCAGCACGCAGGCCGGCTGCGTGACCAGGGCGCGGGCGATGGCCACGCGCTGGCGCTCGCCGCCCGACAGCTCGGACGGGCGGTGCTGCATGCGGTTTTGCAGGCCGACCAGGCCCAGCACGCGCGCCGCCGCCTCGGCCGCCCGGGCGCGCGGCTGGCGCCGAATCCACAGGGGCATGGCCACGTTCTCGAGCGCGCTGAACTCGGGCAGCAGGTGGTGAAACTGATAGACGAAGCCCAGGTGCCGGTTGCGCAGCGCGCCTTGCTGCGCGGGCGACAGCCCCGACAAGTCCTGGCCCATCAGCCGCACGCGCCCGCCGGTGGGCGCATCCAGCCCGCCCAGCAGATGCAGCAGCGTGCTCTTGCCCGAGCCCGACTGGCCGACGATGGCCAGGGTTTCGCCGGCGCCCACGCGCAAATCAACGCCCTGCAACACGGTGACGTCCAGCGGGCCTTCGTGAAAGCGCTTGCTCAGGTTTTCGGCCTCCAGCACAGCGTCACCATCGGACCCGCTGGCGCCGGGCCGCCCCAAGCCGGCGGCGGCCCCCTCGGGGGACAGCGCAGCATGCGAAGCAGCGGAGCGTGGGGGCCAAGTGCTATTCATAGCGAAGCGCCTCAGCAGGGTTCACGCGGCTGGCGCGCCAGCTGGGATAAATCGTCGCTACAAAGGACAGCAGCAGCGAGATCACCGCAATCGGCACGATGTCGCCCGACTGCGGATCGCTGGGCATCTTGCTGATGAGGTAGATGTCCTTGGGCAAGAAGCTGGCGTGAAACAGCCGCTCGAGAAACGGCACGATGACGTCGATGTTGAAGGCGATGAGCAAACCCAGCGCCAGCCCCGCCAGCGTGCCGATCACGCCCACCAGCGCGCCCTGCACGACAAAGATTTTCATGATGCTGGCCGGGCTGGCCCCCAGCGTGCGCAAGATGGCGATGTCGGCGCGTTTGTCCTGCACCGTCATCACCAGGGTGCTGACCAGGTTGAAGGCCGCCACCGCCACGATCAGCGTGAGGATGATGAACATCATGCGTTTTTCCAGCTGCACGGCGGCGAACCAGCTGCGGTTCTGGCGTGTCCAGTCCAGGATCAGCAGGTTGCCGCTCAGGCTGGCGGCCAGCTGGTCGGCCACGGTACGCGCCTGGTCCTTGTCGCGCAGTTTCAGGCGGATGCCGGTGGGCCCGTCGAGCCGAAAGATGCGCTCGGCGTCCTCGATGTTGAGCATGGCCAGGGCCGAGTCGTACTCATAGTGCCCGCTGCTGAAGGTGCCCAGCACGGTCATCTGCTTGAGGCGCGGCACCACGCCGGCGGGGGTGACCTGGCCGCTGGGCGCGATCAGGGTCACCGTGTCGCCCGTCATCACGCCCAGCTTGCGCGCCAGGTCGTTGCCCAGCAGGATGCCGAAGCTGCCGGGCTTGAGCTGGGGCAGCAGCGTGTCCTTGAGCTGCGCGGCGACCTCGGTCACCTGCGGCTCCAGTTGCGGGTCGATGCCGCGCACCATCACGCCCTGCATGGCCTCGCCGCGCGCCAGCAGGCCCTGGCCGCCCACGTAGGGCGCGGCGCCGACCACCTGCGGGTTTTGCCGCACCTCGGCCAGCGTGCGCGCCGGGTCCAGCAGCGCGCCGTCGTCGGGCGAGAACACCTCCACGTCGGAGATGATGCTGAGCATGCGGTCGGTGACGTCCTTGCGAAAGCCGTTCATCACCGACAGCACCACGATCAGCGCCGCCACGCCCAGCGCGATGCCCAGCATGGACGCGCCCGAGATGAAGGAGATGAAGCCGTTGCGCCGCGCCGCGCGCCCGGCGCGCGTGTAGCGCCAGCCCAGCAGGGTTTCAAAGGACAGACGATCAGACAGGGACATCAGGCGAGGGCTTGGTTGCGTGGCGCGAGGCAGCCCGGCATTGTGGCATCACGGACAATCGCCCGATGCCCGCCCCTGCCGAGTCGCTGCACCTGCTGATTGCCGACGCCGCCCTGCCCCGCGATGCCCCGCTGCCGCCCTGGCCCGCGCTGCCCCAGCTGCAAGCGCTGCTCGGGTGCATGCGGCTGCAGCACACGATCGAAGCCGATGAGGACAGCCCGGCCACGCCGTTCGAGCTGGCGCTGGCCCGCGCCCACGGCCTGCCCGGCGCGCCCGGCCGCATCCCCTGGGCCGCCTTCGAGACCGCCACGGTGGGCGCGCCCTGCGCCTGGTTTCGGCCCTGCCACTGGCAGGTGGGCATGGACCAGGTCAGCCTGCTCGATCCGCACGAGCTGGCCCTGACCGAGGCGGAGTCGCGCGCCCTGCTGGCCGCGCTGCAACCGCTGTTGCAGGAGGACGGCCTGGCCCTGCGCTACGTCGCGCCCGACCGCTGGCTGGCCCAAGGCGAGCGGCTGCGCGGCCTGGCCTGCGCGTCGATGGCGCGCGCGCTGCAACACGCGCTGACGCCCGCGGCGCTGACCGTCGCGCCCGACGCCGCGCAAGGCGCACACCTGCGCCGCCTGCAAAGCGAAATGCAAATGCTGCTCTACCAGCAACCCGTCAACGACGCCCGCGAGGCCGCGCGGCGCTACCCCGTCAACGCCGTGTGGATCGAAGGCGCCGGCACGCTGGACGCCCCCCTGCCGCCCAACCCCGGGGTGCGCACCGACACCCGCCTGCAAACGCCGCCGGCCAGTACCGACGACTACCAGCGCGCCTGGCAGGCCATCGACCAGGAGTCGGTCGCGCCGCTCGTTGCCGCGCAGCGCGCCGGCGCGCCGGTGCGGCTCACGCTGTGCGGCGCCCGGCGCGCGCTCGGCCTGTCGACCGCGCCCGGCCTGAAAGCCTGGCTCATGCGCAAAATGCGGCCTTTGCGCTTGTCCGGCGTGCGCGAGCAGCTATGAATTCGATACCGATTCTGGTTTTGCTGCACGGCACCCGCCTGACCGGCGCGCAGTGGACCGGCTATGCCGAGCGCCTGGCCGACGTTGCCGAAGTCCGCACGCCCGACCTGCCCGGCCACGGTCGGCGCGCACACCAAGCCTTCACCCTGGCAGCGGCCGTGCAGACCGTCGAGTCGGTCGTCGCCGCGGCGGGCGAGCGCCCGGTGCTGCTGGCCGGGCATTCGCTGGGCGGCTTCGTCGCCATGAGCTACGCCGAGCAGCACCCCACGCGCCTGGGTGGTCTGGCGCTGATGGGCAGCGCCACCGAACCGGGCGGGCCCGGCGCCGGCGTGTACCGTCTGCTGGCGCGCCTGTGGGCGCTGGCCGGCCCCGCGCGCATGCAGCGCCTGGACGCCCGGGTGCTGGGCCGCCTGCTCGACACGCGCATCTGGGCAGCGATCCAGGCCGAGGGCGAGTATTTCGGCGCGGTGGACGCCGCCTGGTCCGAGGTGATGCGCCACTGCGGCTCGCACCAGCTTCGACACGTGGCCTGTCCGGTGCTGGTGCTGGGCGGGCGCTGGGATCAGCTCCATCTGCAGGCGCGGCGTTTCGCCCGCGCCGCGCCGCGCGGCACCGTCGTCACCGTACCCGGTCGCGGCCATTTTTGGCCCATGACCCACCCCGGCGAAGTGGCCGCCCAACTGTGCTGCTGGATCGCTGCGGTGCAACCCCGGTCCGAGCCACATTCAGCCCCAACCATCGAAGCCAAAACGACCGCCCGCGCCGCCCCCGAAGGCGCCAGAAACCATGAAATTTGAAGTCCGCGACGTCCCCCCCCGCAGCGCCTGGGCGCTGGAGCAGGCCGGCGTCCACCCCTTGCTGGCGCGCCTGTATGCCGCCCGCGGCGTGACGGCGGCCGACGAACTGGACCCGGCCCTGGCGCGCCTGCTGCCCCCCGCCGGCCTCAAGGGTGCGGCCGAGGCCGCCGCGCTGCTGGCCGACGCCATCGCGGCCAACGAGCCGCTGTGCATCGTGGCCGACTACGACTGCGACGGCGCCACCGCCTGCGCCGTGGGCCTGCGCGGCTTGCGCGCGCTGGGGGCAAAGCAGGTGGGCTACCTGGTGCCCAACCGCGTGGTCGATGGCTATGGCCTCACGCCGCCGATCGCCGAGCGCGTGGCCGCCACCGGCGCCAAGGTGCTCATCACCGTGGACAACGGCATCGCCAGCGTCGAGGGCGTGGCGCGCGCGCGCGCCCTGGGCCTGAAGGTGCTGGTGACCGACCACCACCTGCCGGGGGCCGAACTGCCGCAGGCGGATGTCATCGTCAACCCCAACCAGCCCGGCTGCACGTTCGAGAGCAAGGCACTGGCCGGCGTGGGCGTGATGTTCTACGTGCTGCTGGGCCTGCGCGCCGAGTTGCGCGAACGCGGCGCGTTCGACAACACCACACAACCGAAACTCGACAACCTGCTCCCCCTGGTCGCCCTGGGCACCGTCGCCGACGTGGTGCCGCTGGACGCCAACAACCGCCGCCTGGTCGCGCAGGGCCTGCAACGCATCCGCGCCGGGCAGATGCCGGCGGGCGTGCAGGCCCTCATCACCGCAGCGGGGCGCGACGCCCGCAAGGCCAGCACCTTCGACTTCGGCTTTGCCCTGGGTCCGCGCATCAACGCCGCCGGACGACTGGCCGACATGACGCTGGGCATCGAACTGCTGGCCACCGACGATGCCGCGCGCGCCGATGAGCTGGCGCGCCAGCTGGACGCCATCAACCGCGAGCGCCGCGAGATCGAAGGCGGCATGCGCGAGCAGGCGATGCAGATTGCCGAGGGGCTGCTCGACCCCGAGGCCGAACCACCCGCTGCATTGGCCGTTTTTGATGCGGGCTTCCACGAAGGCGTGGTCGGCATCGTTGCCGCACGCCTGAAGGACCGCTGGCATCGCCCGACCTTCGTCTTCGCCGCCAGCGGCGCGCCGGGCAAGGAACACGAGCTGAAGGGCTCGGGCCGCTCGATTGCCGGCTTTCACCTGCGCGACGCGCTGGACTTGATCGCCAAGCGCCACCCCGGCGTGCTGCTGCGCTTTGGCGGCCACGCCATGGCCGCGGGCTGCACCATCGCCCGGGATCAGTTCGACACCTTCGAGCAAGCGCTGCAACAGGTGGCCGCCGAATGGCTGGACGCCGCCACCCTCATGCGCCGCCTGCCCACCGACGGCGTGCTGCCCGCCGAATACCGCCGCCTGGACGTGGCCGACGCGCTGCAGCAGGCCGTGTGGGGCCAGGGCTTTGCCGCGCCCGTGTTCAGCGAAGAGCTGGTGGTGCTGAGCCAGCGCCTGGTGGGCGAAAAACACCTGGCGCTGAAACTGCGCCACCAGGGCCAGCCCATCGACGGCATCTGGTTCGGCCACGCCGAGCCGCTGCCGGCGCGCGCGCACCTGGCGTTTCGGCTGGAGGCCGATGAGTGGCAGGGCGCGCGGCGGCTGCGGCTTCTGGTGGAAGGGTTCTCGCCCGCCACGGCTTGATTTCATTCGCCGGACTGAAAAAAGACTATATTCAGTCCGTCGCCAACCATTCGGACCGCACCATGCTTCAAGATGCCATCAAGCCCATCAGCTACCTGAAGGCCAACGCCGCGCAGGTGCTGGCTGATCTCGAAGAGCGGCGCGAGCCGCTGGTGATCACGCAAAACGGCGAAGCCCGCGCCGTGCTGCAGGACGTGGCCTCGTTCGAGGAAACCCAGCAGACGCTGGCCCTGCTCAAGATCCTGGCGCTGGGCACCCAGGATGTCGAGGCCGGGCGCGTCAAGCCCGCGGCACAGGTGCTGGCACGCCTGCGTGCCAAGCACACGGGGGGTTGATGCCCGCGGGCACGCATGCGGTGCTGCTCACCCAGGGCGCGGAGCAGGACCTGGAGTTCCTTTATGACTACATTGCCGAGCACGACAGCAGTGCCAACGCCCAGCGCCTGCTCGATCGCCTGGAACACGTGATCGAAGGGCTGGCGCACATGCCCGAACGCGGCAGCTACCCGCGCGAATTGTCGGCGCTGGGCATCAGGGCGTATCGGCAAACCTTTTTCAAGCCGTATCGGGTGATCTATCGGGTCACCGGTCGGCAGGTCGTCATCCACCTCATCGCCGACGGCCGCAGGGACATGCGCACGCTGCTGGCGCGCCGCCTGCTTGGCGCTTAGGGCCGAACCATTCGGCAGCTGAACGGCTGCTCGGCCTGCGCCGCGCTGATCTCGCGCACCACGCGAAATCCGTAGCCCGAGCCTTCCACGTCAAAAGGCACGCCGGGCGTGCCTTGGCGCTCCATCACGCCCACCACCAGCGGCTGCTGGAACTGGTGGTCGCCCGCGCGCATGCGCCCGCGCCGGCCGGCCAGGGTGACGTCGGCGTGTTCCAGCGCATACGCCACGGCCAGTGCGTCGCTGCTGCCGGCGCGCTCGATGGCCTGGGCCAGCGCCTCGATCATCAGCTGCATGCGCAGGTGCACGTAGTCGCCCTGCGGGTCGGGGTAGCGGCGACGAAACGATTCATAGAACGCCGCGCTCTCAGGCGTGGGCACGTTGGGCAGCCAGTCGGCCACGGCCACCACCTTGCCCACGCCGGCCTCGCCGATGGCCGCCGGCGCGCCCAGCGCGTTGCCGTAGAAGGTGTAGAAACGCCCGTCGAAGCCCACCTCGCGCGCGGCCTTGACCAGCAGGGTCAAATCGTTGCCCCAGTTGCCCGTCAGCACGGCCTGCGCGCCGCTGGCCTTGATCTTGGCGGCGTAGGGCAGAAAGTCCTTGACGCGGCCCACGGCGTGCAGCTCGTCGCCCACGATGGCCACGTCCGGGCGCTGCTGACCCAACTGGCGCCGGGCCTCGCGCAGCACGGCCTGGCCGAAGCTGTAGTCCTGCCCGATCAGGTAGATGCCTTTCAGCGCCCGGTCATCGCGGATCACGCTCATCAGCGCGGCCATGCGCATGTCGGCGTGGGCGTCGAAGCGAAAGTGCCAGAAGCTGCACAGCTCGTTGGTCAGGATCGGATCGACCGCCGAGTAGTTGAGGAACACCACGCGCCGCTCGGGCTCGCGCTCGTTGTGCTTGTTGATGGCGTCGATCAGCACGGCCGCCACGGCCGACGAGTTGCCCTGCACGATGACGCGGCAGCCCTTGTCGATGGCCGCGCGCAGCATGGCCAGCGACTCCTCGGTCTGACCCTTGTTGTCAAAGCGCTCGAGCAGCAGCGGGCGCGGGCCCGCGGCCGTCTTCACGCCGCCGCGCGCGTTCACGCGCTCGATGGCCCACACCAGGTTGCGCGCGACGGCCTCGCCGGTGTTGGCGAAGCTGCCGCTGAGCGACTCGATCAGCGCCAGGCGAATGGGGCCCGACTGGGCCCGCGCGGGCGCGCCGATGCTGCCCAGCCCGGCCAGCGCGGCCCCCAGCACGGTTCGCCGTGAAACGGTTTGCGTCATGAAAATCCTCAAGAAAAGAAAAAATGCGTCGCGCCGCGCGGCAGGCCGCACGCTCAGCCCGAAGCGGACGATGCCGGGGCCGGCGAAAGCAGGCTCATGCTGTCCAGGTATTCGCGCATGAGGCTGAACAGGCGCTCATACACCTGCGCGCTGGAGACGGTTTCGCTGGCCACCTTGACCATCGAATCCATGCCGCCTTCCACCGGCAGCGACAGCGAGCCCAGGCCGCCCACGCCCAGCGACGCCGACTCCTTGGCCTTGCGCACCAGGTATTGCTCCTTCAGCGCGCTGGCAAAGGCCACGCTGGCGAGCCGGCCCTGCCCTTCGGGCGCGCACACCACGCGAAACTCCATCTGCACGTGGTGCTGGGCGTCGGGCTGAAAGTACTTGCGCGCGGTCACTTCCTGCGCTGTCGCCGCCGTCACCACATAGCCCTGACTCAGCAGCGCGCGGCGCGCCGCCTCGCAGGTGCGCTCAGGCGGCGCCGCGTAGTGGCGTGCATGGGTCGAGGCGTCGAACGCCTCGGGCTGGTAGCCCACCAGCGGCATCGGTTGCGAATTGAGGGAGGTGCAGGCCGACAGGACCAGCGGCACGAGCAAGGCAAGGGCCCCATGCCAGGGGCGAAACGACAGGGTCATGGAACAGCAGGACCGGCAAAAGACCGCTATCGTAGCGCGCGCCATCAAGCGACTTGATCCAGCGGCCAGCGCGGGCGCACGTCGAAGGCGTAGTCGTGCGCCGGGTGCGACACGCCGGCCTGCACGCGCAGGGCGGCGGCCAGCGCAATCATGGCGCCGTTGTCGGTGCACAGATGCAGCTCCGGATAGTGCACCCGCGCGCCGCGCCGGGCGCAGGCGCGGCCCAGGTCGGCGCGCAGCTGCTGGTTGGCGCCCACGCCGCCGGCCACCACCAGGCGCGCCAGGCCCGTGGCGTCCAGCGCCTTGAGCGACTTCTTGACCAGCACCTCCACGATGGCCGCCTGCGTGCTGGCCGCCAGGTCGGCGCGCGGCTGTTCGCAGGGCAGGCCCTCGATCTTGCGCGCCTGCGTGAGCACGGCCGTCTTCAGGCCCGCAAACGAAAAATTGAGATCACCGCTGTGGAGCAGCGGGCGCGGCAGCGCATAGGCCGTGGCGTCGCCAAAGTCGGCCAGGCGCGCCAGCGCCGGCCCGCCGGGGTAGCCCAGGCCCAGCAGCTTGGCCGACTTGTCGAAGGCCTCGCCGGCAGCGTCGTCGATCGTTTCGCCCAGCAGCGCGTAGCGCCCCACCCCATCGACCCGCATCAGCTGGGTGTGGCCGCCGCTGACCAGCAAGGCCACGAAGGGAAACTCGGGCGGGTCGGCGCTCAGGAAGGGCGAGAGCAAATGCCCCTCCAGGTGGTGCACGCCCAGCACCGGCCGCCCCAGGGCCGCGCCCAAAGCGCAGGCCACGCCCGCACCCACCAGCAGCGCGCCCGCCAGGCCCGGGCCGCGCGTGAAGGCCACCAGATCGACATCGGCCAGGCCCTTGCCGGCCTGCGCCAGCGCCTGGCGCGCCAGCGGCAGCACGCGGCGGATGTGGTCGCGACTGGCCAGCTCGGGCACCACGCCGCCATAGTCCGCGTGCATGGCCACCTGCGAATGCAGGGCGTCGCCCAAGAGCCGCGGCACCGCGCCACCCGCGTCCGCCTGCACCAGCGCAACGCCGGTTTCGTCGCAGGACGATTCAAACCCCAAAACCAGCAAAGACATGCTGGGGATTATCCGCGCACCGCTTCAGTGCGCGGTGGCCGGCGGGGCGTCAGACACCGATGCGCGCCAGGAACGGCCTTCTGCCGATGGCCGGCGGCCCGTTCGCATCAACCCAGGTTGCCCGCGATATAGCTTTCGAGCTGGGCAATGTGAAAACGCTGCTCTTCCAGCGTGGCGTTGACCAGGTCGCCGATGGACACCAGTCCGATCACTTCGCCTGCCTCGACCACTGGCAGGTGCCGGATGCGCGCCTTGGTCATGATGCTCATGCACTCCTGCACGGTCTGGCGCGGGCCGACGGTGTACAGGCGCGCGGTCATCACGTCGGCCAGCAGCGCCTCGGACGAGTGCAGGCCCTTGAGCGCGATCTTGCGCGCGTAGTCGCGCTCGGTGAAGATGCCCAAGAGCGCCTCGCCCTGCATGATCAGCACCGCGCCGATTTCGCGCTCGGCCATGAGCTTGAGCGCCTCGAGCACCGTGGCGGTGGGGGCGAGCGAGGCCAGTTGGGCCTGCTTCTTGGACGTGAGGACGTGGGCGATGGTGGGCACGGCGGTCATCTCCATGAAAATCGGCGCAGCCGCCATCGTGCCAGAAGCGGCGCCGCGATGCCAGTGCTCCCTGGCGGGTGCGTGCAACGCCCCGTGACAGGGCACCCGCTCAAAAATCCATCACCACCGACACATGCGCGCTGCGCCCCGGCTGGGTGTAGGCGTCGCGCACGGGCGAGCTGGACGCCACGCCGTACACCGCCGGCCACAGCCAGTACTTCTGGTTGGTCAGGTTGCGCACGCCCAGGTTCACCCGCACGTTGCGGGCCGGGCGCCACTGAACGCCCACGTCCAGCGTGGTGGCCGCCGGCGTGACAAATTGGGTGCCGTTGCGCGTGCTCATGATCGCGTCGCTGTCGATGTCGCTGGCCTTCTTGGCGGCGTGGTGGCGCACGTCGGCGTACCAACTCCAGTCGGCGGTGTCGTAGCGCGCGCCCACCATCAGCAGCGCCGGGTCGATCGAGTTGATGGGCTTGCCGCTGTCGCTGTTGGTGCCGCGCGCCATGCCGAAGGCAAAGGTGCTGACCAGGCGCCCACCGGCGACCCGGCCCCAGTCGTAGCGGCCCTTGACCTCGATGCCGTGGATGCGCGCGCGCGGGATGTTGACGGCCTGGAACTGCCGCTCGTTGCCGACCTCGCGCACGAACTCGGCGTCCACGATCAGGTTGGAATAGCGGTTGGCGAAGGCCGCCACGTCCAGGCTCAGCTCGCCGGTGCGCCCGCGCACGCCGACTTCGAAGCCGCGGCTCTTCTCGGGCCTCAGGTTGGGGTTGGGCTGAATGACAACGCGCGTGTTGGGCGGTGCCAGGTATTCGAACTGGTCATTGATCTGCCCCGCCTCGGGCGGACGAAAGCCGGCCGCGAACTGCCCATAGACGCTCCAGGCCGGCGTGGCGCGGTACAGCACGCCCAGCTTGGGCGAGGCGGCGCTGCCCGACAGCGACTTGCCCGGTACCTTGGACGGCGGGTAGTAGCCGTCCTGGCTGGTCACGTCGATGGCGAAGTGATCTAGCCGCAGGCCGGGCGTGAGCGTCCAGTCGCCGATGACCGACTCGTCCTGCAGGTACAGCGCCGAGGCGGATTCGCGCGTGTCCGGGAAACGCTTGAACGGGAATTTCTCGGGTGGCAGCGGCGCCACGCCGTCGTACAGATTGCGGATGGTGTTGCGCACATAGTCCGCGCCGTAGGTGAGGCGGTGCGTCCACGCGCCCGAGCGCAGCAGCTTGTCGGCGCGCACCCCGGCCTGCCAGGCCCGCTCGCCGTAGAAGTTGTCGCGCACGCGGTGCGTGCCGTCGAACAGATCGCTTTCGCCCACCCGGCGCGAGGCGGTGCGCTGCACGCCCACGATGGTGCGCACCTGGTCGGCCCAGGCCGTGCCCAGCTCGTAGCGCGCGTCCCAGCTGAAGCGGTCGCGCTGCGCGCTGTAGTCGCTGCTTTCATCGACCACGTCGCTGGCCCGGGACGGCCGGGCCGCGCGGCTGGACAGCAGCTCGGTGTTGGCGGCGCGGTCAGTGTGCTCCAGCGAGAACACATGGCGCTGCGCGGCGCCCGGTTGCACCACCACCTTGGCCAGCACGGCGGTGTCGCCGTCGTGCTCGGGGTTGGCTTGCGTGCGGTTGGCATTGGGAGCGTCATTGCTGCCCATGGTCTGCAGGGCGTGCGCGGTGCGCCGGTTGGCGCTGAGCATCCACTGCACGGTGTCGCTGGCCTTGCCGGCCACGGTGCCGGCCAGCGAATAGCCGCGGTCGTCCTCGCTCCAGCCGGCGGCCACGCGCCCGCCCACCGTCCGCGTGGGCTTGCCCTGCGCGTCCAGCAAAAAGTCCAGCGGGTCGTAGCTGACGAAGTTGACCACCCCGGCCATGCCGTCCGAGCCATACAGCGCCGAGGCCGGCCCCCGGATCACCTCGATGCGCTTGAACAGCTCCAGCGACAGGTACTCCCGGTCGAAGATGGCCGAGCGCGACACGTAGCTGCGGGGCAGGCGCACGCCATCGACCGTCATCAGCACGCGGTTGCCGCCCAGGCCGCGGATGTTGATGCCGGTGTTGCCGTCGCGCGCGAACGACGAGGACGCCGCACCCACCGACAACCGCGCCGGTGCGTCGCGCACCGACACGTTGGGCAGGTCCTGCAAGGCCTCGCCGAGCGTGCGACTCGGGTCGGCGCCGACCCGGGTGGTGTCGATCACATCGGAGGACATCGGCAGCGTGTCCAGCGCCTCGTGATCGGGCAGCGTGCGCGGGCCGCTGATGACGACTTCGGGCAGCGCCGCGGTCGCGCCCGGCGCACCGGCCGTCTGCGCCTGCGCCGGCCCCATGTGCGCGCAAGCCAGCGCGACGCAGACAGCGAGGGTGGCGGGCGCCAGGGGGGCTGGGCGGCGGTGGGAACAGGCGGGTTGGGCGGGCATGTAAAAGCAGGAAAAAGAAGATTGCCGGAAGTCAATTCAGCCGTTTGGCTAGCCGATTATTCAGCCGAACACCTCGGTACAAACACCTATCGGATGACAGCTTGCTTTACATCAAGTTCATCCCCGCGGGGCGTCGGAATAATGCCCAAAAGCCCGTCGCATCCCATCGCCGCAGCCCGCGGCGGGCAACCTTCCAAGGGGTTCAAACATGGGCGGCGGCGACAACAAGGAGTTGATTCATGAGAACCCGCAAGCTGGCGAGCCTCGTGGCCCTGGCACTTTCCTCCCTGGCTCTCGGCGCCATGGCCCAACAAGCGGGCGGCGAACCCGCCAAGCCGGGTGAGCCGACGACCTCCATAACGAGCCCCGAAGCTAAGTACGGCAGCGCGCCCTACGCGGCCGGGTCGGCCATGCACCAGACCAGCAACCCAAAGGCGCCGCCCATGACGCAGGAGGAGTTCGACCGCGCACGCCAGATCTACTTCGAGCGCTGCGCCGGCTGCCACGGCGTGCTGCGCAAGGGTGCCACCGGCAAGCCGCTGACGCCCGACATCACCGTCGACAAGGGCACGGAATACCTCAAGGTCTTCATCGGCTATGGCTCGCCGGCCGGCATGCCCAACTGGCTGACCTCGGGCGAATTCGACGAGAAGACCGTGGACCTGATGGCGCGCTACATCCAGCATGACCCACCCACACCGCCCGAGTTCTCGCTGGAGGACATGGAAAAGTCGCGCAAGGAGTACATCCCCGTCGCCAAGCGCCCGACCAGGAAGATGAACAACTACAACCTCAACAACCTCTTCTCCGTCACGCTGCGTGACGCGGGCGAGATCGCGTTGATTGACGGTGACACCAAGCAGATCGTCAACATCATCAAGACCGGCTACGCGGTGCACATCTCGCGCATGTCGGCCTCGGGGCGCTACCTGTACGTGATCGGCCGCGACGCACGCCTGAACCTGATCGACCTGTGGATGGAAAAGCCCGACAACGTCGCCGAGATCAAGGTCGGCCTCGAAGCGCGCTCGGTCGAGACCAGCAAGTTCAAGGGCTGGGAAGACAAGATCGCCGTGGCCGGCACCTACTGGCCGCCCCAGTTCGTGCTGATGGACGGCGACACGCTCAAGCCCAAGAAGATCGTCGCCACCCGGGGTATGACGGTGGACAACGAGTACCACCCCGAGCCGCGCGTGGCCGCCATCGTCGCCAGCCACCAGAAGCCCGAGTTCCTGGTCAACGCCAAGGAAACCGGCAAGATCTGGATGGTGGACTACACCGACCTGACCAACCTGAAGCTCAAGCAGCTCGATGCCGCCAAGTTCCTGCACGACGGGGGCTTCGACAGCACGCGCCGCTACTTCCTGACGGCCGCCAACTCGTCCGACAAGATCGCCGTGGTGGACACCAAGGAAAGCAAGATGGCGGCCGTGATCCCCGTGGGCAAGATCCCGCACCCGGGCCGCGGCGCCAACTTCAAGCACCCCAAGTTCGGCCCGGTGTGGGCGACCTCGGGCCTGGGTGACGAGAGCATCGCCATCATCGGCACCGACCCCAAGGGCCACAAGGCCAATGCGTGGAAGGTGGTGCAGTCGCTCAAGGGCCAGGGTGGCGGATCGCTGTTCATCAAGACGCATCCCAAGTCGAGCAACCTGTGGGTGGACACCACGCTCAACCCCGACGCCAAGATCAGCCAGAGCGTGGCGGTGTTCGACATCAAGGACCTGTCCAAGCCGCCGCAGATCATCGACATCGCCGCCTGCGCGGGCCTGAAGGACGACGGCGCCAAGCGCGTGGTGCAGCCCGAGTACAACCAGAAGGGCGACGAGGTCTGGTTCTCGGTGTGGAGTGCCAAGGACAAGGAGTCCGCCATCGTGGTGGTGGACGACAAGACCCGCACCTGCAAGACGACGATCAAGGACGCCAAGCTGGTCACGCCGACCGGCAAGTTCAACGTCTTCAACACGCAGCACGACGTGTATTGACGGCCTTCCCCCTGCGCCGCTGACGCGGCTTCCCCCCTCTCTGGCGCTTCGCTTGGAGGGGGGACAACGCCAGCGGCCGGCGCAGGTCCGGCCACGGCGTTCGCTGGCTTGGCCTGCTCCGCGGCCTTCGGAATTTCGGGCACCGCCGGAAAAACGCACCACAGCGCAACGACAACGGCTGCCGGCTCACCCCGGCGGCCGTTTTTCATGGACGGCCGCATGCGATCATCGGCGCATGGTGTTCCCGTTCGAACCGCATGCAGCACCCTGACGTCGTGATCATCGGCGCCGGCGCAGCCGGGCTGTTTTGCGCCGCGCGCGCCGGAAAGCAGGGGCTGCGCGTGCTGCTGATCGACCACTCCGAACGCGTGGCCGAGAAGGTGCGCATCTCGGGCGGCGGGCGCGCCAACTTCACCAACCGCGCGCTGGACCCCGCCGCGCCGCAGCGCCACTTCATCAGCCGCAACCCGCACTTTTGCCGCTCGGCGCTGGCGCGCTTCACGCCGCAGGACTTCATGGCGCTGCTTCAGCGCCACGGCATTGCCTTTCACGAAAAGCACAAGGGCCAGTTGTTTTGCGACCGTTCGGCGCAAGACCTGATCGACCTGCTGCTGGCCGAGTGCGAGGCAGCACGTGCGAGAGGCGGACAGGTCGAGCGCTGGCAGCCGTGCGCGGTCGGCCAAGTCGAATTTCAAGACAAATCGAGCTCTAGCGCTTATCCATCAAGCGCAGGCAGCTATGTTATTCATAGTAATCGTGGCGTGATCGAAACGCCCGCACTCGTCGTCGCCACCGGTGGCCTGTCGGTGCCCAAGATCGGCGCCAGCGACTTCGGCCTGCGGCTGGCGCGGCAGTTCGGGCTGGCGTGCATCGACACCCGCCCCGGCCTGGTCGGCCTCACGTTCGACGGCGACGACTGGGCCCCCTGGGCCGCACTGGCCGGCCTGTCGCTGCCGGTGGAGATCGCCACGGGCACGGGGCGCCAGCGCACGCGCTTTCATGAAGACCTGCTGTTCACGCACCGCGGCCTGTCGGGTCCGGCGGTGCTGCAAATCTCGAGCTACTGGCAACCGGGCACGCCCATCGAGATCGACCTGGCCCCCGGTATCGACCTGGCGGCCGATCTGCACACCGCCAAAAGCCAGTCGCGCCGGCTGATCGCCCGCGAGCTCGCCGCCTGCCTGCCCGCACGCCTGGCCGAGGCCTGGGTGCTGCGCGATCCGGCCTGGCAGCGCCCCATCAACGAGGCCTCCGACAAGGCGCTGGCGCAACTGGCCGAATCCGTACAACGCTGGTGCATCACCCCCAGCGGCACCGAGGGCTACCGCAAGGCCGAGGTCACCGTGGGCGGGGTGGACACGCGCGAGCTGTCCTCGCAAACCATGGAGGCCACGCGCCAGAGCGGCCTGTTCTTCATCGGCGAGGTGGTGGACGTGACCGGCTGGCTGGGCGGCTACAACTTTCAGTGGGCCTGGGCCAGCGCGGCGGCCTGTGCGGACGCCCTCGCGGCGCGCCAGCACCCGCGCAGCGGTGATTTGGCATCGCCGCAGAAAATCGAATAAAATCTCGGGCTTTGCTGGCAATGCCCTGTCGGCCAAATACTAGTTAAGGTACCGACAATAGACGGGGCGCACCGCGGCGCATGGCGCAAGGGCCCGATCTTCCCTTGCACCCGCTGGCCGCACCATTGGAAAACTGTCTTCGAATGACCACCATCCGCGTAAAAGAAAACGAGCCGTTTGACGTCGCCCTGCGCCGCTTCAAGCGCACCATCGAAAAGCTGGGCCTGCTGACCGAACTCCGCGCCCGCGAGTTCTACGAGAAGCCCACCGCCGAGCGCAAGCGCAAGAAGGCCGCCGCCGTCAAGCGCCACT
>JAFEEB010000036.1 GCA_018241325.1 Pseudomonadota bacterium | reverse complement strand
CGTGTGCTCTTCCGATCTGGGGCGGCGCGGCGGCGGAGGAAGAGGGGCGCCCACGCTCCGCACTGACGTGTCTGCGCTGCGCCCCGAGGGGGCCGCCTCCGACTTGGGGCGGCCCGGCGGCGGAGGGTTTGGGTTGGATGGGTCGTGCCGGTTCATAGAACGCCGATCAAATGCACTTCAAACGTCACCGGCTGCCCCGCCAGCGGGTGGTTGAAGTCCAGCCGCAACGCGCCGTCCTCGCGCACCGCGCGCACCACGGCGCCGATCTGGCCTTCGCCACCGGGCGTGGGCAGCTGGATGATGTCGCCCACGGCATAGTGCTCGTCGGGGTCGCCCAGCTCGTTGAGGTCCTTGCGCGGCAACCACTGCAAGAAGTCGGGATTGCGCTCGCCATAGGCCTCGCCGGCCGGAATTTCGAACACCGTGCGAGCGCCCTCCTCCAGCCCCAGCAGGCGTTGCTCGACGGCAGGCGCCAGTTCGCCCGCGCCCAGCGACAGCGTGGCCGGCCGGCCGGCAAAGGTGTTGATGACATCGCCCTGCGGGCCGGCCAGGCGGTAGTGCAGGGTCAAAAAGGAAGCAGGTTCGACGCGGGGCATGGCAATGGACTTGGAAAACCCATGATTTTAGGAAACACCGTGGGTCGGGCGATGTTTGCGGGTACTGCGTGTTATGGGAGGCTTCAACGACAGCCGAACGCAGAGGGCGCAAAGGACTCGCAAAGGGCGCAGAAAAATCCGAATCGATGACTACAGTATTAATAGCATGCCCCGCTTGGTGATCAGCAGCAACAACTGATTTTTGTCATTTGTATGCTTTCGCGTTCTCTGCGATTCCTTTGCGCCCTCTGCGTTCGGCTGTTCGGCTATTCGGCCGCCCCCACCCCGCCCTTGCTATGCTGCCCCCATGCCCCTGAAGGATTTGCCCCCCGACGCCCGCCCGCGCGAGAAGCTGCTGGCGCGCGGCCCCGGCGCGCTGGGCGACGCCGAGCTGCTGGCCCTGCTGCTGCGCACCGGCCTGGCGGGCAAGAGCGTGCTGCAACTGGCGCAGGAGCTGCTGGATGAATTTGGCGGCATCGCCGGCCTGCTGCACGCCGGCGCCGATGACCTCAAGCGCGTCAAGGGTCTGGGCGGACCGGCCAAGCGCGCCGAGCTGGTGGCGGTGCTGGAGCTGGCGCGCCGCGCGCTGGCCGAGCAGCTGCGCGAGCGCGCGGCGCTGGACACGCCGCAGGCCGTGCGGCACTACCTGCAATTGCAACTGGCGGCGCGCGCGCACGAGGTGTTCGCGGTGTTGTTTCTGGACAGCCAGCATCGCCTGATCGCGCTGGAGGAGCTGTTTCGCGGCACGCTGACGCAAACCAGCGTGTACCCGCGCGAGGTGGTGCTGCGCGCCCTGCACCACCAGGCCAGCGCGGTGGTGCTGGCGCACAACCACCCCAGCGGCAGCACCGCGCCCAGCCGCGCCGACGAGGCGCTGACGCAGACGCTGAAGGCTGCGCTGGCGCTGGTGGACGTGCGCGTGCTCGACCACGTCATCGTCGCGCCGGGGCAGGCGCTGTCGATGGCCGAGAAGGGGATGATATGAAACACCCCCGGCCACGGCGATCGCTGGCCTGGCCTGCTCCGCGGCCGTTCGGCTCTTGGCGGCTCACGGAGCGCGGATGATGCACACCGGCATCGACGATTGACATGAAGGCCAAGTCGCTCCAGGACCTCAAGGCCATGCGCCAGCAACTGGCCGAGGCCGACCAGCGCGCCGCGCTGGCCGCGGCGCAGCAGGCCAAGGCGGCGCAGCAAGCCCGCGCCGACCAGGATTTGTTTGCCCGCGCCATCGGCGCCACGCAGCCGCTGCGCGCCCACGGCCGCGTGGTGCATGTGCCGCCCCCGACGCCGCCCGAGCCGCGCCAGCGCGCGCTGGACGAGCAGGCCGTGCTGCGCGAGTCGCTCTCGGACGAATTCGACGCCAGCACCCTGCTGCACGTGGACGAGCACCTGAGCTTTCGCCGCCCCGGCATCGGCCCCGACGTGACCGCCAAGCTGCGCCGCGGCCACTGGGCCGTGCAGGGCCAGATCGACCTGCACGGGCTGCGCGTGGATGAGGCACGCGAGGCCCTGGCCAGCTTCGTGCGCGACGCCGTGCGTGCCGGCCTGCGCTGCGTGCGCGTGGTGCACGGCAAGGGCCTGGGCTCGCCGGGGCGTGCGCCGGTGCTCAAGGCCAAGGTGCACGGCTGGCTGATCCAGAAGAAGGAAGTGCTGGCCTTCGTGCAGGCCAAGCCGCTGGAAGGCGGCGCGGGCGCGCTGCTGGTGCTGCTGGCGCAGCCGCAGCGTTGATGCCCGGCCGGCATGCGCCCGGGGCTGCCTCGGCTCAGCCGGGCGCGGCGCCCTCGGCGTCATCCGCACCGTCTTCGCCATCGGACTCGGGGGTGCCGAAGTCCAGCCGCAGCGGGTCGCCGTAGTCCCGGCGGATGTTGACGGTGCCCTTCTCGCCCACCGACGCCAGGTGCTTCTTGAGCCAGCGGTTGGCGGCCTGCCGGCCCAGCTCGAACAGGCGCTCCACGGTTTGCGGCTCGGGCGTCGTCTTGCTGGCCGGCGCCAGCTCGTCCAGCGCGCCGTCGCCGCCGATGCGGTGCATGCGGATGCGCCGCAGGCCCTCGGGCGCCACGCCGCTGTCGATCAGCTCGTTGACCATGGCGATGGTGCGCATCTGCGCGATCAGGCTGGCGTTGAAGGTCAGGTCATCGACCCGTGCGGCAATGTCGCCGACCGCAGCCGGTGTGCCGCGCCGGCGCAGCGGGTTGATCTGCACCAGCAGGATGTCGTCGGTCTCGCCCATCTCGATCAGCGGTTGCAGCGCCGGGTTGCTGGAATAGCCGCCGTCCCAATAGGTCTTGCCGTTGATCTCGGGCGCCTGAAAAAGCTGCGGCAGGCAGCACGAGGCCATCACCGCGTTGACGGTCAGGCGCTTGCCACTGAAGATCTCGGCCCGCCCGGTCTCCACCTCCGTGGCGGCCACGAACACGCGGGGCTGCGCCAGCCGCGCCACGCCGTCGAAGTCGATCGCCTCCGTCACCATCTGGCGCAGCGGGTTGTAGTCCAGCGGGTTGGACTGATAGGGCGACACGCGCCCCCACGCGCCCGGCAAGGCGCCCAGCATCAGCCGCGCCAACCGGCCCGGCCCTTCGCTCATGGCACCCAGGTTCATCACGCGGCGCCAGATGTGCGCCAGCGCCACCCGCGCTTCTTCGGCCGGGTCGGCGCCCTCGCCTTGCGCGCGCGCCCAACCATGCCCCACCGCCACGGCGTTGAGCGCGCCGGCGCTGGTGCCGCTGATGCCGGCAAACTGCAAGCGCCCGTCGGTCAGCAGCGCGTCGAGCACGCCCCAGGTGAACGCGCCATGCGCGCCGCCGCCTTGCAGCGCCAGATGAATCTTCTTTGTTTCGTTGCTCACAAGTGGATCGAATGGTGGAGACCGTTCAAAGCATAGGGCGTTTGACGCAATTGCAAGAATTTGGCGACCGAGAGCCGACTCTAAGTCGCGGTTGCACGCCGTAACGTCAGCAGCCCTGGTAGCGCCGCGCGCATCGGTGCATGTCCGCTCCCAGCCTTTCGTGGCAAGCGACAAACGCTCCTGAATCGAGAGTAAGCAGGCGTGCGCGCGGCGCCGTTTCAGGGTGAGCCGCTCCGCGGCATCGGCACCACAGGCCGCTGCGGCGCCGCGCGCGTCTCAGTTATCCATGGCGCCCAGCACCACCCGCAGAGCATGAAACCCAAAGAGCCGAAAGGCCGCGGAGCAGGCCACGCCCGCGATCGCCGCGGAAGGGCTTGGCCCGCCCGCTGGCGATGCCCCCTGCAAGGGGGTAGGCGAAACATCGCGCAGCGAGTGGAGACTGGGGGTGTTTCATCTCACCGGCTGCATCACCCGCAGCAGCCGGTCGGGCTCGCCCGGGCGGGGCACGGCGATCAGGCGCGCGGCCACGTAGCTGCTTTGCGAGTCGGGCTCCAGCGCCGCGGTGACCAGGCCCGCCAGCGGCTGCGCCAGGCTGACGTACCAGCCGCCCGCCGGCAGGCGCCGCCGCTGGGCTTGCAAGGCCACCTGCGCCTTGACGATGCCGCCCTGGTCCTGGATCGCGCCGCGGCCGTCTTGCCGTTGGCCGGCCTCGACACTCTTGAAGTCATAGCGCTCCACGCTGACAGGCCGGACGCTGGACATCGGTTTGACTTGAACGCCCAGCAGCCGCAGTGTGCGCACGGCGGCGCCCTCGCTGGCGGCCAGCCAGTAGCCGCAGGGCCGCGCGCGCTCGCGCGTCACCTGCAAGCGCAGCGCCGATCGCCAGTCCACCGGCACACTGCGGTCCTCGCCGGTCTGGGCGTCGATCAGGGTCAGCTCGCGCCGCTCGGGCGTCTGCTGCGCGGCCACCACGACACGGCCCTTGCAGGCCTGGGCGGCCACCGCGCGGTCGGCGCGCCGGGCCAGCGCCACCAGCGCCGGGCCGTCCTTGGCCACCTGCTCCAGCAGCGCCTGCGCGGCCACGACGTGCGCCTCGACGCGCCGCGCCAGGTTCTGCTTGCCGATGCCGTAGCCGCGCGTCTCGTGCAGGATGCTGACGGCGTTGTGCAGCCCGCCGATGTTGCGCCAGGTGTCGGGCTGCACGCCGCCCATGGCCACCGGCGCGTCGGGCTTGGCGGTGGTGGTGTGATACCAGAAGTCGCTCAGGCCCTCGGCCTGCACGGCGCGGCGGATGGCGGGCAAAAAGTCATCCATGCCGGCGGCGTAAACGCCCGCGTCAAGGTTGCCCGTGGTGGCCGCCTGCAAGAGCACGTCGTATTTGGTCCAGGCGCCAAAGCGCGTCACCCAGCGCTCGCCGGCGGTGAACTCGTGCATGTCCAGCACCACCTGCGGGCGATAGCGCGCCGCCACGCGGGCCACGGCGCGCGCCTCGGGCGTGCGCAGCAGCAGGTGGTCGCGGTTCATGTCGATGTCGCCCACGGCGGTGGATCGCTGGAACAGGGCCGCGCCGTCCGGGTTGGCGCGCGGCAGCGCCACCACGTTCACGCGGCGCAGCAGATCGGCGTATTCGGGCGCGCTCCAGCGCTCGAGCAGCACCAGAATCGCCTCGCCCGGCGCCGGCTCGTTGCCGTGCTGGTGCGCCACCAGCATCAGCGTGGGTTTGTCGGCCTGCCAGCGTCCGCCGCGAGCCAGCAGCACCAGGGGCAGCGCGCGGCCCTGGCCGCTCTCGCCCACGATCTCCAGATGCACCGAGGGGCGCCCGACCAGGGCCTGCAGGCGCGCCATCATTTGCTCGTGACGGGTGAAGTCGATCTGCCCCGGTTCGAAGGCCGGGGTATCGAACTTCACCGCCGGCGCCGCAAAGCGGGCGTGCACGGGCGGCGGCTCGGGGTGCACCTGGGCGGGGTCGAACTGGGCCCAGGCGCCGGCGGCGGCCAGCAGCGCCGCCGCGATGGCAAAGCGCTTGAATCGGGCGAGGTGCATGAAAGTCTCCTTGAGCGGGAGCCAGCGGCTGGGGCCGCTCCCGGCGCCGGGGCTCGGCCTGTCAGGGCGCGGCAGCAGCGTCCGCGCCCTCCTCCGGCCAGTCGCGGATATAGGCCTTGAGCATCTGGTTCTCGAAGTTCTGGCTGTCCACCACGGTCTTGGCCACGTCGTAGAAGCTGATCACGCCCATCAGCTGCTGCTTGTCGATGACAGGCAGGTAGCGCGCGTGGCGGCCGATCATCATGCGGCGCACCTCGTCCAGCTCGGTCTCCAGCGTGCAGATCAGCGGGCCCGGGTCCATGTTGCGGTACACCGACAGGCCCTCGAACGAGCCGCCGTTTTTCACCGTCGCGCGGATCACCTCGCGAAAGGTCAGGATGCCCACCACGCGCCCATGCGCCATCACCACCAGCGAGCCGATGTCGTTGTCCGCCATCACGCGCGCCGCATGAGACAGGCTGTGCTCGGGCGTGATGGTGTACAGGGCCTGGCCCTTCAGGCGCAAGATGTCGCGGACTTTCATGATCGAAAGAATATAGCCCACAATCGGCGGCTGCCTTCCCCCACCTGGAGACCCCATGCCCGGCTATTCCGACCCCGGCTTCGACACCCTGGCCCTGCACGCCGGCGCCCAGCCCGACCCGGCCACCGGCGCGCGCGCGGTGCCGATCCACCTGTCCACCTCCTTCGTGTTCGAGTCCAGCGACCAGGCGGCGCAGCTGTTCAACATGGAGCGCGCCGGCCACGTCTACAGCCGCATCAGCAACCCCACCTGCGCCGTGCTGGAGCAGCGCGTGGCGGCGCTGGAAGGCGGCATCGGCGCGATCGCCACCGCCAGCGGCGAGGCTGCGCTGCACCTGATGATCGCCACGCTGATGGGCGCGGGCAGCCACATCGTCGCCAGCAGCGCGATCTACGGCGGCAGCCAGAACCTGCTGTCCTACACGCTGCCGCGCTTCGGCATCGAGACGACGTTTGTAAAGCCCGGCGACCTCGACGCCTGGCGCGCCGCCATCCGCCCCAACACGCGCCTGCTGTTTGGCGAGTCCGTGGGCAACCCGGGCCTGGACGTCCTCGACATCGCGGCGGTGGCCGACATCGCGCACGCCGCCGGCCTGCCGCTGGCGATGGACAACACCTTCACCACGCCCTACCTGCTGCGGCCCTTCGAGCATGGCGCCGACATCGTCTACCACGCCGCCACCAAGTTTTTGGGCGGCCACGGCACGGTGATTGCCGGCGTGCTGGTCGATGGCGGCAGCTTCGACTGGGATGCCTCGGGGCGCTTTCCCGAATTGACCCAGCCCTACGCCGGCTTTCACGACATGGTGTTCAGCGACGAGAGCACCGTGGGCGCGTTCTTGCTGCGCGCGCGGCGCGAGGGCCTGCGCGACTTCGGCGCCTGCATGAGCCCGCACACGGCCTGGCTGGTGCTGCAGGGCATCGAAACCCTGCCGCTGCGCATGGAGCGCCACCTGGCCAACACCGAGAAGATCGTTCGCTTTCTGGCCGAGCACCCGTTTGTCGCCCGCGTGGGCCATCCGCTGCTGCCATCGCACCCCAGCCACGCGCTGGCGGGCCGCCTGCTCAAGCACGGCGCGCGGGGCGCGGGCAGCGTGTTCAGCTTCGACACCATGGGCACGCGCGCGCAGGGCAAGGTGTTCATCGACAGCCTGAAAATTTTCAGCCACCTGGCCAACGTGGGCGACGCGCGCAGCCTGGTCATCCACCCGGCCAGCACCACGCACTTTCGCATGACCGACGAGGCCCTGGCCGCCGCGGGCATCGGCCCCGGCACCATCCGCCTGTCGATCGGGCTGGAAGATGCGGACGACCTGATCGACGACCTGAAACGCGCGCTGAAAGCAGCCGAGAAAGCGGGAGCCTGAGCATGGACATCAACGTCAACGGCCACTCGCTCTACGCCTACACCGGCGGCAAGCCCTTCAACCCGGCGCAGCCCACCGTGGTCTTCATCCACGGCGTACTCAACGACCACAGCGTTTGGATCCTGCAAAGCCGCCACTTCGCCCACCACGGCTGGAACGTGCTGGCCATCGACCTGCCCGGCCAGGGGCGCAGCCGGGGCGCGCCACCGGCCAGCGTCGAAAAAGCGGCCGACAGCGTGCTGGCCCTGCTCGACGCCGTGGGCGCGCCGCAGGCCGCGCTGGTGGGCCACAGCTTCGGCTCGCTGATCGCCCTGCAGGCGGCGGCGACGGCGCCCGAGCGCGTCAGCCACCTGGTGCTGTGCGGCACGGCCTTTCCGATGAAGGTCTCGCCCGCGCTGCTCGACGCGTCGCTCAGCGCACCCGAAAAGGCCATTCACATGGTCAACGTGTTCTCGCACAGCACGCTCAGCCCGCCCCCATCGGCGCTGGGCCCGGGCACCTGGCTGTACGGCGCCAGCCGCGCGCTGATGCGGCGCATGCTGGCCAGCAACCGCGCCGTCAACGTGTTTCACACCGGCTTCAAGGCCTGCGACGACTACGCCGGCGGCGAGCAGGCCATGGCCGCGGTGCAGTGCCCCACGCTGTTCATCGTCGGCCGGCACGACCAGATGACGCCGCCCAAGTCGGCGTGGGCGCTGGCCCGCCTGGCCAAGGACGGCCGCATCGTCGAAGTCGAGGCCGGCCACGCCTTGATGAGCGAAGCGCCGGGACCGGTGCTCGATGCGCTGCGCGCGTTCTTGCGTCGATAGGCAAGCGCTGGCGTTTGCGCGTGAATTTTCATGATATCGGGCGGCAGCGCGCTTGGGTAGTGCGCAAGCAGCTATTGATTTAATAGCTTTTTCGGCGCGCACAGGGGCCAGCGGGCCGCATGGCAAGACGCCCACGCCGGCGCGCCGTCCCGGGGTTTTCCCCCAGCGGCGCACGGCCCATGGGCGCCTGCGCGAAACCATAATGGCCCTTGACCCGCACGCGACATCGCCGTGCCGGCATGGAGACCACCACCCGAGGAGCATCCGATGCAACGCAAGACCCTGTCCGCCCTGTTGGCTGCAGGCGCATTCGCCGCCGTCCAGAGCGTGAACGCAGGCACCGTCACGGTCATCACCTCCTTCCCCAAGGAGCTGACCACGGCCTACAAGAAGGCCTTTGAGGCCGCCAACCCCGGCATCACCATCGAGATCCTGAACAAGAACACCACGGCCGCCGTGGCCTACATCCGCGAGCTGCCCGAGGGCCAGCGCCCCGACGTGATGTGGGCCAGCGCGCCAGACGCCTTCGAGGTGCTGGCCAGCTACAAGCTGCTGCAAAGCGCGCCCGAGGTGGTCAACAAAAGCGCGCCGGCCAAGATCGGCAACTATCCGCTGAACGACCCCAAGGGCATGTACTACGGCCAGGCGCTGGCCGGCTACGGGATCGAGTGGAACACGCGCTACCTCAAGGCCAACAAGCTGGCCGCGCCCAAGGAGTGGACCGACCTGGTGCGGCCCGAATACTTCGGCCACATCGCCATCTCCTCGCCCTCGCGCTCGGGCACGACGCAGCTCACGGTGGAGACCATCTTGCAGGGCGAAGGCTGGGACAAGGGCTGGTCGCTGCTCTTGCAGATGATGGGCAACGCCGCGGCCGTCACCGACCGCAGCTTTGCCGTGCCCGACGGTGTGAACAACGGCCAGTACGGCATCGGCATCGTGATCGACTTTCTGGCGCTGGCGGGCAAGTACTCGGGCTATCCGGTGGACTTCACCTACCCCAGCATGACGGCGGTGGTGCCGGCCAACATCGCGCTGGTGGCCGGCGCCAAGAACGCGGGCGAGGCCAAGACCTTCATGGCCTACACCATGTCGGTGCCGGGCCAGCAGTTGCTGTTCGAGCCCAAGATCGCGCGCCTGCCCATCCTGCCCTACAGCGAGCTGAAGCCGCCCGCCGGCTACCCCGTGCCGCAAGACATCGCCAAGCGCGCCAAGGTGCAGTTCAACACCGAGTTGTCGGGTGAGCGTTACCCGGTCGTCATCAGCCTGTTCGACCAGATGGTCACCTTTCGCCTGAAGGAGCTGCAAGCGGCCACCAAGGCCATCCAGGAGGCCACGGCCGCGCTCAAGGCCAAGCCCAATGCCAAGGGCAGCGAACTGCTGGCGCAGGCGCGCAGCCTGGCCTACACGCCGCTGGTGGGGGCCGAGAACGTCAAGAACAAGGAGTTTCTGGAGCTGTTTCGCAAGAGCCGGCGCGACGTCGCCGTGTCCAAGGAGCTGACCGGCATGGAGCAGATGTGGGCCGACAAGGCGCGTGCCAACTATGAGCGCGCGCAGCAACTGGCCACCGAAGCGCGCGGCCTGGCCAAGTAAGCCCCTGACCGGATGAGAAGCGTGCGCGCCGGCCGCGGTGCGCACCCGCAAGCCCTCGCATGTCTGCAAGCACCCTGCAAGAAGCCCCGGCGGCGCTGCGCCCGCGCCGCACCGCCGCCAGCCTCGGCCCCTGGCTCGCCTTCGGGCTGATCGCCGCTTTTCTGCTGTGCTTTCTGGTGCTGCCCGTGGGCACGGTGATCTACACCGCCTTCGTCACCGAAACCGGTGCGCTCACGGTGGGCCACTTCGCCAACTTCTTCAACCAGGGCGTTTTCCGCGAGTCCTTCTTCAACAGCCTGCAGGTGGCGCTGGCCAGCACGTTCTTTGCCAGCGTGATCGCCGTGCCGCTGGCGTATCTGACGGTGCGCTTCGAGTTCCGCGGCGCGCTCGCCATCCAGACCCTGGGCGTGCTGCCCCTGGTCATGCCGCCCTTCGTGGGCGCGGTGGCGCTGCAACTCATCTTTGGCAAGAACGGCTCGGTCAACCTGCTGCTGGACGACTGGCTGGGCTTCACCATTCCCATCATGGACGGGCTGGTGGGCGTGACCTTCGTCGAGAGCATCCACTACTTTCCCTTCATCCTGCTCAACCTGGTGGCCGCCATGCGCAACATCGACGGCGCGATGGAGGAGTCGGCCCTCAACCTGGGCGCGCGCGGCTGGCGCCTCTTCAGGCGCGTGATCTTTCCTCTGGCCATGCCGGGCTATCTGGCCGGTGCGGCGCTGGTGTTCGTCAAGGTGTTCGACGATCTGGGCACGCCGCTGGTGATGGGCATCACCAACATGCTGGCGCCGCAGGCCTATCTGCGCATCACCTCGGTGGGGGTGGACGACCCGCTGGGCTACGTCATCAGCGTGATCATGATCGGCTTCTCGATCCTGGCGCTGTGGCTGGCCGCGCGCGTGATGAAGGGGCGCGACTACGCCACGCTGCAAAAGGGCGGCGCCGCGCTGCAAAAGCGGCGCCTGTCAAAGTGGGAAGCGCTGCTTGCCTACGGCTGGATCGTGCTCGTGCTACTCATCGTGCTGGCGCCGCACATCGGCATCCTGCTGATGTCGTTCGCCCAGGTGTGGAGCTTTTCGGTTCTGCCCGACGCCTACACGCTGGCGCACTACGCCACCATCTTCAGCGACGCCAAGGGCATGATCGGCAACACGCTGCTGTACTGCGTGCTGGCCGCGGGGCTGGACGTGGTGATCGGCACCGCGATTGCCTACCTGATCTTGCGCACCCGCCTGCCGGGGCGCCAGTGGCTCGACCACCTGGCCTCTGCCGCGCTGGCCATCCCGGGCCTGGTGCTGGCCATCGGCTACCTGCGCCTGTTCAAAGGCGTGACCCTGCCCTTCACCGACACCCTGGTGGTGCAAACCTGGGTGCTCATCATGTTGGCCTACGCCGTGCGGCGCCTGCCCTACGCGCTGCGCGCGTGCATGGCGGCGCTGCAGCAGGTGCATGTGTCGCTGGAAGAAGCGGCGCAAAGCGTGGGCGCCTCGCGCCTGTCCACCATCCGGCGCGTGATGGTGCCGCTGATGGCCGGCGGCATTCTGGCGGGGTTTGTCACCAGCTTCATCACCGCGGCGGTGGAGCTGTCGGCCACGCTGGTGCTGGTGTCCACCGAAAGCCAGGCGCCCATGAGCCTGGGCATCTACCTGTACATGCAAAGCATCGCCGGGCGCGGGCCGGGCGCGGCGCTGGCGGTGCTGGCCGTGCTGGTGGTGGCGCTGGGCACCTATTTGTCGCACCGCTTCGTCGAGCGCTCGCGCACCACCGTGGCCGCCACGGCAAAGGCTTGATCCATGAGCACCCACAAGGCCTCCCTCGAATGCCGGCACATCAGCCTGGCCTATGGCGCCACGCCCGTGCTGCGCGACGTCAACCTGAAGATCGAGCCGGGCGAATTCTTTGCCCTGCTCGGCCCCTCGGGCTCGGGCAAGTCCACGCTGCTGCGCCTCATTGCCGGCTTCAACCAGCACCAAAGCGGCGAGCTGCTGGTCGATGGCCAGGACATCTCCGGCGTGCCGCCGCACCGGCGCGGCGTGGGCATGGTGTTTCAGAACTACGCCCTGTGGCCGCACATGACGGTGTGGGACAACGTGGCCTTTGGCCTGGTGGAGCGGCGCGAGAGCCGTGACGCCATCCGCCGCAAGGTCGGCGCCGCGCTGGCGCTGGTCGGCCTGCAGGACTACGGCCAGCGCCGCCCCGGGCAGCTGTCGGGCGGCCAGCAGCAGCGCGTGGCGCTGGCGCGCACGATCGTGATCGAGCCCAAGCTGCTGCTGCTGGACGAGCCGCTGTCCAACCTGGACAAGCACCTGCGCGTGCAGATGCGCGATGAGCTGAAGAACCTGCAACGCACGCTGGGCCTGACCACCATCTTCGTCACCCACGACCAGGAAGAAGCCATGACCACCGCCGACCGCATGGCCGTGCTGGACCAGGGCATCTTGCAGCAGGTGGGCACCGCCGCCGGTCTGTACGACGAGCCGCGCAACCGCTTCGTGGCCGGCTTTGTCGGCACCGCCAATCTGCTGGAGGGCACCGTCACCGCGCTGGATGGCCAAACCCTCTGCTTCGACGCGCAGGGCCTGGGCCGCCTGACCCTGCCCGCGCCCGCCCAGCCGCCCGCCCTGGGCGCGGCCACGCTGGCCTTTCGCCCGCACCAGATGCACATCACGGCCGCAGGCGCGGCGGGCGACGCCGCGCGCGTGTGGCTCGACGGCCGGGTCGAGAGCGCCGAGTTTCTGGGCGAGTTCTCGCGCTACCGCGTGCGCGTGGGCGAGGTCGCGCTGATCTGCGACCAACCGCACGACGCCGGCGTCGTGATGTTCGAGCCCGGCGCGGCGGTGCGCCTGGGCATCGCGCCCAGCCAGGCGCGCTATTTGAGCGCCTGAGCGTCTTTCGGTCGAGGCGTCGCGACGTCCGCCAGCATCAGGGCCGACCACGGCTTGTCTTGCCCCGCCAGGCCGGGTATGGCCGTCGGCGCCAGCAGCAGGCGATCCACCAGCGGCGCCAGGCTCGTGCCCGCCGGGTCGGCCAGCAGCACCAGGCGCGGCTCTTCGTTCTCGCGCTGGGTGCTGAGCTCGCCGATCCAGTCCAGCGCTTCCAACGCGTTCAGCACCGGCGCCAGTTGCAGGCCATCGACCTCCAGCGCACGCGCCAGTTGCGGGCGCGTGAGGCCATGCGCGCCATCGGCATGCGACTGCGCCAGCGCGCGCAGCGCCTCGATGGCGAGCTGAAACTCCCACCCCGGCCCGCCGCCGCGCCGCACGGCGCCCGAGAGCAGCGTGGGCAGATAGGCCGCGATGACGGCGCCCAGCAGCACGATCAGCCAGCCGACGTAGATCCACAGCAGCAGGATCGGCACCGTGGCGAAGGCGCCATAGATGACCGAATAGGTGGGAATGCGCCCCAGATACAGCCCCAGCACCTGCCGCGCCAGGGCCAGGCCGGCGGTGACGAACACGGCGCCGATGAGCGCATGCCGCCAGCGCACGGGCGTGTTCGGCACGTAGCGGTACAGCAGCGTAAAGCCGCCGGTCATCAGCAAGAATTGCAGGACGGCCAGCCCCACGTCGAGACCCAGCGGCATGTCGGGCAACCAGCCCCGGGACACGGTGACCACATACGACGTGATGGCCAGGCTGGCGCTCAGCAACAGCGGGCCCAGCGTGAGTGCGGCCCAATACACCAGGATGCGCTGGCTCAGCGGACGCGGGCGCTGCGCACGCCAGATCTGGTTGAGCGTGGTGTCGATGGTCAGCATCAGCATCACCGCCGTCACCGTCAGGCCGACCAGACCCAGCAGACCCAACTGGCTGGCCTTGCCGGCAAACTGCGTCAGGTAGCCCATCACGTTCTCGGCAATGCCGGCCGGCACCAGGCTGGTGAGCAGCCATTGCTGCAGCGCCCCCTGCATCTGGCCAAACACCGGAAAGGCCGTGAACACCGACAGCACCACGGCAAAAAATGGCACCAGCGCCAGCACCGTGGTGTAGGTGAGCGAGCTGGCGTTCAGGCCCAGCCGGTCTTGCTGAAAGCGCTCCCACAGCGTGGTGAGCGTGGGCCACAGCGGGATCGCGGTCACGTCGGCCACCAGCTGGTTCAAACGTTCGCGCAGGGAGGAGACAATCATGCTTTGTATGATGCCATCGCCCATGTCCATCCCCCTGTCAGACGTTTGCGCGATTGCGGCGGCGCCCTCGCGCGCCGCCCGCGTCACGCGCGCGCTGGCCGTCACCACCACCCTGGCCCTGATTGCGCTGGGCCTGGCCTGGGAGCTGTGGCTGGCCCCGCTGCGCCCGGGCGGCAGTTGGTGGGCGCTGAAGGTGCTGCCGCTGGCCGCGGCCCTGCCCGGCCTGCTGCGCTTTCGCATGCACACCTACCGCTGGCTGACGCTGTTGGTGTGGCTGTACTTCATCGAAGGCGTGGTGCGCGCCAGCACCGAACGCGCGCCCGCATCGTGGCTGGCCGCCGCCGAGATCGTGCTGGTGCTGACGCTGTTCGTGGCGTGCACGGCGCACGTGCGGCTGCGGCTGCGGCAAGCGCGGGCGTCGGTGGGCTCATGAGCGCTGGTGGACGGTGCGCCGCTGCTGGCCCTCACCCCTACCCTCTCCCAGAGGGAGAGGGGGCAAAACCCACCAAGCCGATCGACTGCGCATCATTGGAGGAGAGGGGACTCAAACCCACAAGGCCGATCGCCCTCGCCCCTCCGGGGAGAGGGAGGGGTGAGGGGCCGGCGGCGCCACAACAGAAGACATCGATTTTTTGACCTCCCACCCGTGCTGGACAAGCGCGACAAGCTCTGTTTTTGATAGCGATCTGCCATGACCACCCACGCTCCCCTTCTCGACACGCTGCGCCAAGCCGTGGGCGCCGCCCACGTGCTGACCGAGGGCGACCTGAGCAGCTACGAACGCGACTGGCGCGGCCGCGAGCACGGCAAGGCGCTGGCCGTGGTGCGCCCCGCCAACACGGCCGAGGTGGCCGCCGTGGTGCGCGCCTGCGCGGCGCACGGCGCGTCCATCGTGCCGCAGGGCGGCAACACGGGCCTGTCGGTGGGCTCGGTGCCCGACGGCAGCGGCACGCAGGTCGTGCTCAGCCTGCGCCGCATGGACGCGGTGCGCACCATCGACGGCGCCAACCTGAGCATGACGGTGGAGGCCGGCGCGATCTTGCAGAACCTGCAAGCGGCGGCGGAGCAGGCCGGCTTTCTGTTTCCGCTCAGTCTGGCGGCCGAGGGCAGTTGCACCATCGGCGGCAACCTGGGCACCAATGCCGGCGGCACGGCCGTGGTGCGCTACGGCAACACGCGCGAGCTGTGCCTGGGCCTCGAAGTGGTCACGGCGCAGGGCGAGATCTGGGAAGGCCTCACCGGGCTGCGCAAGGACAACACGGGTTACGACCTGCGCGATCTGTTCATCGGCAGCGAAGGCACGCTGGGCATCATCACCGCCGCGACGATGAAGCTGTATCCGCTTCCGGCCGCGCGACTGACGGCCTGGGCGGCCGTGCCCTCGATGCAGGCCGCGGTGGACTTGCTGGGCCTGGCGCATCAGCACCTGGGCGCGGGCCTGACGGGCTTCGAGGTGATGGGGCAGTTTGCGCTCAGCCTGGTGGACAAGCACTATCCGCAGTTGCGTGTGCCCTTTGTTGCGCCGTCCGCCGCCGCGCCGGGCCGCCCCAAGCAAGGCGGGGCCCCCTCGGGGGGCAGCGAACCACCCGAAGCGGGGAGCGTGGGGGCTCCATACTGTGTTTTGTTGGAGAACTCCGACCACGAAGGCGAAGGCCACGCCCGCGGCCTCTTCGAGCGTTTGCTGGAAGCCGCGCTGGACAAGGGTTGCGTCAGCGACGCCGTGGTGGCCGAGAGCCTGGCGCAGGCCAAGGGCCTGTGGCACATCCGCGAGAGCATTCCGCTGGCGCAGGCCGAAGAGGGCCTGAACATCAAGCACGACATCAGCATCCCGACGGCGCGCATCCCGGCTTTCGTCGCCGAGGCCGATGCTCTGCTGGCCCGCGAAATTGCCGGCGTGCGCCTGGTCAACTTCGGCCACCTGGGCGACGGCAACCTGCACTACAACGTGCAGGCGCCCGAGGGCGCCGATGGCAAGGCTTTTTTGCGCGACGAAGAAAAGCGCATCAACACCCTGGTGTTCGACACCGTGGCGCGCCACCACGGCTCGATCAGCGCCGAGCACGGCATCGGCAGCCTGAAGGCGCACGAGCTGCCGCGCTACAAGTCGCCCGTGGCGCTGCGGCTGATGCACGCCATCAAGGACGCGCTCGACCCACAGGGCATCATGAATCCGGGGCGCGTGCTGGCCTGATCCCCGCGGGGCGACGAACGACCGAAGTCGCCCGACGCCGCAGGCCGCAGGCCGCAGGCGCAAAGAGAACGCCATCTCCTGCATGTCCGTTGCCCGTTCGCTGATGAGCGCCGGCCCCGCAGCGACGGACACGGCCGCCGCTGGCGCACAATGGGGATCAAGCCCAAACCGGCCATGAACAGCCCCGCCCCCGCCGAAGAAAAGTCGCTTGCCATGGTGCTGCGCGGCGCACGCGAGACGCTGCGTGCCGAGCAGCGCCCCCTTCCCGAGCCGGGCGCCGGCGAGGTGCGGCTGCGCGTGCGCGCCTGCGCCGTGTGCCGCACCGACCTGCACCTGCAAGACGGCGACCTGCCGATGGCGCGCTGGCCCGTGGTGCCGGGCCACGAGGTGGTCGGCACCGTCGATGCGCTGGGTGCGGGCGTGACCGACTGGCACGTGGGCCAGCGCGTGGGCGTGCCCTGGCTGGGTGGCAGTTGCGGGCACTGCCGCTACTGCCTGGCGGGACAGGAAAACCTGTGCGATGCGCCCGAGTTCACCGGCTGCACGCGCGACGGCGGCTTTGCCACGCACCTCGTCGCGCGGGCCGACTTCTGCGTGCCGCTGGATCACCTGGCGCTGGACGACGCCAGCGCCGCACCGCTGCTGTGCGCCGGCCTGATCGGCTGGCGATCGCTGCGCATGGCCGGCGCGGATGCGCGGGTGCTCGGCCTGTACGGCTTTGGGGCGGCCGCCCACCTGATTGCGCAGGTGGCCGTCGCGCAAGGCCGGCGCGTGCATGCCTTCACGCGCGCGGGTGACACGGCGACGCAGCAGCACGCGCGCGAACTGGGCTGCGCCTGGGTGGGCGACTCCGTTCAGGCGCCGCCCGAGCCGCTGGACGCCGCCATCTTGTTTGCTCCCGTCGGCGCGCTGGTGCCGCTGGCGCTGAAAGCCGTGCGCAAGGGTGGGCGCGTGGTGTGCGGCGGCATCCACATGAGCGACATTCCGGCCTTCCCCTACGCACTGCTGTGGCAGGAACGCCAGTTGCTGTCGGTGGCCAACCTCACGCGGGCCGACGCGCGCGAGTTCTTCGACGCGCTGCGCACCCTGCCACCGCTGCGGGTGCACACCCGGCGCTATCCGCTGCAGGCCGCCGGGCAGGCGATGGACGACTTGCGCGCCGGGCGCTTTCAGGGCGCGGCGGTGCTGGTGCCCGATGCGCCTTGACGGCGCCCGATCGGCGTGCCCGGGCAGCGCCCGGTCCGCAAGGCGCTCAACGCGCCGGGCTGTAGGCCTTGGCGCGCGGCGCAGCCGGGCGGCCGGCATGCGAGCGCGGCGCCGGTTTGCTGCTGTTTTTATAGCTGCCTGCGCCCTTGCCTTCAGCGCCAAAGCCTGATTTGGCCTTGAACGGGGCCTTGGCCCCGAAGCCGGCACGCGCGCCGGCGCGATGCGGCTCGCCCTGGCGCGGGCCGTTGCCGCGGCGGGGCGCACTGCCCTTGCGGCCCGGTGTGTGCTGGGCGATGGGCGGAAAGTGCCGCGTGGGCTCCAGCCCGTCGATCGTCAGCGCGTTGAAGGGCTGGCGCGTGTGGCCTTCGATCTCGGCCAGGCGGCGGCGGTCGCGAATCTCGGCCAGCGTCACGGCCAGGCCGTCGCGCCCGGCGCGGCCGGTGCGGCCGATGCGGTGCGTGTAGTCCTCGGCCTTCATGGGCAGGCCGTGGTTGATCACGTGGGTGATGCTGGGCACGTCGATGCCGCGCGCGGCCACGTCGGTGGCCACCAGGATTTGCACCTTGCCTTCGCGCAGCGAGCGCAGGCGCCGGTTGCGCAGCGACTGGCTGAGCGCGCCGTGCAGCGCCACGGCGGCAAAGCCGGCTTGCTGCAAGTCACCGGCCAGCTCGTCGCACTCGATCTGCGTGCAGGCAAACACGATGGCTTGCCCAATGCTGGGGTCGCGCAGCCAGTAGTCCAGCAGGCGCCGCTTGTGCTCGGGGCTGTCGGCCCAATACAACTCCTGGCGGATGTTGGCGTGGCTTTGCTGCGGCGTGTCGATCTGCAGGCGCTGCACGCGCGTGCCGCCGTCGTGCATCACGCGCAGGGCCAATTGCTGAATGGGCGCGGCAAAGGTGGCCGAGAACATCATGGTCTGCTGGCGCTGGGCCGTCAGCTGATGAATTTCGGCCAGCGCGTCGGCAAAGCCCAGGTCCAGCATGCGGTCGGCCTCATCGACCACCAGAAAGCGCACCTGATCGAGCACGATCTGGCCGTTGCTGGCCAAATCCAGCAGGCGGCCGGGCGTGGCCACCACCAGTGCGGCGTTTTGCAGCTGGGCGATCTGCTCGCGGTAGGGCATGCCGCCCACCACGGTGGCGATGCGCAGGTTGCGGCAGTGCTTGACCAGATCGATGGCGTCGCGCGCCACCTGCTGCGCCAGTTCGCGCGTGGGGCACAGCACCAGCGCGCCGGGCACGGCGGGCTTGAAGCGGCGCGCGTCCGTGGGGTTGTGGCGGCGCGGCTTTTTGGGGGCCGCCTCGCCCTTGGCCAGGGCCTGCGCCACCTTGGCGTCCCACGCGGCTTTGTCGCGCGCGGCGGCCTCGCGCTGCATGGCGAGCAGCGTGTGCAGCACGGGCAGCAAAAAGGCGGCGGTCTTGCCGCTGCCGGTCTGGCTGCTGACCATCAGGTCGTTGGTGTTGCCAGCGCCTTGCGTCAGCGCCAGCGGAATGGCGCGCTGCTGCACGGGCGTGGGCGCGCTAAAGCCCAGGTCGGCCACGGCGGCCAGCAGTTCGGGCGCCAGGCCCAGGGCGGCAAAGGGGTTGGGGGCGGCTTCGGCCTGGACGGCTTCGGGCGCAGAGATTTCCAGCGCCATGGCGCTGCTATCCTCGAAAGAGGTCATGATGAAAATGGCTTTCTCTAACGGCACGGCGCAGCCCGTGCTTGTCGGTGGATGGCGCACGCGTCAAGAGATGCGTTGGCGCGCCGGGTTCATGAATCGACACCCACCATCCGACAGCGTTGCTGGTGATCACCGGTGGGTGATCGCAGCCTTTAAGGAACCAGCCGATGCGCGAAGCGCACATCGGTTTTGATTCATGCAAGCCGGCCCAGAAACCGGGCGGCCGAAAGCGAGAACGAAGACGCGAGAAGGAAGATGCGGTCTGTCTGCGCAAAACGCATGCGTTTTTGCGCGAGCCCACGATTATCGCATCTTGACGCGGTTTTGTCACGGCGCGCCCCAAAGCGGCCCGCCGCGCCGCTTGGACAGCCGCCGTCCTTTCCAGCCAGCGGCACTTGCGGCTATGCTCGCACCCAACCGATTTCGATCCCGCGACTTGTGAGGCCCGCCATGCTACCCCTCAACGCCACCCACGACCCGCAACTCACCAGCTGGGTCGGGTCCGCCAACGACGGCAACGGCGACTTCCCCATCCAGAACCTGCCGCACGGCATCTTCCGGCGCAAGGGCTCGGGCCAAGCCTGGCGCGGCGGCGTGGCCATCGGCGACCAGATCGTGGACATGGCTGCGGCCGTGGGCGCCGGCGTGTTCACGGGCGACGCACTGCCCGTGGCCCGGGCCGCGGCCGAGCCCACGCTCAATCATTTGATGAGCCTGGGCCCCAAGCCCTTGTCCTTGCTACGCGCGGCGCTATCCAAAGCATTGCAAACCGGGTCAAAGCAGGAGGCAACGCTCCAGCCCTGCCTGGTGGCCCAGAGCCAGGCCGAATACACCGTGCCGGCGCGCATCGGCGACTACACCGACTTCTACACCTCGGTGCACCACGCCACCAACATCGGGCGGCTGTTTCGCCCCGACAGCCCGCTGATGCCCAACTACAAGTGGATTCCGATCGGCTATCACGGGCGGGCCTCGTCGGTCATCGTCTCGGGGCAGGACTTTCATCGGCCGCGCGGACAGGTCAAGGCGCCCGACGCCGAGGCGCCGGTCCTCAAGCCCAGCGCCCGCATGGACATCGAGCTGGAGCTGGGCGTGTTCATCGGCCAGAGCAATGCGCTGGGCGATGCGGTGGCGCTTGACGATGCCGAATCGCACATCTTCGGCCTGGCGCTGTTCAACGACTGGTCGGCGCGCGACATCCAGCCCTGGGAGTACCAGCCGCTGGGGCCGTTTTTGGCCAAGAACTTCGCCTCCACCGTCGCGCCCTGGGTGGTGACGATGGAGGCGCTGGCGCCGTACCGCGTGCCCTTCACGCGGCCGGCCGCCGACCCGCAGCCCCTGCCCTATCTGGCCAGCGAGGCGCACAGCGCTGGCGGCGGTTTTGACATCCAGCTTGAAGCCCTGATCGAGACGACGAAGATGCGCCAGGCCCAAAGCGCTCCCGTGCGCCTGGCGCTGACCAACTACCGCCACGCCTACTGGAGCGCGGCGCAGATGCTGGCCCACCACACGGTGAACGGCTGCAACCTGCAAGCGGGCGATTTGCTGGGCACGGGCACGCTGTCGGGCCCCACGCTGGATGCCGCCTGCGCGCTGATCGAGCTGACGGCGGGCGGCAAGAACCCGATCCATCTGCCCAACGGCGAGGTGCGCACCTGGGTGGAAGATGGCGACGCCATCCTGCTGCGCGGCTGGTGCGAGAAGCCGGGCGCCGCGCGCATCGGCTTTGGGGATTGCAGCGCGACGGTGCTCCCCGCGAAACCTTAACCCCCTTGCGTCGCTTCGCGCCGTCCCTCCAGGGGGGACACAAGGCCAGTGGCCGGCGCAGGTCCGGCCACGGCCTTCGCTGGCACGGCCTGCTTTGCGGCCGCTCGATCGGGCTGGGCCGCGGAGCGCGACAATCGTGCTCCGTGCCTCCAGCCATGATTCGCCGCATCGCCCACCTCGACATGGACGCGTTCTACGCCAGTGTCGAGTGGCTGCGCTACCCGCAACTCAAGGGCCTGCCCGTGGTCATCGGTGGCGCGCGCCGGCATGAAGATGAACTGATCGAGCGCCTGAACACCGAGCGCCCCGAGCGCGCGTGGACGCCGGCCGACCTGCCCGACATTCCGGTGGACTTTTTTCCGCTGCTGAGGGACTACGTGGGCCGCGGCGTCATCACCACCGCCAGCTATGCGGCGCGCGCCTTCGGCGTGGGCTCGGCCATGGGGCTGATGAAGGCCGCGCGCCTGTGCCCGCAGGCCATCTTGCTGCCGGTGGACTTTGCCGAGTACCGCAAATATTCGCGCGCCTTCAAGCAGGTCATCGTGGACATCGCGCCCGTCATGGAAGACCGCGGCATCGACGAGGTGTACATCGACTTCACCGACGTGCCCGGTGGCCAGCGCGAGGGCGGGCGCGTGCTGGCGCGGCTTTTGCAAAAAAGCATTCTGCAGGCCACGGGCCTGAGCTGCTCGGTGGGCGTGGCGCCCAACAAGCTGCTGGCCAAGATGGCGAGCGAATTCAACAAACCGAACGGCATCAGCATCGTGCACGAGCAGGACGTGCAAACGCTGATCTGGCCCCTACCCTGCCGCAAGATCAACGGCATCGGCCCCAAGTCCGACGCCCGCCTGCAAGAGCACGGCATCCACACCATTGGCGAACTGGCGGCGCGCGAGCCGGCTTGGCTGATCGAGCACTTTGGCCCCAGCCATGGCGCCTGGCTGCACCAAGCCGCCTGGGGCCGCGACGAGCGCCCGGTGGTGACCGAAAGCGAGCCCGTCAGCATGAGCCGCGAAACCACCTTCGATCGTGACCTGCACGCCGTGCGCGACCGCGCCGAGCTGGGGGCCATCTTTACCGAGCTGGCGCAGCAGGTGGCGGCGGACTTGCAACGCAAGGGCTACGTGGGCAAGACCATCGGCATCAAGCTGCGCTTTGACGACTTCAAGATCGCCACGCGCGACCAGACGATGGCCGAATACACCAACGACGCGCACCGCATCCGCCAAGTCGCCGGCCAGTGCCTCAAGCGCGTGGACCTGAGCCGCCGCCTGCGCCTGCTGGGCGTGCGCGTGGGCTCGCTGATGCATGCGAGCGACGTACCGCCCGCGCAGCCCGAGGCGCCCGGCGGCACGAGCTTGCCGCTGTTCGACGTTCAGTCCACCAGCGCCGAATAGACCAGTTGCCGCAGCTGCGTGCGGATGGGCCAGGTGCTCGACGGCAGCAGCTGCGTCATGAAGATGGCGGTGATTTCTTCCTTCGGATCGACCCAGAAGGCGGTGCTGGCAGCACCGCCCCAGCCGAACTCGCCGGCGGTGCCCAGCGTGCCGGCGGCCATCGGGTCTTGCAGCACCGAAAAGCCCAGGCCAAAGCCCTGGCCGTCGAACTTGACCTCGGCAAACAGCGGAATGCCGAACTGCACCAGGTCCTGCCCGCCGGGCAGCGAGTTGCGCGTCATGTAGCGCAGCGTGCGGCTGCCCAGCAGGCGCGCGCCGTCCAGCTCACCGCCACGCAGCAGCATTTGCGTGAAGCGGTGGTAGTCCTGCGTGGTGGACAGCAGGCCGCCGCCGCCCGACAAAAACGTGGGTTTGGCGCGCGCGACGTTGCCGAAGTCGTCGTTGCGCGTGGCCTTGCCCTTGGCGTTGGGAATGTAGAGCGCGCCCAGGCGCTTGCCGAGGCTGCCGCGCACCGAAAAAGACGTGTCCTTCATGCCCAGGGGGTCGAAGATGCGCTGCTGGAAGAACTCGGCCAGCGTCTGCCCCGAGATGACCTCGACCAGGCGGCCCAGGACGTCGGTGGCCACCGAGTAGTTCCAGCGCGTGCCGGGGTCGAAGCGCAGCGGCAGGCGCGCCCAGTCGTCCACCGCCCGCTCCAGCGTGTGGCCCTTGGGCACGCTCCATTCGTAGCCGGCGTTGCGGTAAATCTCGTCCTGCACGTGGATGTGGTGAAAGCCGTAGGTCAGGCCCGAGGTGTGGTTGAGCAGGTGCACGATGCGCATGGGCTGCGTGGCCGGCCGCGTGACGGGCTTGATGGCGGGGCCGCCCTCCAGCACGCGCAGGTTGGCAAAGGCGGGGATGTACTTGGCCACCGGGTCGGTCAGCTCGAAGCGCCCTTCCTCGTACAGCATCATGGCCGCGACCGAGGTGATCGGCTTGGTCATCGAATAGATGCGAAACACCGTGTCGTCCTCGATCGGCAGCTTGGCCTCGAGGTCGCGATGGCCGCAATTTTCGCGATAGACGATCTCGCCGCGGCGGCTGACCTGCACCTGCCAGCCGGGCAGGCGGCCATCCTGGACGTAGGCGGCAAAGTGCGTCTTGATGCGGGCCAGGCGGGCCGGATCGAAACCCTGAACGGACATGCGTGTCTCCTTGTTGAAAGCAAGATTCGGCAAGAATCGTAGCGCATGGCGCCGGGCGCTCCTTGTCGCCGATGCGCGCCGCGCGCAAGTCGCGGCCGGTCAGAATCAAGCCTGCCGCAACTCCCCGAGCACCCCGCCATGACCTTGCCCGCCTTGAGCCGCTTCGAGTTCTCCGTCCACGATCACATCGCCCATCTGGTGCTGTGCCGCCCGCAGGCGATGAACACCATGGACCCCGCCTTCTGGCGCGAGCTGGACGCCGTGCTGGCCCAGTTGCACCGGGACACCGACGCCCGCGTGCTGGTGATCTCCAGCACTGGCAAGCATTTCTCGGCCGGCATGGCGCTGGAGGTGTTCGGCACCAGCATCCAGATGGACGACCAAAGCCCCGAGGGGCGCGCCGCCATCTTCGACCTGCTGGCCGGGTTGCAGGCGACCTTCACGCGGCTGGAGACGCTGCGAATCCCGGTGATTGCGGCCATCCAGGGCGGCTGCATCGGCGGCGCGGTGGACCTGGTGACAGCGGCCTGCATCCGCTATGCCTCGCAGGAGGCGTTTTTCTGCATCCAGGAGATCAACATCGGCCTGGTGGCCGACGTGGGCACCCTGCAGCGCCTGCCCAAGCTGGTGCCGCTGGGCGTGGTGAAAGAGCTGGCCTACACCGGCCGGCGCATGCCCGCGGCGCGCGCCCGCGAGGTGGGCCTGGTCAACGAGGTTTTCGAGTCACCCGCCGCATGCCTGGACGGCGCGATGGCCTGCGCGCGCGAGATCGCCACCAAGCCGCCGGTCGCCATCTGGGGCAGCAAGCAGGTGATCGACTACGCGCGCGAACACACGACGCATGACAGCCTGCGCCAGATGGGCTGGGTGCAGGGGGCGATCTGGAGCAACGCCCACGTGCGCGAGGCCGTGAGCGCCCTGCAGGCCAAGCGCGCGGCGGCGTTTCCGTCGCTGGCGCCGCTGCGCGAATTTGGGGACTAGCCGCATCGCGACGATTCGACCCGGGTCGGACGATGGCCGCACCAAGGGCCCGGCCTTGGACGCGTGCGTTCTAGCGGAAGAAGAGGTACGTCGCCGTATAGGGAACGCGCGCCTCGCTCTTGAGGTTCGATGCGGTGCAAGCGCCGGTGGGTGCGATGCCACCCGTGGTGCGAACGCGTTGAATGAATCGCACGTCGGCGAAGACGCCCTTGCCAGCGTGGGACTTTGCCGCCAGCAACAGCCAAGGAATGGCCGACGGCGACGGGCCGGGATCGCTTGCGACGGCCGCAGCGACCACCTTGCTGCCGTCCGGCGCCTCCCAGGTGGGACCGGCGTAGTGCTTGCCCGCCGGGGCCCCCGACACGGTGGCAAGCGTTGCATCCGGTGCCTTGAAGACCCACCCGTAGGTCGAGTCCGCCTTCTGCTCGCACTGGTACACCTGAGCGCCTTTGGCCGACGTCTCGAGGAAGAGCTTGGCGTCGCTGGGCGGCTGAATCGACGCCGGTGTGACGGGCTGCGTCGACGGGGCGCCGGCACACGCGACCAGCAGGCCAGCAAGCGAAGCAAGGGACAAAGCAAGGCGGGAGGCGTTCATGAAGTGATTCTCTGGTTTGAGGTTGTTTGAGAGAACGAACGGAGAAGGTCCGCCGCGCACCGCAAGCGGGCCGGCCGGACCGCCGGCTGGGCGCCGGCGACGGATTGTGACACGGAACACAGGCCCAAAACGCTATTAATACAATAGCTTTCATCGCTTGAATGGCGTGCGCTGGCGGCCCCTGGCGCCTCAAATCCGCGAAACCCCCTGCACCTGCCGCCACACCGCCAGCGCCTGCACCGTCTCGCGCACGTCGTGCACGCGCACGATGCGCGCGCCGCGCTCGACCGCCAGCAGGGCGGCGGCCACGCTGGCGGCCACACGCTCGGCCGGCGGCGGCGGCGCGGGTGCATCGCCCTGCAAGGCCGCGCCCAGCGATGACTTGCGCGACCAGCCGGCCAGCAGCGGATAGCCCGGCGCCAGCAGCTCGCGCTGGCGCGCCAGCAGGGCGAAGTTTTGCGCCACGGTCTTGCCAAAACCAATGCCCGGGTCCAGCACGATGCGGGCCTTGTCGACCCCCAGCGCTTGCAGGTCGTGCGCGGCGCGCTGCAAAAACTGGAGCACCTGGGGCACGGCGTCGCCCGCCATCGGCGCGGCCTGCATGGTCTGCGGGTCGCGGTGCATGTGCATCAGGCACACGCCGCAACTGCCGTGGCGCGCCACCACATCGGCCGCGCCGGGCTGGCGCAGCGCCCACACGTCGTTGACAATGTCGGCGCCCAAGTCCAGCGCGGCCTGCATCACCTCGGCCTTGTAGGTATCCACCGAAACCGGCACGCCCAATTTGACGGCGCCGGCCAGCACCGGCAGCACGCGCGCCAGCTCTTCATCCAGCGGCAGCGGCGGGCTGCCGGGGCGGGTGGATTCGCCGCCGATGTCCAGCATGTCGGCGCCGTCACGCAGCAACTGCTCGCAGTGGCGCAGCGCGGCGGCTGGCGTGGCGTGCGCGCCGCCATCCGAGAACGAATCTGGCGTGACGTTGACGATGCCCATGATCTTGGGCAGCGCCAGGTCAAGGTCGAAGCGCGAGGTCTGCCAGCGGTTCATGGGCTGTGGAACGCCGAGCAAGAAAAACCGGGCGCAAAGGACGCGAAAACAACGCAGAGGACGCAAAAGAAACCATTTTTTTGGATTCTTTTGCGTCCTCTGCGCAGCCTGTGCGTCCTCTGCGTTCGGCTGTTTTGAAGGCGCCTGATTCGATTCAGGCCGCCGTCGGCGCCGGCTCGGCCGGTTTGGCCTCGGCCGGGGTGCCGCCGCTGGGGCCGCCCGAGGGGGGCGTGCGCGGCGTCCAGTCCTTGGGTGGACGCGGGTCGCGGCCGGCCATGATGTCGTCGATCTGCTCGGCGTCGATGGTTTCCCAGTCCAGCAGCGCCTTGGCCATGGCGTGCATCTTGTCCTGGTTGTCTTCGATCAGCTTGCGCGCCAGCGCGTACTGCTGGTCGATGATGCGGCGGATTTCCAGATCGACCTTCTGCATGGTCTCCTCGGAGATATTGGTGGTCTTGGTCACGCTGCGGCCCAGGAACACCTCGCCCTCGTTCTCGGCATAGACCATGGGGCCCAGGGCCTCGCTCATGCCGTACTTCATCACCATGTCGCGCGCCAGGTTGGTGGCGCGCTCGAAGTCGTTGCTGGCGCCGGTGGTCATCTGGTGCATGAACACTTCTTCGGCGATGCGCCCGCCAAACAGCATGCTGATCTGGTGCAGCATGTACTCCTTGTCGTAGCCGTAGCGATCGGTCTCGGGCAGGCTCATGGTCACGCCCAGGGCCCGGCCGCGCGGGATGATGGTGACCTTGTACACCGGGTCGCACTTGGGCAGCAGCTTGCCGATCAGCGCGTGGCCGCTCTCGTGGTAGGCCGTGTTGCGGCGCTCTTCCTCGGGCATGACCATGCTCTTGCGCTCGGGGCCCATGAAGATCTTGTCCTTGGCGCGCTCGAAATCCTGCATCTCGACCACGCGCGCATTGCGGCGCGCGGCCATCAGGGCGGCTTCGTTGCACAGGTTGGCCAGGTCAGCGCCGCTCATGCCCGGCGTGCCGCGCGCGATGACGCTGGCGTTGACGTCCTGGCCGATCGGCACCTTGCGCATGTGCACGTTCAGGATCTGCTCGCGGCCGCGGATGTCGGGCAGCGTGACGTAGACCTGGCGGTCGAAGCGGCCGGGGCGCAGCAGCGCCGCATCCAGGATGTCGGGACGGTTGGTGGCGGCCACCACGATCACGCCCAGGTTGGTCTCGAAACCGTCCATCTCGACCAGCATCTGGTTGAGGGTCTGCTCGCGCTCGTCGTTGCCGCCGCCCAGGCCCGCGCCACGCTGGCGGCCCACGGCGTCGATCTCGTCGATGAAGATGATGCAGGGGGCATTCTTCTTGGCGTTCTCGAACATGTCGCGCACGCGCGCCGCGCCCACGCCGACGAACATCTCGACGAAGTCGGAGCCCGAGATGCTGAAGAACGGCACCTTGGCCTCGCCCGCGATCGACTTGGCCAGCAGGGTCTTGCCGGTGCCCGGCGGGCCGACCAGCAGCAGGCCGCGCGGAATGCGCCCGCCCAGCTTCTGGAATTTTTGCGGGTCTTTCAGGAAGTCAACCACCTCCTTGACCTCCTCCTTGGCCTCGTCGCAGCCGGCCACGTCGGCAAAGGTGACGGTGTTGTTGTTTTCGTCCAGCATGCGCGCCTTGGACTTGCCGAAGCTGAAGGCGCCGCCCTTGCCGCCGCCCTGCATCTGGCGCATGAAGTACACCCACACGCCAATCAGGAGCAGCATGGGGCCCCAGCTGACCAGCAGGGTCATCAGCAGCGAGCCTTCTTCGCGCGGCTTGACGTCGAACTTGACGTTGTGGTTGATCAAATCGCCCACCAGCCCGCGGTCCAGGTAGGTGGCCTGGGTGCGCACGCGGCGGTCGTCGTTCAGGATGGCGACGATGTCGGTGCCGCCCTGGCCCTCCTGAAGCGTGACGCTCTTGACGCGGTCATTGCGCACGTCGGACAAAAAGTCGGAATACGCCACATGGTTGGCGCCGGCCGCGCGGCCGCCGTCGAACTGCTTGAACACCGTGAACAGCACCATGGCGATCACCATCCAGACGGCGATCTTGGAAAACCATTGATTATTCAAAGCCTGTGCTCCAGTTCAGAAAATAGCTGCGTTGGACGCAGATGAGACTGATTTTAGGCGTTTCAAGGCAAAACACCCGATTGACGTCCGTCAACCCTGTAACGAAAGCCGCTTTGGCTGCGCAGGCACCACGGCCCGCCGCGCGGCGGCCGACCGGCGCGTGCGCCTACTTGGGCCCGATCCCCACGAGAAAGGTCTCGGCCGAGCGCGCGCGCGATGCCTTGGGCTTGATCGGCTTGACCACGCGAAAGCGCTCCTTGAACAGCTTGACCAGCTGGCTGTAGCCGCTGCCGTGAAACAGCTTGACCACCAGTGCCCCCTCGGGCTTGAGGTGCTGCCCCGCGAACTCGACCGCCAGCTCCACCAGATGCGCGATGCGCGCGGCATCGCTGGACTCCACCCCCGACAGGTTGGGCGCCATATCCGACACCACCACGTCCAGCGCCTGCCCGCCCAGCGCGCCCGCCAGCTGCGCCAGCACCACGTCCTCGCGAAAGTCGCCCAGCAGAAACTGCACGCCCTCGATCGGCTCCATGGGCAGAATGTCCAGCGCCACGATCGTGCCGTCCAGTTGCCCCACCGCCGCGCCCTGCGGCGCCATGCGCCGGCGCAGGTACTGGCTCCAGGCGCCCGGCGTGGCCCCCAGGTCCACCACCCGCTGGCCGGGTTTGATCAGGCCCAAGGTCTCGTCGATTTCCTTGAGCTTGTAGGCCGCGCGCGCACGGTAGCCGTCTTGCTGCGCCCGCTTGACGTAAGGGTCGTTCAGGTGGTCGGACAGCCAGGCCTTGTTGACCTTTTTGCTTTTGGACTTGACTTTCATGCTGCCCGGATAATACGGGCATGCCGAAAATCGAACTCACGCCCACCCAGCGCAAGGCCCACCGCGCCGAGGCCCATCACCTCGACCCCGTGGTCATGATCGGGGGCGACGGCTTGACGCCCGCCGTGCACAAGGAGGCCGACCAGGCGCTGAACGCCCACGGGCTGATCAAGATCCGCGTGCTGGAGGGCGACCGCGCCGCGCGCGAGGCGATGTTTCAGCAACTGGCCGACGAGCTGAACGCCGCGCCCATCCAGCACATCGGCAAGCTGCTGGTGCTGTGGCGGCCCAAGCCCGCCAAGACCCACGAACCCGACGAAGACCGGCGCGCCGGTCCCAAGGACGTGAAGGTGCTGAAGTACAGCAAGCGCGGCGGCCAGCGCCCCGAGGTGCGCGTGGTGCGCGTGCTGGGCAACCAGCGGCTGTCACCGGGCGGCAAGCTGAAAAAGGCGCCGCCCAAACAAAAGTCGATCAAGAAAAATCGTCCGGATTGACCTTTCGATGACTATTTATTTGATAGCTATCCGCGCATGACTGACCAGCGCCAGCGGCACATTTTGTGCATGAAATGGGGCACCAAGTACGGCCCCGAGTACGTCAATCGCCTCTACGGCATGGTGCGCCGGCACCTGTCGGGCGACTTCAATTTTGTCTGCCTGACGGACGACGCCACCGGCATTCGCCCCGAGGTGCAGTGCCTGCCGATTCCGCCGCTCAATCTGCACCTGAAGCCCGGCCAGCGCGACGGCGCCTGGAAGAAGCTGACCACCTTCGAGGCCGACCTGCACGGCCTCGCGGGCACGGCCTTGTTCGTGGACCTGGACGTGGTCATCGTCGGCCCGCTGGACGATTTTTTCACCCAGCCGGGCGCGTTTTTGATCATCCACGAATACCCGCGCTTCTGGCGCTTTGGCGAGCGCATCGTCGGCAATTCATCGGTGTACCGGTTCGAGCTGGGCGCGCACGCCGACGTGCTGGCCTACTTTCGCGGCCACATGGACGAGGTGCAAAAGCAGTACCGCAACGAGCAGGAGTTCCTCTCGCACTTTCTGCACCGCCAGGGCAAGCTGGCGTACTGGCCCACCGGCTGGTGCCCCAGCTTCAAGTACCACTGCATCCCGCCCTGGCCGACCAACTACGGGCGCGAGCCGGTGCCGCCCGCCGATGCGCGCATCGTCATCTTTCACGGCGAGGTCAACCCGCACGACGCGCTGGCCGGCCGGCGCAACAAGCGCTGGCGCCACATCCAGCCGGCAACCTGGGTGGGCGAGGCCTGGAAGGACTGACCTCTTTCAGCGCCCCACGCCAGCGCCCACGCCCACCAAGGGCCGCCCCACCAGCCGCGTGAGGATGGCCAGCGGGCTGGCCTGCGGGTCGACCTCGCGCCCCGGGGGCAGGTACAGGGTCTGCTCCATCATGAACTGGCCGCTCATCACCGCGTGCGTGGCTTGGTCCGAATAGCACACCCACACGCTGCCGGCGGCAAAGGGCATGCTCACCTGCGCGCCGCTCTTTTGATAGGCCTCGTCGCGCTTCATCGCGTCGTGCAATTGCAGCATCAGGTGGTCGTATTCGCTGCGCAGCGACTTGGTGACGTGCAGCGCATTCAGCGCCTTGGCCTGCCACAGGCGGTAGGGCTTGGCGCGCGGCAAGAACTGGCGCGCCACCGTCTCGAAGTCATCGCCCACGCGCCACACGCGCGGCGCGCCCGCCGGGTTGATGTTGGCAAACACGCGCAGGATGCGCTCGCCGTAGTTGGGCCGCGACGGAAAGGCATCGACGTGCATGCGCTGGTCGTCGGCGCGCACCGACTGCCGGCGCGTCTCGACCTGGCGCGGGCGAAAGCTGGTGGGCGCAGCGCGCAGCAGGCCGCGGTATTCGGGCAGCAGGCCGTCGATGAGTTGCAGCGCCTGCTGGCGAAAGCGCGCCACCATGGCCGCCAGCTGCGCCTGCTCTGCGGCACTGCCGCCCGCGCCCTTGAGCACGCCGTCGGCCCCCAGGCTGACGTTGCGTGATTGGGGCGAGAGCATGCCTTCGCGCAGCAGCGCGCGCTCGGTGGGCAGCACCTCGAAGGCCAGGTGCGGAAAGTACAGCACCCGGCCGGCCTCAACGGCGGCCGTCCATTCGGTGCGACCGGCCACGCGCCAGTCCGCCAGGTCCAGTTCAACGATGGGTGAGTTCATCCGCTTGCTCCTTCGGCCGGCCACTCAGGCGCCACAGCAGCGCGCCGGCGCAAAGCCATTGCAGCACATACAGCGCGGTGCCCACGCCGTGCCACAACGCCAGATTCACCCGCGCCACGATGCGCGGCGCCACGCCATACTGCAGCAGCACCGCGAGCAGCAAGCCAAGCACAACCAAAATGATAGCGCCTTGCGCTTTGCCGGCGCCGGCTGCGGCCACATTTTTCTTCAAACTCAGCAACAGGACCAGCCCGCAGGCCAGCGACACCCAGGTCTGCGCCGCAAACAGCACGGCGCCCAGGTGCCCGGCCAGCGCACGGCTGGGCAGCGTGGCAAAGCCCAGCGGCACGGCCATAAAGCCGATGGCGCTCAGGCTGCCCCACCACAGGGCCGCGGCAAACAAGGGCAGGCGTTCGAGCATGGCTGTATTCAGCTCTTGTGAAAAGGCCATTGATCGCTAACGACGTGGCCCGTCGCCGACCAAGCCCGGGCTGAACGCATTCGAATGGCCGCGGAGCAGGCCCATCCAGCGAACGCCGTGCACGGACCTGCGCCGGGCACTGGCGTTGTCCCGCCTCCAAGCGAAGCGCCAGAGAGGGGGAATGGCGCGAAGCGACTCAGGGGGGTGTCACACATACTTCACGGCGATGATCTCGTAGTGCCGTGCGCCACCGGGCGCCTGCACCTCGGCGGTGTCGCCCACCTCCTTGCCGATCAGCGCGCGGCCGATGGGGCTGCCCACGTTGATCAGGCCTTGCTTGAGGTCGGCCTCGTCCTCGCCCACGATCTGGTAGGTGACCTGCTCGCCGCTGTCTTCTTCCTCCAGCTCCACCGTGGCGCCGAACACCACCTTGCCGTCGGCATCCAGCGAGGACGGATCGATGATTTGCGCCGCCGCCAGCTTGCCCTCGACCTCCTTGATGCGGCCCTCGATGAATCCCTGGCGATCCTTGGCCGCGTCGTACTCGGCGTTCTCGCTCAGGTCGCCGTGCGAGCGCGCCTCGGCAATCGCGGCGATCACGGCCGGTCGGTCTTGCGTCTTCAGGCGCTGCAGCTCGGCCTTGAGCAATTCAGCGCCGCGTTTGGTGATGGGGAGGGTAGCCATGGATCGTCAGTTTCTCAAAAGCAAACCGCCGAGGCGGCGCCTCGGCGGTGGGTGTTTGTGTGTGGCTGCATTATGCCGCGCCCAATGGGGACACACTGGCGAGCCATGCGTTCGGCGAGTCGAATGGCCGCGGAGCAGGCCAGCCCAGCGGACGCCGTGGAACGGGCTTGGCCCGGCCACTGGCGTCGTCCCCTTTGGGGAAGGTGCCGCAGGCGACTCAGGGGGTACTCAGTTTTTCGTGCATCTCCTGCACCGAGATCACGCCCAGCTGGTCCACGCACTTCATGCCCTCCACCGCGGCCTCGGCGCCGAAGATGGTGGTGATGGTGGGCACGCGCGCGGCCAGGGCGCTGGTGCGGATCGCGCGGCTGTCGGCAATGGCGTTGCGGCGCTCTTCCACCGTGTTGATGACCAGCGAGACGCCGCCGTTCTTGATCAGGTCCACCACGTGCGGGCGCCCTTCGGTCACCTTGTTGACGGTTTCGCAGGCGATGCCCGCCGCCTGGATGGCCGCCGCCGTGCCGCGCGTGGCCACCAGGGCAAAGCCCATGGCCACCAGGTCGCGCGCGATCTGCACGGCCTGCGGCTTGTCGTGGTTCTTCACCGTCAAAAACACCTTGCCGGCCGGCGTGCCGTCGGCCAGCAGCGGCCGCGGCAGGCGCTCGCCGGCGCCGATCTCGGCCTTGATGTAGGCCTCGCCGAAGCTCTTGCCCACGCCCATCACCTCGCCGGTGGATTTCATCTCGGGGCCCAGGATGGTGTCCACGCCGGGGAACTTGACGAAGGGGAACACGGCTTCCTTGACGCTGAAGTACGGCGGGGTCACTTCGGCGCCAATGCCCTGCTTGTCCAGCGTGTCGCCCACCATGCAGCGCGCGGCCACCTTGGCCAACTGGATGCCGGTGGCCTTGCTGACGAAGGGCACGGTGCGGCTGGCGCGCGGGTTGACCTCGAGCACGAAGATCACGTCCTCGGTGCCCCCGCCTTCCAGGGATTTTTCTTGAATGGCGAACTGCACGTTCATCAAGCCCACCACGTTCAGGCCCTGGGCCATGGCCGCGGTCTGGCGCTTGAGCTCGGCCACCGTCTCGGCCTTGAGGTAGTACGGCGGCAGCGAGCAGGCCGAGTCGCCCGAATGCACGCCCGCCTGCTCGATGTGCTCCATCACGCCGCCGATGAACACGCGCCCGGCGCTGTCGCGCACCGCGTCCACGTCGCACTCGATGGCGTCCGACAGAAAGCGGTCCAGCAGCACGGGCGAGTCGTTGCTGACCTTGACGGCCTCGCGCATGTAGCGCTCCAGGCCCTGCTGCTCGTGCACGATTTCCATCGCGCGCCCGCCCAGCACATACGATGGCCGCACCACCAGCGGGTAGCCCAGGGTGGCGGCTTTTTCCAGCGCCTCGCCTTCGGTGCGCGCGGTGGCGTTGGGCGGCTGGCGCAGGCCCAGCTTTTGCAGCAGGTGCTGAAAGCGCTCGCGGTCTTCGGCGGCGTCGATCATGTCGGGGCTGGTGCCGATGATGGGCACGCCCGCGGCCTCCAGGTCCAGCGCGAGCTTGAGCGGCGTCTGCCCGCCGTACTGCACGATCACCCCCGCGGGCTTTTCCTTGTCCACGATCTCCAGCACGTCTTCCAGCGTGAGCGGCTCGAAGTACAGGCGGTCGGACGTGTCGTAGTCGGTGGAGACGGTCTCGGGGTTGCAGTTGACCATGATGGTCTCGTAGCCGTCCTCGCGCATGGCCAGCGCCGCGTGCACGCAGCAGTAGTCGAACTCGATGCCCTGGCCGATGCGGTTGGGCCCACCGCCCAGCACCATGATCTTCTTCTTGCCGGTGGGCGCGGCCTCGCACTCGCTTTCATAGGTCGAGTACATGTAGGCCGTGTTGGTCGGAAACTCGGCCGCGCAGGTATCCACGCGCTTGTACACCGGGCGCACGCCTTGCGCGCGGCGCGCGGCGCGCACGGCGGCGTCGCCGGTCTTCAGCAACTTGGCCAGGCGCCGGTCCGAGAAGCCTTTGCGTTTGAGCGTGAGCAGCTCTTCTTTCGATAGTGTGGCCAAGGCCTTGTCGCCGTGCTGCGCGGTGTGCGCATCCAGCTCCAGCTCGATCTTGACGATCTCCTCGATCTGCGCCAGAAACCACGGGTCGATCTTGGTGAGCTGGTGCACTTCATCGAGTGACCAGCCGGCGGCAAAGGCGTCGCCCACGTACCAGATGCGCTCGGGGCCGGGCTCGCCCAGTTCTTTTTCGAGCAGCTCGCGGTCCTGCGTCTTTTCGTTCATGCCGTCCACGCCGACTTCGAGCCCGCGCAGCGCCTTCTGGAACGACTCCTGGAAGGTGCGGCCCATGGCCATGACCTCGCCCACGCTCTTCATCTGGGTGGTCAGGTGCTTGTCGGCGGTGGGGAACTTCTCGAACGCAAAGCGCGGGATCTTGGTGACCACGTAGTCGATGGTGGGCTCGAAGCTGGCCGGCGTGGCGCCGCCCGTGACCTCGTTCTTGAGCTCATCGAGCGTGTAGCCCACGGCCAGCTTGGCGGCGATCTTGGCGATGGGAAATCCCGTCGCCTTGGAGGCCAGCGCCGACGAGCGGCTGACGCGCGGGTTCATCTCGATCACGACCATGCGCCCGTCTTTGGGGTTGACCGAGAACTGCACGTTGGAGCCGCCCGTGTCCACGCCGATCTCGCGCAGGATGGCGATGCTGGCGTCGCGCATCAGCTGGTATTCCTTGTCGGTCAGCGTCTGCGCGGGGGCCACGGTAATCGAGTCGCCGGTGTGCACGCCCATGGGGTCGAGGTTTTCGATCGAGCAGATGATGATGCAGTTGTCCGCCGGGTCGCGCACCACCTCCATCTCGTACTCTTTCCAGCCCAGCAGCGACTCTTCGATCAGGAGCTCGCTGGTGGGCGAGGCCTCGAGGCCGCGCTTGCAGATGGTCTCGAACTCCTCCGGGTTGTAGGCAATGCCCCCGCCGGTGCCGCCCAGCGTGAAGCTGGGGCGGATGACGGTGGGAAAGCCCACCTTCTTTTGCACCGCCCAGGCCTCGTCCATGCTGTGGGCGATGCCGGAGCGCGCCGACTCCAGGCCGATGCGCGTCATCGCCTCCTTGAACTTCAGGCGGTCCTCGGCCTTGTCGATGGCCTCGGGGCGCGCACCGATCAGCTCGACGTTGTACTTGGCCAGCACGCCGTGGCGCCACAGGTCGAGCGCGCAGTTCAGCGCCGTCTGCCCGCCCATGGTCGGCAAGATGGCGTCGGGCTTTTCCTTGGCGATGATCTTCTCGACCGTGGGCCAGGTGATCGGCTCGATGTAGGTGACGTCGGCCGTGGCCGGGTCGGTCATGATGGTCGCCGGGTTGCTGTTGATCAGCACCACGCGATAGCCCTCCTCGCGCAGCGCCTTGCAGGCCTGCACGCCGGAGTAGTCGAATTCGCAGGCCTGGCCGATGACGATGGGGCCGGCGCCGATGATGAGGATGGTCTTTAAGTCGTTGCGTTTAGGCATGGCGGTCGTTGTCCAGCTTGTCCAGCAGCGCCTGGGCGCGCTCGGTTGGCATGTTTTTCTGCATCAGTTGAATCAGGCCATCGCCCTCGATCAGGGGGCGCAGCACGGCGGCTTCGGCGGCGTAGAACTTCACGTCCCAGCCCGCCAGCTCGCTGGCAAAGTCCTCGTCGCTCCAGCTCTTGCCCTTGGCCAGGAAGGTGACCAGGGGCATGGCTTTCAGCTCGATGAAGGACTTCTTGTAGGGCTTCTGGCTCCAGCGCTCGGCAAACCATTCGCGGTGCGGCGCGCCCAGGTTCAGCATGCGCTTGGCAATGGCTTTTTCAAGGCTGGCTTGGGGAAAGGCGTAGAGCTTCATGGTGCGGTGGCCATAGGCCGTGGCGTCAGGCAGTTTTGCGACCCTGCTCCATCAGCGTGATGAAGCGGTCGAACAGATAGTCGATGTCCTGCGGGCCGGCAGACGCCTCGGGGTGGCCCTGAAAGCAGAACGCGGGCTTGTCCTTGCATTCGAAGCCCTGCAAGGTGCCGTCGAACAGGCTGATGTGCGTGGTGCGCACGTTGCCCGGCAGCGTCTTCAGGTCCACCGCAAAGCCGTGGTTCTGGCTGGTGATGCTGACGCGGCCGCTGTCCAGGTCGCGCACCGGGTGGTTGGCGCCGTGGTGGCTGTTGGCCATCTTGAAGGTTTTGGCGCCCACGGCCAGCGCCATGATCTGGTGGCCCAGGCAGATGCCGAAAACAGGCTTGCCGCTGGCGATCAGCGTGCGCGTGGCGTCGATGGCGTAGTCGCAGGGCTCGGGGTCGCCCGGGCCGTTGGACAGGAACACGCCGTCAGGCTGCATCGCCAGCACGCCGGCGGCGGGCGTTTGCGCCGGCACCACGGTGATCTGGCAGCCGCGGCTGGCCAGCATGCGCAGGATGTTGCGCTTGACGCCGAAGTCATACGCCACCACCTTCAAGCGCGGCGCGGTCTGCGTGCCGTAGCCCTGGCCGAGCGTCCACTCGGTCTGCGTCCATTCGTAGGGCTGTTTGGTGCTGACCACCTTGGCCAGGTCCAGCCCGCTCATGGAGGATGCGGCGCGCGCGGCGGCCAGGGCCTGTTCGATGCGCTGGGGTGCGGCCGCCTGCCCCGCGGCCAGCGCCAGGATGCAGCCGTTTTGCGCGCCCTTGTCGCGCAGCAGGCGCGTGAGCTGGCGCGTGTCGATGCCGGCAATGGCCACCGCGCCTTCGGCCTTCAGGTAGTCGGACAGGCCTTGCGTGGCGCGAAAGTTGCTGTAGCGCAGCGGCAGGTCGCGAATGATCAGGCCGGCGGCCTGCACCTTGCCGGACTCGACGTCCTCGGGGTTGACGCCGGTGTTGCCGATGTGGGGATAGGTCAGCGTGACGAGCTGCTGGCAGTAGCTGGGGTCGGTCAGGATTTCCTGATAGCCGGTCATGGAGGTGTTGAACACCACTTCGCCCACCGTGCTGCCGGTGGCGCCGATGGCCTGGCCCACAAAGACGCTGCCGTCTGCGAGGGCCAGGATGGCGGGTGGGAATTTCCCCTGCAGGGAAGAAAGCACTGGGGTTCTCCGTTTGGTGACGGTCGCCCGTGCCGGTGCGGCGGCGCGTCGCGCGGGCGACGGCTGAAGGCACTGCTGGAGGTGCTTTTGACGCGGTCGGGCGACGCTGTTGCGAAAAGCCCTTGATTATAGCCGGGCGGCGCCAGCCTGGGCCGGCGCGGCGCCGGTCGCAGCGTCCATGCCGGCGGCATGGGCCACCGCGCTGGCGTGCAGGCAAATGGCCGCGGCGGCGGCCACGTTGAGCGACTCCTCGCCCCCCGGCTGCGGAATGCGCAGGGCCTGCGCGGCACGCTGGGCCAGCGCCGCGTCCACGCCCTGCCCTTCGTGCCCCAGCACCCAGGCGCAGGGCCAGGGCAGGCGCGCCTGGTGCAGCCAATCGCCCTGGTGCGAGCTGGTGACCAGCAGCGGCACGCGCAAGGCGGCCAAGTCATTCACCGCCAGCCCCTCGACCAGGCGCAGGCCGAAGTGCGCGCCCATGCCGGCGCGCAGCACCTTGGGCGAGCCCAGCGCCGCGGTGCCGGTGATGGCAGCCACCTGCGTGAAACCGAAGGCCGCGGCGCTGCGCAGGATGGAGCCGACGTTGCCGGCGTCCTGCACGCGGTCGAGCACCACGGTGGGCGCGTCGGCCGCCAGCGCGAGCGCGCCGGGCCAGTCCAGCACGAAGGCCAGCGGCGCGGGCGACGGCAGGCCGCTGATGTGGTGCATCAGGGCGTCATCGATAACTATTGTTTTGATAGCTGCTTGCGCATATTCCACAGGCGCCAGGGGCCAGAATGATGCTGAAAGCACCGCCAGGGCCGGCCGCCGGCCGCGCGCCAGCGCGGCGCGGCACAGGTGGTCGCCCTCGACCCAGATGCGGCCCTGCTTGCGGTAGGCGCCGCTGTCCTGCGCCAGGCGCTTCAAGTCCTTGACGAGGGCGTTGTCACGCGAATGGATGAACAGCGGCTCGGTCATGATCGGTCGGGGTGCAACCGGGCCGCCTGCGCCACCGGCGCAAAGCTGCGCCGGTGCAGCGTGCAGGGGCCATGCGTCTGCAGCGCCGCCAGATGCGTCGCCGTGCCGTAGCCCTTGTGCGCGGCAAAGCCGTATTGCGGCCACTGCGCATCGACCTGGGCGCACCAGCGGTCGCGGTGCACCTTGGCCAGGATCGACGCCGCCGAGATGGCGGGCACGATGGCGTCGCCCCCCACCACCGCCTCGGCGCGCATGGCGAGGCGGGGCAGGCGGTTGCCATCGACCAGCACTTTGGCGGGCGGCAGGCGCAGGCCGCTGACGGCGCGCTGCATGGCCAGCAGCGTGGCCTGCAAGATGTTCAGGCGGTCGATTTCCTCGACCGTGGCCTCGGCGATCGAGCAGCACAGGGCCTTGGCGCAAATGGCGTCGAACAGCCGCTCACGCCGCAAGGCCGTGAGTTTCTTGGAATCCATCAGGCCGGCAATCGGCTGGCGCGGATCGAGGATGACGGCGGCGGCCACCACCGGCCCGGCCAGCGGGCCGCGCCCGGCCTCGTCCACGCCGGCCACCAGGCCGGGCGCGTCCCAGTCCAGGGGCACTTGTTCAGCGTGCAAGAAGCGTTTGGATCGCATCGGTGGCCAGGCGCGCGGTGTCGCGCCGCAACGCCTCGTGCAGCGCGGCAAAGCGCGCCTCGAGAGCCGCCATTTTCTCAGGCGCGGCCAGCCAGTCCAGCACGGCGCGCGCCAGCGCCGGGGGCGTCGCGGCGTCCTGGATCAACTCGGGCACCACGAAGGGCGCGCCGGGCCGGTCGGCGGCCTGCTGCGCGCTCATGCCCGCCGGCCGCTGCAACCATTCGGGCGGCGCGCACAGCACGTTGGGCAGTCCCACCCAGGGCAGTTGGCGCTTGCGGCGCATCAGCGCATGGCTCAGGCGCGGCATGGCGTAGGCGATCACCATGGGGCGCTTGAACAGCGCCGCCTCCAGCGTGGCGGTGCCGCTGGCGATCAGCGTCACGTCGCACGCGGCCAGCGCGGCGTGCGACTGGCCGGGCAGCACGTGCAGCGCCGCGCCCAGGCCGCTGGCGCGCGCCAGCGCCTGGACTCGGCCGAGCAGGTGCGGTACCGCAGGGACTATGAATTGTGTAGCTGGTCGCGCTTGCCGGATCAGCGCTGCGGCCTGAAAGAACCGCAAAGCCAGGTGCTCGATCTCGGCGGCGCGACTGCCCGGCAGCAGGGCCACCACGGGGCCCTCGGCCGCCAGACCCAGCGCGCGCCGCGCGGCCGCGCGGTCGCTCTGCATGGGGATGACGCTGGCCAGCGGGTGGCCGACATAGGTCGCGGCAATGCCGTGCGCCGCCAGCAGCGCGGGCTCGAACGGAAACAGGCACAGCACGTGGTCGGCGGCGGCCTTGAGCTTGACGAGTTTTTCGGGCCGCCAGGCCCAGAACGAGGGGCTGACGAAGTGCAGGGTCTTGATGCCTGCGCTCTTGAGCCGCGCCTCCAGGTCGAAGTTGAAGTCCGGTGCATCGACGCCGATGAACAGGTCGGGCGGCTCGGCCAGCAGGCGATCGCCCAGCTGGCGGCGAATGCGCAGCAGCTCGGGCAGGCGCGGCAGCACCTCCAGGTAGCCGCGCACGGCCAGCTTTTCCATCGGCCACCAGGCGTCAAACCCCTGCGCCGCCATCTGCGCGCCGCCGATGCCTCCCACGCTCAAGCCGGGCCAGCGCGCGCGCAGCGCGGCCAGCAAATGGCCGGCCAGCAGGTCACCCGAGCTTTCGCCGGCGACCAGCGCCAGGCGGGGTGGTGCACTCATGCCCTCACCGCAGCCAGGCCGTCCAGCACCCACTGCGCAAAGCGCTGCGGCTGCTCCAGCGGCAGCAAGTGCCCGGCGTCATCGAGCACCTCATGGCGTGCTCCAGGCAAGGCTTGCGCCAGGCCGTCGGTGGCCACGGCGAACAACTCGGCCGTGCGCGCGCCGCGGCCAAGCACCACGGGGCAGGCCAGGCGCTGCAGGTCGGCGCGCGTCACCTCACGGCTCGCCGGCTGCTGCAACTGGTGGGGCACGGTGGCGGCGTTGTCCAGCTCGATCTGGCGAATCCACGGCGGCTGCGCGGCAAAGCAGCCCTGCCGTCCTCCCGAGCCGTCGATCAGCATCTCGACGCAGCGCGCCAGCGGCTCGCCGCGCTGCACGGCGCCAAACAGGGGGCCGAACAGGCGCGCGGCATCGTCGGCGTAGCGCTGCAATGGGCCTGCCTCGATCAGGTGCTGATGGCGGCCCGGCTCGTACAGGATAACGCTGCGCAGCGGCGGCGCGCCGTCCATGGTGGCGGCCAGCAGACCGACGTCGGCACCGTAGGACCAGCCCAGCACGTGGGCGGGTGCGCCATGGCGCAGCGCCAGCCGGTGCAGCACGGCCTGCAGGTCGCGCGCGTGGGTCTGGTAGCCGAAGGGCGGGTCCAGTGGCGGCGCGCCCAGCTCAGCCCCCGGGCCGAAATAGCGCTGCGTGAAGACATGCACCTGAAAGTGCGCCGCCAGCCGCTCGACCACGGGCTGCCAGATGCGCCCATCGGCGAGCGCGCCGTGCACCAGCAGCAGCGGTTCGCCGGCCCCGCGGACGATCAGGCGCTCGGCAAAGTCCGCAGCCGCTGCCCGCGTCACCGCACGATGCCCCGCGTGGCCGTGGACAGGAACTGCTGCATCAGCGCAATGTCGGCGTCCGCCTCGGTCACCTCGCCGCGCAGCGCGTCGATCTGCTCGCGCGCCGCCTCCAGCGTCAGGCCCTTGCGGTAAAGCAGGCGATTGATCTGCTTGACGATCGCAATGCGCTCGGGCGTGTAGCCGCGCCGGCGCAGGCCCTCGGCGTTGATGCCCTGCGCTTCGGCCGGGTTGCCCGCGGCGGTGACGAAGGGCGGCAGGTCCTGCGCCAGGCGGGTCTGGAAGCCGGCCATCGCATGGGCGCCGACGCGCACGAACTGATGAATTCCGGTGAGACCGCCGATGAAGGCCCAATCGCCCAGATGCACGTGGCCGCCCAGCGTCGCGGCGTTCGCCATCACGATGTGGTTGCCGAGTTCGCAGTCGTGCGCGATGTGCACGTAGGCCATGATCCAGTTGTCGTCGCCCACGCGCGTGATGCCGGCGTCCTGCACGGTGCCGGTGTTGATGGTGACGAACTCGCGGATGGTGTTGCCGGCGCCGATCTCCAGGCGCGTGGGCTCGCCCGCGTATTTCTTGTCCTGCGGCGGCGCGCCGATGCTGGCGAACTGGAAAATGCGGTTGTCCGTGCCGATGGCGGTATGCCCCTCGATCACGCAGTGCGCGCCGATGGTGGTGCCGGCGCCGATGCGCACGTGCGCTCCGATGATGGCGTAGGGCCCGACCTGGACGGACGAATGGAGCTCGGCCTGCGGGTCGACCAAGGCCGTGGGATGGATGAATTGCTTCTGGCCAAGCATCTCAGTTGCTCACCACCGGCCGCGCGCCAAATCCGATGAAACGCCGGGCCGCGGAGGCGGCCGTGCCAGAAACGCCGTGCTCGGACCTGCGCCGGGCACTGGCGTTGTCCCCCATCCCGCGCAGCGCAGCGCAGCGAGAGAGGGGGGAAGGCGCGAAGCGACGCAGGGGGGTGTTCACATCACATCGCGCATGGTGCACATGATGGCCGCCTCGCAGGCCACCTCCTCGCCGACCATGGCCTTGCAGTTGAAGCGGTAGATGCCCGCGCGCGCGCGGTCCAGCGCCGCATGCAGCACGAGCTGGTCGCCCGGCTCGACCGGCCGCTTGAAGCGCGCGCCGTCGATGCCGACGAAGTAGAACACCTGGTTGTCACCCAGCGAGACGCCCTCGGTCTCGAAGGACAGCAGCGCGCAGGACTGGGCCATGGCTTCGAGCATCAGCACGCCGGGCATGACCGGGCGGCCGGGGAAGTGACCGGTGAAGCAGGGTTCGTTGACGGTGACGTTCTTGATGGCGCGGATCGTCTTGGCCTGCAAGTCGATGTCGAGCACGCGATCGACCAGCAGGAAGGGATAGCGATGCGGCAACTTCTCGAGAATGCGGTGGATGTCCATCATGGCGAATGCTGCTTTTTTAATAGCTATTGGCGCAGAGGCGGCCCGCGCGGCAGCCCATTCTACGCATGAGACGGGCCGGCCAGCCGCTTTTCGAGCGCGCGCACGCGATCGCGCAGCGCGTGGATGTGCTTGAGCGCGGCGGCGTTCTTCTCCCAGCTGCCGTTGTCGTCGATGGGGAAAAAACCGGTGTAGTGGCCGGGCTTGAGGATGGAGCGCGTGACGATCGAGGCCGAGGAGATGTGCACATGGTCGGCAATCGTGAGGTGCCCCAGGATCATGCCCGCGCCGCCCACCGTGCAATGCGCGCCGATGCGCGCGCTGCCGGCCACGCCCACGCAGCCGGCCATCGCGGTGTGCCGGCCGATGTGGCAGTTGTGGCCGATCTGGATCAGGTTGTCGAGCTTGACGCCGTCTTCGATCACCGTGTCGCCCAAAGCGCCGCGGTCGATGCAGGTGTTGGCCCCCACCTCCACGTCGTCGCCGATGCGCACGGCGCCCAGTTGCTCGATGCGCACCCAGGCGCCGTCGTCGGGCGCAAAGCCGAAGCCGTCGCCGCCGACGACGGCCCCACTCTGGATCAGGCAGCGCGCGCCGATGACGCAATGCTCGCCCACCGTCACGCGATCCTTGAGCACCGTGTCGGCGCCGATGCGCGCCCCGCGCCCGATGAAGCTGAGCGCGCCGATGCTGGCGCCGGGGTCGATGCAGGCGCCCTCCTCGACCACCGCGCTGGGATGGATGCCGGGGCGCGGTGCGCCACCGTGCGCGCGCCGCCACAGCTGCGTCACGCGCGCGAAGTACAGGTGGGGGTTGTCGGCGACGATGCAGTCGCCGCGCTCGCGCGCCGCGGCGGCCAGCGCGGGCCCGACGATGATGCAGCCGGCTTGCGTGGAGCGCAGCAGGTGCCCCAGCCGCGGGTCGACCAGGTAGCTCAGCTCGCTGGCCTGCGCCTGCTCCAGCGGCGCCAGGCGCGTGATGACGCGCTCGGCGTCACCCGACAACGTGCCGCCAAGGGCCTGGACGATGGCGCCGATGCGCAGCGTCATGACGGGCTCCTGCCAGGCGTGCGGGCGGCACAAGCGACGCCCGCGCGGCTCACTTGCCGCCGTTGAGCGCCTTGATCACCTTGTCGGTGATGTCCAGCCGCGGGTTGATGTAGACCGCCTCCTGGAAGATGGCGTCGTACTTCTCGGCCTCGGCCACCTGGCGCACGATGCGGTTGGCGCGGTCGAGCACCTGTTGCAGCTCTTCCTGCTTGCGCGCGTTCAGGTCGTCCTGGAATTCGCGGCGCTTGCGCTGCAGCTCGCGATCCTGGTCGATCAGTTGGCGCTGCTTGGCCTGGCGCTGGCTGTCGGTCATGGTGAGCGACTCGCGCTCGAAGCGGTCGGAGGCGTTCTTGAGCGCCTGGCCCGCGTCGTCGATTTCCTTCTCGCGCTTGGAAAACTCCTGCTCCAGCTTGGCTTGCGCGGTCTTGGCGGGCGCGGCTTCGCGCAGCAGGCGGTCGGTATTGACGAAACCGATGCGCGCGGTGTCCTGGGCCCAGGCCGCGGGCGCAATCAACAAGGCACCCGCCATCAGGGCAACGGGCAGACGACGAAAAATGAACGACATCAAAACGAGGTTCCGATCTGGAATTGGAAACGCTGGATTCTATCGCCGGGGCGCTTGCGCAAGGGGAAGGCCAGCGCAAAGCGCAACGGGCCCAGCGGCGAAATCCAGGACAGGCCGATGCCGGTGGAGTAGCGCAGGCCGTCGGCGCTGATCTTCTGGCCGTCCCCGTACAGGGCGCCCGCATCGACAAAGCCGAACAGGCGCAGCGTGCGGTCGTTGCCGGCGCCCGGGAAGGGGGTGATGAACTCGGTGTTGAGCGTGAACTTGCGCGTGCCGCCGGTGAAGGCACCGGTCACGTCGCGCGGGCCCAGGGTGTTCTGGTCGTAGCCGCGCACCGAGCCCAGGCCGCCGGAGTAGAAGTTCTTGAACACCGGGAACGGCCGCCCGCCCAGGCCCTTGCCCCAGCCGGCCTCGCCGTTGAAGGCCAGGGTGTAGGACTTGGACAGCGGCACGTATTGTTGATACTGGTAGTCGGCCTTGGCGTAGCGCGCATCGCCCAGCAGGCCCAGCTCGCCGATCAGGCGCTGGTAGCGCCCCGAGGTGGGTGCCAGCGCGCTGTCGCGCGAGTCGCGCGACCAGCCCAGGGTGAAGGGGAAGGCCGCGCTGGAATAGCCAAAGCGCTCGGCATACGCCAGGTAGGCCGCCGGAATGTTGGTGCCGGGCTTGATGCGCGTGCGCTCGGCGTTCATGCCCAGGTACACGGTGTCGAGCTCGGTCACGGGCAGGCCGAACTTCAGGCCCACGCCCATGGTGACCAGGGTGTAGTTGCCGCCTTGGTCCTGGTAGGGCTTCTGGGACTTGTAGTACACGTCCACCGTGCGCGACACGCCGTTGACGGTGAAGTACGGGTCGGTGGCGCTGACCACCAGGGTGCGGTTGTACTTGCCCGTGTTCACCTGCAGGTCCAGCCGGTTGCCCGAGCCGAACACGTTGTCCTGGGTCAGGCCGAAGGTCAGGGCCAGTTTTTCGGCCGACGAGTAGCCGGCGCCGATGGAGATGTTGCCGGTGGGCTTTTCCTTGACCTCGACGTTCAGGTCCACCTGGTCGGGCGCGCCGGGCACGTCGGCGGTGGACACCGACAGCTCGGTGAAGTAGCCCAGGCGGTCCACGCGGTCGCGCGAGAGCTTGATCTTCTCGGCGTCGTACCAGCTCGACTCGTATTGGCGAAACTCGCGTCGGATCACCTCGTCGCGGGTGCGCGCGTTGCCGATGATGTTGATGCGGCGCACATAGGCACGGCGCCCCGGCTCGACACGCAGGTCGATGGCCACGCGGTTGTTGGCGCGATCGACCTCGGGCACCGCCTCGACCTGCGCGAAGGCGTAGCCGTAGTTGCCCAGGTGGTCGGTGATCGCCTTGGTGGTCTCGGCCACCTGGGTGGCGTTGTAGGCCTCGCCGGGCTTGATGGTGATGAGCGACTTGAACTCGTCGTCGCGGCCCAGCAGGTTGCCGTCGATCGACACGCCGGAGACCACGAAGCGATCGCCCTCGGTGATGTTGATGGTGATGCCGATCGACTCCTTGTCGGGCGAGATGGCCACCTGGGTGGAGTCGATCTTGAAGTCGAGATAGCCGCGCGCCAGGTAGTACGAGCGCAAGGACTCCAGGTCGGCATTGAGCTTGCCGCGCGAGTACTGGTTGCTCTTGGTGTACCAGTCGAGCCAGCCGCCGCTGTCCAGGTCGAACAGATCCTTCAGCGTGCCTTCCGAGAAGGCGTGGTTGCCGATGATCGTGATGTCCTTGATGCGCGCCGAGCGGCCTTCGATGACGTTGAAGGTCAGTCGCACCTGGTTGCGCTCGACCGGCGTGACCGTGGTCTGCACCTCGGCGCCGTACAGGCTGCGGTTGATGTACTGGCGCTTGATTTCCTGCTCGGCGCGGTCGGCCAGCGCGCGGTCGTACGGACGCCCGGCGGTCACGCCGGCATCGCGCAGCACGCCTTGCAGCACCTCGTTGTTGAATTCCTTGTTGCCGGCGAACTCCACCGTGGCGATGGTCGGGCGCTCCTGCACGACCACCACCAGCACGTCGCCCTGGGTTTCCACGCGCACGTCGGAGAACAGGCCCAGCGCGTACAGCGCGCGGATCAGCGCCGCACCCTTGTCGTCGTTGTAGGTGTCGCCGATGCGCACCGGCAGCGACGCGAACACCGTGCCGGGCTCCACGCGCTGCAGACCTTCGACGCGGATGTCGCGCACCGTGAAGGGTGAAACGGCCCAGGCCATCTGGGCGGCAAAAGCCATGGAAACCAGCGCGGCAACGGTGCGCAGATGCAGGCGGTGAGCTGAAAAGTTCATGAATGCGAAGCAACAGGCGGCCGGCAAGCAACCGCAAACAAGAAGGGAAACGAAGACCCGATCAGCCCCAACGGTTGACGACGTCGTTGAACATGGCAACCGTCATCAAGGTCAGCAGCAAACCCATGCCCACGTACTGCAGGCGCTCCAGCCAGACACCGGTGACCGGTTTTCCCGTCACCGCCTCCCAAAGATAATACATCAGGTGCCCCCCATCGAGGACCGGGATCGGCAGCAGGTTGAGCACCCCCAGACTGACGCTGATGAAGGCCAGGAAGGCCAGGTAATACGTCAGCCCCAAGCTGGCCGACTTGCCGGCATAGTCGGCAATGGCGATCGGGCCGCTCAGGTTTTTCAGCGACAGCTCGCCCACCGCCATGCGCCCCAGCAGGCGCAGCGACAAGGCCGACACCTCCCACACCCGCGCCACGCCGGCCGACAGGCCCTCCAGCGGACCCAGGCGCACCAGCACCATCTCGGGCGCGCCGCCCACCATGGCGCCGATGCGGCCGATGCTCTTGCCCTGCTCCGGCACGGCATCGGGCTGCACGTCCAGGTTCATCACCTGGCCATCGCGCTCGATCTGCCAATCGCGCGCCGGCGGTGTGCCGTCCCGCGCCGAGGCGCGGATGCGCTCGCGCAACTGCTGGCCGTCTTCGATCACCACATCACCCACGCGCCGCACCACGTCGCCGGGCTTGAGGCCGGCGCGCTCGGCCGCGCCGCCGGGCACCAGCTCGCCGATCACCGGGCGCGACAGCGGCGCCAGGATGCCGATGGCGCGAAACAGGCTGGCGTCGGGGTCGTGCCCCTTGAGCGAGGACAGCGGCAGGGTCAGCTCGCGATGGCGCCCGGCGCCAGCGTCGGCGGCGACCTCGAGCACCACGTCCTGCCCGTCCAGTGCGCCCTGCGTGAGCAGCCAGCGCAGGCTCTCGAAGGAGGCCAGCGGCGCCAGCTCGTCGCCCGCCAGCGCGCCGCGCTGGACCCAGTCACCGCCCTGCACGCCGGCCTTGGCCGCCAGCGAGCCCGCCACTGGCGGCGCCAGCACGGCGCGCGGCTCCTGCATGCCGACCCAGCCCACCAGCGCATACAGCAGCACCGCCAGCACCAGGTTGGCCACCGGCCCGGCGGCCACCACCAGCGCGCGCGAGCGCAGCGGCTGGGTGTTGAAGGCCCGGTCGCGCTCCTCGGGCGCGACGGCGCCTTCGCGCTCGTCCAGCATCTTCACGTAGCCGCCCAGCGGGATGGCGGCAATGACGAACTCGGTGTCCTGGCCGGGGTGTTGCTTGCGCGGCTTGTAGCGCAGCAAGGTCGGCCCGAAGCCAATGGAAAAGCGCAGCACCTTCACGCCGCAGGCCACGGCCATGCGGTAGTGGCCCCACTCGTGGACGGCGATCAGGACCGCCAGGGCAACGACGAAGGCAATCAGCGTGGTCAGCATGGCGTGCATTGTCCTCCTGCCGCGGTGCGCGCGGCGACCCGGCGCTCGGTCATGGAGCGCAGGACTTCACGGCAAGTTCCGCCCGCGCGCGGGCGCGCCCGTCCAGCGCCAGCAGCGCCGCCAGCGAATCGGGGTGTTCGGGCAGCACGGCATCGAGCGTGGCGCGGTTGACACGGTGGATCTGGTCGAAGCGGATGCGCCGCTCCAGAAAGGCCGCCACCGCCACCTCGTTGGCGGCGTTCAGCACCGCGCAGCTGCCCGGCGCGGCCCGCAATGCCTCCCAGGCCAGCGCCAGGCCGGGGTAGCGCGCGCGGTGCCCGTCGCTGTCGATGGCCTCGAAGCTCAGGTCGTGCAGCGTGCGAAAGTCCAGCGCCGACGCGCCCGAGGCCATGCGCTCGGGCCAGGCCAGGCCATAGGCGATGGGCACGCGCATGTCCGGCGTGCCCAACTGCGCCACCACCGAGCTGTCCTTGTACTGCACCATCGAGTGGATCACGCTTTGCGGGTGGATCACCACGTCCAGCTGCGCGGGCGCCACGCCGAACAGGTAGCGCGCCTCAATCACCTCCAGCGCCTTGTTCATCATGGTGGCCGAATCGACCGAGATCTTGCGCCCCATCACCCAGTTGGGATGGGCGCAGGCCTCGTCGGGCGTCACCGCGCGCAAGGTGGCTGGGTCGCGGGTGCGAAACGGCCCGCCCGAGGCGGTCAGGATGATCTTGTCGATGCGCGCGGCCCAGGTGGCCGGGTCCTCGGGCAGCGACTGGAACACGGCCGAATGCTCGCTGTCGATCGGCAGCAGCGTCGCGCCGCCCTCACGCACCGCCCGCAGAAACACCTCGCCGCCGACCACCAGCGCCTCCTTGTTGGCCAGCAGCAAACGCTTGCCGGCGCGCGCCGCCGCCAGGCACGGCGCCAGCCCCGCGGCGCCGACGATGGCCGCCATGACGGTGTCCACCTCGCACCACGATGCTATGTTTTCAAGAGCTGCCGGCGCTTGCTCCACCTGCGTTGGAAGCCCCATTTCCTTTAAACGGCGTGCCAGCTCGGCGGCGTGCGCGGCACTGGCCATCACGGCCACGCGCGGCCGAAACTGCGCACACTGGGCCAGCATCGCATCGACCCGGGTGGCTGCCGTGAGCGCCACCACCTCGAAGCGCTCGGGGTGGCGCGCCACCACGTCCAGCGTGCTGACCCCGATGGAGCCGGTGCTGCCCAGCACCGCAAGGCGTTGCCTCGTCATGCGTACCTCGACACCACGCTCACCAGCAGCATGGCCAGGGGCAGCGTGGGCAGCAGCGCGTCGATGCGGTCCAGCACGCCGCCGTGCCCCGGCAGCAGCTGGCTGGAATCCTTCTGGCCGGCGCTGCGCTTGACCAGCGACTCGATCAAGTCGCCCGCCACGCTCATGCCCACCAGGAAGACCACGCCCCCCACCAGGCCGGCCAGGCCAAATGCGTACAGGCGCGAATACAGGCTGGCGGCGCCGTCGGCGTGCGCGCCATCCCAGCTGATCCAGCCCGCGCCCACCGCCAGCACGCCCAGCATGCCGCCCCACACGCCCTCCCAGCTTTTGCCCGGGCTGATGCTGGGTGCCAGCTTGCGCCCGCGCGTGAAGCGCCCGCCCAGCGCACGGCCGGCAAAGTAGGCGAACACGTCGGCCGCCCACACCAGCACCAGCACCGACAGCAAAAAATTGATGCCCGCGCGCCGCGCCTGCGCCAGCGCCAGCCAGGCCGCGCACAGCATGGCCAGGCCCAGCACCCAGCGCAGCGCGCGCGGCAGCCGGCCCCAGGCGGGCACCCCGCGCCCCAGCAGCCAGACGCTGCCCAGCACCCAGGCGGCGCCCACGGCGATCCACAGGGCCGGCAAGGACGATTCGACGGCGCCGGCGCGCCACAGGCCGGCGCACAGCATGGCGCACAGCGCCCCCGTGGCCAGCGCGCCGGCGCCGGCCACGCCGTTCAGGCGCGCCCATTCCCAGGCCGCCGCGGCAATGAACAGCAGCGTGAGCGCGATGAAGGGCACCGGCGAGGCGGCAAACAAGGCCGGCAGCAGGATCGCCAGCAACACCAGCGCGGTGACGATTCGGGTGTGCAGCATGGGCGGCGTTGGCTCAGGCGCTGGCCTGAACCCGTTGCTCCGAGGTCTGGCCGAAGCGCCGCTCGCGCGCGGCGTAGGCGGCGATGGCCTCGTCCAGCGCGGCTTCGTCGAAGTCGGGCCACAGGCGCTCGCTGAAGTACAGCTCGCTGTAGGCGGCTTGCCACAGCAGGAAGTTGCTCAGGCGCTGCTCGCCGCCGGTGCGGATCAGGAGGTCGGGGTCGGGCGCGTGGGCCAGCGCCATGGCGCGGTCCAGGCTGGCCTCGGTGATCGACTCGCCGCGCGCGGCCAACGCCGCAGCGGCCTGGGCGACGTCCCAGCGCCCGCCGTAGTTGAAGCAGACGTTGAGCTGCAAGGCCGCGCCCGCCGCCGTCGCCGCCTCGGCCTGCAGCAAGCCTTGCTGCATGCGCTCGGACAGGCCGCGCCGCTCGCCGACGAAGCGCAGGCGCACGCCGCCTTTTTGCAGCTCGGGCACCTCGCGCCCCAACGCCTTGGCCATCAGGTCCATCAGCCCGCTCACCTCGTCCGCCGGGCGACTCCAGTTCTCGGACGAAAACGCGAACACCGTCAGCACCCGCACCCCGCGCTCGGCGCAGGCGCGAATGCAGCGGCGCAGCGACTCCACCCCCTGCCGATGCCCCGCAATGCGCGGCAGCAGCCGGCGCTTGGCCCAGCGCCCATTGCCATCCATCACGATGGCGATGTGGTCAGGAACGACAGCGGGAATAGAGAGAGCTTTCGCCATGAAGGCTGGCCATTCAAGAGTTGGCGCAATCTGAAAGTCAGGAGGCCGCGGAGCAGGCCATGCCAGCGGCCGCGGCGGAGCGGGCTTGGCCCGGCCGCTTGCGGCGTCCCCCCTTCGGGGGGAAGGCGCCGCAGGCGACGCAGGGGGGATCACACCTCCATGATTTCCTTTTCCTTGCCCGCCACCAGCGCATCGATGTCGGACACGTGCTTGTCGGTGAGCTTCTGGATCTCGGCCTCCGAGCGCTTTTGCTCGTCCTCGGTGGCTTCCTTGTCCTTGACCAGCTTCTTGATGGCCTCGTTGGCGTCGCGGCGCAGGTTGCGCACGGCGATCTTGGACTGCTCGCCCTCGGCGCGCACGACCTTGGTCATCTCCTTGCGGCGCTCCTCGCTCATCGGCGGCATCGGCACGCGGATCAGATCGCCCATGTTGGACGGGTTCAGGCCCAGATCGCTTTCGCGGATGGCTTTCTCGATCTTGGCGCCCATGCCCTTTTCCCACGGCTGCACGCTGATCGTGCGCGCATCCAGCAGCGACACGTTGGCCACCTGGGACAGAGGCACGTGGCTGCCGTAGTACTCGACGTGGATGGTGTCCAGCAGCGCCGGGTTGGCACGCCCGGTGCGAATCTTGGTCAGGTTGTTCTTGAAGGCCGTGATGGACTGGTCCATCTTGCCCTGCATGTGGCTCTTGATGTCGGCAATCGTCATGTCAGTACTCCACGAATTTCACGCATGCACCAGAGTGCCTTCGTCGGCGCCCTGCACCACGGCCTTGAGCGCGCCGGGCTTGAAAATGGAAAACACCCGGATCGGCAGCTTCTGGTCGCGGCACAAGGCAAAGGCGGTGGCGTCCATGATGCCCAGATTGCGGCTCATCGCCTCGTCGAACGTCAGCCTGGCGTAGCGCGTGGCCGTCTTGTCCTTGTGCGGATCGGCGGTGTACACGCCATCGACCTTGGTGGCCTTGAGCACCAGCTCGGCGCCGATCTCGGCTCCGCGCAGCGCCGCCGCTGTGTCGGTGGTGAAAAACGGGTTGCCGGTGCCGGCGGCAAACACCACGACCTTGCCCTCTTCCAGGTATTGCAAGGCCTTGGGTCGCACATAGGGCTCGACCACCTGCTCGATGCCGATCGCGCTCATCACGCGCGCGATCAGGCCCTGGTGGTTCATCGCGTCGGCCAGCGCCAGCGCGTTCATCACCGTGGCCAGCATGCCCATGTAGTCGGCGGTGGCGCGGTCCATGCCGGCCGAGCCGCCGGCCACGCCGCGAAAGATGTTGCCCCCGCCGATCACCACCGCCACCTGCACGCCCAAGCGCGTGACCTCGGCGATTTCGCCCACGATGCGCTCGATCGTCGCCCGGTTGATGCCGAAGGCGTCATCGCCCATCAGGGCCTCGCCGGAGAGTTTGAGCAGGATGCGCTGGTGAGCGGGTTTGGCTTTGGTCATGGGCAGGCTGGCGGGCGGTAAACCCGCCAAGTTTAGCGTCTGGCACGGACGCGGGCGTGAAAAAGGCGCGCCGCCTGCGCGACGCGCCCGCAGGTTGAGCGGACCGATCAGGCCTTGCCCTGGGCGGCAGCCACCTGCGCGGCCACTTCGGCGGCGAAGTCGTCGGTTTTTTTCTCGATGCCCTCGCCCACCACGTACAGCGTGAACCCGCTGACCTGGGTGGCTTTTTCCTTCAGCATCTGCTCGACGCTCTGCTTGTCGTTCTTCACGAAGGGCTGGGGCAGCAGCGAGACTTCCTTCAGGAACTTCTGCACCGAGCCCTCGACCATCTTGGCCGCGATGTCGGCCGGCTTGCCGGATTCGGCCGCCTTGGCCGCGGCCACGCTGCGCTCGGTCTCGATCAGATCGGCCGGCACGTCGGCGGCCGTCAGCGCCTTGGGCTTCATGGCGGCCACGTGCATGGCCACGTCGCGCGCGGCGGCTTCGTCGCCCGCGTACTCCACCAGCACGCCGATGCGCGTGCCGTGCAGGTAGCTGGCCAGGCTGGCGCCGCCCGCCTTGCGCACGAAGCGGCGAAAGCTCATGTTCTCGCCAATCTTGCCGATCAGGCCCTTGCGCACGTCTTCCAGCGTGGGGCCGTAGCCGTCCTGCTCATACGCCAGCGCGCCCAGCGCGGCGATATCGGCGGGGTTCTTCTCGGCCACCAGGCGCGCGGCGGCGTTGGCCATGGCGATGAACATGTCGTTCTTGGTGACGAAGTCGGTCTCGCAGTTGACTTCGAGCATCGCGCCGGTGTTGCCGGCAATGTGCGCGGCGATCACGCCCTCGGCGGTGACGCGGCTGGCGGCCTTGCCGGCCTTGGTGCCCAGCTTGACGCGCAGCAGCTCCTCGGCCTTGGCCATGTCGCCATCGGCCTCGGTCAGGGCTTTCTTGCATTCCATCATGGGGGCGTCGGTCTTGGCGCGCAGTTCGGCGACCATGCTTGCGGTGATTGCTGCCATGTGTGCTTCTCCAGTGTGTTCGGGCCACCCTCCAGGGGCGGCGAAGGAATTGAAAAAGGGGCGGTGGCGCCCCTTTGCTGCCAGCCGCGGGCCGCGGCCGCGCGCGCTTTCAGGCGGCGCCGTCCTGCACTTCGACGAACTCGTCGCTGCCTTCGGCGGCCACGGCCTTGACCAGATCATTGATCGGGTTGGCCTTGCCCTCCAGCACGGCGTCGGCCATGCCGCGGGCGTACAGCGTCACGGCCTTGGACGAGTCGTCGTTGCCCGGGATGACGTAGTCGATGCCCACCGGGTTGTGGTTGGAGTCCACCACGCCGATCAGCGGAATGCCCAGCTTCTTGGCCTCGGAGATGGCGATCTTGTGAAAGCCCACGTCGATCACGAAGATGGCGTCGGGCAGCGCGGCCATGTCCTGGATGCCGCCGATGTCGCGCTCGAGCTTGGCGATCTCGCGCGTGAACATGAGCTGCTCCTTCTTGCTCATCGCGTCCAGGCCGATTTCTTGCTGGGCCTTCATGTCCTTCAGGCGCTTGATGGACGTCTTGACGGTCTTGAAGTTGGTCAGCATGCCGCCCAGCCAGCGCTGGTCGACATAGGGCATGCCGGCGCGGCGGGCCTCGTCGGCCACGATCTCGCGCGCCTGGCGCTTGGTGCCCACGAACAGCACGGTGCCGCGGTTGGCGGCCAGCTGGCGCGCGTACTTTTGCGCGTCCTGGAACATCGGCAGCGATTTTTCCAGGTTGATGATGTGGATCTTGTTGCGATGGCCGAAGATATACGGGGCCATCTTGGGGTTCCAGAAGCGCGTTTGGTGGCCAAAGTGGACACCGGCTTCCAGCATTTCACGCATGGTGACGGACATGGTCTTACCTTTGCAAGGTTGGGTCTAAAATCCAGCCCGTTCATCGCCGGCAACGACCCGCTGGGCGCAGGGGTTGCGAGGCGACACCTCGTCAGGGCTGGTTTGCGATTTGCCTTGTTGCTCGGGGCGCCGGGCCAAGATTGACCGGGTCGCTGCAACAAAACCATGGGATTATAGCCCACCGCCCGGCACCGACCGCCCTGCATCCATGAACATCGCCATCCTCGGCGCCGGCATCGTCGGCGTCGCCACCGCGTACGAACTGGCCGCCGACGGCCACCAGGTCACTGTCTTCGAGCGCCATGCCAGCGTGGCCGAGGGCGCCAGCTTTGCCAACGCCGGCGTGCTGGCCCCGGGCTACGTCACGCCGCTGGCCGCGCCAGGCATGCCGGCCAAGGTGCTGCGCTACCTGCTGGCGCGCCACGCCCCGGTGCGCGTGGCGCGGCCGCTGGCCGGCGCCGACCTGCACTGGATGACGCGCTGGCTGCGCGCCTGCCGGTCCGACGCCTACGCCACCAACCGCGCGCTCTTGCAGCGCCTGGCCTTCTACAGCCGCCAGCGCCTGCACGAGGTGGCCGAGCGCATGGACTACACGTTCGAGCGCAGCACCGGCTACATGGTGCTGCTGCGCGGCGAGCGCGAGCGCCAGATGGCGCAACCCGGCCTGGCCGTGCTGCGCGAGGCCGGCGTGGTGTTTCATGAAATCGACGGCGCGCAGGCCCGCGCCATCGAGCCCGCGCTGAACCCCGCCACGCCGCTGGCCGGCGCGATTCATCTGCCCCAGGACGAGGTGGGCAACTGCCGCCAGTTCGCCGTCATCCTGCGCGACGCGGCCGAGACCCTGGGCGCGCGCTTTTGCTTTGGCGCGGCGGTGCTGCCGCTCGACGCGGCGGCGCCCTCCACCCTGCGCGCGACCGGCGCCAGCCAGGCCGAGCGCTTCGACGCCGTGGTGGTCTGCGCCGGCGTGCAATCGCCCGCGCTGCTGGCGCCGCTGGGCATCCGGCTGCCGCTGCGGGCGGTGTATGGCTATTCGGTCAGCGCGCCCATGCCCGACGGGGGCCTGGGCCCGCGCAGCGGCGTGATGGACGAGCGCTTCAAGGTCGCCATCTCGCGCCTGGGCCAGCGCGTGCGCGTGGCCGGCTCGGCCGAGATCGGCGGTCGCCCCGACGCCATCAACCACCGCGCCGTGCAAACCCTCTACAAGGTGCTGGACGACTGGTACCCCGGCGCGGCCCGCCTGTCGCGCGGCGTGCAGGTGTGGAAAGGCGCACGCCCCATGCTGCCCGACGGCCCGCCCGTGCTGGGCGCCAGCGGCGTGCCGGGCGTGTGGCTGAACCTGGGCCACGGCTCCAGCGGCTGGGCGCTGGCCTGCGGATCGGCGCGCGTGCTGGCCGACCAGATCGCCGGGCGCGAGCCGGCCATCGACACCAGCGGCTACAACGTAGGGCGTTATCGCTGAGCGTTGCCACGCGCCAACCGCCGTAGATCGGGTTAGCGAAGCGTAACCCGACGTCCACGGCGGCCATCACCTGGCGCGCATGGCGAAGCCGCACGTCGGGTTTTCGTTCCTCAACCCGACCTACGGGGCTGGCCGCTGCATGACACAGAGCTGTAGGTCGGGTTAGCGCAGCGCAACCCGACATCAACGGCCACCCCTGGCGCGCATTGCAAGGTCGCACGTCGGGTTTTCGTTCCTCAACCCGACCTACGGGGCTACGGGGCAGAGCTGTAGGTCGGGTTAGCGAAGCGTAACCCGACGTCCACGACGACCATCACCTGGCGCGCATGGCGAAGTCGCACGTCGGGTTTTCGTTCCTCAACCCGACCTGCGGGGAGAACCCGCCGCGCGCACAATGCCCGCATGCCCCACGCCATTCACGCCGGCCCGCTCTGGCCGCTGCATGACACAGCGGCCACCCGCCGCCTCGAGCATGCCGCCGCGGCCGCCCTGCCCCCGCACACCCTGATGCAGCGCGCCGGCCTGGCCACTGCGCGCCTGGCGCTGGCGCTGGCACCGCACGCCCGGCGCGTGTGGATCGCCGCCGGCCCCGGCAACAACGGCGGCGACGGGCTGGAAGCGGCCGTGCATCTGCACGCCTGGGGCCTGAACCCCATCGTCACCTGGCTGGGCACGCCCGACAGCGCGCCGGCCGACGCCCGCGCATCCTGGCAACGCACCGTGCAGGCCGGCGTCGTCTTTGCCGATCAGCCGCCCGCCGACCTGGGCCCGCAAGACCTGGCCATCGACGCCCTGCTGGGCATCGGCGCCGCACGCCCGCCCAGCGGCCGCATGGCCGAGTGGCTGGAGCGGCTGCACGCCGGCCCCGCACCCCTGCTGGCCATCGACCTGCCCACCGGGCTGAACGCCGACACCGGCTGGTTGCAAACCCCGGACACTATCGAATCAATAGCTGCTCGCGCCGATCCAGCAAGCGCCAGAGGCCAAAATGACTTGAAACGCAGGGCACCCGAGCGATCAGAAGCGCGGGTTTTGCTCCCTCTCCCCCTGGGAGAGGGCAGGGGTGAGGGCCAGCAGCGCAACCATCATCCGAGCGCTCATCAGTCCCACTCAGAACGCCACACCCTCAGCCTGCTCACCCTCAAGCCCGGCCTGTTCACCGCCCATGGCCGCGACGCCTGCGGCCAAGTCTGGTTCGACGACCTGGGCGTGCCCGCCCCGCTGCACGCCGCCGAGCCGCCCAGCGCCTGGCTCAACGCCGCGCCGCATGCCGCGCCGCGCCCGCACGCCAGCCACAAGGGCAGCTTTGGCGACGTCGCCATCATCGGCGGCGAAGGCCTGGCCGCGCGCGGCATGGGCATGACCGGCGCCGCCCTGCTGGCCGCCAGCGCCGCGCTGCACGGGGGCGCCGGCCGCGTGCTGGTCAGCCTGCTGGACGAGGGCGACATCACCCACATCCCCACCCAGCCCGAGCTGATGCTGCGCCGCTTCGATCGGCTCGAACTGGACGCCCTCACCGTCGTCTGCGGTTGTGGCGGCGGCGATGCCGTGGCCAGCCGACTGCCCGCCGTGCTGCACGCCGCGCCGCGTCTGGTGCTGGACGCCGACGCGCTCAACGTCATCGCCGCCGACCCGGCCCTGCAAACCGCGCTGCGCCAGCGCGCCGCCGCCGGCCAAACCACCGTGCTGACCCCCCACCCGCTCGAAGCCGCGCGCCTGCAGGGCGCCACCTCCGCCCAAGTGCAGCAGGGCCGCCTGCGCGCCGCCACCACCCTGGCCCAGCGCTTTGCCTGCACCGTGGTGCTCAAGGGCTCGGGCAGCGTCATCGCCACGCCCGGGCAGGCGCCGGTCATCAACCCCACCGGCAACGCCCTGCTGGCCACCGCCGGCACAGGCGACGTGCTGGCCGGATTGATCGGTGCGCACATGGCCGCCGGGCAATCGGCGGCCCAGGCGGCGAGCGCAGCGGTTTATTTGCATGGGTGCGCGGCGGACTGCTGGCCAGCGGGCAACACGCTGACGGCAGGCGCCCTGGCGCGCTGCGCCGGCGCCTTTGTCCACCTCAACCCTGAGGACCGCCATGGCAAAGAAACTCGATGAAACCGTGGCCGCGCTGTACAAAGAGCGTCGGCAACGCATCGAAGCACGCGCCCTGGAATGGGCGACCTCGAAAGACCCGCGGGTGATGGTTGGCACAATATCGATCCAACCCGACTCATCGCACGGAGACCCGCATGAAACCGTCTGAAGCCTTGAGCCTGCACCGGGCCGACATTCGGCGGGTGGTGGCGTCGCACCGTGCCAGCAACGCCCGGGTGTTTGGCTCTGTCTTGCGCGGGCAGGACACGCAGGGCAGCGACCTGGACATCCTCGTCGATCCAACGCCCGAGACAACGCTAATGGACGTGGCGGCCATCCAGGTGGAACTGCAGCGCCTTCTGGGCGTATCGGTTGACGTCTTGACGCCAAAGGCCTTGCCCGAGGCCTTTCGCAATCGCGTCTTGTCCGAGGCGGTGACCGTGTGACCGATGCAGCGCGCGTTGCAGACCATCTGGGCCACATTCTGCGAGCCATCGAGCGAATCGGCCGGTATACCGCCGACATGGACCAGGCCGCGTTCCTTGCCAACGAGCTGGTACAGGACGCGGTGGTTCGCAACATTGAAATCCTGGGCGAGGCCGCGAACAAGGTTCAGCGGGATGCTCCGGCGTTCGCGGCGCGGCATGGCGACATTCCGTGGCTCGTGATGTACACGATGCGCAACCGCGTCTCGCACGCCTACGACAAGGTGGACCTGGAGATCGTCTGGAACACGATACGGAACGATCTTCCTGCCCTGCGTGCTCGAATTCAGGCCGTGCAGGCCAGCATCTCCGACATTCACGAACCATGAGCGCGGGGCAAACTGGAACAGCGCGCTTGCAACACCCTTTGCCCACCATGCGGGCGCCGCGCTGTCGCCAGTAGCGGCGCCCATCGGAGCCTCTTGACCCACGGTAGAACTGCCAGCATGGACCCAGACCACTGGAGCCCCGCCGAAAAGCGCATCGCGCGCCGCGTGTTCGACGCCGCCCTGGAGCGCGAGCTGGCGCAGGTCATGGCCGAGTTCAAGCGCCGCGCCGCCGCTGCCACCTTGCCGCAGGACATGTGGGCCGTCGAGAAGTACCTGGCACAAGCCGGCCGCGACATCGACGCCAAGTACGACTACCGCTACTCGGTGCTGGAGTTCGTCTTCGCCCGCTTGCTGCGCGAAGGGCGCATCGAGGACAGCGAGTTGGACGGGCTATCCAACGACCGGCTGGAGCGCATTCGGCGCATCGCCGCGCTTTGAGAGCGGCGCGGCGCACCGAGTGGCCACTCCCGCGCAGCCGTCAGACATCGGCTTCGGACTGCCCAATACCGCGAGGCGCAGGCGCTATCGCCGGCCCATCGGCTTGCGCGCTGACAAGACACCGCCCGGGCGGCAACTCGGTGATCGCAATGCCGTAGACCATCTCGCCTGCATGCCACGCGAAGGTGCCTGAACCCGCATCCACCGGTCCGACATGTGAGTCAAAAGTCACAACATTGACTGGACATCACTCGATCAGTCAGTTGAATGTGATACAACCAGAAACATCGAACCGTTCTCCCGCCGAGCTGTCAAGTTCGACCCGGTCGCCTTGATCGGCAGGCACGGGCTCGCTCGACTTCGGGTGTGGTCTTTTTGTTGTCGGCAGGCGTTCGTCCGGAAAATTTTAGGTTTGAGTAAATGGCAATGAGCAAGAGTTCGCCTATGAATCTCAAGATGCCGAAATTGTTTATCCGGCTGACTGGGATCAGCAGGCAGTCGTCTAATCTCAGTTAGAGACCATGAAAATGAAGATTAAGATTAAGAAACGCGGCAAGAAAAAAAGGCAAAGCGATCTTGCGAAATTAAAAAAACGTTTGGCTCAACTGCAGTCTGGCATCGCCACTGCCACTTCTGACGCGACAAAAAACAAATTAATTCTTCAAGTTTTTGACGTTGAAGCAAAAATCAAAATTGAGAATTTTCATAAAATTACAGGATTTAATAGAATCAGGGGTTATGAAATACCATCTGGAGCCCCTGGATTGGGAAAAAGGAGCTAGTCAATTCTTGCATTGTTCTAACCATTCGTCGCAGCCGACCGCCTACGGCGGCGGCTGAACTTAGGGCGTTAGCCATCACAACTAAAAGGAAGATACTCTTTGCAGATTCGAGAGATTAAATTGACTAAGGCCTCAGTGAACAACGGTCGTCTTTACTTCCCATCGACAGACATTTGCTTCTTTCCAGCTGATGCTTTGGCCGATCGGAAGGGCGATGGTCACAAAGGGAATCCCGTCGTTTTTCACGCCAACGGCGAACCGTTCGAAACCGACGTGCGCATCTCCAGCGGCCAGCGCATCAGCCCCAGAGCTAGTTTTAGTCGTTACCTGAAGTCCGTACGCGCCGATGCGGGAGATAAGTTGAAAGTGACGCGTACGTCCGATCGTGAGTATGAAATTGAGCATCAGGGGAAATGATATCCAACCATGCACTCAAGTGGACGCGCCTCCGGCTCGCCGCTTACTTTTAACGTCGAAAAATACCCTATGAGATCATTCGGATTTCTTCTTTTCATTGCTGCACTGGTAGTTCTCACCTTCGGATTTATGTACGACACGAGTGTAGCCACGGGTATGGGCAGCCGAGTTCACAACGTCGGCCTAATGAACGAGAAGCAAAACATCATCATTGCTGGCGGCGCCATGCTTGTTGCTGGCGCATTGCTGTTGGCTCTCTCCACCCGAAATCAGTTTTCGACCTCGGCAAATTCGCCCGGCTATCGCACTTGTCCAAGCTGCGCCGAAGTGGTCAAAGATGAAGCGAAGGTGTGCCGCTATTGCCAACGGGATTTGCCTTCGGTAAGTGAGCTCCGAATCGCGCACGAGGCAGAGCAGCAACGGCTCGCCGATGCGAGGATGCTAGAGGGTGAAGCGGCACGCCAAGCAGAAGAATCACTGCCCAAAGGTAGCTGTCCAAACTGCAATAAGACAATTCCCCTTGCAAGCCAAGAGTGCAAGCACTGCCGCGCAAGCTTCGGCGCTGGCAGCGCTTGGCGCATCCTCCCCCACTGCGATGCCTAAACCCTCCATCGAGAGGACCCGCCCCAGGCAAGCAAGGTCGAACCTCTCATGTCAAGCGTTAGTCCCGGTTAATCTCCTGCCTTCAATGCTCATGGCTCTTTCACCGAACATCACCTTCGCAAGCGTTTATTCGCTGGGTTTTTTGCCGCGTGCCGGGCTTCGCCTTCAAGCACTGCGCAGGTTAAAAGCCTTTTTGGCCTCCAGCGCACGCCAGTCAAACGCGAGCAGCTATGGGGTTGGTAGCGCCGCGCCGGTTCATTCAGCGTCCCATTCCATCGCCGGGGCGAACTCGGCGGTCAAGGCGACCCGCCTTCGGCGGGCGGCTTACCTTGGCCGTTAGGTGCAATGAAGCGTAAGCAGCTACTTGTCGGATTTGTCCTCCTCGGGGGAATTGGGGTCAGATGAACTTTTTTCGATATCCGTGAAATTCCTCTACCCCCCATCCGAATACCTTCGCCCCTGGAAGCTGTTTTCCTTGGCCTTGGGCATCGCCCTCCTCGTGCTCGGTTCCATCCACATGCCGGCACCGGACTGGGACATTCCCATCAGCTTCATCATGGCGGGTCTGACCTATCTGACCGCGCCCTGCAGCCTGCGCGTTCTGCTGGAGCGCCGGTGGCGGCAGCTGCCCCTGGCGGCGGCTTCGACCTGGTTTGCCGTCGATGGCTGCTACGCGATCTACTGGCATTTCGTGGACCCGGCCGCGCTGGCCTTCATGCGCGCGGCCAACGCGCCGGCGTCGCTGTCGCTGTACGGGATGTGCGCGGTGATCTGGCTGTATCGCGGCAGCCTGGCGCAGTTGTCGGACCAGGTTCGCGCGAGCCTTGCGTTCGGCCAAAGGCGGTAGCCCGGTGTCGAGCGCAGGTCGGGTCGCAGCCGTGGCGCAAGCAGGCACCGCATCGCCCATCGTTCCAGGTCATTGACCATTTCACGGCCAAGCAACCATGCCCTTCACCCCCATCCACCTCGGCCCCGGCCTGGCCTTCAAGGCCTTGGGCGGCCGGCATTTCAGCTTCATGGTTTTTGGCGGGGCGCAGGTCTTGATGGACCTGGAGCCGCTGATCGGCATCCTGCGGGATCGGGACGTGCTGCACGGCGTGACGCACACCTGGCTGGGGGCCCTGGTCATCGGCAGCGTTGCCGCCGTGATCGGCAAGCCCATCAGCACCATGGTGCTGCGCTGGCGCAAGATCCCGCACCCGCCGCTGACCTGGCTGGCGGCCATGGCGGGGGCTTATGCGGGCACGTTCTCGCACGTGCTGCTGGACGCGATTCTGCATGCCGACATGGCGCCCGCCTGGCCGCTGCTTGCCGCCAACCCCATGCTCGACTGGATCAGCATCGACCAGTTGCATCTGGCCTGCCTGGCGGCTGGGTTGATTGCCCTGCCGATTGCCTTGATGCGAGCCAGGGCGGACGCACGCGCCTCAAGATGACGAGCCGGCCTGCGGCAGACCGCTTCGACAGCTGGAGGTCATGTGAAGACTCAAGACACTCCATTCAACCGGACGCCAAAAGTGCACTCTCTCGCAAAAAAGTCCGCCCTGTTCATGGGTCAGTTTCTCGGCAAACTGGTGTTGACCCTGACCGCGTTGATGGCCTTGATGATGGCGGTGCTGTACCCGATTCAGCGTGACTACTACCGGCGTGTCTACGTTCAGGAATCGCTCAAGCACGCCGTCGTTCTGGCATCGGCCGTTCAGGGCTTCCATCAGGCCAATCAGCGCTTTCCAGCAAGCCTCGATGATCTGCATGCTCTGCCCGACCGTCCGGTCGAGGTTCAGGCCATTGCCATCGACCGGCAAACCGGCATCGTCCGGGTTCATGTGGCTGACGCGCCCCAGGATGAGGATGCATTTGACCTCGTGCCTTCCTTGGACACGGCGGGACGCATCACGCATGCATGCCGATCGGTGAACATCCCCGACGAATTCTTGCCGCGCGACTGCACCAAGGCCCAAGCGAAATAGCGCTCGTCCAGCCCGCTGGCACAGTCGGCGCTCTGCGGTTATCGTCTTCCATTCGAACGCATCACGCGCCCTTGCCTTGATGCGAGCCCGTCCGATCCGCAAAACCCACCATGACCGACGACCCCCAATCCATCCGCATCGACCGCAGCAACCACCCCGCCGGCGGCTGGGGCGCGGTCAAGAGCACCTTCAGGGTGTTTCGCCTGCAGGAGATCGCCAGCAAGGTGGGCACCGGGCTGCTGCGCACCAACCAGCCCGGCGCCTTCGATTGCCCGGGCTGCGCGTTTCCCGACAAACCGGGCGGCGCCGTGGTGGACACCTGCGAGCAGGGTCAGAAGGCCGTGGCCTGGGAGATGACGCGCAAGGCGCCGGGTGCCCAGTTTTTTGCGGCCCACACGGTGGAGCAGTTGCGCGCGCTCAGCGACTTCGAGCTCGAATCCCAGGGCCGGCTGACGGAGCCCCTGCTGTACACCGGTGACAGCGGCCACTACACGCCCATCAGCTGGGTGCAGGTGTTCGACATCGTGGGCCGCGTGCTGGGCGCGCTGGGGCCCGAGCAGGCGGCGTTTTACGCATCGGGGCGCAGCAGCAACGAGGCCGCCTTTTTGTGGCAACTGCTGGCACGCGCCTGGGGCTGCTCCAACCTGCCCGACTCGTCCAACTTCTGCCACGAACCTTCGGGCTACGCGCTCAAGGCGGCCATCGGCACGGGCAAGGGCACCTGCCAGCTGGATGACTTCGAGCACGCCGACCTGATCCTGGTGATCGGCCAGAACCCGGCCACCAACCACCCGCGCATGATGGCGGCACTGCACGACGCGGCGCGGCGCGGCGCCAAGGTGGTGGCCATCAACCCGCTGCGCGAGCGCGGCTTCACCAACTTCTCCGACCCCAAGGCGGTGGGCGAGATGCTGACGGGCCGCGGCATGGCGGTGGCGCACCGCATCGTCCAGGTGCGCATCGGCGGCGACCTGGCGCTGTTCAAGGGCGTGATGAAGGCGCTGCTGGAGCGGGACGCCCAGGCGCGTGCCAGCGGCGCACCGCGCCTGATCGACGAGGCCTTCATTGCCGAGCACACCACGGGCTTCGACGCACTGGCCGACGACCTGGCCGCCGAGCCCTGGGACTTGCTGGTGGCAGAGTCGGGCGTGCCGCGCGAGCAGATCAACGAGCTGGCCCAGCTGTATGCCCAGGCCCCCGCCACCATGGCCACCTGGTGCATGGGCCTGACGCACCACGAGCACAGCGTGGCCACCATCCAGACGCTGGCCAACCTGCTGCTGCTGCGCGGCAACATCGGCCGCCCGGGCGCGGGCGCCATGCCGGTGCGTGGCCACAGCAACGTGCAGGGCGACCGCACCATGGGCGCCACCTCGATCATGCCGGCGCGCTGGCTCGACAACCTGACGGGCGAGTTTCCGCAAGCGGCCATCACCCGCCAGGCGGGCCTGGACGCCGCCGGCGTGACCGAGCGCCTGTTGCGCGGCGACATGGGTGCGCTGCTGAGCCTGGGCGGCAACTTCGGCGTGGCCGGGCCGGATTCATCGCGCGTGCTGGCGGCGCTGTCGGGTTGCCGCTTCACGCTGCACATCGCCACCAAGCTCAACCGCACGCACTGCCATCCGGGGCAGGTCGGCCTGCTGCTGCCCACGCTGGGGCGCACCGACCTGGACTTGCAGCAGGGCCGCCCGCAGCTGGTGAGCGTGGAAGACTCGACCAGCACCGTGCGCAGCTCGCGCGGCATCCAGGCGCCGCTGGCCGCCACCATGATGAGCGAGCCGGCCATCGTCTGCGGTCTGGGCCAGGCGCTGGTGCCTGCCGGCGGCATCGACTGGGCCGCCATGGCTGGCGACTATGGCCTGATCCGCACGCACATCGAACATGTGCAGCGTGGCATCAACGACGACTTCGCCGACTTCAACCGCAAGCTGGTCGAGCAGGGCCGGCTGACGCTGACCAACAGCGCGCGCGAGCGCCAGTGGAAGACCGCCAGCGGCAAGGCCGAATTCAACGTGCATCCGGTGCCCACGGCGGGCCCGGTCGCCCGCGCGCGCCAGCGGCATGGCGACGCCGTGCTGGCGCTGATGACGGTGCGCTCGCACGACCAGTTCAACACCACCGTGTATGGGCCCGACGACCGCTACCGCGGCGTGTTCGGCGGGCGGCGCGTGGTCTTCATGAACGCGGCCGATCTGCTCTCGCGCGGCCTGCGCGACGGCCAGTTGGTGGACCTGCACGGCTGCGGCGACGAGGACGCGCACGAGCGCGTGGTGCGCGGCTTCAAGGCCGTGCGCTACGACATCCCCGCCGGCTGCGCCGCGGCGTATTTTCCGGAGGCCACGCCCCTGCTGGCGGCCAGCAACCTGTCGCTGCACACGCGCACGCCGGCGTACAAGGACATTCCGGTGCTGGTGCGGGCGGCCGACGGCGCGCCGTAGCTGGACCCCATCTTCTGCTCATTCCGCGGCGCTCGCGGTGCGCGGAAAATTTGAAACTTTCAGAAAAATCCGGATGCGATATCGGCCGTCCTGTCACTCTTGGAGGGCCTGTTCGTGCGATACAAACGTCGCTCGGCGCACCGCCACCCCTCCTTGACAACGCGCGTGCCCGAAGCGTCCAGTGTCGGTGCGACATCGTGTCGTACAAGGAGATGGTTATGCCCACGAAACTGATTCAAACCCAAGGGCAGGGGTCTTCAAATCCGCAGTTGCAAGACTGCCCTCCCGACTATCACTTCGAACTCTCCGAAGACGAGTTGTTGGGGGCCATCCGGAACCCGCAGACGCTGGCCCAGTCGTTGACAGCTGGAGGCGTTCCTGGGCTCGACCACATCAAGAGCATCGTCGTCTCGTACCCTGACCACGAGACCCAAGTGCGCTCGCCGACGATCTATTGCTGCAGGCCCTGCCTCAGCGGATCGGTGTGCTGCATGGTATGGCCTGCGTGATGCGGTTGCTGCATCGAAGCCGATCGATTCGCCCACTTCGCTTCGTTTCGGCTTCGGCTTGGTAGTCGGGACATGACGGTTGCTGAGAGTCAAGTGGCATCGAGCGCATCTTGACCTCAGCTCTTCGCTCATCTCCCGAGTGTCGAAAGAGGTGCCATCATGAAACGGATTCTTGTCGTTGCGTGCGTGATCCTGGCGTCGTGGTTGTCGCCGCCTTCGGTCTTCGCCGAGCAGGCGCTGGTGGTCAAACCCCTCGCCGAAAAGAACGTGTCGCAGTTGCCGTCCGGGCCGCTGTACTGGCGGATCGAAAATTTTCCCGCGCTTTCCCAAGCGCAAGATGCTGCGGGACCCTGGTCATTGGTGGCCGAGGCTGCCGGCAAGATCTGGCTTTTCACGCTCGGCCCGGCCGGCGGGTCCACACCCGGTGGGAGCAAGGTGGCGGACGTCGGGCCCGTTCCCCGTTTCGCTGCACCTCGCTATCTCCTTCGGATCAACGACGCCAGCGGTCCCCCGGGTAGTACGACGCCCGTACACATGCATCCGGGGTCCGAGACATTTTTCGTGCTGACCGGGGAGCAAAGCATCCGCGGCCCGGACGGCGAAATGCGCGTCAGCGCCGGCCAAGCCGAGGCGGGTCGAAGTGCCCATATGGCGATGCGGGTGTCCAGTGTTGGGTCAACCGACCTGCATGCCTTGGTGATGTTCGTGGTGGACGGCAGCGAACCGTTTTCCTCGCCCGCCAAGTTTCCTTGATGCTCAAGAGCCCCTGCGACAGGGGAAACCGGAAACACGAACAAACCGGATGTCGGATAGCATCCGTCCCCTTGCCGGCCGCCTTGGCCGGCATCCCCCCACGTCCGCCTGCGGCCCTGCTGCCGCGAGCTGTCCTCGCAAGTCACCGCATCCGTCATGAACCCTGCACGCTCCAGCCCTTTCCAACTCGCGCAGACGCTCGCCAGCCTGTCCCTGCACTCGCCCCTGGTCATCGCCAGCCGAACGCTGCAATTCGCCCAGCCGGGCGCGCTACTGTCGGCCACCGGCCAGGCCGAATTCTTCCGCATGTTTGCCGAAAAGCAGGCGGCGGCGGCCGAGTCGTATTTCGCCATGGTGATGAGTGCGTTCAGCCTGTCGCAACAACTGTTCTTTGGCGCATGGTCCTCGTGGGCGCGCGGCCAGACGCCGCAATGGTCGGCCCACGCCATGGCCAACACGGCCAACAGCGCTCTGCGGCCCTATCAGCGGCGCGCCCGCGCCAATGCCCGCCGCCTGAGCCGGTCGCGCAAGCCGGGTTGAGGCTGCGCCGGTCCGAACACGGCGCCCACCGCAGATCAAGATAAAAACCGCTTCTGGCGCCCGTCCATCAAGCGCAAACAGCTATATTTTTAATAGTATTGGGATGGCGTGGCAAGCCCGCTCATCCGCGTCCGGCAAACGGCATCTGCGTGGCCATCACGGTGTGGAACATGACGTTGGCGTCCAGCGGCAGGCTGGCCATGTAGACGATGGAGCGGCCGACGTTGGCCACGTCCATCACCGGCTCGACGGCGGTCTGGCCGTTGGCCTGCAGGATGCCGGCGGCCATGCGCCGGGTCATGTCGGTGGCGGCGTTGCCGATGTCGATCTGGCCGACCGCGATGTCGTACTTGCGACCGTCCAGCGAGGCGGCCTTGGTCAGCCCCGTCACGGCATGCTTGGTGGCCGTGTAGGCGATCGAGTTGGGCCGCGGCGTGGTGGCCGAGATGGAGCCGTTGTTGATGATGCGCCCGCCACGCGGGGTCTGCGCCTTCATGACGCGAAAGGCCGCTTGCAGGCACAGGAACATGCCGGTCAGGTTGACATCGACCACGCCGCGCCAGTCCTGGGGCGTCAGGTCTTCCAGCAGCTTGGGCGGGCCACTGATGCCGGCGTTGTTGAACAGCAGGTCCACGCGGCCGAAAGCGGCCACGGCGCGGTCAAACAGCGCGGTGACCGCCGCCGGATCGGTGACGTCGGTGGGCACGGCCAGCGCGCGCGCGCCGGCGCCGCTGGCTTGCGCCACGGCCTGCAGCGGCTCGGCCCGGCGGCCGGCCAGCACCACGAGCCAGCCGTCGCCCAACAGGGCCTGCGCCACCGCCTTGCCGATGCCACTGCCGGCGCCGGTGACGATGGCCACGCGGGGCGTGTTTGAAGCGTTCATGCGAAGCGTCCTTTCATCGTGAAAATCGGGCTCATGCGCCGGACGGCACCCACACCTGCCCCGTCATCAGGCGCCGCGCGCTGCGGCTGACGCTGACGCGGCGGATCTGCCACGCGCCGCCGGCGTCCTGGCCGGCCTCGGCCTCGGTCTCGATGCAGCCGGACGGGTGGCCCATGCGCAAGCCCCCGCCCTGGGCCGGGCGCCAGGGCGCCAGCAGCGTGCCGGGCAGCGCCGCGGCCGCCGCCAGCGCGATGGCGCCGGTGCCCGGCAGCGCGTGGTGAAACTGGGCCATCGACACCATGCGCACCAGCACGTCCAAGGCCGCGGCCGCCACGGCGCGACCATCGCTGGCGACGTAGCCGGCCGGCAGCGCCACCAGGGCCAGCTTGGGCGTGGCCGGGCGCTCGCGCGTGGCCTGCTCGGCGCTGGCGGCCAGGCCCATGGCGACGGCCGCCTGCGCACGCACGGCTTCGCAGCGCGCCAGCAGCGCGGCATCGGCATTGAGGGCGCGCGGCAGCTCGGTGCCGGCCAGTCCCAGGGCCGCCGCAGGGGCGATGACGGTGGGATTGCCGGCGTTGATCAGCGTGGCCTCGACGGGGCCCAGGCCGGGCACATCGAGCGTGTCGCGCACATGGCCCGTGGGCAGCAGCGGCAAGCCGCCCCCGCCCGCCGGGTCCAGAAAGTCCAGCCGGATCTCGGCGGCCGCAAACGGCACGCCGTCCAGCGCAAAGTCGCCCATCTCCTGCACCCGGCCGCCGCGCATGGGCACGTGCGCCACGATGCGCTGGCCCAGGTTGGCCTGCCAGATGCGCACCGTGGCCCGGCCGTCGGTAGGCGCGCCACCGACCAGCCCGGCATGCAGTGCAAAGGGCCCGACGGCGGCGGCCAGGTTGCCGCAGGAGCCGCTCCAGTCGATCAGGGGCTGCTCGATGGCGACCTGGCCGAACAGGTAGTCCACGTCGCAGCCGGACTGAGCCGAGCGCTGCACCAGCACCACCTTGCTGGTGCTGGAGGTGGCGCCGCCCAGGCCGTCGATGTGGCGCCCATACGGGTCGGGGCTGCCGATGGCGCGCAGCAGCAGCGCGTCGCGCGCCGCCGGCTCGGCCGGCAGATCGCCGCGCAAGAAGAACAGGCCCTTGCTGGTGCCGCCACGCATGAGCGTGGCGGCGATGGCGACGGATTCAGTCGGCATAACGGCGCTCCAGCGCGTCCCACGCGGGCTTGTTCACCAGCCGCTGGCGCTCGGCAAAAGGCGCGACCAGCGCCGGGTCTTCGCTGAGTGCGCCGGTCGCCTTCAGTTGCGCCAGCGCCCGCGTCATCCCCGCCACGGCCGCCTGCAGCGCCGCGTTGGCGTACAGCACCAGGCCGTAGCCGGCGGCCGCCAGCTCGGGCTGCGGCAGCACGGGGGTGCGCCCGCCCAGCACCAGGTTCATCAGCAGCGGGCGATCCAGCAAACCGGGCAGCGCGCGCACCTGCTCGGCCTCCGTCACGGCCTCGACAAACAGGATGTCGGCGCCGGCCTCGGCGTAGCGCGCGGCCCGCTCGACGGCGGCGTCGAAGCCGTGCACGGCCGCCGCATCGGTGCGCGCCATCACCAGCAGGCCGCTGTCCGCGCGGGCGTCGACGGCGGCGCGGATCTTGCCGACCATCTCGGCGGTGTCCACCACGTCCTTGCCGCTGAAGTGGCCGCAGCGCTTGGGGCTGGTCTGGTCCTCCAGCTGCACGCAGTCGGCACCCGCGCGCTCCAGCCGGCGCACCGTGTGATAGACGTTGACGGCGTTGCCAAAGCCGGTGTCGGCATCGACGATGAGCGGCAGTTGCACGGCGTCGCGGATGCGCTGGGTGTGCTCGGCGATCTCGGCCAGGCCCATGAAGCCCTGGTCGGGCAGGCCCAGGCTCATGTTGGTCACGCCCGCGCCGGTGATGTAGATCGCGGCAAAGCCCAGCTCCTCGATCACGCGCGCCGACAGCGCGTTGAAGGCACCGGGCACCAGGGTGGCACGGCGCTGCTCGGCCAGGTGCAGCAGGGTTTTGCGGGTATCTTTGGCGGTCATCAGGCATCTCCGAAGCGATGATGCTACCCGGCTGAGACAAACGAGGGGTCCATCATGCGCATCCTGCTGGCAGAAGACGAGCCCGAGCTGGCCAACTGGCTGGCGCGCGCGCTGGAGCGCGGCGGCCTGCTGGCCGACTGGGTGAGCGACGGGCGCGACGTGCTGCCCAGCCTGGCGGCGCGCAACTACGACGCGCTGGTGCTGGACCTGGGCCTGCCCGGCCTGGACGGCCACCAGGTGCTGGCGCAACTGCGCGCCGGCGACCAGCGCCTGCCGGTGCTGATCCTCACGGCGCGCAACTCGCTGATGGCGCGGGTGGGCACGCTCAACGAAGGCGCCGACGATTTTCTGGCCAAGCCCTTCGATCTGGCCGAGCTGGAGGCCCGCCTGCACGCGCTGATCCGCCGCGCGCGGGGCAGCGCCCACTGGCGCCAGAGCTGCGGGCCCTTGAGCTGGGACGCCGGCACCAAGGGCTTCACCCTGGACGGCCAGCCGCTGGCGCTGACCCCGCGCGAGCACGCCGTGCTGCGCGTGCTGATCCAGCACCTGGGCGAGCCGCTGTCCAAGACGGAAATCCTCGACCGCGTGGTGTCCGACGCCCGCGACGTCAGCCCCGAGGCCATCGAGGTGCTGATGCACCGGCTGCGCAAGCGCCTGGACGGCACGGGCGTGCGCATTGCGACGCTGCGCGGCCTGGGCTATGTGCTGGAGGCCCCCGCATGAGGGGGCGCGGCGCCAGCCTGCGCCGCACGCTGCTGGGCGTGCTGGCCGCCGGCATGCTGCTGGCCTCGGGCGTCAGCCTGTGGGGCACCTGGCGCACGGTGGCAGCCGCCGCCAATGCCGCCTACGACCGCTCGCTGGCCGGCGCCATCAAGGCCATTGACGCGAACATCACCACCGCCGGCGGCGGCCTGGGGGTGGAGCTGCCCTACACCCTGCTGGAGTTTTTCGAGCTCACCGCCGGCGGCGAGGTGTTCTTTCGCGTGGCCACCGAAGACGGCCTGGTCGAGATCGGCAACACCGACCTGCCGCCGCCCGAAGCCAGCCTCATCAACGGCCGCCCGCGCTTTCGCGATGCCGCCTACCACGGCCAGGCGGTGCGCCTGGGCTCGTACACGCGGCTGCTGCCCACGCCGCTGGCCGGACAAGCGAGCGTGCAGCGCGTGGTGATCCAGGTGGCCGAGACCCTGACCTCGCGCCAGGACTTCACGCGCGCCCTGCTGATGGAGGCCATGGCGCGCAACGCCCTGCTGGTGATCCTGGCCCTGGTGCTGATGGCGCTGGCCACGGGCTGGGCGCTGCGCCCGCTGGCGCGCCTGTCGGCCCAGGTGCAGGCCCGCACGCCCGATGACCTGACCCCGATCCCGCCCGCGCAGGTGCCGGCCGAGGCGCGGCCGCTGGTCGAGGCCATCAACCACCACATGGCGCGCCACCAGCAGGCCAGCGAGGCGCGCCGGCACTTCGTGGACGACGCCTCGCACCAGCTGCGCACGCCGCTGACCACGCTCACCACGCAGGTGGACTACGCCCTGCGCGAGGCACCCCCCGGCACGGTGCGCGAGGCGCTGGTGGCCATTCGCCAGCAGCTGGACGACGCCGCGCGGCAGATCAACCAGATGCTGGCACTGGCGCATGCCGACGCGGCCGACGCGCCGCTGGAGCCGGTCGATCTGGTGGCGCTGGCGCGCGATCTCACGCGCTCCTGGTGGCCGCGCGCCCGCGCCTCGCACATCGATCTGGGCTTCGACAGCGCGCTGCCGGCGCTGCCCGTCCTGGCCAACGCGGCACTGCTGCGCGAGGCGCTGACCAACCTGGTGCACAACGCGCTGCGCTACACCCCGGCCGGCGGCCACGTCACCGTGACCGTGCAGCGCGCCGACGGCGCCGCGCTGCTGGGCGTGCACGACGACGGGCCCGGCCTGGAACCCGACGAGCTGCCGCGCGCCAGCGAGCGCTTTTTTCGCGGCCGTCACGCGCGCCCGGGCGGCACCGGCCTGGGCCTGCCGATCGTGCGCGCCGTGGCCGAGCGCCATGGCGGCACGCTGGAGCTGCGCAACGGCGCGGACGGGCGCGGCTTCGTGGCCCGATTGCGACTGCCGCTGCACCCCGCGGACGCACGAAAACCCGCGCCAACACAGGGAAAACCCTGAGCGGAGCCGCCGAATTGAAAGCGCCTTGAAAGTACCCGGTCGATAAAGTTGCCCTGCTCTTGCCGCATTCCTGCATGAAGCACGAATGTCCGGCGTCCTTTCCCGCAACACGAACCGCTCAAGGAGACTTGTTCATGAAGCTCAAACACACCCTCGCGATCCTGGCCCTGGCCAGTGGCATGGGCCTGGCGCACGCCGGCCCGCTGGACAAGACCGAATGCATCGCCCCGGCCAAGCCCGGCGGCGGGTTCGACCTGACCTGCAAGCTGGCGCAGTCCGGCCTGCTGGAGGGCAAGTTCATCAAGGACCCGATGCGCGTGACCTACATGCCCGGCGGCATCGGCGCGGTGGCCTACAACGCCGTGGTCGCGCAGCGCCCGGCCGAGAACAACACCATCGTGGCCTACTCGGGTGGTTCGCTGCTGAACCTGGCGCAGGGCAAGTTCGGCCGCTACAACGAAAACGACGTGCGCTGGCTGGCCGCGGTGGGCACCGACTACGGCGCGATCATCGTGGCCGACAGCTCGCCCTTCAAGTCGCTCAAGGACCTGGTGGCCGCCATCAAGGCCGACCCGACCAAGGTGGTGTTCGGCGCCGGCGGCACCGTCGGCAGCCAGGACTGGATGAAGGCCGCGCTGACGGCCAAGGCCGCCGGGCTGGACCCGCGCAAGATGCGCTTCGTGGCCTTCGAGGGCGGCGGCGAGGCCTCCACCGCGCTGCAAGGCGGCCACGTGCAGGTGTACTCGGGCGATGCCTCGGAGGCCGAGGAGCAGATGAAGGCCGGCGCCAAGATCCGCGTGCTGGCCGTGATGGCCGACAAGCGCCTCGAAGGCAAGCTGGCCAGCGTGCCCACCGCCAAGGAGCAGGGCATGGACGTCGAGTGGCCGATCATCCGGGGCTTCTACATGGGCCCCAAAGTGAGCGACGCCGACTTCAAGGTCTGGACCGACACCTTCAACAAGATGATGGCCACGCCCGAATTCGCCAAGCTGCGCGGCGAGCGCGGCCTGTTCCCCTTCGCCAAGACCGGCCCCGAGCTGGACGCCTACATCAAGCAGCGCGTGGGCGACTACCGCAAGCTGGCCGCCGATTTCGGCCTGGCCGTCGCCAAGTAAACCCCGGCATGGCGTCTGCCGCGCGGCCTGACGGCCCCGTAGCCGGCGCTGCCGACTGCAACTGGAACCCATCACCATGAGCGATCGCATTCTGGGTGTCGCCTGTGTCGCGGTGGCCGCAGGCATGGCCTGGGCCGCTGCGGACTACGCGGCGCCGATTTCCTACGAACCCGTGGGCCCGCGCGCCTTTCCGCTGCTGCTGGCCGGCCTGATGGCCCTGGGCGGCCTGTGGCTGATCGTGCGCCCGTCCATGCGGGACAACTGGCTGCGCCAGGTGCCGCTGCGGCCGCTGGCCTTTGCCGTGGTGGCCGTGTTCGTCTACGCGCTGCTGTTCGAGACCCTGGGCTTCACGCTGGCCACGACGATCATGTCCGTGCCCGTCGGCATGGCCTTTGGCGGCAGCTGGAAGCAGTCGCTGGCCGGTGGCGTCGGCCTGGGGGTGCTGCTGTTCCTGGGCTTTGACAAGCTGCTGGACGTGGTGCTGCCCTCCGGCCTGCTGTCCTTCATTTTCGGAGGCCGCTGAAATGAAACACCCCCAGTCTTCACTCGCTGCGCGATGGTCCGCCCACCCCCTCAACGGGGCATCGCCTGCGGGCGGGCAAAGCCCTTCCGCGGCGCTCGCTGGGCTGGCCTGCTCCGCGGCCGTTGGGCTCTTTGCGTTTCATCGGCTGCGGGCGGCGCGCAGCGCCATGGACAACTGAAATGGACACCTTGCAATACCTCGCGACCGGCTTCGGCGTCGCGCTGACCCTCAACAACCTGATGGTGGCGGCCATCGGCGCGCTGGTGGGCACCATCGTCGGCATGCTGCCGGGGCTGGGGCCGATCAACGGCGTGGCCATCCTGATGCCGCTGGCCTTCGCGCTCAAGCTGCCGGCCGAAACCGCGCTGATCCTGCTGGCCGCGGTCTACATGGGCTGCGAGTTCGGCGGGCGCATCTCGGCGATTTTGATCAACGTGCCGGGCGACGCCGGCGCCATCATGACCACGCTGGACGGCTATCCGATGGCCAAGAAGGGCCTGGGCGGGGTGGCGCTGTCGATCTCGGCCTGGTCGTCCTTCATCGGCTCGTTCATCGCCACCTGCGGCATCGTGCTGTTCGCGCCGCTGCTGGCCCGATGGGCGCTGGCGTTCGGCCCGGCCGAATACTTCGCGCTGATGGTGTTTGCGTTTGCCTGCATCACCGGCCTGATGGGCGACGCGCCGGTCAAGGCCGCGCTGGCGGCCATCATCGGCCTGTCGCTGGCCACCGTGGGGCTGGACTCCAACTCGGGCGTGTACCGCTTCACCGGCGGCGACGTGCACCTGTCGGACGGCATCCAGTTCATCGTGCTGGTGATCGGCCTGTTCTCCATCAGCGAAATCCTGCTGATGCTGGAGCAGCACTTCCTGAACACCGGCCTGATCAAGAACACCGGCCGCGCGATGTTCAACATGAAGGAGGTGGCCTACACGTGGTGGTCCACCATCCGTTCGTCGGTGCTGGGCTTCGTCATCGGCGTGCTGCCGGGCGCGGGCGCCACCATTGCCAGCGCCATGACCTACACTCTGGAAAAGCGCCTGGCCGGCCCCGACGCCAAGTTCGGCGAGGGCGACATCCGCGGCGTGGCGGCGCCCGAGGCGGCCAACAACGCCTCGGCGGCGGGCTCCTTCGTGCCCATGCTCACGCTGGGCGTGCCCGGCTCGGGCACCACGGCGGTGATGATGGGGGCGCTCGCGCTCTACAACATCACGCCGGGCCCGGCGCTGTTCACGCAGAACCCGGCGCTGGTGTGGGGCCTGATCGCCTCGTTCTTCGTTGCCAACTTCATCCTGCTGATCATCAACATCCCGCTGGTGGGCGTATTCGCGCGCATGCTGCAAACGCCCAACTGGCTGCTGGTGCCGGCCATCCTGGCGGTCAGCACGGTGGGCGTGTACTCGGTGCACGCCACCACGTTCGACCTGGTGCTGATGTCGGTGTTCGGCGTGCTGGGCTACCTGCTGCGCAAGCAGGGCGTGCCGATGGCGCCGCTGATCCTGGGCTTCGTGCTGGGCGACATGATGGAGCAGAACCTGCGCCGCGCGCTGTCCATCACCAACGGCGAGATCGGCATCCTGTACGAGAGCACCATCTCGATCGGCCTGTGGGTGCTGTCGGCGCTGATGCTGATCGTGCCGCCGCTGATGCGCCTGCGCCGCCGGGCCCGCTGACGCCTCGCATCGATACCCCTCGAACACCGCGGCCGCGCCAGGGTGCCGCGGTTTTTTTTGGCAGCTTCAGGGCGACGATGCCGCGCGCGGCCAGGCCGGCCGGCGCCCCGTGAGCTGGCTCACGATCAGCGCCTGGAGCGGCGGCAGCCGGCGCGAGCCGGCCAGCACGGCCTGCCGCAACAGCCTGGGCAGCGGGCGCTCGTCCGTGTACAGGCCAACGATGGCATTGGTGCCCTGATACAGCGGCCAGGCGTGGCGATGGTGGGCGCTGGCGTAGCGCCGCAGCAGCGCGGCCTCGCCCAGGTCGGCGCCGTGGGCGCGCGCGCCTTCCAACACGCGCGCCAGGCGGTCGACCGCGGCCAGGCCCAGGTTGTAGCCATGCGCCGTCACCGGGTGCATGCCCACCGCGGCATCGCCCACCAGCGCACAGCGCGCATCGGCAAAGCGCTGCGCGTACACCGCGACCAGCGGATAGGCATGGCGCTCGCCCACCAGGTGCATGCGGCCCAGCCGGTGGCCGAACTGCCGCTGCACGCTGGCCGCGTATTCCTCGGGCGACAGGGCCAGCAGCGCCTGTGCCTGCTCGGCGCCCGCGGTGACCACGGCCGAGCACTGGTGCGCACCGCTGTCCGGGTCGTCCGGCAGCGGCAAGATGGCCAGCGTGCGCGCGTAGTCGAAGCATTCGTGGGCCACCTCGCCATGCGGCAGCTCGTGGCGCAGCCGGCAGACGATGACGGTGCGGCCGAAGTCACGCATCGACGCGCCGATGCCGAGCTGGCGGCGCGTGGCCGAAAAGCGGCTGTCGGCCGCCACCAGCAAGGGGGCGCGCGGGCACTGCGCCGACGCGTCGGCGCCACCCGCTTGGGTGTACGTCAGCTCGGCATGGTCGGCCGCGATGGCCACGCGCGTGACCGTGGCGCTGGCGATGATGCGCACGCCCGGGGTGGACGCCGCCACCTCGTATGCCGTGCGGCGCAGCGCGTGGTTGGGCACGATCCAGCCCAGGTTGTCGCAGCCGGTGCCGCCCGCGTGCAGGGTCATCCCTGCGCCCGCGCCCGCACCCACCGGCCCGTCGTGCACCTTGGCCTGGCGCAGCAGGCCGATCTCGTGCGGCGCCAGGCGCTGCCAGCTGCCCAAGCGCTGCAAGGTGGCCACGCTGGGGTGGGTGAGCGCAATCTCGCGGCCGTCCGGCGCCGGCTCGGCCAGGGCGCGCGCGCTCTGCTGCTCCAGCACCGTGGCGCGCAAGCCGGCCTGCGCCAAGGCCAGGGCCAGCGACAGCCCGGCGGGGCCCGCACCGACGATCAGCACGTCGGCGTCGAACGACGGATCGGGCGAACAGGGGGAAATGGACGATGGGGGCATGGCGGGCGCGCAAGACGGCAAAGGGCTCTCCGATTGTCGGCGCGGCCCCGGGCGCCGCCCTTGTACTGGATCAATGCCGGCGGGCCTGGCGCAACCCGCCCTCGGCCGTCAACGGCGCGGCTTGCCGCCCTTGCGCGCCTTGTCGGTCGCCTTCTTGACGGCGGCCTTCAGCGCCTGCATGGGCGAGCGCCGCTCCGGCGGCTCCTCCCGGGTTGCGCGCGCCTTGGCGGCCTTGCCGGCCGCCGGCTTGCCCGGGGCGCCCGCCTTGTCGCGCACGGCCCCGCGCAGCGCGGCTTCACCAGCCTCGTGCACCAGGCGAAAGTCGATCTTGCGCGCGTCCAGATCCACGCGGCTGACCTGCACCCGCACCCGCGTGCCAAGCACGTAGCGAATGCCGGTGCGCTCGCCGCGCAGTTCCTGGCGCACCTCGTCGAAGCGGAAGTATTCGCCACCCAGCTCGGTGATGTGCACCAGGCCTTCGACGTACATGTCGGACAAGGTGACGAACAGGCCGAAGCTGGTGACGGCGCTCACGGTGCCCGCATATTCCTCGCCCAGGTGCTCGCGCATGTACTTGCACTTGAGCCAGGCCTCGACGTCGCGGCTGGCCTCGTCGGCGCGCCGCTCGTTGGCGCTGCAGTGCAGGCCGGCGGCTTCCCAGTCCTGCATCTCGGGCGATTGGCGATGGCGCGGGTCGCCCTTTTCGTGGCCGCGTTGCACGCGGTCCTTGTGCAGGCGCTTGCGCAGTTTTTCATGCGCGTCGCCGGGCGTCGGCAGCGCGGGCAGGTGGTATTTCTTGCCGGCCAGGATGGCCTTGATGACGCGGTGCACCAGCAGGTCGGGGTAGCGCCGGATGGGGCTGGTGAAGTGCGTGTAGGCCTCGAACGCCAGACCGAAGTGGCCGCTGTTGACGGGCGTGTAGATGGCCTGGCTCATCGAGCGCAGCAGCATCATGTGAATCTGCTCGGCGTCCACGCGCTCGTGCGTGGCCTCGGCGATGCGCTGAAACTCCTCGGGGCGCGGCTCGTCGCTGACGGCCAGGCCCACGCCCAGCGCCTTCAGGTAGGCGCGCAGCAGTTCCACCTTCTCGGGTGTCGGCCCTTCGTGCACGCGATACAGGCCCACGTGCTTGCCCTGGCCGATGAAGTCGGCACTGCACACGTTGGCCGCCAGCATGCATTCCTCGATCAGGCGGTGCGCGTCGTTGCGGGTGCGCGGCACGATTTTCTCGATGCGGCCGGACTCGTCGCACACGATCTGCGTTTCGGTGGTGTCGAAGTCCACCGCGCCGCGCTTTTGCCGCGCCTTGAGCAGGGCGCGAAACACCTCGTGCAGATGGATCAAATCCTGCACGCGCGCCTTGCGCTGCGCCGCCTCGGGCCCGCGCGTGTTGGCCAGGATCGCCGCCACCTCGGTGTAGGTCATGCGCGCGTGGCTGTTCATCACCGCCGGGTAGATCTGGTAGGCGTGGATGTCACCGTCTGCGGTAACCAGCATGTCGCACACCATGCACAGGCGCTCGACCTCGGGGTTGAGCGAGCACAGGCCGTTGCTGAGCTTTTCGGGCAGCATGGGGATCACGCGGCGCGGAAAGTACACGCTGGTGGCGCGGTCGTAGGCGTCCACGTCGATCGGGCTGCCGGTCTGCACGTAGTGGCTGACGTCGGCGATGGCCACCAGCAGGCGCCAGCCGTTGGGCTTCTTGCCGCGGCCCGTGACGACCGTCGGCTCGGCATACACCGCGTCGTCGAAGTCGCGCGCATCC
>JAFEEB010000035.1 GCA_018241325.1 Pseudomonadota bacterium | reverse complement strand
AACGTTCCTGCAAGATGTGCGCAGAGTGTTCGCCGTCCTCAAACAGGCTCAGGAGAACGTACAGGCGGTCGCTGCGGGCCTGAGCGGAAGCCTTCGCATTGCCGTATCCGACGGTGCAATCGATCCCAGGCTGTCGGCCCTCCTGGCCCGCTGCCGCGAGGAAGAGCCGGAGATCGAGATTCGCCTGTCCGAAGTGCCGTTGGCCGATCAGTTGCGTGGTTTGCGCTCAGGTGACTTCTCGATCGGGTTTGCGCACACGGCGGAAGTCGGCGACGACATCGTTACCGAGCCACTCTGGCACGATCCGCTGGTGGTAGCCGTGCCCGCCCGGCATCCTTTACTTTCACACAAGGCTGTTCCGCTGCATCAGCTTGCGATCTACCCACTGGTCTTATGTGACCCGCAGGCATGCGAAGGCTACCATCGTGAACTGGCGCGGCTGCTGCGGCCTTTGGAGCGTCCACCCGACGTCGCCGAGCACGTGTCGTCATTGGACATGATGCTCACCCTGGTCGGTGCCGGCTACGGGGTAGGCTTCATCACCGAAACCAGGATCGCGGCGAGCCTGCGCCCCGACGTGGTGATCCGCCCTCTGGCCATGGATTCCGCAGTCATCACGACCTACTTGCTACGGCCCGCCGGCGAGGACTCGCCGGTGTCGGTGGAACGATTCATCGCGCGCCTGCGCGCGCACTCGGACGATTGATCCGCAGCGGCCAGGACTGGCTGCCTGAAGCCTGCCAGTGCGGTATCCGGAGGAGAAGTCTCGTCAATAATGTTCACTGGTGGTAAAATTCCAGGGTACTTACGCTCGTCGCAACCCGTGAGAAAGCAAGCGCCATGAATGTTGGACAAGCCATTCGACTGTGCCGAACGCAACGGGGCGTCTCTCAAAGCACCATTGCGAACCGAGCCAATTGCTCCGTGTCGTACTTGTCGATGCTTGAGAACAATAAGCGCGACCCGACACTTTCGACGGTTACAAGAATTGCCGAGGCATTGCATGTGCCTGTCGGCCTGCTGTTCGTTCTGGCTGCCGACCAAAGCGAACTGGGTGCGATAGACGAGCACGTCGCCGATCAGTTAATGCAGTCTGCGCTGGCATCACTGGGAGCATCGGCCAACATGACAGCGCAGGTGGGAGGCCACTATGGCTAATGCCGAACAACTCAAGGCGTTGGTGAAATCCCATATCGAGCGGGATGACCAGCACTTCTATTCCGTCGCCATGCAGGTCGCGGCTCGTGAAGCCAAGGTGGGGCATGGCAAGCTTGCCGAAGAACTGCGCGACATGATCGACGCGGCGAAAGCCCGTGTCTCATCGCATGGCACCGAGGGCAAACTGGTGCCATTGGCCCGTCCACGCGGTGAACTGGCGAACTTGCTGACGGTGTCCTACCCAAAGAATCGACTGTCGGACATGGTGCTCGATGCGGAGATGGCCGAACAGCTTGGCCGCATCATGAAGGAACAGAAGCACCATTCGCGTATCCGCGAGCATGGCCTGTCGCCGAGACGTAAATTGTTGCTGGTCGGCCCGCCTGGCACCGGCAAAACGATGACGGCCTCTGTGCTGGCCGGTGAACTGGGTATCCCGCTGTTTTCTGTTCGGCTGGATGCCCTGATTACCAAGTTCATGGGAGAGACCGCCGCCAAGCTGCGTCAAATATTCGATGCCATCAATGATGTGCGGGGTGTTTACTTCTTTGATGAGTTCGATGCCATCGGCTCGCAAAGAGGGCTGGCCAATGACGTGGGTGAGATTCGGCGGGTACTGAACAGCTTTCTGCAAATGATTGAAAGCGATCAATCCCATAGCCTGATCGTCGCAGCGACGAACCATGTGGAGATCCTTGACTACGCACTTTTCCGCCGGTTTGATGATGTGATCGAGTATCGGTTTCCAGGTGCGCCGCAAGCCGCCAGGCTGATCCAGTCGCGGCTTGGGAAGTTCGCGCCCAAACCTTTTCCACTCAAGGCGCTTACAAGCAGAGCGGAGGGTTTGAGCTACGCAGAGATTAAACGTGCAGTGGATGAGTCCATCAAGGAAGCGGTGATGCACGACGAGGCGTGTGTGAAGGTGGATATGCTGACACGCGCTCTCGATGAGCGCCGCAAATTAAGCTTCAGAATGAATCACAAGAAGGCCGTACCGAACCATGCCGGATCAGCCACAAGCTAAACGCCCACACTTCATTCTTCGAAATACATCAAAGACCGTCGGGTTTACCGCACATTCTCCGGGCGGTGGCCCAACGCAAAACGTACCGGCCTTGCCTCGGCCGCAACAGAGTGCGTCCCTCCGAGCACAAATCGAGATCTTGAAGCCTGCTGTGGCAGAGGCGGTGCGAGTTCAAGGGGAACTGCAACTGGAAAGTGGCCTTGGCTTGCAAATCCAGTTTTCCAGTCAACCGGATGTTGAGCTGGCGTTCGAGAGCTTGGCGGATGCTCGCAAGAGGATTGAGCTTCTCAGTGTTCGTCACGAGGGCAACCGGACCTTCGCCAATGTCTTTGTCCCTGATGGAAAGCTGGCGCATTTCGAGAAATACATTTCCGACTACCTCGAAGAGAAAAAGGATCGTAACGGCAAGGCGCGAGATCACCGCAAGCTGATCGATGCCATCGAATCCATCCGGGCAGCAGAAATCAGGGCTCTGTGGACTGACGCCCCCGAATTGCTGCCTGACGATCTCGCGACCGCCTTCTGGTGGGAGGTCTGGCTTCCGGTTCGAGGGGCGGGACAGCGGCAAATCGTTGTAGAGGACTTCAAGAAACTTGCTCGATTGGCGGAATGTGTCGTCAGTGACAAGCAGGTCAATTTCCCCGAACGCACGGTGCTGTTGATGTATGGATCGCAGCAGCAGTTCTCGCGGTCGGTGATGACGCTGAACTGTGTGGCTGAACTTCGCTATGCCAAGGAGACTGCTGAGTTCTTCGATGGCATGGGCGTACGCGAGCAGCAGGCGTGGGCGGACGACTTGCTGCGTCGTGCCCGGTTGCAGCCGTCGGACGATACGGCTCCCCGCGTCTGCCTGTTGGATTCCGGAGTGACTCGTGCGCATCCGCTCTTGGCGCCTTTGATGGATGCGAGCGATTTGCATACCGTGGAGCCGGCCTGGGGCGTGGATGATGAGGCTGATCATGGCACCGGCCTGGCGGGCTTGGCTGCCTATGGCGATCTCACGGATGCTCTGGCCTCTGCTGATTCAATCAATGTCCCTCATCGACTGGAGTCGGTGAAGCTGATACCGGCGGAAGGTGCGAATGAAGGTGATGCGCGCCACCACGCTTATCTTTTCACGGAAGGCGTCGCGCGGCCTGAAATCTCTGCGCCGAATCGGTCGCGCGTGTTTGCTTCGGCGGTGACGGCTTCGGACTACCGTGACCGTGGCCGTCCTTCCTCGTGGTCTGCTGCTGTCGATGGCCTTGCTGCGGATACCGATGGGGCTGGTGAAAGTCCGCGCCTGTTCGTGCTGTCCGCCGGCAACACGCGCGACCCCAATGCGTGGGCTGGATATCCCGATAGCCTTTCCACCAATCTCGTGCATGACCCCGGCCAGGCATGGAACGCAATCACGGTGGGTGCTTGTACTGACAAGATCGACACGGAAGGTCATCCTTCCTTGAGCCCCGTCGCCGAAGCCGGCGGCCTCAGCCCCTTCACGACGACAACCAGAACGTGGGATCGGGCATGGCCGTTGAAGCCCGAGGTTGTGCTGGAAGGAGGCAATACGGCCAAGGATGAACTGGGTGCGGTCGGTATGGCCAGCCTGAACTTGCTGACGACCCACAACCAGCCGCTGGATCGCCTGTTCACCACCAGCAACGCCACCAGTGCCGCGTCGGCATTGTGTGCGGGAATGGTGGCTCAGATCATGGCGGCCTATCCGCACCTCCGGCCGGAAACCGTGCGTGCGTTGCTGGTGCATTCTGCGCAATGGAGCGAGGCCATGCGCGGGATGTTCCTGCCCGTGGTGCCGAACAAGGACGATTACGTTCACTTGATTCGCCATTGCGGCTGGGGAGTCCCGGATTTGAACCGGGCACTATGGAGCGCGGGAGACTCGCTGACCTTGCTGGTTGAGGACGTGGTACAGCCTTACGCGAAGGTTTCAGGCAAGGTCGTGACGCGCGACATGAATTTGCATTCCTTGCCTTGGCCGAAGGATGAGTTGGAGGCATTGCAGGACACGCCCGTCGAGATGCGTGTCACGCTCTCCTACTTCATCGAACCCAATCCTTCGGCACGTGGTGTGGCCTCGAAGTATCACTACCCTTCGCATCGCCTGCGATTCGATGTGCAGCGTCCGCTGGATGCATCCACCGAGCATTTTGTCGCACGGGTGAATGCGGCAGCGCAGCGCGAGGATGAGGGTGACCCTGTGAACCCCTCAGATCCCAATTGGCTGTTGGGCGAACGGCAGCGGCATCGTGGTTCGCTGCATCAGGATGTCTGGAAAGGTACGGCGGCTGACTTGGCCAGCCGTGGCTTCATTGCTGTGTATCCTTCGGCTGGGTGGTGGCGGACACGGCCTGCGCTGGAACGTTATGGCCTGCCGGCGCGATATAGCTTGGTGGTATCCATTCAGACCCAGCAGACGGACGTTGATCTTTACGCTGCTATTTCCCAGAAAATCCCTGTGGCTAATGTTGTGGTTGTCGATACGTAAGAGGCATTCCAGTGTTCCGCTGTCGGGCTAAGCACCCGCCCGGCGCCGTTGGCTGCGACAGCTTGCGCTGCCAATATCCGAAAAGACACTTACGACCGCTATGCCGAATCTTGCGGCTCACTGCCCGCGCTGAGGTTCTTTTCAGTCGCGGCCATCAATTCGCTGGCGCTTATCCCGAGTGCGGCAGCGATTTTCAGTATCAAAGGCAGCGTCGGCACATGCTCCCCGCGTTCGATCTTGCCCATGTGCGAACGCGATATTCCCGCCTGATACGCAAAATCGTCTTGAGCGACCCCCTGCGCGACGCGAGCGGCACGCACGGCCCGCCCGAAAGCTAATGCTGGTTCGGATTCATATGTGGGTGTGCCAGGTGGACGACCTGGCTGAATAGTAAGCTTCTGCATCAACAGAAGCGTCAAACAATCCTCTTAAATTAACCACGTTAAACATATAGACGTTAAACTTCTCTCTTTACTATGATGCTGGTTTGCCCTTGACCTGCTTCGTCGCTTCTGTAGGTTCTCCGTGGACAACATCACCAGCCAACCCGCCCACCTCAGGCTTGCGATTGCGCCAGGCGTATCGTCATCTCAGCTCTCGGCGCTGCTCGCGCTGCAACGAGCGGAAGAACCCGAGGTCAGCATCACGTTCTTTGAAGTGGCAGGTGACGAGCTGCTTGATGGGCTTCGTGAAGGCCGCTACGACGTGGGAATGTCGCTTCAAGGAGCGAGCGATCCGGCCCTGGAAACCCAGCCCTTGTGGATTGAGCACATGGCCGTTGCGATACCGCTGAGGCTTCCCTTGCTTGAGCAGGCATCGCTCACCATCGCCGACCTCCAGAACTATCCGATCTTTCGCTGGGAGGCTGAGACCTGTTCTTCGCTGGATCGTCGGCTGCTCGCGCGTCTGCCTGCTGACCCGCAGAACCTTCAGTACGTGACTTCCTTCGAGATGATGGCGCTATGGGTTTCTGCCGGCTACGGTGTCGGGGTATCCGCACAATCGCGTATCAAGCACGCCCCTGGATGGGGAGTCAGCATGCGACCACTGGACGACGGCCCCTACGAAATCGTGGCGCACCTGCATAGGCCCCAGGGGCAAGCGAACCCTGTTTCCGAACGGTTCGAGCGCAGGGCACTGCAGATCGCAAAAGCGCTCCCTTCCTGATCGCAGTGGCTGTCGGTAGCTGCCAGCAGAAGGCGGTGGATTTATGCCTTTCGCCAAGAGGGGTGATGTGGTACATTCAGAGGCCACTTCTGGTTTTAATAACCAGAAAAAATCTTTATTAATCAATGGGTTGGCTGCCTTGGGTGATTCCCTTCACCCGCTCCAATGCCCTGCGCGCGCATCAGCCCGCGCCAAACCCGCCCCCGCCGGGCGAGTGGATCTCGAAGACATCGCCCGGCTGCATCTCGGCGCTGCCGATGTGGCGCAGCTCCTCCACCCGCCCATCGGCGCGCCGCACGCGGTTGATGCCCACCGCACCCGCCGCGCCGCCGGCCATGCCGAAGGCGCCGTGCACGCGGCCGTTGCTGAGGATGCTCGCGGTCATGGGCTGCAAGAAGCGCAGCCGCCGCACGCCGCCGTCGCCGCCGCGCCAGCGGCCCGCGCCGCCTGAGCCGCTGCGGATTTCATAGCTGTCAAGGCGCACCGGAAAGCGCCACTCCAGCACCTCGGGGTCCGTCAGGCGCGAGTTGCTCATGTGCGTCTGCACCACGCTGGTGCCGTCGAAGCCGCCCACCAGCCGGCCCGCATCGTCGAACTCGCCGCCCGCGCCCGAGCCGCCGGAGATGGTTTCGTAGTACTGGTGCTCGGCGTTGCCGAAGGTGAAGTTGTTGAGCGTGCATTGGCTGGCGCCCATCAGGCCCAGCGCGCCGATCAGCGCGTTGGTGATGCAGGTGGAGGTCTCGACGTTGCCGGCCACCACGCTGGCCGGCGGCGCGGGGCGCAGCATGCTGCCCTCGGGGATGATGATCTCGATGGGCTTCAGGCACCCGGCGTTGAGCGGAATGTCGTCATCGACCAGGATGCGAAACACGTAGAGCACGGCGGCCACGCACACCGCCGTGGGCGCGTTGAAGTTGTTGGCCTGCTGGGGCGAGGTGCCCGTGAAGTCGATGCGCGCGCTGCGCCGCTCGCCGTCGATGACGACCGCGACCTGGATCTGCGCGCCGTTGTCCAGCGGCAGGGTGAAGCGCCCGTCGTGCACACGCGCGGCCAGCTTGGTGATGGCGCGGCGCACGCTTTCTTCGGCGTTGTCTTGCACGTGCTGCATGTAGGCCTGCACCACCGGCAGGCCGAACTGCTGCACCATCTTGCGCAGCTCTTGCGCGCCCTTTTCGTTGGCGGCGATCTGCGCCTTGAGGTCGGCCAGGTTCTGCTGCGGGTTGCGTGACGGGTATCGTGCCCCCACGCTCCCCGCTGCGCGTGGTTCGCTGGCCTTGCAGGCCGCAGAGCCGCCAGAGTCGGCTCCTCTTCGGGTTGTCCCGGCCTGCGCAGGCAGGCCGGGAGCCGCAGCCCTCAGCCCCAAGGGGGCTGCGCCGTCTTGGGGCGGCCCGGCGACGGCGCGGCCGCTGAGCAAATCGAGGATTTCCCGCTCGCACAGGCGCCCGCGATCGACCAGCTTGACGTTGTCCAGCTGCACGCCCTCCTCCTCGATGCGGGTGGAGAACGGCGGCATCGAGCCCGGCGTGATGCCGCCGATGTCGGCATGGTGGCCGCGCGAGCCGACGTAGAACACCGGCTCGGCATGACCGTCAAGGTACACCGGCGTGATGACGGTGATGTCGGGCAGGTGCGTGCCGCCGTGATACGGGTCGTTCAGCACGTACACGTCGCCCGGGTGCATGGCGCCACGATTGCGGTCGATCACTGTCCGGATGCTCTCGCCCATGCTGCCCAGGTGCACCGGCATGTGCGGCGCGTTGGCGATCAGGTTGCCGGCAGCGTCGAACAGCGCGCAAGAAAAGTCCAACCGCTCCTTGATGTTGACCGAGTACGCGGTGTTTTGCAGCTGCAACCCCATCTGCTCGGCAATGGCCATGAACAGGTTGTTGAACACTTCCAGCAGCACCGGATCGACCTGGGTGCCGGCGGCAAAGCGCTGGGCGCGCGGTGCGGCGCGCTCGAGCAGCAAGTGGTCCAGCGCCGTCACCTGCGCGCGCCAGCCGGGCTCCAGCACGGTGGTGGCGTTGCGCTCGGCGATGATGGCCGGGCCTTCGATCGCGTCGCCCGGCCGCAAGTCCTCGCGCACGATGAGGGCGGCGTCGTGCCAGGCGGGTTGTCCGTCCAGGCCGCCGGTGTACATGCGCACGGTGTCGCGGCGCGGAGCGGTGCGCGGCGGGTGCAGCGCTCGCTCGGCCTCGGTGGGCGCATCGCCCGCCACCACGGCCTCGACCGACACGGCCTCGACGATCAGCGCCTTGCCCTCCATCAAAAAGGCAAAGCGCTGGCGGTACGCCGCCTCGAAGGCCTGCGTGACGGCCTGCACCGCCAGCGCGTCGGTGGCATCGCCCGCGGCCTCGAAGGGCACGACCAGGGCCGAGTCGGTGCCGGCGTAACGCACGTGCAGCCGCCGGTGCACCTGCACCGCGCCAGCGCCCGACCGGCGCGCTTGCAGGGCGTCGCGTGCCTCGTGCGCCAAAGCGTCCAGCGCCGCGCGCAGCGCCGTGATGTGGCCGGCGGCCAGCGGCAGCTCCAGCGCCTGCTCGCGCATCAGGTTCTGGTCGGCCAGGCCCATGCCGTAGGCCGACAGCACACCGGCCAGCGGATGCACCAGCACGCGGTTCATGCCCAGGGCGTCGGCCACCGCGCAGGCGTGCTGGCCGCCGGCGCCGCCAAAGCATTGCAGCGTGTAGCGCGTCACGTCGTAGCCGCGCGCCACGCTGATCTTCTTGATGGCGCTGGCCATCTGCTGCACGGCGATCTGGATGAAGCCGTGCGCCACGTCCTCGGGCGTGCGGCCGGCGGGCTGCGCCAGCTCGGCAAAGCGGGCGCGAACCACCTCGGCATCCAGCGCTTGGTCGGCGTTGTGGCCAAACACCTTGGGGAAGTGCGCGGGCTGCAGCTTGCCCGCCATCACGTTGGCGTCCGTCAGCGCCAGCGGCCCGCCGCGGCGGTAGCTGGCGGGCCCGGGGTTGGCGCCGGCGCTGTCGGGCCCCACGCGAAAGCGCGTGCCGTCAAAGCGCAGGATCGAGCCACCGCCCGCGGCCACGGTGTGGATGCTCATCATCGGCGCACGCATGCGCACGCCGGCCACCTGGGTCTCGAACTCGCGCTCGAACTGGCCGGCAAAGTGGCTCACGTCGGTGCTGGTGCCGCCCATGTCGAAGCCGATGACCTTGTCCTGCCCGGCAATCTGCGCGGTCCGGGCCATGCCCACGATGCCGCCGGCCGGGCCGGACAGGATCGCGTCCTTGCCCTGAAAGGCATGCGCGTCGGCCAGCCCGCCCGAAGACTGCATGAAGAACAGCGGCACGCCCGGCATCTGCGCCGCCACCTGATCCACATAGCGGCGCAGGATGGGCGACAGATAGGCATCGACCACGGTGGTGTCGCCGCGGCTGACGAACTTCATCAGCGGGCTGGTTTGATGGGAGCTGGAGACCTGCGCAAAGCCCAGCTCCTGCGCGATGCGGGCGGCGGCCTGCTCATGCGCGTGGTAGCGCCAGCCGTGCATGAAGACAATCGCAACGCTGCGTAGCCCGCTCTGGTATTGCGCAAGCAGCTCTTGTTTCAATAGCGATTCATCGAGTGGCAGCACCACCCGGCCGTCGGCGCCGACCCGCTCTTGGGCCTCCACCACGGCGCTGTACAGCAACTCGGGCAGCACGATGTGGCGATCGAAAATGCGCGGGCGCGCCTGGTAGGCGATGCGCAGCGCGTCGCGAAAGCCGCGCGTGGTGACCAGCAGCGTGGGCTCGCCCTTGCGTTCCAGCAGGGCGTTGGTGGCCACGGTGGTGCCCATCTTCACGCACTCGACCTGCGCCGGCGTGATGGGCGCGCCCGGTGCCAAGCCGAGCAGGTGGCGAATGCCGGCCACGGCCGCGTCGGCATATTGCTCGGGGTTCTCGGACAGCAGCTTGTGCGTGGCGATGCCGCCGTCGGGGCGCCGCGCCACGATGTCGGTAAAGGTGCCGCCGCGGTCGATCCAGAACTGCCAGCGGGCGGGGTTGTTGGAGACAGGGTCTGACATGGCAAGCCGATCGAGATGAAAGCCGAATTATTGGGTGTCCGGCCCCCCGCGACGGACGCGGGCGGACTGGTGTTTTCACCGTTTTTGCGCGCACCGCCAGCGTATATGCTCGCAGCACTCTTTCAACCGTCCCGAGGAGACCCCATGACCTTGACCCGCCGCGCCCTGAGCGCCGTCGCCGCGCTGTGCCTGGGCGCCATCACGCTGCCCGCAACGGCCCAGACCAAATGGGACCTGCCCAGCGCCTACCCGGCCAGCAACTTCCACACCGAGAACCTGGCGCTGTTCGCCAAGGACGTGGACAAGGACACCGGCGGCAAGCTGAAGATCCAGGTGCACGACAACGCGGCGCTGTTCAAGGCGCCCGAGATCAAGCGCGCGGTGCAGGGCGGCCAGGCCCAGGCCGGCGAGATTTTGCTGGTCAACTTCCAGAACGAATGGCCGATGTGGGGCCTGGACGGCATCCCCTTCCTGGCCACCAGCTACCCCGAGGCCTACAAGCTGTACCAGGCCAGCAAGCCCGCGCTGCAAAAGAAGCTGGGCGAGCAGGGCATGGTGCTGCTGTACGCCGTGGCCTGGCCGCCGCAGGGCATCTTCAGCAAGAAAAAAATCGAGAGCGCCGCCGACCTCAAGGGCATCAAATGGCGCGCCTACAGCCCCGCCACCGCGCGCATTGCCGAGCTGGTGGGCGCGCAACCCGTCACCGTGCAGCAGGCCGAACTGTCGCAAGCCATGGCCACCGGCGTCGTCGAGAGCTACATGAGCAGCGGCTCCACCGGTTACGACACCAAGACCTACGAGCACCTCAAGTTCTTCGCCGACACCCAGGCCTGGCTGCCCAAGAACGCCGTCATCGCCAACAAGAAAGCCTTTGACGCGCTGGACAAGCCCACGCAAGACGGCCTGCTGAAAGCCGCGGCCGACGCCGAAAAGCGCGGCTGGGCCACCAGCGAGCAAAAAACCAACGAGTATCTCGACCTGCTGAAGAAAAACGGCATGACCGTGTACGCCCCCTCGCCCCAACTCAAGTCCGACATGCAGAAGGTGGGCGAGGTCATGCTCAAGGAGTGGCAGGAAAAAGCTGGCCCCGAAGGCAAGGCCGTGATCGACGCCTATCGCGCGGGCAAGTAAACCCTGGGCGCCAGCGCGCGCCTCGTCGGGCCGGGCGCGCGCTGGCGCCTTTCTGGATCCGCAAGAACCCGCTGTGCGCGCGTGCAGGGCCGTGCCAGTGGCCCGCCCGGATTGCCCGGATTGCCCGGATTGCCGTGCGATGATGCATGGAAATTGGCTGGGTTCACGGGGCTCTTGCTCATCACCTGACGGATGGGGTTGCGTGAGTCCATCGAGCTTTGCCCGCTTGGTTTCTCACGTTCTTTCCCCCACTCCCCGGTTGGCATCCAGGCCATGAACCGGGCGCCCCATGTCCACCCTGAGCCAGCAGCGCACGCAAAAATACCTGCTCGCGCGCCAGCAGCACCCGGCCTGGCGGCTGCTGGCCTCGCCCCGGGCGCCGCTCATCCTGAGCTGCCTGGACGCGCTCTTTGAGCACCAGCGCGACGGCGTGCCGTTCGACGTGGCGGTGCAGGCCCTGGCCGACCTGCTGGCCGCGCACGCCAACGACAGCGACTTCCAGATCGACCCGCAAGACACCCCGGCGCAGGCGCGGCGCGAGCTGCGCGAGTGGATACGCCGCGCGCTGATCACCGAGCGCGAGGGCCGCCTGTTTGAAACCGACGCGCTGAAGACCGCGCTGCGCTTCGTCGCCCAGCTCGACAGCCGCATGATGACCTCCACCGCCTCGCGCCTGGGCACGGTGCAGCGCGAAATCGACAACCTGGCCACCGCGCTCGATGCCGACCCCGAGCGCCGCGCCGCGCACCTCGAACGCCGCCTGGCCGAGCTGCAGCAGCAAATCGACGACGTGCGCGCCGGGCGCATCCAGCCCCTCACCCCCGCCCAAGCCATCGAAGGCATGCGCGAGGTCTACGCCCTGGCCAGCAGCCTGCGCGCCGACTTTCGGCGTGTGGAGGATTCATGGCGCGACGCCGACCGCACGCTGCGCCAGGCCATCTTGAGCGCGCAGCAGCACCGCGGCGCGGTCATCGACCAGCTGCTCGACGGCCACGCCGCGCTCCTGCACACGCAAGAAGGCCGGGTGTTCGAGAGCTTTCAGCAGCAGCTCGACGACCAGGCCGAGCTGGCCGACATGCGAGCGCACCTGCGCACCCTGCTGGCGCACCCGCAGATGGTCCAGGCGCTGGACGACCTGCAGCGCAGCGAGCTGCAACTGCTGGTACCCCAGCTCATCAAGGAAGCCAAGGTGGTGCAGGCCGTGCGCGCGCGCAGCGAGCGCGAGGTGGCGCAGTTCATGAAAACCGGCCAGGCGGCGGAAAACCAGCGCGTTGGCCAGCTGCTCAACGACATCCTGAACCAGGCGCTGACGATTGACTGGAGCCGCCAGGCCACGCGCCGCAGCCCGGCGCCGCTGCCGCCGCTGTCGGTCTCCACCGCCAACCTGCCGCTGATCGAGCGCCTGCGCGCCAAGTCGCTCGACGGCGACACCGCGCAAGAGCTGCTGCTCACCACCCAGTACGCCCAACTGGCCGACATGGACGCCGAGTTCTGGCAGGCCTTCGAAGGCCTGGACACCGAGGCGCTGCGTGCGCAAACGCTGGCGCTGCTGCAGGCGCGCGGTGCACCCCTGACCCTGGCCGAACTGGCGCAGGCGCTGCCGCCGGGCGAGCATGACCTGGAAACCCTGGCGCAGTGGCTGGCGTGGGCGGGTGAAGGGGGTGACGCGCCGGGGCAGGAAGCCGAGCACATCGAGCTGCGGGGCGCGGATGGGCGAGAGTGGCGGTTCACGGTGCCGAGGGTGGAGGTTACGGCGGATGTGGTGCAGGCGCTTGCAGAGTAAAACCCAAGCGGGTTTTGGGCCTGTCAGAAATTTTGTGTGTAAGGCATACCAAGACACCAAGGAGCATGAATGCCAAGCAAGGCAAAGACGATCTCTGCGTCGGCTCCGGCAGCGCAACTGCAAATCCCAGTCAAGTTGCTCGATAAACTCGTAACCGGTTCCATGAACGTGCAATCAGCAGCCTGCGTACGGCGGCCAGCAAGGAAAAACAAATGGCCCGCCAAGTGACGGCCAATCTCGAAGCCAAGATATTGATGGCAGAACGCCAGCAAACCGCAAACAGCTTTTAAGGGATCACAGTGAAAGCAACAGAAGCGAACCTGCTCAAGTTTCTACGAAAGTCACCGCAGTTCGTCATTCCCATCTATCAGCGCAACTATTCGTGGACTGCGGAGCAGTGTCGCCAGCTCTGGTCTGACTTGATTCGCGCCGGCCGGGACGAGAAGGTTCAGGCCCACTTCATCGGCTCCATCGTCTACGTTGAGCGCGGCCTGTCCTCCGTCACCAGCCAAGAGGCTTTGTTGGTCATTGACGGCCAGCAGCGCCTGACCACCAGCACCCTGTTGATCGCAGCCCTGGCAAAACACTTCGAGACACAAGGGCTCGGCGAGTTGTTGGAGGCCTTCTCGAACAAGAAGCTGCGCAACTACTACCTGCTGAATCCCGACGAGGACGGAGAGCGCCATTTCAAGCTGATCTTGTCTGAGACTGACAAGGACACGCTGCTGGCGATTTTGCAAAACACGCCACTTCCAGCAGAAGCCAGCAGCCGCATCACTGAGAACTACGCCTTGTTCCAGGAGTTGATCGCCGCCAACCAAGGCGAGCTGGAAGCCATCTGCCAAGGCCTTGCCAAGCTGGTGATTGTGGATGTATCGCTAGACCGTGCCCAAGACAATCCGCAGCTGATCTTTGAAAGCATGAACTCCACCGGGTTGGAACTCAGCCAGGCAGACCTCATTCGCAACTTCATCTTGATGAGCCTTGAGCCCAAGCTACAGACCGAGTTGTACAAAACCTTCTGGCGCCCCATGGAGCGGGCATTTGGCCAAGCGGCCTACGTGGTGCATTTCGACGCCTTCATACGACACTACCTGACGGCCAAGACGGGCGAGATTCCGAACGTACGTGAGGTTTATGTTGCGTTCAAGACCTATGCACGCGGGCTCAAAGGCGACACGCGCGACCTGGTGGCTGACATTCACGCCTACGCGTCCTACTACTGCGCCATGGCCTTGGGCACTGAAGCAGATGCCTCGCTCAAGCAAGCCTTCCATGACTTGCGTGAGCTGAAGGTGGATGTGGCCTATCCCTTCTTGCTCGACGTTTACCACGACTACAAGCAAGGCCGCCTGACCAGCGAAGAGGTGCTGTGCATCGTGCGATTGGTGGAGAGCTACGTCTTCCGTCGCGCCATCTGCGCAATTCCCACCAACTCGTTGAACAAGACCTTTGCAGGGATGAGCCGCACCCTCAAGAAGGACCGATACCTTGAGAGCGTGCAAGCTGCGTTTCTGCTGCTGCCCTCCTACCGACGTTTCCCCAGTGACGACGAATTCCAGCGCGACGTGAAAGTGCGCGACCTCTACAACTTCCGCAGCCGCAGCTATTGGCTACGTCGCCTGGAAAACCATGGCCGCAAGGAGCGGGTGATGGTGGAGGACTACACCATTGAGCACATCCTGCCGCAGAACGGAGCCCTGTCCAAAGAGTGGCAAGTCGAGCTGGGCGCCGACTGGCAGCGCGTCCAGCAAGACTGGCTACACACCTTGGGCAACCTGACACTGACAGGCTACAACAGCGAGTACAGCGACCACCCCTTTGCCTATAAGCGCGACCAAGTCACCGACAAGGATGGCAACCCCGTTGGCTTTGCCACCAGTCCACTCAAGCTGAACCTTGGGCTTGGCAAAGTCAACCAGTGGAATGAGACGGCCATCAAAGATCGTGCCGACCGGCTTGCCGCAGACGCTGCCAAGGTTTGGGGAGCCCCACAACTGGCCGATGACGTTCTGGACGCCTACCGTCCTGCTTCAGCCAAACCCGGCCAGCAATATGGCGTGGCCGACCACGCGCACCTGACGGCAGGGCCGATGCGCGAGTTGTTTGAAGCCTTGCGCAAATCGATCCTTGCCCTTGACGCTTGCGTGAACGAAGAGTTCTTGAAGCTGTACGTCGCCTACAAGGCGGAAACAAACTTTGTGGACGTGGTGCCGCAGGCCAAGCGCCTGCTGCTGGTGCTCAACCTGAGCATTGACGACATCGAAGACCCAAAAGGCCTGTGCCGCGATATTTCCAACATTGGTCGGTGGGGCAATGGCGACGTTGAGATTGGCTTGAGCAGCGTAGATGAACTGCCCTATGTGATGGGTCTGGTTCGTCAGTCGTTTGACCTCCAGATGGGCGGTCCTCAAGATGCCTGAGTCGTGAACTCACAGTCGCTTTCAAGGGCCACAGCCTTCTGTATATGATGTACAAAATTCCGTACATCAAAACACGCCAAGGAGGCTCCCATGGCCATCTCTTCCGCTGACGTGATCCCGCTCTCCCAAGCCAGGGCCACCCTGTCCGAACTGGCCGACCAGGTGCGGGCCGGTGCCGAGAAGATCATTACCAAGAATGGCGAAAGCTACGTCGCCCTGATCGACGCCGGGCGGCTGGACTACTACCACCAGCTCGAACGCGAGCGCATTCACCTGCTGCTGATCGCCGACGCCAGCCAGGGTTTGGCCGATGTGGCTGCGGGTCAGGTGAAGGACGCGCGCAGCACCTTGGCCGCCATCCAGCGCCGCCGCGCGGCCATGGTGGTTGGCAAGACCGCTGGTTGACGAACCGCCTCGCACCGTGACCGTCAGGCACACCGTCAAGCTCAGCGCCAACTTCGAGCGCAACCTGGCCGAGATCGAAGCCTTCCTGATCGAGGCAGAGGCTCCCCAGGCCTTCGATGCTCTACCGGATGAGTTGGCGGATACCACCCTCCCGAATCTGGAGCGCTTCCCGGGTATGGGCCGCTTGTTTCTCGAACGGCCGGTGCGCTCGGTCGAGGTGGCCAACGGCATCGCGCGGCTGACGCAGCAACTGGGCGCCCTCGCCAAGGGCGGCGAGCTGCGCGAATATGTGATGGCGCATTACCTGCTGCTGTACGCACGCATCGAGGGCACGGTGGTTCTGCTCTCCATCCGCCACCAGCGGCAGCTCTCATTCGATTTTCAGGCGCTGTGGTCGAGCCGCTGACGCAGCACAGTGCGCGGACCTCGCAAGAGTTCAAGCAACCTGGTGTTGAATTGGCCGTATGAATCTGAAATACCACGCCATCTACGGCCAATAGAGAAAAGCACTTGTAACGTGCGTCCATACTGCGTAAGCAGCTCTTTATTCAATAGTAAATGCCCACCTCCCCCGACCTCTTCGACCAATGGGCCGCTGCGCCGCAGGCCAGCCCTGTGCAGGACAACGCCCCAACGCCAGAGCCGCAGCCCGAGCCCGCGCCAGAAACCACGCCCGCCACCCCCCAGCCCCTGCGCCGCGCCCTGCAAGAGCTTTTGAGAAGCGGCCTGCTGGAGCAGGCCAGCAAGCCGCAGCTGTTCCGCCACATCGCCAGCGACACGGCGCGCATCAACCGGCTGCTGGAGCCGCTGGACCTGCAGGTGCGCGTGGACGACCTGCGCGGCCTGGCCTATGTGGCGGTGGCGCCGGGCTGGCAGGCCGACGACGCCGAAGACGGCGACGAATGGACGCACCCGCTGGTACGCCGCCAGCGCCTGACGCTGGAGCAGTCGCTGCTGCTGGCCGTGCTGCGGCGCGAGTTTTTGCAGCGCGAGCAAGAGGGCGGTCTGGGCGTGGCGGTGCAGCTGGGGCTGGACGGCCTGCTGCCGCAGCTGGAGATTTACCTGGGCGCCACCGGCAGCGACATGCAAGACCGCAAACGCCTGCTGGAGCTGCTGGAAAAGCTGCGCGCGCACGGCGTGGTGTCGGAGGTGGACGCGCAAGACCAGCTGACCATCCGCCCCATGATCGTGCACCTGGCGAACCCGGAGAACCTGCAGGGGCTGCTGGCGCATTTGCGAGGGCTTCAGCAAGCGGGCAGCAACGACGTCTGAGCGCCACCCAGGCATAGGCGTAAAAGTAGTTCAGAGGACTACAATCCACAACATGGATTTCGAGTGGGATGACGACAAAAGCGAGGCCTGCTTTGCGCAGCGCGGTTTTGACTTCGCCTATGCCGCGCACGCGTTTTTCGATCCCAATCGAACCATCCAAGCCGATGCGCGCCGCGACTACGGCGAGGAACGCTACCGGCTGTCCGGGCGCATAGAAGGGCGCTTGTACGTGGTGGTGTACACCGTGCGCGGCGCCGCCATTCGCATCATTTCGGCACGCAAAGCCAACCAGCGGGAGAACCAGCAGCATGACCACCGTACGCATTCACATTGATCCGGCCACTGATCCGGTTCAAAGCGCGGGCGTGCCGCGCGGGCGCATCGATGCCGCCCGAGTGGACGCCACCACCGAAGCGCAGATTGCCCAGCACATCGCAGAAGACGAGGCCGAGGCGATGCAGGACGCCGCCCAGTTCGCACGGCGGGTGCGCCAACGCCTGGGGCTGAGCCAGGCAGAGTTTTCGGCGCGCATCCACGTCTCGCTGGACACCATCCGCAATTGGGAGCAGGGCAAGCGCTCGCCCACCGGCGCGGCCAAGGCGCTTCTGAAAATCCTCGACAAAGCGCCGGAAGTGGCGTTGGCGGCGCTGTAGTTGCGCGCTTCATAATCGCAGCCGTCATGGCCACCAACCTGCAAGCCCTCCAGCCCGAGCTCTCCGCCCTGTGCCGCCGCTACCGCGTGCGGCGCCTGGACGTGTTTGGCTCGGCCGCGACGGGCAAGGCGCGCGCCGATAGCGACATCGACCTGTTGGTGGAATTCGAGCCCATGAGCGAAGGCTATGCCGATGCCTATTTCGGCCTGCAGGGCGCCCTGCAAACCCTGCTGCGCAAGCCCGTGGATCTGGTGGTCGAAAGCGCCATCCGCAACCCCTATTTCCGCCAATCCGTCGAAGCCAGCCGCACCCCGCTGTATGCAGCTTGAGCACGCCAAATACCTCTACGACATCCAGTACGCCAGTGGGCTGCTGGCCGACTTTGTGCAGGGTAAAACCTGGCAGGATTACGAGACCAACGCCATGCTCCGCGCCGCAGTGGAGCGTCAGTTCGAGATCATTGGCGAAGCGCTGACGCAGCTGGCCAAGCGTGATACGACTTTGGTAGGGCGCATCAGCGAATACCGCAGCATCATTGCCTTTCGCAACGTGCTGATCCACGGCTACGCCCAAGTGGACGACAAACTGGTGTGGGACGTGGTGCAAACCCGTTTGCCGGCGCTGCGCCAGCAGGTTGGCGACCTGCTGCGGGCGGGATGAGCATGCCCACCTCCAGCTACCGCCTGCACGCCCTGCACCTGTACAACTGGGGCGCGTTCTCGGGTCGCCACCGGGCCGAATTCAACGTGGGCAACACCGCCATCCTGGGCGCCACCGGCAGCGGCAAGACAACGCTGATCGACGCGCTGATGACGCTCTTGTGCCAGCACCCGCGCTACAACCTGGCATCCACCGGCGGGCACGAGAGCGACCGCGACCTGGTGAGCTATGTGCGCGGCGCCAGCGGCCCGGGGCTGGGTGACGGCGGCGGTGGCCAGGTGGCGCGCGGCGGGCGCTGCGTGACGGGGCTGGCGGCGCAGTTTGTGCGGCAAGATGATGAGCACGGCCAGCGCGAGGAGCTGACCCTGGGCGCGCTGCTGTGGTTTGACGGCAGCGCCAGCAGCGCGGCCGAGATGGGCAAGCGCTGGTTCTTCGCCCGCGGCGCCGGCCACGGGCTGGACGCCTGGCTGGAGGAGCACCACGGCGGCGGCGTGCGCGCGCTATCAAGGCTGGAGAAGGCCGGCGACGGCCTGCAAATTTTCAGCAGCAAAAGCGCGTACCTGGCGCGGGTGCAGCGCTTTTTTGAGGTGGGCGCCAACGCCTTCACGCTGCTCAACCGCGCGGCGGGACTCAAGCAGCTCAACAGCATCGACGAGATTTTTCGCGAGCTGGTGCTCGACGACCACAGCGCCTTTGACGATGCGCTGCAGGTGGTCGCCAGCTTTGACGAGCTGGCCAGCATCCACGCCGAGCTGGACGTGGCCAACCGGCAATACCTGGCGCTGCTGCCGCTGCGCGAGCTGGCCGCCAAGGAGGGCGAGCAGGCCCAGGCCCTGGCCGCGCAGCAGGACTTGCAGGCGCTGCTGGCGCCCTGGTTTGCGCGCCTGGGCGTGCAGCTGTGGGGCGCGCGCAGTGGTGATTTGCAGACCGCGCTGCAGGCCCTGCAAACGCAGATCGCCGCCGCCCAGCAGCAGATCGAGGCCGCGCGCCAGCAAGAGCAGGAGCTGCTGGCGCTCTACCTGCGCGCCGGCGGCGCCAGCATTGAAGACCTGCGCCGCGAACTGGCCGCGCAACAGGCGCTGATCGCCGAGCGCCAAGCCCATGCGCAGCAATACCAAACACTGGCGCGCCAGTTGCAACTGGCCTGGCCGCAGCAGCTTTGCGCCGCCACGCTGGCCGAGCACCAGGCGCAGGCCGCGCCCGCCCTGGTCGAGCTGGACGCGCGCCAGCAGAGCCTGCAGGCCGCCGCCGAGGACGCCATCGCCCAGGAGCACCAGCAGCGCACCGGGCTGCAGGCGCTGCAGGACGAGGAGCAGGCCGTGCGCCAGCGCCCGGGCTCCAACGTGCCGCCGCAGTTCCAGCAGTTTCGCGCGCAGCTGGCCGACGAGTTGGGCCTGCAAGAAGACGCCCTGCCCTTCGTCGCCGAGCTGGTCGAGGTGCCTGCCGCCCAGCGCGCATGGCGCGGCGCCATCGAGCGGGCCCTGGGCAGCCAGCGCCTGCGCATCCTGGTGCCGCCGCAGGCGATTAGACCCGCGCTGGCCTGGGTGAACCAGCGCCACAACCGCCTGCATGTGCGCCTGCTGGAGGTGCGCGCGCCGGCGCAGCCGCCGCAGTTCTGGGCCGACGGCTTTGCCACGAAATTGCAGATCAAACCGCACGCCCACCAGGGCGCGCTGCGGCAGCTGCTGGCGGAATTGGATCGCCACTGTGTAGAAAGCCCCGAGGCGCTGCGCGACACCCCGCACGCCATGACGGCGCAGGGCCTGATGTCGGGCCGCGCGCTGCAGTTCGACAAGCAGGATCAAAAGCGGCTCGACCAGGACTGGATGACCGGCTTTGACAACCGCGACCGGCTGGCGCAGTTGCAAGAGCAAATCAAGGCGCAAACGCAGGCGTGGCAAGCGCAAGCTACTATCAAAACAAAAGCGTTGCAGCAGCAAACCCAGGCCGCGCAGCAGCGCCAGCTGTGGCAAAGCCTGCAGGCGCTGCGCTTTGACGTGGTGGACGTGGCCGGGGCGCAGCAGCAGGCGGCGGTCACGCAGGCGCGGCTCGATGCGCTGCTCGACCCGCAATCCGACACCGCCCAGGCCCAGGCGCGCTACCAGCAGGCCAGTGCAGCGCGCGCGGCGCTGGAGGATGGCCGCCGCCAGCTCGACCAGCGCCAGGCCGCGCAGCAGGTGGAGCAGCGCCAGGCCCAGCAGCAGCACGACCGCTACGCCGCACGCGTGCAGGGCGCGGAGCCCGCACCGCAGCAAGACGCCGCATTGCGCCACTGGCTGCATATGGAGCCGAACCGCGAGCCCGATCCCGCACAGTTGGAAGAACAGGAACGCCAGGCCCAGCAGCGCGCCGCCGAGCAGGTCGCGCAGCAGCAGCGCCGCCTGGCCGAGCTGCACAAGGACATCATTCGCCAGATGGCCAAGGCGCAAAAAGAAGACCGGGGCGCGCTCGCCGACCAGGCGCAAGAGGTGGAGGCGCTGGGGCAGTTTCTGCAGCGCCTGCGCCAGCTCGAAGAAGAAGCCCTGCCCGAAAAGCGCCAGCGCTTTCAGGAGTATTTGAACCAGGCCTCCGACCAGGGCGTGAGCACTTTACTGCGCGGCATCGAGGCGCAGGTGGCCGAGATCACCGAGCGCATCAGCGAGCTCAACCAGACCCTGGCGCGCGTGGACTTTCACAGCGGACGCTATCTGCAGCTCGACCCCCAACCCATCGTCCACGCCAGCCTGCAGCAGCTCGAACTCGCCCGCAAGCAGCTGCGCACCGAGCGCACGCGCGACGACGGCGGCCAGGCGCATTACCGCGCGCTGCAGGCCATGGTCGAACTGCTGCGCGAGCACGCCAATAGCCGCCGCACCAAGGCCGCGCAGGCGCTGCTGGACGCGCGCTACCGCCTGCAATTCGCCGTGCATGTGCTCGACCGCGCGACGGGGCAAGTGCTGGAGCGGCGCACCGGCTCGCAGGGCGGCAGCGGCGGTGAGAAGGAAATCATCGCCAGCTACGTGCTGACCGCGTCGCTGTCCTACGCGCTGTGCCCGGCCGGGCGCAGCTGGCCGCTGATGGGCTCCATCGTGCTCGACGAGGCCTTCTCCAAAAGCTCCCAGGCCGTGGCCGCGCGCATCATCCAGGCGCTGCGCGAATTCGGCCTGCACGCGCTCTTCGTCACGCCCAACAAAGAGCTGCGCCTGCTGCGCCAGCACACGCGGAGCGCCGTCGTCGTGCAGCGCCGGGGGGTGCAGGCGCTCTTGATGAATATGTCGTGGCAGGAGATGGATGAAACGGCGCGGGCGGTGGCGGCAGCCGTCGCTTGAAGCCGCCATGCAATCGCCCACGCAGCTCGCCGTCCAGCTCGCCCGCCACTGGCAGCGGGCCGACTGGCGCGAAAAGCACCTGCTGCAGGCCGCCAGCGCCTGGCCGCTGCGCCTGCCCATCGCCGCGCCTACGGCCACGCAGTTTCGTGACGACAGCGCCGCCGTCGCCCAGCACCTGCAAGCCTGGCGTGCCATTGCCGCGCAGGGCCTGGGGCGGGTGCTGTGGCAGGCGCGCCAGTACCAGGCCGCAGCGGCGCCGGTCGATCTGCCGGTGCAATGGGAGCTGGCAAAGCCATCGGACTACCTCGCCGCCATCCGTGCGCTGCGCCCAGCGGGCCACGCCGGCATTGCCGCCGACTACCAGGCGTTGCAAAGTGTGCTAGCGCGGGTGGATGCGCTCTTTCACCGCCTGCTGCTGCGCCGCTTGGCACTGTGGCGCGGCGTGCCGATCGACGACGTGGCCACCGCCGCCCGCATGGCGCTGCAACTGGCGCCCGGCTGCGCCCAGGGCCGCCCGCTGCGCGCGCTGGCCGTGGCGGGCAACGACAGCAAGTTCTTCGAGCGCCACGCCGCCCTGCTCTCGGCCCTGCTCGATGTGCGTTTTGACGGCGAGGCCAGCCGCCAGGGTTTGATCGCCTTTCTGGACGCCAGCGCCGACGACGAGCATTGGCTCTTGCTCGCGCCGCTGGCCCCCGGCCTGCTCCCCTTTGCCCGCCAGCGCGTGGCCGCCAGCGAGCTGGTCAACACACCGCTGCCCGCGCAGCGCATCCTGCTGGTGGAGAACGAGCGCTGCCTGCACCTGCTGCAGGCCCTCATGCCCCTGTCCGACTGCATCGCGATCCTGGGCGCGGGGCTCAACCTCGCCTGGCTGGCCGCGCCCTGGCTGCAGGGGCGCCAGGTGGCCTACTGGGGCGATATCGACACCTGGGGCCTGCACATGCTGGCGCGCGCCCGCAGCCACCTGCCACAGCTGCAGGCGCTGCTGATGGATCGCGCCACCTTCGACGCCCACAGCCGCGCTGCCGTGGCGGAACCCCTGCTGGCGCCCTGCCCGGAACCTGGCTTCCTGTCATCGGAAGAAGCCGCCCTGGACGCGCATCTGCGCTCGCTGGATCGGGGCCGGCTGGAGCAGGAATTCATCGCCTCCGCCGCCGTGGAGAGCGCGGTGCGCGGCTGGCACGGCACCGATCGTTGAACCCGTCTGACTTGCCGCACACCCGGGTTATCGATTGGCTCATACCGGGAAGTACGCCGCCAAAAGCGGACCGATCCTGACAGAATCAGCGCTTCGTCACATCGACCCGAGGGAAGGGATTGCGCCATGCGCCGAAGTCTTGACTTGCTGTACGACACCGCCGCCTGGCTGGCCGCGCTGGCCATGGTTGGCGTGCTGGTGATGGTGCTGGCCTCGGTGCTGGGCCGGTTGCTTCACTTCAACCTGCCGGGTACCGACGCCTATGCCGGCTATTGCATGGCGGCCGCGGGCTTTTTGGCACTGGCGCACACGCTCAAGAAGAATGAGCACATCCGCGTGTCGCTCATCATCGGGCGCCTCACCGGCGGCGCGCGGCGCGCGCTGGAGATCTGGGCGCTGACGGCGGCCGTCTTTCTGGCGGGGCTGTTTGCCTGGTTCTCGGTGCGGCTGGCCTGGCTCTCGCACGTGTACAACGATTTTTCCACCGCCAACGACGCCACGCCGCTGTGGATTCCGCAGCTGGCCATGGCCTTTGGCACGGTGGTGCTGTTCATTGCCTTCGTCGATGAGTGGGTGCTGGAGTTGCGCGGTGAGCGCGCGCACGACGAGGACAACGAGGAGGCGCTGCACAATGAGTGACTTCGCCATCACCACCTTGCTGATCGTCTCGCTCTTTGCCCTGCTCGGCTCGGGCGTGTGGATTGGCCTGACGCTCACGGGCGTGGCCTGGATCGGCATGCAGCTTTTTTCGGCGCGCCCGGCGGGCGACGCGATGGCCGTGACGATCTGGGGCTCGTCCTCGAGCTGGACGCTGACGGCCCTGCCGCTGTTCATCTGGATGGGCGAGATCCTGTTTCGCACCAAATTGAGCGAGAGCATGTTCCGGGGCCTGGCGCCCTGGGTCAACTGGCTGCCGGGGCGATTGCTGCACACCAACGTGATCGGCTGCGCGATCTTCGCGGCGGTGTCGGGTTCGTCGGCGGCCACCTGCGCCACCATCGGCAAGATGACCCTGCCCGAGCTGGGCAGCCGCGGCTATCCGCGCGACATCACCATCGGCTCGCTGGCGGGCGCCGGCACGCTGGGCCTGCTCATTCCGCCCTCCATCATCATGATCGTCTACGGCGTGTCGGCCGACGTGTCGATCGCCAAGCTGTTCATTGCCGGCGTCATTCCGGGCATCCTGCTGGCGGCGCTGTTCTCGGGCTACCTCATGGTCTGGGCCCTGCTGCACCCGGGCCAGATCCCCGAGCCCGACCACCGCATGAGCCTGGCCGAGAAGCTGCACGAGTCGCGCCACCTGATCCCCGTGGTGCTGCTCATCGCTGCCGTGCTGGGCTCCATCTACACCGGCTTTGCCACCGCCACCGAGGCCGCGGCCGTGGGCGTGGTGGGTTCGCTGCTGCTGTCGGGCGTGCAGGGCAGCCTGTCGTGGGACACCTTCAAGACCGCGCTGCTGGGCGCCACGCGGCTGTACTGCATGATCGCGCTGATCCTGGCGGGCGCGGCCTTTTTGACGCTGGCCATGGGCTACATCGGCCTGCCGCGTCATCTGGCCGAATACATCGGCTCGCTCAAGCTGACGCCCTTCATGCTGATCATCGCGCTGGCCATCTTCTACATCATCCTGGGCTGCTTTCTGGACGGCATCTCGATGGTGGTGCTGACCATGGGCGTGATCCTGCCCACGGTGCAGGCCGCCGGGATCGATCTGATCTGGTTCGGCATCTTCATCGTCATCGTGGTCGAGATGGCGCAGATCACGCCACCGGTGGGCTTCAACCTGTTCGTGCTGCAAGGCATGACCAAGCGCGACATCGCCTACATCGCCCGCGTCACGCTGCCGTTCTTCTTTTTGATGTGCGCCATGGTGCTGCTGCTGTGGTTCATTCCACAGATCGCCACCTGGATGCCCGGCCACATGTGAGCGCTCTATGATGACGACCCGGCCCGCCGACCGCGCGGGCCGCGTTTTTTTGGAAGTCTCTCGCCTGTGTTCAAGAATTTGATGATCTACCGCCTGGCCGGCGCCTGGCCGGCCGCGGCGGCCCAACTCGAAGAAGCGCTGGCGCGCGAGCCCTTTGCCGAATGCGGCGCCACGCAGCAAAAGTCCTGCGGCTGGGTGGCCCCGCGCGGCGCCGAGCACGGCGCGCTGGTCGAAGTGGTGGACGGCCAGTGGATCGCCCGCCTGGCCATCGAGACCAAGGCCGTGCCCGGCGACGCGGTGCGTCGCAAGGTGCAAGAGGCCGTGGACCAGATCGAAAAAACCAGCGGCCGCAAGCCCGGCAAGAAAGAGCTGCGCGATTTGCGCGACGACGCCCTGCTCGCCCTGCTGCCCCAGGCCTTTGCCCGGCGCACGCAGGTGACCGCATGGATCGACCCGCGCGCACGCTGGCTGGTGCTGGACGCCGGCAGCCAGGGCAAGGCCGACGAGGTGATTGCCAGCCTGGTGCGCGTGGCCGGGCGCGACTTTGTCATAGCACTGTTGCAAACGCAGCAGTCGCCCCAGGCCGCCATGACCACTTGGCTGGCCGCGCAAAGTAGCGACGAATGGCCCGCCGGGCTGCACGTCGAGCGCGAGTGCGAGCTCAAGGGCAGCGGCGACGAGCCGGCCGTGGTCAAGTTCAGCCGCCACGAACTGGTCACCGACGAGGTGCGCCAGCACATCGCCGAGGGCAAGCTGCCCACCCGGCTGGCGCTGAGCTGGCAAGGGCGCGTCGGTTTTACGCTGACGCAGGCGTTGCAGCTCAAGAAGATCGCGTTTCTCGAAGGCGTGTTCGAGGAGCGCGCCACGGCTTCGGCCGACGAGCGCTTTGACGCCGACGTGGCGCTGGCCACGGGCGAGCTCACCGGCCTGATCGCCGACCTGGTGGCCGCGCTGGGCGGCGAGGCCGCGCCGGGCCTGCCCTCAGGCTTCACCGATGCGCCGCAGACGGCCGACACGGTTGGCGCCGAGACCGAGACCCGCGCCGACGATCCGCCATTCTGAGGCCAGACAACGCTTGTGGCGAATTCGAAAGTCGCGCTGGTCGGGGACCTGCCCCGCGCTCGATTTGAGGCGCTCAAGGGGGCATCAAGCCAACCGTGTGCTGCGTCTCGTTGACCCGAACGACGGTGGCCTCGCCATCGTCAATCTCGATCTCGTTGACACAGCAAGGCTCCTGCTTGAGCCGCCAGTAGCGCGCCAGCGGCAGGCCCAGGGCGTGCAGGAGTAACACACGGTTGATGCTGTCGTGCCCCACCAGCACGACCGTCTGGCCGGCGTGCTGGCGCAGCACCATCCGCAAGACCTTCAGCGCACGGACCAGCACATCGGCCAACGTCTCACCGTCGGGAATCTGAGCCAGCTCTGGCGCCGCGAACCAGGTTCGCAGCTCATCGGGCCAGCGCACGCGCACTTCCTCATGGGTCAGTCCCTGCCATTGGCCGTAATGGGTATCGGCCAGGTCGTCCAGCACCTGGGCCGGTGCGCCTGTCGTCGCGCGGGCAATCGCCGCTCCGGTACGCACGCAGCGCGACAGCGGACTGGTGTAGATCGCGTCCGGCTTCCAGCTTTGCGCAATCCGCTGGCCCAAGGCCTCGGCCTGGCGCTCGCCCAGCCCGGACAGCGGAAGTTCTGCCCGGCCGCGAAAGCGTTCCGGCGCAATCCATTCGACGTGTCCGTGACGGGTGAGGACGATTCGGGTCATGGCGTGCGCTCCGAGAGGTTCAGCGAACAAAAGCGGCGCGGCCGGCATAGGGGGCGTCGCCGCCCAGCGCCTCCTCGATCCGCATGAGTTGGTTGTATTTCTCGACGCGCTCGCCACGGCACGGCGCGCCGGTCTTGAGGTGCCCGGTGCCCAGGGCCACGGTGAAGTCGGCGATGAAGCTGTCCACCGTCTCGCCACTGCGATGCGACACCATCGCCCCCCAGCCGGCTCGGTAGGCCAGTTCAACCGCGGCGCGCGTCTCGGTGAGCGTGCCGACCTGGTTGGGCTTGATCAGCACCGCGTTGGCCACGTCCTCTCGAATGCCGCGCTCAATGCGCGTGACATTGGTCACGAACAAGTCGTCGCCCACCAGCTCGATACGCCCACCCAGCCGCTGGTTCAACTGCTTCCAGCCGTCCCAGTCGTCCTCGGCCAGGCCATCTTCCAGCACGGCGATGGGATAGCGGCCGACCCAGTCCTCATACAGGCCGGTCAGCTCCGCCGCTGTCAGCGTGCGCCCCTCGCTGCGCAGGTGATAGAGGCCGTCCTTGAAGAAGCCGCTGGAAGCCGGGTCGATCGCCAGCACCACGTCGATGCCCGGCTTGTAACCCGCACCTTCGATCGCCGCCAGGATCAGCTCGACCGCATCGTGGTTGCGCTGCAGGGCCGGCGCAAAGCCGCCCTCGTCGCCCACGGCCGTGGCATGGCCGTGCTCTTTCAAAATGTCGCGCAGGCGGTGGTAAATCTCGGCGCCCCAGCGCAGCGCCTCGGCAAAGCTTTCGGCCCCGACCGGGGCAATCATGAACTCCTGAAAGTCCGCCCCCTGCCAGTTGGCGTGCACGCCCCCGTTGAGCACGTTGAACATGGGCACAGGCATGCGCAGGTCGCGTCCGCCCGCCAGATAGCGAAACAGGGCTTGCCCGGTTGCCTGGGCGGCCGCCCGCGCGACGGCCAGGCTCACGCCCAGAATGGCATTGGCGCCCAACCGTGCCTTGTTCGGCGTGCCGTCGAACGCGATCAGCGCCTGGTCGATGCCGGCCTGGTTGCAGGCATCCAAGCCGTGCACCACCGCGGCGATGGGCTTGTTGACGTGCGCGACGGCGCGCGTGACGCCCTTGCCGCCAAAGCGCTGCGGGTCGTCGTCGCGCAATTCGCGTGCTTCGTGCACACCGGTCGATGCGCCAGACGGAACCGCAGCGCGGCCGGTGGCGCCACCCTGCAGCCGCACATCGACCTCGACGGTGGGGTTGCCACGCGAATCCAGGATCTCGCGCGCATGCAAGGCGTCGATGATGGTGCTCATGAGGAACTCCCGTGCAAGACCGGGGATGAGGCGCTTGCCCCGGCGGCGCCAAAAACCTGCTGGTACAGGTCCTGGCCGAAACTGGTGGACAAGGGCTCACCCGGCACCAGCTTGAAGGTGCGCGAGCCGTCGTCCTGCCGCTCGGCGCGCAAAAACAGGGTATCGGGCCGCTGCCGGGCCGCCAGCCGATGGGCAAAGTCGAACAAATGGGTCACGGCCACCACCTTGATGCCGCGCTCGCGCAGCGCCTCGACCGCTTGCCGCGCCAGCTCGGAGCCTTCGCGCTCGTTGGTGGACGCAAAGGATTCGTTGGACAGCAGCAGGCCACCGGGGTGAATCCAGTCGGCGATGTCACTCAGGCGGGCCAGCTCTTCATCCAGCTTGCCGCTGGTCAGCGATGCATCCTCTTCGCGCTTGTAGTGCGTGAAGAGGCCATTGCAGCGTTCGGCCGCGAAGGCCTGCGCGCAGACGAACATGCCGGCCTGCATCATCAGCTGCGCCAGCCCGCAGGCGCGCAAAAAGCTGGACTTGCCACCCTGGTTGGCCCCCGTCACCACGATCAGGCCACGCTGGTCGGCCTGCACCGCATTGCCCACCACGGCCGCGCCCATCTTCAAGACCAGGCAGGCATCACGCAGGTCGCTGCAGGAAAACCGCAGCGTGCCCAGCTCGGTCATCTCGGGCAAGGCGCAGGGCGCTTGCGCGGCCATCAGTTGCTCGCGCAGGTTCAGGCAGGCGACGTAAAAGGCCAGTTCGGTGCGCAACATCTGAAAGAAGCCCTGCACATGCTCGCACGACTGCGCCAACGCGTTGGCCACCAGGTTGACCCCGCGATCCTGCAACTCGCCCAGAAAGCGCGCGCCGGCCTCATCGCGCTCATGCAGCCGAAAACCGAACTGCGCCGGGCCGCGGTGCAGCCAGCGCTGCCAGCGCGCCGACTTCTTCGGCGGCCGTCGCAGGACATAGCCGATGCCTTCGTTGCCCTCGCCCAGGCTGGCACTGATGCGCACGCCGCCATCGAACTTGAGCGTCTTCAGATGCTGGCGCACGCGATCGAGGTAGGCGTCGTCAAACTCGGCGCGCAGCATGGCCAGCAGCGCGGTCAGGCCGGGCGAGGTGAACGCGCTGTCATGTTGCTCGGCAAACGCGCGCAGCTTGCGCAGCATGTCGGCGTAGAAGGCCATCACGTCCACCGAGCCATGGAGAATGCCCGAGGGGTAGTTCAGGAACACGCTGAACCACAGTTTCTTTCGGCCTTCGATGGCTTCGACCGTGAGCGCGTACAGCGCCCGCAGCGCGGCCGGATGCGCGATGGCGTCGCTCAGCACCTGCTGGCGGTGCTGCACGGTGGCGGCGTCGTTGCCCATTGCCAGCAAGGTGGCCTTGCGCGCCACGTCCCGCAAAAATTCGTCGCCGCCCGCCATGGCCTCCCACAGCGTGCTCAGCTCCAGGTCCTGCGCCAGGGTGTCGGATTGGCGGGGCAGCGTTTGCGCGCCGTCGAAGTCGCGATCGGGGTGCATCAACAGGACTCTCATGGCGCGATCCTTTGTTTGAGCCAGTCGGCCGTGACGCGGTATTTCTCGGCGATCGCCATGGCATGCGCCAGGCCATCGGCCGCCCTGCGCTCCAGCTTGAAGCTGCGTGCGGCCGGGTCTGCCGGGTCGCTGGCGGCCACCATGCTGACCACCGTGGGCGAAAAGCTGGCCAGCTCGTCCAGAAAGGTCACGCACACCGCCAGCAGATCGAGCCGCTGCAGCCGCTGCAGGACTTCGTGGCCGAGATAGAGCGCGTCCTCCAGCGTGGTAGACGAGAAAATCTCGTTGATCACCACCAGCGACGACGGCGTGGCCTGGGCCAGAATGCGCTGCACGCGCACCAGGTCGTCGTGCAGCTTGCCGCGCAAGGTATTGATGTCTTCCTCGCGCTCGAAGTGCGAGAACATGTGGTCGAACAAGAACAGTCGTGCATCCGCCGCCGGCACTGACAGGCCCAGGCTGGCCAGCCAGTGCAGTTGGCCAAACATCCGCGCAAAGGTGGTCTTGCCGCCGTGATTGGGGCCGGTGACGACGATCATGCGCTCGTCGCCCTGCAGGGAAAAGTCGTTGCCCACCGCCGTCCCGTGCTCGGCCAGCAGGCGCCGCGCCAGGGCCAGGTCGAACGCGCCGCGCGCGGCCACGCTCTTGCTGCGGGCGCAAACGCCGGGGTAGCAAAACGGCTGGCCGACCTGGCGCAAGGGCTCGATGTAGTCCAGCCAGCCCAGGTAGAAGTGCAGCTCCCGATCAAAGCGCTCGATGCGCGGATCGACGAAGGAGGGATGGTCCAGGCAAAACGCAGACAAGCGGGCGAAGATCTCGGGGTTCAGGCGTGCCACGCAGTCCAGAACCTGGGCCTCGATGTGATTGAGGCCCACGGTGACGGGCAGCTTGGCCCGGTAGTCCTTGACGGTGCCGCGACGGAACTTGGCAAAGGTTTGTTCGACCTCGGCGGTGTAGTCGCTCTCGCCGGCCGAGTGCTGCACGATGACGTTGCCCCCGTCGATCGTCACGGCGTAGTTGATGGCCGCCAGCGCGCCTTGCAGCTGTGCGGCCTGCTCCGTCAGGCGCTGGAACGGTGGCGACGCGATGTGCTCCCCCAAGAACGCCTGCCAGCGCCGCAGGCCCCACGAAGCCAGCATCAACGCGTCCAGCTGCGCATGGAGGGCGCGAACGGCGCGGCCATAGCGCAGCGCAGCGCCGAGGTGCCAGCGATTGCGCTCGTGCGCGTCATAACGTTTGGCCGCGAATTGAAGCTGCCGGCGCATCTCACGCAGTTGCACGGTAAAGCCCCGCACCGCTTCCAGGACCGGGGGCTGCTCCAGATCGCGCAGAACCTCCTGTCGGTAGCGCACCGCGTCCTCGGACACCAGGTTGGCGTGGAAGAAGCCCGACAGGTCGTACTCGGGCCAAGGCGACACCACGGCCTGCACGATCTGATCCAGCCCCAGGTCGTGAAAAAACTCGGGCGGCTGCGGCGCGTGCGCGGCGGCGCCTTCGCCCAGGATGCTTTCGAAGGTGGGCTCGCACGCCGTGCCGTTGCGTTGAGGCGTCACGTCCGTTTGCGCGCTGAACATGACCGAACTCCTTCGGTGCTACGGGTTGGGCGGCGGATCGGCCAGCACCTTGCCCGTCACGCCGATCTCCACCGGCAGGCGCAGATAGAAAAGATTGAGCTGTTCGTTGGCCAGGAATTCGAGCAGGCGCTCGGCATCCACTTCCTTGAGGGCAAAACCCACCTGCACCGGCACATCGCCCGCCAGCTCGAAGAAATGCTCCTCGTGCAAACGGCCATGGCGACCAAAGCCCGCAATGGCTCGAAACGCCGAGCCACCCTTGATGCCCAGCGCCCTGGCCTGCTCCAGCAGCCATTCATAGGTCAGCTTGCCGTGATGGCGGGAACTCTCTTGCACATAGAACTTGAGGTAGATGCCTTGCATGGTGTTGCTCCTGCGATCAATAGGCCTGTTTGCCGGGGATCACGCCGCGCACGCCGCCGCGCGGACGAGGTGTGTCGCCAACATACCGGGGAATCAGATGAACGTGGACGTGCGGTATGGTCTGGCCGGCCGCGGCGCCGATGTTGACGCCCACATTGAAGCCGTCGGGCGCGCATTCGCGTTGCAGCAAGGCCCTGGCCTGCTCCAGCAAGTCCCACAGCGCCCGGCGTTCTTCGGGCGTCGTGTCGAACAAGCTGGCGACATGGCGGCGCGCGATGACCAGCATATGCCCGTGGGTGACGGGGTTCAGGTCGCGCCGAACCATCGCGTGGTCGTTGCCAAGCAGGTCGTCGCCGGGCGCGCAGAACGGGCAATTTGTGCGGTTCATGACGATCGCCTCAGGTTCGCACGAATAGCGCATTGACGATGAGCATACCCACTGCGGTCATGAACAAGGACCCGAAGAGGTGCAGACTCGCCGCGCCAAGCCCCCACCAATACTCCTTTTGCCCGATCAAGGTCACGACTTCGAGCGAAAAGGTCGAGAACGTCGTGAGGCCACCCAGAAAACCGGTGATCACCATCAGGCGCAATTCCGGCGGCATGCCGGCGTTGTGGCTGAAGAAGGCGCTGGCCAGGCCGATCAGCATGCCGCCAATCAGGTTGACCGCCACGGTGCCCAGTGGAATGGTGGGAAAGATCGGGTTGAGCAGCGCGCCCAGCCCCCAGCGCGTCAAACACCCTATGCCACCGCCGCAAAACACCGCTACTGCCGACCACATACCAGACATGGCATCCCCTCCCTATCCATGAAGCACAAGCACGAAGCCAACGTCGCATGACGACCGCACGCTGGCAGCAATGCGGTGATCGGTTCGTGAGTCGTCGAAAGGTATTGACTGGACATCGCCGCGACCTCCGTGAACAAAACACAAGATCAGCGAGCGCTGCCCAAAAAAATGGCCTACAGCATCCCGCGACCAGGACCTGTAGGCATCATCAGCCGCTTGGGCGGTTTACCCGCGCCTTGTGCGCGGGTCGGAGGCATGCCATCTCCGTGACTTCAGTATAGACGTATCCTTGAGCCCTTGTGCGCCATCCCACCGCCACGACGCGCCGCGTGCATCCGCCGACGGCCGACTACCGGCCACTGCGACGGTGTGTCCACCTCGCTGATCCATGACAACTGCTCAGGACAAGCGGCCGCCATCGCGCACCGCCATGCGTTTCGTCCTGTTGCTTGGTGCGGTCAGCTTCTTCGCAGATTTCACGTACGAGGGCGCGCGCAGCGTGCTGGGGCCTTTCCTGGCTTCGCTGCAAGCCAGCGCGTTGGTGGTCGGTGCGGTGACGGGTTTCGGCGAGTTGCTCGGCTACGGTTTGCGCTTCTTCACCGGGCGTCTCGCCGACATCACGGGTCGATTCTGGCCCATCACCATCGCCGGCTACGTGTTGCAAATGGCGTCGGTGCCCGCGCTGGCGCTGGTGGATAGCTGGCAGGCAGCGGCCGTTCTCATCATTGCCGAGCGCGTGGGCAAGGCGATTCGCAATCCGCCGCGCGACGCCATGCTGGCGCATGCCGCCAAGCGCCTGGGTGGTTACGGCTGGACGTTTGGCGTGCACGAGGCGCTTGACCAATTCGGCGCCATGTTCGGGCCGCTGGTGGTCGCCTTCATCCTCGCGCGCCACGGCAGTTATCACCAAGCCTTTGCCATCCTGCTGCTGCCGGCCAGCATCAATTTGCTGCTGGTGCTGTCGGCGCGCCTGGCCTACCCCAGCCCCGAGAACCTGGAAAGCGCCAGCCCAAGCCAGGTCAGGGGCACTCGCTTCACCCGCGTTTACTGGGTCTATCTTGCGGGCGCGGCGCTGGTCGCGGCCGGCTTTGCCGACTTTCCGCTGATCGCCTACCACTTCACCCAAGCCGGCACGGTGTCAGCGGACTGGATCGCCGGGTTTTACGCCGTTGCCATGGCGGTGAGCGGAACCTCGTCGCTGGTGCTCGGACGGCTGTTCGACCGCTATGGCTTTCGCGTTCTCATCATCATGACCATCATTGCGGCGTCCTTCGCGCCTCTGGTTTTCCTGGGCGATTTTGATCTGGCGCTGCTCGGTGCGGCGATCTGGGGCATGGGCATCGGCGTGCACGAGTCCATCATCCCCGCTGCCGTTGCGCCCATGGTGCCGGCGCAGCGCCGCGCCTCCGCGTTCGGGCTGTTCACAGCCGGCTACGGCATTTTCTGGTTTCTCGGCAGCGCGGCCATCGGCTACCTGTACGGCCTCTCGATCGCCTGGACCATCGCGTTCTGCATCGTGACGCAATGGGCGGCAGTGCCGATCTTTCTGTGGGTCGCTCGCCGCAGGGACCCCAACCTGCACGGCAGCTGAGGTCGTTCCCGGCGCGAGTCTTGTCCGATGAAGCATGAGTCCGAAGGGCCGTTGTGGATCGATCATTTGCAGAGGGTGACCGAGTTGGACCAATCCCGGCTGAGCCGCCTGGTCCGCTGGCAAGCACCTCTCGAAGGCACGCTGGCGGCCAACCTGATCGGCGGCTATGCGATCGGCCTGGTGGTGGGCCTGCTGGAGCAGCACCCCGAGCTGCATCCGGCGTGGCGGCTGTTCTGGGTCACGGGCCTGCTGGGCGCGCTCACCACCTTCTCCAGCTTCAGCGCCGAGGTGGTCGAGATGCTGCTGCTGGCGCGCTGGCCGCAGGCGCTGGTGACACTGGCGGCGCACCTGGGTGGCTCGCTGCTGCTGACCTTTCTGGGTCTTCGGACTGCTCTGTTTTTCGCAGCTGCCCGCGCTTGATTGGCAAGCGCAATCGGCCAATTTGATTGATGAACTGCGATCGCGCAGCGCACTTCAGGGCCGGCCCCCCGCTCACGCACAATGCATGGCATGAACTCTCCCGACCTCGCCCAACGCGCCGACGCCGTGCTCACCCCCGCGCTGATCGACGCCTTTGCCCGCGACGGCGCCGTCTGCCTGCGCGGCCTGCTGAGCCCCGACGAAGTGGCCCTGCTGCGCCAAGGCATCGACGCCAACATCGCCGCGCCCAGCCCGCGCGCCAAGGTGGCCAGCCGCCCCGACGACCCGGGCTTTTTCATCGAGGACTTCTGCTGCTGGCAGGACAACGCGGCCTATCGGCGCTTCATCTTCGACTCGCCCCTGGCCGCGGCCGCCGCGCGCCTGATGCAAAGCCGCACCGTGCGCCTGTACCACGACCACATGCTGACCAAGGAGCCCGGCACGCGCCAGCGCACGCCCTGGCACCAGGACCAGCCTTACTACAACGTCGAGGGCCGCCAGAACATCAGCTTCTGGATTGCGGTCGATCCGGTGCGGCGCCACTCCACGCTGGAGTTCGTCGCCGGCTCGCACCGCGGCCCCTGGCTGATGCCGCGCAGCTTCATGGACCAGCAGGCCCGGTGGTTTCCCGAAGGCAGCTTGCAGGACCTGCCCGACATCGAGGCCGCGCGCGAGCGCTTTCCCATCATCGGCTGGGCGGTGGAGCCGGGCGACGTGATTGCCTTTCACATGCTCAGCCTGCACGCCAGCGCCGGGGTGGACGGCGACACGCGCCGGCGCGTGTTCTCGGTGCGCATGCTGGGCGACGACGCCACGCACGCGCCGCGCGCCTGGGTCACCTCGCCGCCCTTTCCCGGCCTGGCCGAGCGCCTGCCGGCCGGCGCGCCCATGCACGACGACGCGCTCTTTCCGCTGCTGTGGTCGGCCGGTTGATCAGACGCCCAGATAGGCCTGCTGCACCGCCGGGTCGTCGATCAGCTCGCGCGCCGCGCCCGCCAGCGTGACGCGGCCGTTCTCGATCACATAGGCGCGGTCGGCCGCGCGCAGCGCCACCTGCACGTCCTGCTCCACCAGCAGCACGGTGACGCCGTTGTTGCGGATCTCGGCCAGCACCTCGGTGAGCTGATCGACGATCACCGGCGCCAGCCCCAGGCTCATCTCGTCGATCATCATCAGCACCGGCGCGGCCATCAGCGCGCGCGCCATGGCGCACATCTGCTGCTCGCCGCCCGACATGCTGCCCGCCAGCTGGCGCCGGCGCTCACCCAGGCGCGGAAACAGCTGCACCATGCGCTCCAGGTCGCGCGCCACCGCGGCCTTGTCGCGGCGGCGGTACGCGCCCATCAGCAGGTTGTCCTGCACCGTCATGCGGTCGAACAGCTGGCGCCCCTCGGGCACCTGCACCAGGCCGTGGCCAAAGGCCTCATCGGGCGTCATGGCCGCCAGGTCCTGGCCATTGAAGCGCAGCGTGCCGGTGCACGGCAACAGGCGCGAGAGCACGCGCAGCAGCGTGGTCTTGCCCGCGCCGTTGCTGCCCACCAGGGCCACGATCTCGGCGCGGCGCACCTCGATCGACAGGCCGTGCAGCACCGGCATCAGCCCGTAGCCGGCGGCCACCTGCTCCACCTGCAGCAGCGGCGTGGCATCGACGGCGTCGGGACTCGTCATGTGCGCCTCGCACCCAGGTAGGCCTGCACCACCGTCGCGTCGGCCAGCACCTTCTCGGGCGCGCCGTCGGCGATCAGCTCACCATGGTGCAACACCAGCAGGCGATCCGACAGGCTGCGGATGGCCTTGATGACGTGCTCGATCACCAGCACGCTGATCCCCTGCGCGCGCACCTTGCGGATCACCGCGATCACCTCCTCGATCTCCACGTGGTTCAGCCCCGCCATCACCTCGTCGCACAGCAGCAGGCGCGGCTTCATGGCCAGGGCCTTGGCCAGCTCCAGGCGCTTGCGGCCCGGCCCGCCCAGCTCGTCGGCGCGCTGCTCGATGAAGGCGCCCAGGCCGACGAAGTCCAGGCACTCGCGCGCCTGCTCGCGCGCGCGCGCCAGTTGCGCCTGGCCGCCCTGGTGGCCAAACAGGGCGCCGATGGCCACGTTGTCCAGCACCGACAGCCCCGGAAACGGCCGCATGATCTGAAAGGTGCGGCCGATGCCCAGCCGCGCGCGCCGAAACGCCGGCAGGCGCGTGATGGGCTGGCCGTTGAACAGCACCTCGCCCTCGCTGGGCTCCAGGGTGCCGCTGATCAGGCTGATCAAGGTGGTCTTGCCCGCGCCGTTGGGGCCGATCAGGCCCAGGATTTCGCCGGCAGCCAGCTGAAAGCTGACGTCGCTCACGGCCACCAGGCCGGCAAAGCGTCGGGTGACGTGGCGAACCTCCAGCATCGCCGTCTGGATGACCCCCACGCTCCCCGCTGCGCGTGGTTCGCTGCCCCCAACCGGGGGAAGGGCCCCGGCTGCGCCAGTGCCGGGGGCTTTCGCACCTTGGGACGGCCCGGCGGTGCTCATAGCTTGTTCGCCCGCACGTTTTCACCGAGGTAGCGCCACGTCAGCGTGCGCAGCCGCGCGCGCCGCGCCAGGTCCATCAGCCCATGCGGCATCAGCACCACCGCCGCGATGATGACGGCGCCGAAGAACAGCGTGGCGATGCTGGTCACTTCGCTGGACAGCCATTCGGAGATGGCCGACAGCGTGAAGGCGCCGATGACCGGCCCCAGCACCGTGCCCGCGCCGCCAAACACGGCCATGATGATCATCTTGACGTTCAGGCCGATGTCGAACGCGCTCTCGGGGTCGAGAAAGGTGATCCAGTAGGCGTGGATGCCGCCGGCCAGGCTGCTGAGCACGCCCGACAGCGTGAAGGCCAGCACCTTGTACAGCGTGGTGTTGACGCCCATCACCGCCGCGCCGTCCTCGTTCTCGCGGATGGCGATCAGGCCAAAGCCGAAGCGGCTGCGCGTGAGCCAATAGACCACACCGGTGGAAATGAGCATCAAGCCCAGCGCCAGGCCGTAGAACAGCCGGTCGTCGTTGAGCGGCGGCAGCACCAGGCCGATGTTCTGGCCGGCCAGCGGCACGTTGGAGACGATGGCCGCCATCACCCCGGCCAGCGCCAGCGTGGCAATGGCGAAGTAGTGGCCACGCAGGCGCAGCACCGGCACGCCCAGCAGCAGGGCAAAGGCCACCGCCAGCGCCACGCCGAACACCAGGCCCACGCCAAACGGCAGATGCCACTGCACCATGGCAATGGCCACGCCGTAGCTGCCCAGGCCATAAAACACCGAGTTGCCGAACGAGGCGTAGCCGGTGTAGCCGCCGATGATGTTCCAGCCCTGCGCCAGCACCGCCAGCAGCAGCGCGTTGATGCCGAACTGCACCATCACGTCCGAGCCCCACCAGGGCAGGCTGGCCAGCACCGCCAGGGCGATCGCCAAGCCAGCCCATTGCCAGGCCTTCATGCCGTCCTCCCCAGCAGACCCGTGGGCCGCACGATCAGCACCAGCGCCAGAATGCCGAAGCTGGCCACGTCCACGAAGGTGGGGCCGATGTACAGCGTGGTCAGCGCCTCGACCACGCCGAGGAACAGGCCGCCCACCAGCACGCCCAGCGGGTTGTCCAGCCCGCCGATGATGGCGATGGCGAAGGACTTGAGCGTGAGCGAGGCGCCGATGTAGGGGTTGATCTGCGACACCGTGCCGTACAGCCCGCCGGCAGTGCCGGCCAGCGCGATGCCGATGGCGAAGGTCAGCGCGTACAGGTGGCGCGGCTCCACCCCGTGCAGGCGCGCCGCCACCAGGTTCTGCGCCGTCGCGCGAATGGCCCGGCCCAGGCGCGTGTGCAGCAGAAACAGCCACATGCCGAACGTCAGCGCCAGCGCCACCGCAAACGCGCCCAGCCGCACCAGGGGCAGCACGATCGACCCCCAGTGCAGCTGGCTGCCGGCATAGCCGGGGTTGATGGCGCGAAAGTCCGCCGAGAACGCCAGCTGCGCCAGGTAGGTCAGCACCACGTCCAGCCCGAAAGTGAGCAGCAAGGTGTTGAACATGGGCGCGCGCACGATCAGGTTGAGCAGGCCGCGCTGCACGCCGTAGCCCAGCACGAACATCACCACCGCCGTGATCGGCAGGCCCAGGAAGGGGTCGATGTGCAGGTAGTGAAACAGGTGCCAGGAGCAGTACGCCCCCAGCATGATGAACGAGCCGTGCGCCAGGTTGACGATGTTGAGCACGCCCCACACCAGCGCCAGCCCGAGCGCCATCACCGCATAGAGCCCGCCCAGCAGGATGCCGTTGGCAAGGACCTGCGCCAGAAGTTCCAAGGCGTCCGCTCCCGACGGGCGTCGTTCAGCGATGGGTTCGGATCAGCGTGCGTTCCAGGCCGGCATGGGGTATTTGGGCGGCGTCACGAAGCCCTTGGCGTTGTACACCTCGGCGACCTGCCCGTTTTGCACCTGGATGACCAGTTGCGGCAGGTTGATCTGGCCGTTGGCGGCAAAGGCGATCGGGCCGTACAGGCTGTCGAACTGGCTGCTGGCCAGCGCGTCGCGCACCTTTTGCGGGTTGAGGCTATTGGCCTTCTCGATGGCCATCACCAGCGCCTCCACGTCGGCTGCGCCCGAGGCAGCGTGGTAGTCCGGGTCATAGCCGAACTTGGCCTTGTAGGCCTTGGCGAACTGCTCGGCGTCGCCGAACCAGCGGTCCTTGAGCGAGGCCTCGGGCAGCCAGGCCGTCATGCCGAAGGCGTAGTCGGCGTCCTTGCCCAGCGCCTTGCGAAAGTCCTCGCTGGGCACACCGACCGTGAACGAATACAGCTTGGGCGCGATCGCCAGGCTCTTGGCGTTGCGCACGAAATTCAGGATCTCGGTCTCGTGCCCGGCCACCAGCACCGCATCCACGTTCTTGGCCTTGATCTGCGAGAGCAGCGTGCTGAAGTCGCTGGTGTTGCTGCTGTAGCGCTCGTCCATCACCAGGTTGAAGCCGGCCTTCTTGAGCAGCGGCCGCGTGCCGTCGGCGGTGGACACGTCGAACGAGTCGTCGGCATACAGCAGCGCCACCGATTTGGGCGGCTCTTTCAGCGCCTTCATCATCTCGACCGTGCTGCCGAAGTAGTTGCTGGCCGGCGCCAGCGTGCCGAAGATGTACTTGAAGCCGCGCGAGAAAATCTCGTTGGACGCACCCCCGCCCTGCACCATCGGAATCTTGTATTTCTCGGACACCACCGAGTCGGCCAGCTGGAAATTGCTGGCGAAGCCGCCCAGCAGCAGGTTCACCTTGTCCTGCGTCACCAGCTGCGTGTACTGGCGCACCGACAGGTTCACATCGGATTGGTTGTCATAGAGCTTGAGCACCAGCTTGTGCGCCTTGCCGTCCACCTTGACGCCCCCATCGGCATTGATCTTGTCGATGGCCATCTGGTAGGCGTCGCGGTAGTAGCGCCCGGTGTTGGCCACCGGCCCGGTCAATTGCACCGACGCGCCGAGCACGATGTCCTGCGCCAGGGCCGGTGCCGCGGGTGCGACGGCCACCACTGCCGCGAAGAAGGAAGAAAGCAAAAACGAGCGCTTGCGCTGCATGGTCGTCCCCTTTGTCGTTGTTCGTCGAGCCCGTCATCAGCCCTGATGGCGCAACGCTCAGCCAAGCTCACCCTACTCTCATGCCCATAGTGCTGCTCCCGTCATGGTTTTGTCGGCCCCCGCCCCTGCCGGCCGCGCACGACGTGGCGGCCGCCGCCCGCGCGTGGCGTGCCGCAAGGTGCAGGCCGACCGGCCCGGGTGACGCAAAATTCCCCGGATGCTCTCATATTGAGAGCGGCCACCGCTTTCCGGTAGCGGGCGAACGACCTATGGGCTTGAACCCAGCTTCAAACCTCAGGCCGGCACGCCGACGATCACGCTCGACGCCTTGAAGATCGCGGTGGCCGGCTTGCCGACGGCCAGACCCAATCGGTCGGCGCTGTCCTGCGTGACGATGGCGGCCACGCTGACGCCGCCGGGCACGTCGATCACCACCTCGGCGTTGACGGCGCCCGCCTGCACCCGCGCCACCGTGCCGGCGAGGTTGTTGCGCGCGGAAAAGCGCACGCCGCCACCATCGGTCACCACGATCACCGATGGCGCCTTGACGAGCGCGACGGCCGCCTTGCCGAGCGCCAAGCCCAGCCCGACGGCGCTTTCGTGCGTGACGATGGCGACGATCTTCACGCCCTGGGCCGTCGTGATCTCGACCTCGTCGTTGACCGCGCCAGTTTTCAGCGCCGTGACACGGCCTTCGAACTGATTGCGTGCACTCGTTTTCATGGGGAGGTCCTTTCTCTCATCAAAAAAATCAGCGCAGGGCCAGCACGACGGCGCTGGGCTCCACGCGCGCCTGCGCGCGGCTGCCGGCGCGCAGGCGATTGGGGTGCGGGGCAAAGCCGACCAGTTGCAGGCCGCCGGCCAGGGTCAGCGTCAGTTCGTCGTGCCGGGAGCCGCGCGCCGCGCGCAGCACCCGCCCGGGCAATCGATTGGCGCCGTCGTACAGCGCCAGGGCATTCATGGGCTCGATCTGCACCGCCGTGGCCTTGCACAGCGCCAGCAGCTCGAGGCCGGGCGCCAGGCCCAGCAGCTGGGCGCTTTCGCGCGTGACGAGCGACGCCAGCCCGTTGCTGTCCGGCAGCGCCAGCAGCACGCGCACCAGCGGGTCGCCCGGGCCGGCGCTGTCCAGCCGCGCCACCGTGCACGGCAGGTGGTTGCGCATGCTGGTGCGCGGTGCGGCCAGCGCCTGGGCGGCAGGGTCGTTGATGCGCGCCAGCACGTCGTGGCGCGCGGCGTCCATTTGCTCGGCCGCATGCAGCAGGCGCGCACCGGCCGCGGTCAGCCGCGCGCCGCCCCCGCCCGCGCCGCCGACGCTGCTGTCCACCAGCGGCTCGCCGGCCAGGTTGGTGAGGGTGTGAATGGCCTGCCACGCCGCCTTGTAGCTGACGCCGGCGCTGCGCGCGGCTTGCGAGATGGAGCCGCTCTCGCCCACCCGCCGCAGCAGCTCGATGCGCTTGTCGGCCTGCGCGTAACCCAGCGACTGGGTGGACATGGGCTTGGTCCTCATGCCCCCGATTGTGCAGCGGCCGGCCGCACCGGCCGGCGTCCGGTCAGGCCATCGCTCAATCGAGCGGCACGATGCGGATCGAGGCCGGTCCGTCGGCGCGCGCGGCCGTCACGGCAACGAACAGGCGCCGGTTGGCCGCGTCCAGGGCCACGCCGCGAATGCCCGGCCAGCCGTTGGCCAGGGTCTTGACGGCGCCGTTCGGGCTGACCACGTACAGCGTGCCGCCGCTGCCGCCGAAATACAGCGTGCCGTCGCTCGCGGCCGTCATCAGATCGAGGCCGTCGGCGGTGGTGAAGGAGGCCACGACGCGCCCGTCCTTGGCCGTCGCCGGCTGCGCGCGCACGGCGGCCAGCGAATAGGCCAGAAGCTGGCCCGTGCCCTGGTCGGACACGAACAGCTGATCGCCCACCACCGCCACCCCGGCGGGCTTGCTCAGGCCCGTGACCAGATCCCGCTCGCCGGCCAGCCCGGCGGCGCCCACCGTCAACTCGCTGATGACGCCGCTGGGCCCCGAGCCACTACCGCGAAACCAGCCGTCGATCAGCTTGCCGTCGGCCGTGGGCGTGATGCCGATGCGCCGGCGTGCGCCGTCCAGCCCCATCAGATTGAAGGACGATCCGGTGGACGGCACCGCGACCACCGTGCCATAGCTGCCAAAGCCGAAGCGCGTGGCGTAGAGGTTGCCGTCGGCGCCGCGCGTCAGCTGGCCCAGCGTGGCGCGCTGGTCGGCCGCCATCGCCGGCAACGGATAGACCACGGAGAAGCCCTTGTCTCCGTCCCAGGTCTTGATGGCGTTCACGCCGGCGTCGTCGTCCGTCAGGTACAGGCGCGAGGCCCGCGCGTCCCAGTACAAGCCGTTGAGCTTGGCCTGGAGCTCGATGGTGGTCGGGCCGCGGTCCACGTCGTCGTCACTGCCGCCGCAGGCCGCCAGCGCCAGCAGCGCCACCGATGTCGCCAGCGCCGCGCAGGCGCTGCGCGTCCATGACGCGCCGCGCGAAGCCAGGAAATGAGCAGTGATCCGGTTCATGGGTGAGTCCCTCTCAAATGGATTGAACAATTGCCAACACATCGCTATTCTATAAATGAATAGCGAAATGCCAACCCACCCCTGCCACTCGCCATGAGCCCTGCGATGTCCCACACGCCGTCCGGCCCTCGGCCTGCCTGCTTGCGCGCCGCTGCGCTGTCGTGCGTCGCGCTCGTGCTGGTTGCCGCCTGCGGCGGCGGCAGCAGCGGCGCAGAGGCGGGACCGCCCGCCGCGCCACCCGGTTGGACCTGGTCGCTGCCGAGCGGCTTCGCACCGCCGGTGGTGCCGGCCGACAACCCGATGAACACCGCCAAGGTCGAGCTGGGGCGCCGCCTGTTCCATGACGCGCGTCTGTCGGTCAACGGCACGCTGTCGTGCGCCGGCTGTCACGCGGGCGCCCTCGCCTTCACCGACGGCCGCGCCGTGGCGCGCGGCGCCACCGGGCAGAACCACCCGCGCAACGCCCCCAGCCTGATCAACGTCGCCTACCAGGCCGCGCTGGACTGGGCCAACCCGGCGCCGCGCACGCTGGAGCAGCAGATGCGCACGCCCCTGTTCGGCGAGCAGCCGATCGAGATGGGCGTGAACGACGCCAACCGCGACGCCATCTTGCAGCGGCTTCAGAGCGACGCGCAATACCCGACTCGCTTTGCCCAGGCCTTCGGCGGCGAAGCGGCGCCGCTGCACTGGGACAATGTGATCAAGGCCATTGCCGCGTTCGAGCGCACGCTGGTGTCGGCCGGCAGCCGCTACGACCAGGCCCGCGCCGGCACCGCCACGCTGACCGACAGCGAGCAGCGCGGCCAGGCCCTGTTCTTCGGCACGCAGGGCGCGGCGCATTGCGCGCAATGCCACGGCGGCCCCAACCTGGGGGGCGGCGCCTTCATCAGCATCGACGGCCGCGCCGGCACGCCCGGCTTTCACAACATCGGCCTGTTCAACATCAACGGCACCGGCGCCTATCCGGCCAGCAACCGGGGGTTGATCGAATTCACCGGCAAGCCTGAGGACATGGGCAAGTTCCGCGCACCCAGCCTGCGCAACGTGGCGCTGACCGCGCCCTACCTGCACGACGGCAGCATCGACACGCTGGAGGCGGCGCTGGCGCTGCACGCCGACGGCGGCCGCGTCTTCGGGCCCGGCCCATACGCCGGCGACGGCCGCGCCAATCCATACAAGGACCCGCTGATCGACCAGATCCGCATCGACGCGCAGGAGCAGGCCGACTTGGTGGCCTTCCTCAAGACCCTTTCCGACGCCAGCGTGGCGACCGACCCGCGCTTTGCCGATCCGTTGGCACGATGACGTTACACTCGTTATTCTTTTGATGAATAGCGTTTCATCGACCCACTTCACCTGAGGAGACCTCGCCATGCCGCCCATGCTTCGCCCCCTGCTCGCCCTCACCGCCGCCCTGGCCCTGTCGGCCGCCGCCCACGCCGATGTCGTGCAGATCGCCGTGGCCGCCAACTTCACCGCGCCGGCCAAGGCGCTGGCCGAGGTGCTGGCCAAGACCACCGGGCACGAGGCCAAGCTGTCCTTCGGCGCCACCGGCGCGTTCTACACCCAGATCAAGAACGGCGCGCCCTTCGACGTGTTCCTGGCGGCCGACGACGAGCGCCCGCTGAAGCTGGAGAAGGAAGGCGACACCGTGCCCGGCACGCGCTTTACCTACGCCACGGGCCAGCTGGTGCTGTGGTCGGCCAAGCCCGGCGTCGTCGATGACCAGGGCGCCGTGCTCAAGAGTGGACAGTTCAACAAGCTGGCGATTGCCAACCCCAAGCTGGCCCCGTACGGCGCCGCCGCCGTGCAGACGATGGAAAAGCTGGGTCTGGCCGCCGCCCTGCAACCCAAGCTGGTGACGGGCGAGAGCATCGGCCAGACCTACACCTTCATCGCCACCGGCAACGCCGAGCTGGGCTTTGTCGCGCTCTCGCAGGTGCTGGAGGGCGGCAAGCTCAAGGGCGGCTCGGCCTGGATCGTGCCGGCCAAATACCACGAGCCGATCGTGCAGGACGCGGTGGTGCTCAAGCGCGCCGCCAACAACCCGGCCGCCAAGGCCTGGATGGCGCTGCTGCATTCGGCCGGCGCCAAGGACCTGATCCGCAGCTACGGCTACGCGGTCAAGTAGGCCCCACGCGCGCGCCAGCAACCACCGAAGTCAAGGCAAAATGGCGCTGCGGCGCTTGCCGATCAAGCGCTGGCAGCTATTGTTTTTGATGATCGGCGCCGACCCACGCGTCAACGCCGATCGCCGCACGCCGAACGCCCCATCGCCTTCATGCTCGACGCCACCAGCCTGGCCGCCATCCGCCTGACGATCGAGTTGTCGGTCGTGACCACGCTGGTGCTGCTGGTGCTGGGCACGCCGCTGGCCTGGTGGATCGCGCGCGGACGCTCGCGCTGGCGCGTGCCCGTGCGGGCGCTGGTCGCCCTGCCGCTGGTGCTGCCGCCGTCGGTGCTGGGTTTTTACCTGCTGGTGGCGCTGGGCGCCAACGGGCCACTGGGGCGCATCACGCAGGCGCTGGGCTGGGGCACGCTGGCCTTCACCTTCTGGGGCCTGCTGCTGGGCTCGGTCATCTATTCGCTGCCCTTCGTGGTGCAGCCGCTGATCAACGCCTTCGACAACCTGGGCGAGCGCCCGCTGGAGGCAGCCGCCACGCTGCGCGCCGGCCCGCTGGACGCCTTCTGGAGTGTGGCCCTGCCGCTGGCGCGACCCGGTTACGTGACCGGCGCGGTGATGGGCTTCGCGCACACGCTGGGCGAGTTCGGCGTGGTGCTGATGATCGGCGGCAACATCCCGGGGCAGACGCGCACGGTGTCGGTGCTGATCTATGACCAGGTCGAGGCACTCGACTACGCCCAGGCGCACTGGCTGGCCGGCGGCATGCTGGCGTTCAGCTTCGCGGTGCTGCTGGTGCTGCATCTGACCCAGTCGCGGAACCCGCACCCATGAGCCATCCAGACGCTCTTATTTCAGGAGCTGTCCGCGCACGATCCACAAGCGCTGGCGGCCAATTGGGCTCCAGTCCGGACGACGGCCTGGCGCTGCGCGTGGCCTTGAGCCACGCCAGTGGCTTTCATCTCGACGTGGACGTGCGCCTGCCCGGCCAGGGCGTGAGCGCGATCTTCGGGCCCTCGGGCTGCGGCAAGACCACGCTGCTGCGCTGCGTCGCCGGCCTCACGCGGCCAGCCACCGGCCGCGTCACCGTGGGCGGCCAGTTGTGGCAGGACGATGCGGCCGGCGTCTGGCTGCCCACGCACCGCCGCCCTTTGGGCATGGTGTTCCAGGAGGCCAGCCTGTTCGCGCACCTGACGGTGCAGGGCAACCTGGACTACGGCCAGCGGCGCGTGCCCGCGGCCGAGCGGCGCGTGTCGCTGGAGCAGGCCATCGAGCTGCTGGGCATCGGCCACCTGCTGGCGCGCCGCCCCGCCGGCCTGTCGGGCGGCGAGCGCCAGCGCGTGGCCATTGCCCGCGCGCTGGCCACCAGCCCGCGCCTGCTGCTGATGGACGAGCCCCTGGCCTCGCTGGACGCCGCGCGCAAGGCCGAGCTGCTGCCCTGGTTCGAGCTGCTCGCGCGCGAGCTGCGCATCCCGATCCTGTACGTCACGCACGCGCTGGACGAGGTGGCGCGCCTGGCCGATCACCTGCTGCTGCTCGATGGCGGCCGGGTGCGCGCGCATGGGCCGGCGGCGCAGTTGATGGCCCGGCTGGACCTGGCGCGCGGCCACGGCGACGGCGCGGGCGTGCTGCTCGAGGGCCACGTGGGCGCCATCGACACCGACGATCACCTGCTGCACCTGCGCTTTGCCGGTGGCGAGCTGCTGTGCGTGCATGGCCCCGACGCGCCGCCGCGCGCCCTGGGCCAGCCCGTGCGCGTGCGCGTGCTGGCACGCGACGTCAGCCTGGCGCTGAGCCCGGCGCAGGACACCAGCATCCTGAACGTGCTGCCCGCCACCGTGCAGGCGCTGACCGAGGACGGCCCGGCGCAAGTGCTGGTGGCGCTGGACTTGAATGGCAGCACCCTGCTGGCGCGCATCACGCGCAAATCGGCGGCCGCCTTGCAGGTGCGCCCCGGCCTGCGCGTGTTCGCACAGGTCAAGGGCGCGGCCGTGCTCGACTGAAAACACGCCCCCCCGTCTCCACGCGCTGCGCGATGTTGCGCCTTCCCCCCTTTGCGGAGGGGGCATCGCCACCGGCCGGGGAGACCCCGGTCACGGCGTCCCTGATGTCTAGGTTTGGCGCCCGGTGGCGCTGCGCCATGGACCCGCGAGCGGCCCTCGGTCAGGCCGATTTGGCTGTGCCGGCCGCGGTGTCCTGCTTGACCGCACGGCCCGAGGCCCGCCAGGCCGGAAAGCCGGTGCGGAACCAGTACACCTGCGTGTAGCCGGCCTTCAGCGCCGCGCGGCTGGCCTTGAAGCTCTTCCAGCACTCGGGGCCGTTGCAGCCGAACACCAGCACCTGCGCCTTGTCGGCGCCCAGGCGCTGCACGTCGAACTGGTCTTGCGCGGCGTCGTAGCCCGGGTCCTTGGCGCTCTTTTCAACGTAGGGCACCAGGGTCGCGCCGGGCACGTGGCCCGCGCCGAATTCCGCCGTGTTGCGCGTGTCGATGTAGCGCGCGCCCTTGGCCAGCAGGGCTTCGACGGCGGCCGGGTCCTCCACCAGCGTGGCGCCGTCCAGCGCGCGCGGCGTGAAGTAGCCCAGGGTGGAGACGTATTCGAAATCCTTGGCCGACAGCGCCGCCGTGTAGGCGCCGGGCTCGGCGCGCTCCAGCTCGGTCAGCAAGGCGGTGCGCAGGGCCTCGGGCTGCACGCGGGTGTCCTTGCTGCGCAGCGCCACGGCCAGGCCCGGCACCTCGCGGCTTTCCCAGATGATCTTCACCTTCTTGCCGGCGTCGATCCACTTTTGCGCCACGGTCTGCTCGACCGCCACCACATCGCAGCGGCGCACCTCCAGGCAGACCAGCAGCGCGTCCTGAAAGCGCGTCTGATAGATCGACACGTACTGTTTGGGCAAGGTCGTGTTGCCGGCCTGCACCTCGCCGCGCAGCAGGTAGGTCACCACGCTGTCCTGACCGGGCATGCCCAGCTGCCGCCCCTTGCTGTGCGCCCAGTTGCCGATCGCGCTGTCGGCCGGCGCCACCAGCACGGCGCGCGCGCCCCGCGTGGCGCCCAGCACCGGCACATAGCCGTAGCGCACCGCGCTGCCGATGGTGGGCGCCGGCGCCACCAGCACCTCGTACATGTTGGCGCGCGTGGCGCTCAGGTCGGACGTGGCGTCGCTGGAGTAACGCGTTTGCACCGCTGCCGCGGCATCGACCTTGCGCAGGCTCGACTCCAGGGCGCTCTTCCAGTTGCTGGAGACGCGCACGCGGTCGCCTTCGATCTGATCTCCCGGGTTGACCAGCACCCGCGTCTGGGCATGCGCCGCCAGCGCGGCCATGCCCAGGGCCACCACGCCGATGTGTTGCGCAAGGCGGCTGCGTTCGATAGGGGGGGAGTTCATCGATCACCTCAAACGTAGCAAATTGAAACTGTAATTCTAAAGATGTATTTCAGAAAATGCCAGAGGAATCTTGCGTCGGGTCTCACCGGCTTGGCAGGGCGTGGGGTGCGCACCGGTTGCGATGCACGCGTGCAACGCGCGCGAATGAATCCCCGGACCGCCGCTGTGAGCCCCAAATAGTAATGTCC
>JAFEEB010000034.1 GCA_018241325.1 Pseudomonadota bacterium | reverse complement strand
GCCATTGGACGTTGAATGCATCATTAACATTCGCGAGAAGAGCCCTGTTTGGCTTGACTGTTTAGGGGGTCAAGCGTAGGCCTGCCGCAACTGCCGCTTGAGCAGCTTGCCGCTGGGGTTCTTCGGCAGGGCGTCGGTAAAGACCACGCGCTTGGGCGCCTTGAACGCCGCCATGTGCTCGGTGCAGTGCGCGATCAGCGCTTGTTCGGTCAGCTCCTGGCCGGCCTTGAGCACGACGACGGCGGTGACTGCCTCGACCCACTTCGGGTCGGGCAGGCCGATCACCGCTACCTCGCTGACCTGCGGCAGGCGGTAGATCATCTCCTCGACCTCGCGGCTGGCGACGTTTTCGCCGCCGGTCTTGATCATGTCCTTCTTGCGATCGACCACGCTGATGTAGCCCTCGTCGTCGATCACGCCCAGATCGCCCGAGTGAAACCAGTCGCCCGAGAAGGCCGCGGCGGTGCGCTCGTCGTCGTGGAAGTAGCCCAGCATCAGGTGTGGCGAGCGGTGCACGATCTCGCCGACTTCGCCCACGGCCACGTCGCGCATCGCATCGTCCACCACGCGCGTTTCGACGTTGAGCACCGCGCGGCCGGCCGAGCCGGGTTTGCGCAGTTGGTCGTCGGGGCCCAGCATCGTCGCCAGCGGGGCGATCTCGGTCTGGCCGTACAGGTTCCACAGGCGCAGGTGGGGCAGGCGGCGGCTGATCTCCTTCATCACCTCCACCGGCATGATGGACGCGCCGTAGTAGCCCTTGGCCAGTTTGCTCAAATCCGTTTTGTCGAACAGCGGCGAGCGCAGCAGCGCGATCCACACCGTGGGCGGAGCAAAAAAGCTGGTGATGCCCTGCTTGGCCATCATGGGCAGCAGCTTGTCGGGCGTGGGCGTGGCGGTGATGTGGTTCTCGCTGCCGATGTAGATGGCGGGGCCGAAGAACACGTCGAGCTGCGCGCAGTGGTACAGCGGCAGCGCGTGCAGGGCCACGTCCGATTCGGCCACCTCGGCGTTGATGCAGCAGCTCACGTACTGCCACAGCACGGCATCGTGCGTCAGCATGGCGCCTTTGGGCAGGCTTTCAGTGCCGCTGGTGTAGACGATTTGCAGCAGGTCGGTGCTTTGCAGTGGTGAGTCGGGCAGCGCAGCGGTGCAGGTGGCCAGGTCGTGAAAACTGGCCATGCCGGGCACGGGCTCGCTCGGGTCTTCGGAGGGCAGCCAGATGAAGTCCTTCACTTTGGTATCGATAGCGGCTGCCGCGCGCGCCAGCTGGGCCAGGCCGCTGTCGGTGGCCAGCGTCTTGGCGCCGGCGTGGCGCAGGATGAAGGCCACTTCGTCGGCTTTCAGCATGAAGTTGATGGGCACCAGCACGGCGCCCAGGCGCGCCAGCGCAAAGCGCAGCGCGGCAAAGCCGTGCGAGTTGCGCGCCAGCACGGCCACGCGCTCGCCATGGGCGATGCCGCGCCCGGCCAGGCCGGCGGCCAAGCGCGTGACCAGGGCATCGAACTCGGCATAGGTCCAGCGCGTGTCGCCACAATGCACGGCCAGCTTGTGGGGCAGGCGTTGCGCGGTGCGGCGCAGCAGATCGGCCAGGGTCTGGCGGCGGGTGATGGGGTTCATGCGGGTCTCCGAAATGCAGGGTCAGAAGTCAATCGATCCAGGGGCCGAAGCCCTCGGGGGGCTGAAAGCGCTCGTCGCGCCAGACCAGGCGCGTGGGGCTGATCAGGGCCGGCGCGGTCACCGGGTATTGTGGATCGCCGGGATAGCACATCACGCGCTCGGCGCCGTGCTGCACGGTGTGCGGCTCCACCAGGGGCGGCGGGCGCGTGCGGGCATCGGCCAGCGCCGCCGCCACACTGGCGAACGACAGCAAATGCATCAGGCTGATGATCTGCGGCGGCGCCAGGTCGATCTGGCCGTCGCGGTACTGCGCCAGCGCCGTGCGGGGCTTGAGCCAGCGCGCCTCGGTCACCTCGTGGTCGTCGTGCTGCGCCTCTTGCGCATCGGGCACGGCGGCCAGAAAAAACCGCGTGTCGAAGCGCCGGTTCATCATGGCCGGGCGGCGCGGCGTGATCCAGCGCGACCAGGGCGCCAGCGCGCGGGTGTCGAGCTGCCAGTCGTGCTGCGCCAGCAGCGCGTCGAACGGCGTGCCGGCCCGGATGGCCGCCAGGGCGTGCTGGCGCATGGCGGCGTCCAGCGGCCGGCCGGTCTGCGTGGCCAGCAGCACGCCGGACTCTTCAAAAGCCTCGCGCAGCGCGGCCACGAACAGGCCGGCGGCCATGTCGGGCGTCAGCGCCGCCTCGCCCAGCGCCGCATGCAGCGCGGCGACCGGCGCGTCCAGCCGCGCTTGCGTGGCGGGCGATGAGTCGCCGCGCTCGAGCTTGCCGCCCGGAAAGACGTAGGCGCCGCCCAGCACCGCCGATTGGGCGTGACGGCGCAGCAGCAGCACCTGCGGGCCGCTGGCGCCCTCGCGCAGCAGCACCACGCTGGCGGCGTCGCGCGGGGGGGTGTCGATGGGGGTGTCCTGGAGTTGCATGAAACCGGCGGCGTTCGAGCGCGGGTACAGTTCGGGTTTCCATTTTGACAAGGAAAGTACGAGGATGAGCACTATCGATTTCACGGGCCGTGTCGCCATCGTGACGGGCGCGGGCGGCGGCCTGGGTCGCCTGCATGCACTGGGCTTGGCGCAGCGGGGCGCGCGCGTGGTGGTCAACGACCTGGGCGGCGCGGTGGACGGCAGCGGCGGCTCGGCCACGGCGGCGCAGAAGGTGGTGGACGAGATCACCGCGCTGGGCGGCCAGGCGATCGCCAACGGCGCCTCGGTGACCGACTTTGCCGCCGTGCAGGCCATGGTGCAGCAGGCCATGGACGCCTGGGGCCGCGTGGACGTGCTGGTCAACAACGCCGGCATCCTGCGCGACAAGACCTTCGCCAAGATGGAGCTGGCCGACTTTCGCCTGGTGCTGGACGTGCACCTGATGGGCGCGGTGCACACCACCAAGGCCGTGTGGCCGATCATGCAGGCGCAAAAGTACGGGCGCATCCTGATGACCACCTCGTCCACCGGCCTGTACGGCAATTTCGGTCAGAGCAACTACGGCGCCGCCAAGCTGGCGCTGGTGGGCCTGATGCAGACCCTGAGCCTGGAAGGCGCCAAGCATGGCATCCACGTCAACTGCCTGGCGCCGACGGCCGCCACCCGCATGACCGAGGGCCTGCTGCCGCCCGACGTGATGGCAGCCATCAAACCTGAAGCGGTGGTGCCCGCCATGCTGGTGGCCGTCAGCGAGCAGGCGCCCACGCGCGCCATTCTGTGCGCCGGCGCCGGCACCTACGAAGCGGCGCACATCACCTTGTCGCAAGGCGTGCACCTGGGCCTCACGGACGATACGCCCGAGCGCCTGCTGGCCCAGTTGCATCAGGTGATGAGCCTGGACGATGCCACGGTGCCCGGCAGCGGCGCGGCCCAGGGCGAAAACGAAGTGCGCCAGGCCCTGGCCGCACGGCGCTGAGGCCGCACCCGGGCGCAAGCACCCTGGCCAGCGCGGCATTTGCCCTCTGTGCTACCGTGCTTGCCCCGAGAAATCAAGGACAAGACGATGAGCAAGCTGAGGGACCGGCTGGCCGGGCTGTCGGCCGAGCGGCTGCGTGGCATCGGTCGAGGCATCGAGAAGGAAAGCCTGCGGGCCCAGCCCGACGGCGCGCTGGCGCTGACGCCGCACCCGGCCGCGCTGGGCGCGCCGCTGACGCACCCGCACATCACCACCGACTACAGCGAGTCGCTGATCGAGCTGGTCACCGGCGTGCACCACGGCGTGCCGGCCTGCCTGCTGGAGCTGACGCAGATTCACCAGGTCGTGCACCACGAGATGGCCGCCGTCGGCAAGGAAATGCTGTGGGACTACAGCATGCCCTGCAACCTGCCCACCGACGAGAACATCCCCCTGGGCGTGTACGGCACCTCCAACGTCGGGCGCGCCAAGAGCGTCTATCGCATGGGCCTGGGGCACCGCTATGGGCGGCGCATGCAGACCATTGCCGGCATTCACTACAACTGGTCGCTGCCGGGCCTGGGCAACGACGACTACTTCGGGCTGATCCGCAACTTTCGCCGCCAGGCCTTTCTGCTGCTGGTGCTGTTCGGCGCCTCGCCCGTGGTCGGCGCCAACTTCGTCGCCGGGCGCGATCACGGCTTGCAGCCCCTGGGCGATGACAGCATGCACCTGCCGCACGCCACCTCGCTGCGCATGGGGCGCCTGGGCTACCAGAGCGACGCCCAAGCCTCGCTGGCGGTCAGCTACAACTGCCTGGACAGCTACGCCAATTCGCTGGAAGGCGCGCTGACCCAGCCCTATCCGGCCTACGAGGCCATCGGCATCCGCAACCTGGGCGGCGAGTACAACCAGCTGGCCACCACGCTCTTGCAGATCGAAAACGAGTTCTACGGCACCATCCGCCCCAAGCGCGTGATCCGCTCGGGCGAGCGCCCGCTGCACGCGCTGCGCGAGCGCGGCGTCGAATACGTCGAGGTGCGGCTGATGGACCTGGACCCGTTCGAGACCATCGGCATCAACGCCGACACCGCGCGCTTCATCGACCTGTTCTTGCTGCACTGCCTGCTGACCGACAGCCCGCCCGACACGCCGCAGGAGATCGCTGCGCTCAAGCGCAACCAGCACCTGACGGCCGCGCGCGGGCGCGAGCCGGGCCTTGAGCTGGAGCGCGACGGCCGGGCCGTGCTGCTGACCGACTGGGCCCAGGAGCTGCTGGCGCAGCTGGCGCCCATCGCGCAGGCCATGGACCGGGTGGATGGCGCCACGCGCTACGCCGACGCGCTGGCACGGGCGCAAGGCGCCTTCAAGGCCTTCGACGAGCTGCCCTCGGCGCGCGTGCTGCGCCGCGTGCGCGAGCAGCACCAGGGCAGCATCATCGACTTCGTGCGGGCCTGCTCGCAGCGCTCGCGCGGGGAGCTGCTGGCCTTGCCCTATCCGGCGGCGATCAAGCAGCGCTTCGACGCGCTGGCGGCGGCATCGTGGGCCGAGCAAAAGCGCATCGAGGCGAGCGACCACGTGGACTTCGAGACCTTCCGGCGCGCCTATGTCTCGCCCGATCGTCTGGCGCCGGGGGCGCAGGCCAACATGGACAGCGAAGCGGCGATCTGATGGCACCCGCCGTGGCATGCCGCCGCATACCGAATTTGAAAGAAATCAGGCTCCAGCGCCCATGGAACAAGCGCCGGCAGCTATCTTTGTCGTAGTATCTCGGCGCTGAGCGGAGGCTCACAGCTCCTCGATGCGCCGCGGCGGAAAGCTCTCCCATGCCTGGCAGCCCGGACACTGCCAAAAATAGCCCTGCGCCTCAAAGCCACAGGCCGCGCAGCGGTAGCGCGCCAGCGGCCGCACGGCATGCTCGACGGAGCGCTGCACGGTGGCGTGCACCGCGTCGTGCGCAAACGGCTCGTGGCTGAGCCAGCGCGAGGCCGCGATCAGCGAGGGCTCCTGCGCCATGTGCTGGACATAGCCCTCGCGCGCCTGCTGCATGGGCGCGCCGGCGGCGACCTGGGCCTGCACCAGCGCATCGGCCACATCGATCGACGGAGTCTGGGCATAGCTGTCTTCCAGCTGCTGCCGGGCCTGCGGCAGGCGCGCGGACAGGCGCCCCAGGCGCACCCACTCGCTGGCGATCAGGGGGACGGCCTGCGGCGCATGGGTTTGCAGCTGCAGCAGCCGGTCGAAGGCGCCGCTGGCGTCGCCTGCGGCCGCCAGCATGCCGGCCAGCTGAATATGCGGGCGCGCCGCTTGCGGGGTGCTGGCGATGGCCTGCTCGAGCAGTTGGCGCGCCGCGGCGGCGTCGCCATTCTTGTGCAAGGCCTGCTCGGCCTGTTCGCACTGGTAGTGCGCCAGACGCACGCTGAAGTCGCCCTGGCCGGCCTGTTGCAGGCGCGCGGCCATGTCGGCGGCCTGGGGCCAGCTGCGCGAGCGCTCGTGCAGGGTCAGCAGGGTCAGCCAGGCCTGGTCCTGGTAGCGCGTGCCCTCCAGCTTGTGCAGGGCGTCCTCGGCGCGGTCGAGCAGGCCGGCCTTCAGAAAGTCCAGCGCCAGCGCGTGCTGGGCGCGCTCGTGGTCGCCGCGGCTCAGGTCGGCGCGCGAGAGCAGGTGCTCGTGCACCCGCACCGCGCGTTCGTATTCGCCGCGGCGGCGAAACAGGTTGCCCAGCGCAAAGTGCAGCTCGGAGGTGTCGGGGTCTTTTTGCACGGCCTCGATGAAGGCATCGATGGCCTGGTCCTGCTGCTCGTTGAGCAGGTAGTTGAGCCCGCGAAAGTAGGCCTTGGGTGCCTGGCGGTTCTCGATGCGCAGCTGGCGCAAGTCCAGGCGCGAGGCCAGCCAGCCGAGCGCGAACGCCATCGGCAGGCCCAGCAGGATCCAGCCGAGATCAAACTCCATCGGGCGGGGGCGATGCGGGCATCGCGGTGACGGCCGCTGTGGGGGTTGCCGGCGCGCTGGGCGCGGGGCGCTGGCGGCGCGCCCACCAGCCGGGCAACATGCCCAGCACGCCCACCACCAGGCCCAGCGCGAAGGCGACCAGCACGATCAGCGTCACCGGCGCGCGCCACTGCTGGCCGAAAGCCAGGTGGACGGTGGCGTCTTGCTGGTTGTTGAGCGCGAAGGCGAACAACACAAAAAAAACGGCTGCCTTCAGTATCCACTTCAGCAGCCGGACGAACCCGGTCATAGATCTCCTTGCCGATCCGATGAATTTTATCGATCAGGAAGGCGCTTCGGTCGGGGATGATTCGATGGCCTGGCGCAGGGCCTTGCCGGGCTTGAAGTGCGGCACGCGACGCTCGGGAATGGGCACGGGCTCGCCCGTGCGCGGATTGCGGCCCAGGCGGGGCGGCCGGTGATTGACAGAGAAGCTGCCGAAGCCGCGAATCTCGATGCGATGGCCGCGCACCAGGGTGTCGCCCATCGCCTCGAGAATGGCCTTGACGGCCGCATCGGCGTCGCGCTGCGTCAGCTGGCCGAAGCGCTCGGCCAGTTGTTCGACCAGGTCGGAGCGGGTCATGATCCAGTCGGTTGGGGGCAGGCCATGCAGCGCGCTGCGCCGCATGGCCCGCCCCGCACGATCACTTGGACTCGCCGCTGTCCAGCTTGGCGCGCAGCAGGGCGCCCAGGCTGGTGGTGCCGGCGTTGCCGGTGGACTGGCTCAGGCTGGCCATGGCTTCCTGCTGGTCGGCGGCGTCCTTGGCGCGCACCGACAGCTGGATGTTGCGCGTCTTGCGATCGACGTTGACCACCACGGCGGTCACTTCGTCGCCCACCTTCAGCACCTGGCTGGCGTCTTCCACGCGGTCGCGGCTGATCTCGGAGGCGCGCAGGTAACCCACCACGTCGTTGCCCAGATCGATCTCGGCGCCCCGTGCGTCCACCGTCTTGACGGTGCCGGTGACGGACTGGCCCTTGTCGTTGACGGTGACGAAGGTGGTGAACGGGTCCTGGTCGAGCTGCTTGATGCCCAGGCTGATGCGCTCGCGGTCCACGTCCACGGCCAGCACGAGGGCTTCGACGTCCTGGCCCTTCTTGTAGTTGCGCACGGCGGCTTCGCCGGGCTCGTTCCAGGACAGGTCGGACAGGTGCACCAGGCCGTCGATGCCCGCGGCCAGGCCGACGAACACACCGAAGTCGGTGATCGACTTGATCGGGCCGTGCACGCGGTCGCCGCGCTTGGTGTTCTGCGCGAACTCCTGCCACGGGTTGGCGCGGCACTGCTTCATGCCCAGGCTGATGCGGCGCTTGTCCTCGTCGATTTCGAGGATCATGACCTCGACTTCGTCGCCCATGGAGACGATCTTGCTGGGGGCCACGTTCTTGTTGGTCCAGTCCATTTCAGACACGTGCACCAGGCCTTCGATGCCGGGCTCGAGCTCGACGAAGGCGCCGTAGTCGGCGATGTTGGTGACCTTGCCGAACATGCGCGTGCCCTGCGGGTAGCGGCGGCTCACGCCCATCCAGGGGTCGTCGCCCATCTGCTTGAGGCCCAGGCTGACGCGCTGCTTCTCGGTGTCGAACTTGAGGATCTTGGCCTGGATTTCCTGGCCGGTCTGCACCACTTCGCTGGGATGGCGCACGCGGCGCCAGGCCATGTCGGTGATG
>JAFEEB010000033.1 GCA_018241325.1 Pseudomonadota bacterium | reverse complement strand
TCGAACTCGCGCCCGCGCGCCAGCTGCGCCAGCTTCTCGCGCGACAGCGGCTGGCGCGGGTGGCGCACCAGGGCCTTGAGCATGGCGAACTCGCCCGTGGTCAGCGAAATTTCGTCGCCGTTCTTGTGCAGCGCGCGCACGCCCAGGTCGAACTGGAACGGGCCGAAATTGACCGATTCGTTCTCGGCCGAAGGCGCGCCCGGCGCCTCTTGCGGGGGGCGACGGCGCAGCACGGCGTGAATGCGCGCCAGCAGCTCGCGCGGGTTGAAGGGCTTGCCCAGGTAGTCGTCGGCCCCCACTTCGAGGCCGACGATGCGGTCCACGTCCTCGCCCTTGGCGGTGAGCATGATCACCGGGGTCTTGTCGCCCGCGGCGCGCAGGCGCCGGCACACGGACAGGCCGTCTTCGCCGGGCATCATCAGGTCGAGCACGATCAAGTCGATCGTCTCGCGCAGCATGATGCGCGCCAGCGCCTTGGCGTCTTCGGCCACGATCACTTCGAAACCCTCTTGCGTCAGGTAGCGGCGCAGCAGGTCGCGGATGCGGGCGTCGTCGTCGACGACGACGATCTTGTCGGTGTGGTTGACTGCCTGGTTCATCTTGTGAATGGACTGTGGTTTGGGCACGTCGGCCGGATTTGTAACAGGCCCATTGTGACCTCGATGCCACGCGATCCTTGCCGCATCGGCCGATCATTTTCAGCATGTTACATCTGTTGCCCGGTCGAAGGACGATGCCCAAGACACATACGCCGAACGTATGCGATCTTCGTTGGCGGGAGGCGCATCATGAAGTACACCCTCATTTTTCTTTCCGCGATCGGCGTCTGGGCGGGCGCGTTCGGTGCTTGGGCGCAGTCCGACACGGGCGGCTCGCCCGCCAACGCGGCAATCGACAGCAAGGCCGCCGAGCGGGGGCCCTCGCGCTCGCCGCTGTGGATGACCGTGGAGGCGCAATACCGCCATCGCGGCGCGGAATCCGGGGGTGACGACCGGCGCCTGACGCCGGAGCAGCGGCTCGAGCTGCGCAAGCAGATCCGGCGCGGCATCACCCCCGATGCATCGCCGGGCGAGCGCAGCGCCGAGGTGCAAACGACGTCGCGCTGAACCCGGCACGGCCTTGCGCCTGCGCGGCCCACGGCCTTTTGCGCGGGCCGCTGGCGGATTGTTTTAGGATGCTGAAAGGGGCCTTGCCGTCGCCCCTTTTTCCCTGTCTGGCATCCACCATGTCCGAGCCCGCGCTGCATCACGTTTCCTGTCCCGATTCCTCCGGTGGCCACCGCATGGCCTGTTGGCAGTGGGGCGATGCGCACGCGCCGCGTGTGGTGGTCTGCGTGCACGGGCTGACCCGCCAGGGGCGTGATTTCGACGTGCTGGCCCGGGCGCTGCTGGCCCAGGCCCAGGCCGCGGGTCAGGGCGTGCGCGTGCTTTGCCCCGACGTCGTCGGCCGCGGCCAGAGCGACAGGCTGCGCGAGCCCATGGGCTATCAATATCCCACCTACGTGGCCGACATGCTCACGCTGCTGGCGCAGCTGCATGCCCAGGCACCCATCACGCAACTGGACTGGGTGGGCACCAGCATGGGCGGCATCATCGGCATGCTGATGGCCGGCATGCCGGGCTTGCCGCTGCCCGTGCCACTGACGCGCCTGGTGCTCAACGACGTGGGGCCCGGCATCGAATGGTCGGCGATCCAGCGGATTCAGGCCTATGTCGGCCAGGCGCCCACGCGCTTTGCGACGCCGCAGGACGCGGCCGCCCATTTGCGCACGCTGTCTGCCGGCTTCGGCCCCATCTCGGATGCGGATTGGATGACGCTGACGCAGCCCATGCTCAAGCCGCTGCCGGACGGCGGCTGGTGCCTGCGCGACGACCCGGCGATCGCCACGCCCATGCTCGAACTGACGGCGGACGCCGTGGCGCAGGGCGAAGCCACGCTGTGGCAGGCCTATGAAAACACGCGCGCGGCGACCTTGCTGCTGCGCGGCATCGACTCCGATCTGCTGACGGCGGCCACCGCGGAGCGCATGGGCGCCTGCGGCCCGAGGGCCCGCCTGGTGGAGTTTGCCGGCGTGGGCCACGCGCCCATGCTGATCGACGATGAGCAGGTGCGCGTGGTGCTGGAGTTTCTGGCGCCCCAGGGGGCGGCATGAAGACCGCCAGCGCCCCCGCCGGCCCCGCCGGCGTGCCCGTGTCGGGCGTGGTGTCCGCCGTCAACGAGGCCGAACCCCAAGCAGGCATGCGCGAACGCGCGCGCGCCTTTGCCGAACCCCTGCTGGCCGGCGAAACCACCGCGACGGGCGAAAACCTGTTGACGCATGCCGACGCCGTGGCCGACATCCTGGCCGGCATCGGCGGTGCCGAGTCGATCCAGGCGGCGGCCTACCTGGGCTATGCCTGCGCGCAGCTCAGTCGCCCCGAGGAAGTGATCGGCAAGGCCTTCGGCGAGAACTTCGCGCGCCTGGCGATCGAGACCGCCCGGCTCGAGCAGTTGCAGCAGCGCTCGCGCGCGGGCCGCGCCGATCAGCCCACCGATTCGGAACAGGCCGGCCAGCAGACCGAGGCCGTGCGCAAGATGCTGCTGGCCTTCTCGCGCGACTTGCGCGTGGTGCTGCTGCGCCTGGCCTCGCGCCTGCAAACCCTGCGCTGGTGCGCGGCCCAGCGCCAGCCGCTGGCGCCCAGCGTGCTGCGCGAGGCGCACGAGGTGTTCGCGCCCCTGGCCAACCGCCTGGGCATCTGGCAGATCAAGTGGGAGCTGGAAGACCTGATCTTCCGCGCCCAGGAGCCCGACACCTACCGCCAGATCGCCGGCCTGCTCGACGAAAAGCGCACCGAGCGCGAGGCCGCGCTGGAGCAGCGGCGCGCCGAAATCGAGACGGCGCTGCGCGCCCAGGGCATCGATGCGGCGGTGAGCGGGCGGCCCAAGCACATCAGCTCCATCGTGCGCAAGATGCGCGGCAAGGGCCTGGACTTCGAGCATGTGTTCGACGTGCGCGCGCTGCGCATCATGGTGCCCGGCGTGGCCGACTGCTACGCCGCGCTGGACTGGGTGCACCAGCACTTTTCCGCCGTGGCCGGCGAGTTCGACGACTACATCGTCCGGCCCAAGGTCAATGGCTACCAGTCGCTGCACACGGTGGTGCGCGACACCGAGGGCCGCGCCTGGGAAATCCAGATCCGCACCCGCGCCATGCACGAGCACGCCGAACACGGCGTGGCCGCGCACTGGGCCTACAAGGAAGCGGGCGCCAAGGGCTACGCCGGCGTCAGCGCCGCCAGCCAGTACGACGCCAAGATCGCCGTGCTGCGCCAGCTGCTGGCCTGGGAGCGCGACCTGTCGGGCGGCGCCGCGCAGCACGGCCTGCTGGACGACCGCATCTACGTGCTCACGCCCGAGGCGGCGGTGGTCGAGCTGCCCGCCGGCGCCACCCCGGTGGACTTTGCCTACACGGTGCACACCGACCTGGGCCACCGCTGCCGCGGCGCGCGCGTGGACGGCGTGATGGTGCCGCTGAACACGCCGCTGGCCAATGGCCAGACGGTGGCCATCACCGCCGCCAGGGAGGGCGGGCCTTCGCGCGACTGGCTCAACGCCGAGCTGGGCTATCTGGCCTCGGCGCGCGCCAAGGCCAAGGTGCGCGCCTGGTTCAACGCCCAGCACGCGCGCGAGACCATCGCCCGCGGCCGCGAGATGGTCGAGAAGCTCTTGCAGCGCGAGGGCCGCACGGCGACATCGTTGGAGCATCTGGCCACCAGCCTGGGCTTCAAGTCGCCCGACGCGCTGTTCGAAACCGTGGGCAAGGACGAGCTGTCGCTGCGCAGCATCGCCACCGCCCTGCACCCGCCCGAGCCCGCGCCCAGCGCCGACGCGGCCGTGTTGCAGCGCAAGGTCGCGCACGGGACGCCGACGCGCGGCGGCGTGCTGGTGGTGGGGCTCGATTCCTTGCTGACCCAGCCCGCGCGCTGCTGCAAACCCGCGCCGCCCGACCCCATCGCCGGCTACGTCACGCGCGGGCGCGGCGTGAGCGTGCACCGGCGCGACTGCCCCAGCTTTCGCGACCTGCTGGCGCGCGACCCGGACCGCGTCATCGACGTGGCCTGGAGCACGCCCGCCACCGGTCGCGCGCCGGCCTATCCGGTGGACGTGTCGGTCGAGGCGGTCGATCGCCAGGGCCTGCTGCGCGACATCTCGGACGTGTTCGCGCGCGAGAAGATGAACGTGATCGGCGTGCAGACCCAGTCGGTCAAGGGCTGGGCCTGGATGACCTTCACCGTCGAGGTGAGCGACACGGCTCGCCTGACCCAGGTCCTGCGCCTGGTGCAGGAGGTGCCTGGCGTGCGCCGGGCGCGCCGGTGTTGACCGGCCCATTTGCTATACTCGCCGGCTTCGAATCGATTTTCAGGCGCGTAGCTCAGTTGGTTAGAGCACCACCTTGACATGGTGGGGGTCGNNTCGAATCCAATCGCGCCTACCAAAATGATCAAGCACCTGGCAGTCCTGCCGGGTGCTTTTTTCTTGGCGGCGTGCCCGCCTTGTCGTCAAGCATCGAGGTCATCATGTCACGCCCTTTCAAGGTTCTCGGCATTCAGCAAGTGGCCATTGGCGGTCCCGACAAGCGGCGCCTGCAAACCCTGTGGGTGGACATGCTGGGTCTCACGCCCACCGGCACGTTCCAGAGCGAGCGTGAGAACGTGGACGAAGACATCTGCGCCATGGGCAGCGGCCCGTTCAAGGTCGAGGTCGATCTGATGCAGCCGCTCGACGCCGACAAGAAGCCCGCCGTGCACGCCACGCCGCTCAACCACGTGGGCCTGTGGATCGACGACCTGCCCCGGGCCGTCGAATGGCTCACCGCCCAGGGCGTGCGCTTTGCGCCAGGGGGCATCCGCAAGGGCGCCGCCGGGTATGACATCACGTTTTTGCATCCCAAGGCAAGCGGCGAGTTTCCCATCGCCGGCGAGGGCGTGCTGATCGAGCTGGTGCAGGCACCGCCCGAGGTCGTTGCCGCTTTTGCCGCGCTGGCTTGACTTGGGGTTGACCAGAGCAGCGGCAAGCGGTTTGCCGGCGTAAACTGATCGTTACACGCGTGCGGTCCGGCCGTGCGCCGACGATCGCTTGAGCCAGGAGACCCTTGCATGCGCGCGACGAACACCGGCGACCCCGCCTACTACCACAAGGTGGTGGACTGCCAGTGGGCCTGCCCCGCCCACACCCCCGTGCCCGAATACCTGCGGCTGATCGCGCAGGGACGCTATGCCGAGTCGTACATGGTCAACTGGGTGTCCAACGTGTTTCCGGGCATCCTGGGGCGCACCTGCGACCGGCCCTGCGAGCCGGCCTGCCGGCGCGGCCGGGTGGAAGAGGCCAACGCCGCCAAGCCCGAGCCGGTGGCGATTTGCCGCCTGAAGCGCGTGGCCGCCGATTTGAAGGACGACGTGCGCCCGCGCATGCCCCAGCCGGCCGCGCACAAGAACGGCAAGCGCATTGCCTGCGTGGGCGCGGGACCGGCATCGCTCACGGTCGCGCGCGACCTGGCACCCTTGGGCTACGAGGTCACCGTGTTCGACGGCGAGGCCAAGGCGGGCGGCTTCATGCATCAGCAAATCCCGCGCTTTCGCCTGCCCGAGAGCGTGATCGACGAGGAAACCGGCTACGTCTTTGCCCTGGGCGCCGAGTTCAGAAGCGGCCAGCGCATCGACTCGATGCAGGCGCTGCTGGCCGAAGGCTGGGACGCGGTGTTCGTCGGCAGCGGCGCGCCGCGCGGGCGCGATCTGGACCTGCCGGGTCGCCAGGAGGCGGGCGCGCACATCCACATCGGCATCGACTGGCTGGCCTCGGTGTCCTTCGGCCACGTCAAGAGCATTGGCCAGCGCGTGATCGTGCTGGGCGGCGGCAACACGGCCATGGACTGCTGCCGCTCCGCGCGCCGCCTGGGCGGCGCGGACGTCAAGGTCATCGTGCGCTCGGGCTTCGACGAGATGAAGGCTTCGCCCTGGGAGAAGGAAGACGCGCAGCACGAGGGCATCCCGATCATCAACATGCACGTGCCCAAGGCCTTCGTGCATGAGGGCGGCAAACTGGTGGGCATGAACTTCGAGGTCGTGCGCGCCGAACATGACGCCGCGGGCCGGCGCCGTCTGGTGCCCACGGGCGCGCCCGAGGTTTTTTTCGACTGCGACGAGGTGCTGATTGCCGTCGGCCAGGAAAACGCTTTTCCCTGGATCGAGCGCGACGTCGGCGTTGCGTTTGGCGAATGGGGCCTGCCGGTGGTGGATGAGGCCACGTTCCAGTCCACGCTGCCGCGTGTTTTTTTTGGCGGCGATGCGGCCTTCGGGCCCAAGAACATCATCACCGCGGTGGCGCATGGCCATGAGGCGGCGGTGTCGATCGATCTGTTTTTGACCGGGCAGGACGTGGCCCGGCGACCCGCGCCCTGGGCCAACCTGGTGTCGCAAAAAATGGGCATCCACGAGTGGAGCTACGACCACGACCCCAGCAACGACCTGCGCTACAAGGTGCCCTGGGCCAAGGCCGAGGCGGCGCTGGCCAGCATCCAGGTGGAGGTGGAGCTGGGCTTCGACGCGCGCACCGCCTTCAAGGAGGCGTCGCGGTGCCTGAACTGCGACGTGCAGACGGTGTTCACGCCCAGGCTGTGCATCGAGTGCGATGCCTGCGTGGACATCTGCCCGATGGACTGCATCAGCTTCACCCACAACGGCGAGGAGGCCGATTTGCGCGGCCGCCTGAGCGCGCCGGCGCTGAACCTGACCCAGGACCTGCTGGTCTCCGACGCGGTGCAGACCGGCCGCGTGATGGTCAAGGACGAGGACGTGTGCCTGCACTGCGGCCTGTGCGCCGAGCGCTGTCCGACGGGAGCCTGGGACATGCAAAAATTCTTGCTGCACACCACCAAAGCCGGTGGCGCGGCCGGCACCATCGGCGTGCGCGAGGGGGCCGCAGCATGACGCAGATCACCGCCGTCAACGACTTCGTCATCAAGTTCGCCAACGTCAACGGCTCGGGCTCGGCCAGCGCCAACGAGCTGTTTGCCAAGGCCATCCTGCGCATGGGCGTGCCGGTCAGCCCGCGCAACATCTTTCCCAGCAACATCCAGGGCCTGCCCACCTGGTACGAGGTGCGCGTGAGCGAGAAGGGCTACGTGGGCCGGCGCGGCGGCATCGACATGATGGTGGCCATGAATCCGCAGACCTGGGCCGCCGACGTGGAGGAGATCGAGCCCGGCGGCTACCTGCTGTACGACAGCACGCGCCTGCGCCCGCGCGAGGAGCTGCGCGACGACGTCACGGTGATCGGCATTCCGCTCACCGAGATCTGCAACGCCGTCTACAGCGATCCGCGCCAGCGCCAGCTGTTCAAGAACATCATGGCGCTGGGTGCGCTGTCGATGCTGCTGGACATGGACGCGGCCGTGATCGAGCAACTGCTGGGCGAGCAGTACAAGGGCAAGGAAAAGCTGATCGCCTCCAACGTGCAGGCGCTGGACCTGGGGCGCGACTTCGTGCACGAAAACGTGGCGCATCCCCTGCCCATCCGGGTGGAGCGCGCGCACCGCGTGGGCCAGCGGGTGTTCCTGGACGGCAACACCGCCGCCGGCCTGGGGGCGGTGTACGGCGGCGCCACGGTGTGCGCGTGGTACCCCATCACGCCCTCGACCTCGGTGGCCGAGGCCTTCATGGCCTATTGCGCCCAGTTTCGCGTCGATGACCAGGGGCGCCACCGGTACGCCATCGTGCAGGCCGAGGACGAGCTGGCATCGATCGGCATGGTGGTGGGCGCGGGCTGGAACGGCGCGCGGGCCTTTACCGCCACCTCGGGGCCGGGCATCTCGCTGATGACCGAGTTCATCGGCCTGGCGTACTTCGCCGAGATCCCGGTCACCCTCGTCAACGTGCAGCGCGGCGGGCCATCGACGGGCATGCCCACGCGCACCCAGCAGGCCGACCTGCTGGCCTGCGCCTACGCCTCGCACGGCGACACCAAGCACGTGCTGCTGTTTCCCGAAGACCCGCGCGAGTGCTTCGAGCACACGGCCGCGGCGCTGGACTTGGCCGACCGCCTGCAAACCCCGGTGTTCGTGATGACGGATCTCGACATCGGCATGAACCAGCGCCTGTGCGAGCCGCTGACTTGGGACGACGCGCGCCAATACGACCGCGGCAAGGTGATGACGGCCGAAGACCTGGAGACGCACGACTTCGGCCGCTACAAGGACGTGGACGGCGACGGCATCCCGTGGCGCACGCTGCCGGGCACGCACCCCACGCGCGGCAGCTTCTTCACGCGCGGCACCACGCGCGACGCCTATGCGCGCTACTCCGAGCGCGGGCCGGACTACGTGTACAACGTGCAGCGCCTGCTGAAAAAATTCGCCACCGCCGCCACCCTGGTGCCGCAGCCCGTGCCGCGCCCGGCCGCCAAGCGCACGCGCCTGGGCGTGATCTTTTTCGGCTCCACCAGCTGCGCCATGCACGAGGCCCTGGATACCCTGGCTGCTCAGGGCATCCACGTCAACGCCCTGCGGCTGCGCGCGTTTCCGTTCGCGGCCAGCGTGGATGAGTTCATCGCCGCGCACGAAACGGTGTTCGTGGTCGAGCAAAACCGCGACGCCCAACTGCGCTCGATGCTGGTCAATGAGCTGGAGATCAACCCCGCCAAGCTCAAGCGCGTGCTGCACTTCGACGGCACGCCCATCACCGCGCGCTTCATCACCCAGGCCATCACCGACCACGTGCACGATGCCGTGGTGTCCCCGGAGGCTCCATGACCTACATCGCCAAGCCCCGCCTGCACCACCCGTCGCTCACGCCCAACAAGGTCGGCTACACCCGGCGCGACTACGAGGGCAAGGTCTCCACCCTGTGCGCCGGCTGCGGGCACGACTCGATCTCGGCGGCCATCATCCAGGCCTGCTGGGAGCTGGACATCCAGCCGCACCGCGTGGCCAAGCTCTCGGGCATCGGCTGCTCGTCCAAGACGCCCGACTATTTTTTGGGCGCCAGCCACGGCTTCAACTCGGTGCACGGGCGCATGCCCAGCGTGCTCACGGGCGCCAACCTGGCCAACCGCGAGCTGCTGTACCTGGGCGTGTCGGGCGACGGCGACTCGGCTTCCATCGGCCTGGGCCAGTTCGCGCACGCCATGCGGCGCAACGTCAACATGGTCTACATCGTCGAGAACAACGGCGTCTACGGCCTGACCAAGGGCCAGTTCTCGGCCACCGCCGACAAGGGCAGCAAGAGCAAGAAGGGCGTCGTCAACAACGACAGCCCGGTCGATCTGGTGGGCCTGGCCATGCAGCTGGGCGCCAGCTTCGTGGCGCGCAGCTTCTCGGGCGACAAGGCGCAGCTGGTGCCGCTCATTCAGGCGGCCATGCAGCACGGCGGCGCGGCCTTCATCGACGTCATCAGCCCCTGCGTCACCTTCAACAACCACGCCGGTTCCACCCGCAGCTACGACTGGGTGCGCGAGCACAACGAGGCCGTCAGCCGCATCGACCTGATCCTGGGCCGCCAGGAAATCACGGTGGACTACGCGCCCGGCGAGGTGATCGACGTCGAGCAGCACGACGGCACGATCCTGCGCCTGAAAAAACTGCACGCCGACTACGATCCGACCGACCGGGTTGCCGCCATGGCCTACATGCAGGGCCACGCGGCCAAGGGCGAGCTGGTGACGGGCCTGCTGTACCTGGAGGCCGAGGCGGGCGATCTGCACGCCGCGCAAAACACCAGCGCCAGGCCGCTCAACAGCCTGGGCACGGCCGAGCTGTGTCCCGGTGTGGCGGCGCTGGACAAACTCAATGCCGGCTGGCGCTGAAATTCCAGCGGCGACGAAAATTGACTTGACAATGTTTGCATAGGCAAATAATAATCCCGGCCGGTCTGCCCTCTCGTTGGGGCGGGCTCGCCGCCATGCCGCCCTCCGCCACCCAGTCCCTGCCCTACGATTCGTCGCGGCCGCTGCGTGCCGAAGACGGGCTGATGTACATGCTGCGCGATGCGCTGCTGGCCGTCTCGCAGTGTGTCAACGAGCGGGCCGACCTGACCGGCTCCACCCTGCCTCAGTGGCTGCCTCTGCACAAGGTGCATGCGGGGCACGCCGACACGGTGGCCGAGCTGGCGCGCGTGTGCACGATCGATACCGGCGCGATGACGCGCCTGCTCGATCGCCTGGAGAAAAAGGGCCTGTGCCAGCGCGTGCGCAGCCAGAGCGACCGGCGCGTGGTGCACATCGAACTGAGCCCCGCCGGCGTGGCCGTGGCCGAGCGCGTGCCGCACATCCTGTGCGAGGTCTACAACCAGGTGCTGGCCGGGTTCTCGCTGCAGGAGTGGGCGCAATTGCGCGCGCTGCTGCTGCGCCTGACCGAGGCGGCGCAGAACCTGTCAGCCCACAAGGACGCTTCATGAGTGTTTCACGTTCAAGCGCGCTGGCTGCGGCGCTGTTGGCCGGTTTGCTGTCGGGCTGCGCCGACCTCGGCGGCATTCAGCCGGGCGCCACGGCGCGCGACGCTGCCGCACTGGGCTTGCCGGCAGCGTCCGCCGATGCCGTCCCCGCACCCGCTGCCGACTGGTGGACCCAGCTGGGCGACGCGCAGCTGGACCGCCTGGTGGCGCAGGCTCTGCAGGACAACCCCAGCCTGCACGTGGCCGCCGCCCGCGTGGCCGAGGCCGACAGTGCCATCGCCGTTGCGCAGGCGGCCGATGCGCCGCAGGTCAACGGCACGCTGGGACTGAACCGTCAACGCTTCTCCGAAAACTACATCTATCCGCCCCCGCTGGGCGGCTCGGTGCAAAACCTCGGCAACCTGCAAGCGCAGGGCAGTTGGGCGCTGGATTTTTTTGGGCGCAACGCCGGCGCGCTGCAAGCGGCCGTCGGCCAAGCCCGCGCGGCCCAGGCCGAGCAGGGCGCCGCGCGCGTGCTGCTGGCGGCCAACGTGGTGCGCAACTATGTGCAATGGGCGCGGCTGCATGACCAGCGCGCGCTGGCGCAACAGGCGCTGGCGCAGCGCCAGCAGATGCTGACCCTGGTGCACGAGCGCGTGCGCGCCGGGCTGGACAACCAGCTGGAGCTGCGCCAGAACGAGACCGGCCGCGCCGACACGCGCACCCAGATCGCCGCGCTGGAGCAGCAGATCGACGCCACCGGCCACGCGCTGGCCGCGCTGCTGGGGCAACCGCGCTTGCCAGCCGACGTGAGCGTGCCCCGATTGGCGCAACTGGGCACCCTGGCCCTGCCGCAGCAGCTGGACGCCAACTGGCTGGGCCAGCGTGCCGACATTGCCGCCGCGCGCTGGCGCGTGCAGGCGACGCAAGGCGAGGTGCAGGCAGCGCGCGCGCAGTTCTACCCCAACATCAACCTGGCGGGCTTTGTCGGCCTGCAAAGCCTGGGCTTTGGCAACCTGCTGCGCGGCGGCAGCGTGGAGTGGGGCGTGGGCCCGGCGCTGTCCCTGCCGATCTTCGAAGGCGGGCGCCTGCGCGCCAACCTGCGCGGACGCACGGCCGACGTGGACGCCGCCGTCGAGAGCTACAACGCCACCGTCATCGACGCCATGCGCGAGGTGGCCGACCAGGCGCTGGCGATGCGCGCGGTGGCGCGCCAGCAAGGCGAGCAGGCCCACGCCGTGGGCGCCGCCGAGGGCGCGTGGGACATCGCCCGCCAGCGCTACGGCGCGGGGCTGGGCACCTACCTGAACGTGCTGGTGGCCGAGTCCGCCGTGCTGGCGCAGCGCCGCCAGACGGTGGACCTGGCGGCGCAGGCGCTGCTGGCGCAGGTGGGCCTGGCGCAGGCCATGGGGGGCGGCTGGCAGCCCGAGCCGGCGCTCGAGACCGGGCCTGCCGTTCACGCCCGCGAGCCGCAGGCCGCGCCGCGTTCCTGAGATACCGAAGAAAGAAATTCATGTCCGATTCATCGCAAGCCAGCACCAAGACAGCGCCGGATGCTCCTGAAAGCGAAGCAACCCAGGGGCCGGCCGCAAAGGCACCCAATGGCTCGCGGCGCAAGCGCCTGCTGCTCGGCCTGGCCGCCGTGATCGTGCTGTGCGGCCTGGCCTGGGGGGTGTATGACCAACTGGTGCTGGCGCACTTCGAGGAAACCGACAACGCCTACGCGCAGGGCAACGTGGTGCAGATCACGCCCCAGATCAGCGGCACGGTGACGGCGATCTACGCCGACGAAATGGACCGCGTGCAAGCCGGCGCGCCGCTGGTCCAGCTCGACGGGGCCGACGCCCGGATCGCGCTGGCGCAGGCCGAGGCCGCGCTGGGGCAGGCGGTGCGCCAGGTGCGCACGCTGTACGTCAACAACGCCTCGCTGGCGGCGCAGGTGCGCCTGCGCGAGGCCGACGTCGGCAAGGCGCGCACGCAACTGGCCAGCGCCGAGCAGGACCTGGCGCGCCGCCAGGGCTTGGCCGGCGGCGGCGCGGTGTCGGGCGAGGAGTTGGCGCACGCCAAGGCGCAGGTGGCCGCGGCGCAAAGCACGCTGGCGGCAGCGCAGGCCGCCGTCAGCGCGGCCAGCGAGCAGCGCGCCAGCAACGAGGCGCTGACCGACGGCACGCCGGTGGAGCAGCACCCCAGCGTGCTGGCCGCCGCCGCCAAGCTGCGCGAGGCCTGGCTGGCCGTGCACCGCACCGCCTTGCCGGCACCGGTGTCCGGCTACGTGGGCAAGCGCACCGTGCAACTGGGCCAGCGCGTGGCGGCCGGCGCGCCGCTGCTCACGGTGGTGCCGCTGCACGAGGTCTGGGTGGACGCCAACTTCAAGGAAAACCAGCTGCGCCGCATCCGCATCGGCCAGCCGGTGCGGCTGACGGCCGACGCCTATGGCGGCAAGGTGGTGTACGACGGCAAGGTCAGCGGCCTGGGCATTGCCACGGGCGCCGCCTCGGCCCTGCTGCCGGCGCAAAACGCCACCGGCAACTGGATCAAGGTGGTGCAGCGGGTGCCGGTGCGCATCACGCTCGATCCGGCGCAGCTCAAGGACCACCCCCTGCGGGTGGGCTTGTCGATGGAAGCGCGCGTGGACGTGGCCGACCAGAGCGGGCCCGAGCTGGCCGGCGTGGTGCGCCACGAGCCGCTGGCGCAGACGCAGGTGTATGCCGACACCGACGCCGGCGCCGAGCAGCGCGTGCGCCAGATCATCGAGCGCAACCTGGGCCATCGCATGGCCAAGGATTCGTGATTGAATCGACCGCTGGCGCGCACGCAGCGGGCGCCAGCAGCTATCAAAATAGTAGTAACCTGCCGATCGATCGCATTCCATGAGTACCCCTCACGTTGCCGCCCATCCGCCGCTGCAGGGCAGCGCGCGCGTGCTGGGCACGCTGGCGCTGTCGGCCGCCACGTTCATGAACGTGCTGGACTCGTCCATCGCCAACGTCTCGCTGCCGGCCATCGCGGGCGACTTGGGCGTGAGCCCGGTGCAGGGCACCTGGGTCATCACCAGTTTTGCCGTGGCCAACGCCATTGCCGTGCCGCTGACGGGCTGGCTGACACAGCGCATCGGGCAGGTGCGCTTGTTCATGGCCAGCGTGCTGATGTTCTTGCTGGCGTCCTGGCTGTGCGGCATGGCACCCAACATGACCCTGCTGATCGTGTTTCGCGTGCTGCAGGGCTTTGTGGCGGGGCCGATGATTCCGCTGTCGCAGACGCTGCTGCTGTCCAGCTATCCGCCCGAGAAAGCAGGGCTGGCCATGGCCATGTGGGCCATCACCACGCTGGTGGCACCCGTCATGGGGCCGCTGCTGGGCGGCTGGATTACCGACAACATCAGCTGGCCCTGGATCTTCTTCATCAACGTGCCGGTGGGCCTGGTGGCGGCGGCCCTCACGTGGGCCATCTACCGCGAACGCGAAACGCCCACGCTGCGCCTGCCGATCGACTACGTGGGCCTGGCGCTGCTGGTGCTGTGGGTGGGCGCGCTGCAGCTGATGCTGGACAAGGGCAAGGAGCTGGACTGGTTTTCCTCGCCGCAGATCGTCACGTTTGCGGTGGTGGCCGTGGTGGGCTTCCTGTTCTTCCTGGTCTGGGAGCTGACAGACAAGCACCCGGTGGTGGACTTGTCGCTGTTTCGGCTGCGCAACTTCTGGTCGGGCGCCCTGACCACGGCGGTGGCCTATGGCCTGTTCTTCGGCAACGTGGTGTTGCTGCCCTTGTGGTTGCAGCAGTTCATGGGCTACACCGCCACGCAGGCGGGCATGGTGCTGGCGCCGGTGGGGCTGCTGGCGATCGTGCTCTCGCCCGTGGTGGGAACGACCATGAACAGGGTGGACCCGCGCCTGTACGTGACGGCGTCGTTCCTGGTGTTCGGCCTGGTGTTCTGGTTGCGCTCGCTGTTCACGGTCGAGACCGATTTCGTCACCATCATGATCCCCACGCTGATCCAGGGCATCGGCATGGCGGGCTTCTTCATCCCGCTGGTCACCATCACGCTGTCGGGACTGCACCCCTCGCGCATTCCGGCGGCGGCGGGCCTGTCCAACTTCACGCGCATCACGGCGGGGGCGTTTGGCGTGTCGATCGCCACCACCGCCTGGGAGGACCGCGCCACGCTGCATCACGCGCATTTGGCCGAGCACATCAACGCCGGCCGCCCGGTGGTGGAGCAGACCCTGGGCCAGTTGCAGGCCAGCGGCATGAGCCACGAGCAGGCGCTGGGCTTCATCGACCGGCTGACGACGCAGCAGGCCTACATGATCTCGACGCAGGAAATCTTCTACCTGTCGGCGCTGCTGTTTCTGGCGCTGATCCCGCTGGTGTGGCTGACGCGGCGGGTGCGCGGCGCGGCGGCGCCCGACGCGGGCGGGGCGCACTGACCACCCGCTGCGGGGCAACATGCGTTGCGCGGCGCGGCGCGTCGTCCCTTGAAGAAGGCGTCGCCGGCGACGAGCGCGAACCTTGGCTTGATTCAGGCGGCGGGACGGTTCTGGCGCGCGCGCGCCAGCGCCGCCTCGATCAGGGCGCGCTTGCGCTCGGGCGCGGTGTCACCGGCGGTCGCTGCATCGCCGGCGGATGGCGCGGGGGCATCGTCGCATGGGGGCTCGCCCGCGAGGCCGGGCGTTGGCTGGCGCCGCCGTTGCGTGGCGGCATGGCGCGCGCGCGCCGACCGCGCCTCTTCGGGGGACCAGGCTGCCCAACCGGTGCGTTCGCCCGTCACGCTTTCCATGTGAATGCAATCGACCGGGCAGGCCGGCACGCACAGCTCGCAGCCGGTGCACTCCATCTCGATCACGGTGTGCATGCGCTTGTGGCTGCCGACGATGCAGTCCACCGGGCAGGCGCTGATGCACAGGGTGCAGCCGATGCACCAGGCTTCGTCGATCCAGGCCACGCCTCGCGGGCCCTCCAGGCCGTTGGCCGGGTTGAGCGGCCGCTCGGCCTGGCCGGTCAACGCCGCCAGTCGCCGCACGCCTTCGGCGCCGCCGGGCGGGCATTGGTTGATGGCAGCCGCACCCGCAGCCATGGCCTGCGCGTAGCCCGCGCAGTCGGGGTAACCGCAGCGCGTGCACTGGGTCTGCGGCAGCGCGTCCAGCAGGCGCGCAGCCAGCGGGGCCGCGCCTGGACTGTGGATGGGGGTCGTCACGGCAGGACGTGCGCCGCGCGCCGGCGCGCGATGCGAAACCCCGGTTCAGGCGGCCTTGCGGGCGTCGCTGCGGCGCTTGGCGGCCGGTGGCGCGTTCAGCGGCGTCACGCTGGCGGTGTGCGCGGCGCCCGAGGGCGGCGAGTTCTCGGCAATGAAGGCCTTGACGCGCGGGTACACCTGCTGGCGCCAGCGGCGGCCGCTGAAGATGCCGTAGTGGCCGGCGCCGGGCACCTCGTAGTGCTTGGCCGGCTTGTCCTCGATGCCGGTGCACAGGTCGTGCGCGGCACGGGTCTGGCCGGAGCCGGAGATGTCGTCCAGCTCGCCCTCGATGGTGAGCAGGGCGGTGTCCTTGATGTCCTGCGGGCGCACGCGCTCGGGCTTGCCCTGGGGCGAGCGCACGTCCCAGGTGCCTTGCATCAGGCTGAAGTCCTGGAACACCGTTTTGATGGTCTCCAGGTAATAGTCGGCGTCCATGTCGAGCACGGCGTTGTACTCGTCGTAGAACTTGCGGTGCGTCTCGGCGCTGGACTCGTCGCCGCGCACCAGGTCGCGGAAGTAGTCCCAGTGGCTGGTGGCGTGGCGGTCGGGGTTCATGGCCACGAAGCCCGAGTGCTGCATGAAGCCGGGGTACACGCGCCGGCCCGCGCCCGGAAAGTTGTGCGGCACGCGGTAGATCACGTTGTTCTCGAACCACGAGAAGCTGCGCTGCGTGGCCAGGTTGTTGACCTGGGTGGGCGAGCGGCGCGCGTCGATGGGCCCGCCCATCATGGTCATGGTCAGCGGCGTGCTCTCGCCGCGGCTGGCCATCAGCGAGACGGCGGCCAGCACCGGCACGGTGGGCTGGCACACGCTGACCACGTGGCAGTTGCCGTACTTGGCCTGCAGGTGGCGGATGAACTCCTGCACGTAGTTGATGTAGTCGTCCAGATGGAATTCACCCTCGGACATCGGCACCAGGCGCGCGTTCTTCCAGTCGGTGATGTACACCTTGTGGTCTTGCAGCATGGTGCGCACGGTGTCGCGCAGCAGCGTGGCGTGATGGCCCGACAGGGGCGCGACGATCAGCACCGGGGGCTGCGTCTTGAGCTTGGTCAAGGTCGCGGGGTCGTCGGAGAAGCGCTTGAAGCGGCGCAGCTCGCAAAACGGCTTGTCGATTTCGATGCGCTCGTCGATGGCGACCATCACGCCGTCCACCGGCACCTGGCGGATGCCGAACTCGGGCTTTTCATAGTCCTTGCCCAGGCGATGGAGCAGTGCGTAGGAGGCCGCCACGCGCTGCGACATCGGCATCTGGCCGAAGGGCATGTGCGGGTTGTTGAAGAGCTTGGCCGTGGCGTCGGCGATTTCGGCAAACGGCTCGATGAGGGCGCGCTGCGCTTCGTAGATGTGGTAGAGCATGACGGCAGTCGGAAAGCAAATTGTTGCAATGCAATATAGCGCAGCGCGCGGCGCTTTGCACTGGGGGCGCGGGCCTAAAGTGCGTTGCAAAGGCCGTTTTCGTGATGGAGGCAACACCTGCGGCCACTGGAGCCGTCCGGGGGGCCAGCGAGGGCCGCGGCACGGCGTCGCTATCATCGTCGCCATGACGACACCCGCTTCGGCCCTCTCCAACGCGGTGCTCGGGGTCGGGCGCGGCGCTTGGCGCTGGGTGGGCGGCTGGTGGCAGGTGCTGTTCGTGGGCGCGCAACTGGCGGTCCTGACGCTGTCGCCGTCCAGCTGGCGCGGCCACCCGCGCGCGCAGGTGTTGCGCCACATCGACGAGGCGACCGCGCCCGGGCTGCCCGGCTTCACCCTGCTGATGGCGCTGTTCAACGTGGTGGTGATCCGCATCGTGGTGGTGACGGCCTTTGCCTATGGCCTGACCCAGTACGCGCTCGACGCCGTGGTGCGGGTGCTGGTGCTGGAGCTGATTCCGCTGGCCGCGGCGCTGTATGTGGCGGTGGAGTACAGCATCGCCGGCGGCTCGCAGCTGTACAAGCTGCGCCGCGACGGCGGGCTGCAGCGGCTGCGCGCCGCCGGCTACGACCCGCTGACGCACGAGGTGCTGCCGCGCGTGCTGGGCGCCGTGTTCGCGGTGCTGCTGCTGGCCGCGCTCAGTTGCGTCATCTCGCTGGTGCTGACCTACGTGGCCGTGCATGGATTTACCACGGCTGGTGTGGCCTCCTTCAATCGGGCGGTGGGGCACATCTTCAACCCGGCGGTGACGCTGATATTCGTGCTCAAGACCTTTTTGTTCGCCGTGGCCGTGGCCCTGCTGCCCATGGCCAACGCCCTGCGCGACATCGCGCACCGGCCCTCGCGCACCAGCGTGGAGCTGCAGGGACTGGTGCAGATGCTGGTGCTGATGCTGGTGATCGAAATCGCCTCGCTGGTCGGCAACTACTATTGATCCCGCCATGGACAGCCCCGATCCCCTCCCGCCCGATGCGCTCGACGAGCGCCGCCTGCGCTGGCGCGCGCTGCTTCTGCTGCTCATGATGGCGCTGATCCTGGCCAGCAGCGCGCTGTACCTGATGTGGGTGCGCGGCGCTTTCGAGGCCACGCAGCCCCTGTACCTGACCACCGACGACTCCGACGGCGTGCTGGTGGGGATGGATCTGACCTTCGCCGGCTTTCCGATCGGACGCGTGCGCAAGATCGAACTGGTGGGCGCCGGCACGGTGCGCATCCAGGTCGACGTGCCGGTCAAGGACGCGCATTGGCTGCGTGTCTCCAGCGTCTATACGCTCGAGCGCGGCCTGGTCGGCGCCGCGCGGTTGCGCGCCTTCACCGGCATCCCGGACGACGCGCGCCTGCCTGCCGGCGCCGAGCGCGTGGTGCTGCGCGGCGACGTGTCGGCCGAGATTCCCAAGATGGTGTCCGACGCGCGCGACGTGCTGCAGAACGTGGCCCAGCTCACGGCCGACGATGGCGCCCTGGGCCAGACCCTGGTCGAGCTCAAGACCTTCAGTGGGCGCCTGAACAGCGCGCAGGGCGGCCTGGTGGGCGCGCTGACCGGCAACGCGGCCGACGCGCGCCGCGTGGGCGAGTTGCTGGCGCAGGCCAACCAAGTGCTGCGGCGCGTGGATGCCGCCGTCGGCAAGGCCGACCAGCAGTTGCTGGGCCGCGAGGGCCTGGTGGCGGACACGCAAGCCACGGTGCGCCAGCTGAACGGACTGTTGCAGGACGTGCGCCAAAGCGTGCAGAAGGTGGACGCGGTGCTCAAGGAGGTGCAGGGCGTGGCCGGCAATGCGCGCGAGGCCACGGTCAACCTGGGGGACCTGCGTGCCGACGTCGAATCCAGCCTGGGCAAGATCGACGCGCTGATCACCGAGCTGAATCGAAAATGGCCGTTTGCGCCCAAGGAGCAGAAGGTGACGCTGCCATGAAGCGGCCCTGGTCCGCTACAATTTTGATAGCTGCTTGCGCTTTGTCAGCGTGCGCTGGGGGCCAGAAAGTGCCGGATTGGAGCGTCAACGCCGTCGGGCACGTTGAGCGCTTTTCCGAAGCGTATTTGCGCGGCGACAGCCGCGTGGCCGCGCGCGAATTCGATCGGGCCCGAGCCGAGACGGCGCGCACCGGCCGCCCCGACCTGGTGGCGCGCGTCGAGCTCAATCGCTGCGCCGTGCGCGTGGCGAGCCTGGACTTCGAGCCGTGCACCGGCTTCGACGCGCTGGCCGCCGACGCCGGTGAGCCGGAGCGCGCCTACGCCCGCTATCTGGCGGGCCAGGCGCGCGCAGCCGACGTCGCGCTGTTGCCCGCGCAGCACCGGGCCGTCGCGACGGGCGGTGGCGGTGTGGGCGCCATCGAGGACCCGCTGGCGCGCCTGATCGCCGCCGCCGTCTTGCTGCGCGAACACAAGGCCGCGCCCGACGTGGTGGCCGCGGCGGTCGACACGGCGTCGAACCAAGGCTGGCGCCGCCCTTTGCTGGCCTGGCTGGGCGCGCAGGCGCGCGGGGCCGAGCAACGGGGTGACACCGAAGAAGCCACGCGCATCCAGCGGCGCATGACACTCATCGCACCTTCGGCACCACGCTGAGCGTCGGCAAGCGGGCGTCCGCTGGCGAGCGGTTCGCCAGCGCCCGCGTCGGTGCGCGCGCACAGGCGAACGGCGCGCATTCCGACAGACATCGCGCATGGCCGGGGGCAGCATGGGGCTTCCTGTCACATGCATTGGAGCGCGTCATGAACCGTCTTCTCATTGGTGCCAGCGCCCTGTGTGGCGCCATGGCCTTGTCCAGCGCCGCGCTGGCCCAATCGTCGCCACAGCCGCCCAGTGGCACGGCGAGTGAAATGGCCCAGGGCTCCAGCGCCGCGCAGCCCATGGGGCAGAGCAGCACGAGCATGCCGGCCGCTTCGTCGCCGGAGAGGGCGGCCTCTGGCGCCCGCCAGTCCGGCGCGGGCATGTCGGGAACGAACGCGGGAACGATGGGCTCAGGCCGTGCCGACACGCGCTCGTCCACATCGTCCCCGGGTATGCGCGCGCCCAAGGCGGATCGCAACTGAACCGGATCGCAGATCGCATCGGTCGATCGCAGGTCGCATGGAGGCCCCATGAATTGGCTTGTCCAGGAAAATTCGTCCACCAAGGTGGCGTCGGTGTTTCTCACGGAAGCGGCGGCGCACGAGGCGGCGATGGGCGTGATGAACAGCGCGGGGCTGAGCGAGTCGCAGGTGAACATCCTCGGCCCCGCCGATGCGCAGCGCTCGCGGCTGGATGCATTCGGCGAGAAGGTGCAGCCCGAAAGCCGGGGCATCTTGCGCACCTTCGTGCGTTCGCACCTGGTGCTGGGCGCCGTCGGTGGACTGCTGGGCGTCATCGTCTGGTGGGCCCTGATGTCGCACCCGCTCGTGGCCAGCACGCCGCTGATGGCGCTGGTGGCGCTGGCCGGCTTTGGCGTCACTTTCGGCATGCTGGGCGCGGGCTTGGTCACCTTGCGTCCGGACCAGTCGATCTTGTTCGTCGAACTGCGCAGCCGCTTGCGCGCCGGTCAGTGGGGGGTGATCTTTCACCCCATCGATGCCGCGCAAACCGAGGCGGTGCGCAACGCCCTGCGGGTGCGCAGCGCCGAAGTCCATACCACGCTGTAGGCGCGCCCGCTGGAGAACTGCAATGCCGCAAGGTGACAAATCCGCCTATACCGACAAGCAACGCCGGCAGGCCGAGCACATCGAGGACAGTGAGCGCAAGAAAGGCCGCAGCAAGGAAGACGCCGAGCGCATCGCCTGGGCCACGGTCAACAAGCAGGACGGGGGCGGCAAGCGCTCCGGCTCGGGCCGGCGCAAGCCAGGCGCCTGAGCGCAACGGCGCGAACGGGTGGTTCGTCATCGCCGGATCGCGCGGATGTCGGCAAACAAGTCGCTATAGATTTTGTATCTGTTCGCGCTGATCGGGTGCGCGCCAGAGGCCGATTGCACCGCTGAAATCACGCCGCAACCCGGCTCGTGCAGGTGCGTGCAGTTGTAGAAGCGGCACTCGGCCGCATGGGCCTCGATGTCGGGCATGCAGGCGGCCAGCTGCATCGGGTCGATGTGGCGCAGGCCGAATTCCTGAAAGCCCGGGGAGTCGATCAGCGCGCTGCGCCGCGCTTCGTCCAGCCAGTACCAGGTGGTCACCGTGGTGGTGTGGCGGCCCGTGTTCAGCGCCTGCGAGAGCTCGCCCGTGGCCGCCTGGGCGCCGGGCACCAGGCGGTTGATCAGCGTGCTCTTGCCGGCGCCCGAGGGGCCCAGGATGAGCGTGGCGCGGCCCTGCAGGCGCTCGGCCAGCGCGGCCAGGCCGTCGTCCGGGGGCACGTCGTCGGCTCCCTCTCCCGCATGCGGGAGAGCGTTGGGGTGAGGGTGATCCGGCTCGCCACACCCCTCGCCGTCACCCCTCACCCCAGCCGGTGCTGGCGGCGAGACGCCGCCGCTGTTCAGGCCGTCCAGTTCCGCGCAGGCGGAACTGGAGCCGCGGCCTTCAGCCCCCGAGGGGCGAGGGAGCAAGAGCTTGGCGCAGAGCGGCAGCACGGCATAGCCCATGGCGCGGTAGGGCGCCAGACGCTGCCATGCGCGCGCAAAGGGCGCCGCCAGGTCGGCCTTGTTCAGCACGATCAGCGGCTCGATGTGCGCGGCCTCGCAGGCGATCAGCGCGCGCGCGAGCTGGTGCTCGGAGAACTCGGGCTCGGCCGCCAGCAGGATCAGCACCTGGTCCAGGTTGGCGGCAAAGGACTTGGTGCGCACCTCGTCCTGGCGGTACAGCCAGTTGCGGCGCGGCGCGATGCGCTCGATCGTGCCCTCGTCTTGCGAGGGCAGCCACTGCACGCGGTCGCCCACCACCACCTCCAGCTTCTTGCCGCGCGGATGGCAGCGCACCCGCGCGCCGCCCGGTGTCTCCACCACGCAGTGACGGCCGTGGGCCGACACGACCAGGCCCTCGCGCGTGGGGCCGGACGCGGCGGCGACGGGGCCTCGGGGCCGGCTCAAGCGGCAGGCACCTGCGCGCCCAGGTGGGCGATGCGCTCGCTGGCCGGCGGGTGCGAGTAGTAAAAGCGCACGTACAGCGGGTCGGGCGTGAGCGTGCTGGCGTTGTCCTTGTACAGCTTGACCAGCGCGTCGCACAGCGCCTGCGCGCTGGACTGGCGGGCGGCGTAGGCGTCGGCCTGAAACTCGTGCCGGCGCGACAGCTGGGCGGCCAGCGGCGAGACGAAGAACGTGAACACCGGCACCACGCCCACGAACAGCAGCAGCGCCAGCGCGTGGTTGGGCACCGCGCCGCCCATGCTCGCCGGCAGGTTGGGCGTGACGCCCAGCCCGGCGTAAAACCAGCTTTGCCCGGCCAGCCAGCCCAGCAAGGCAAGGCCCGCCAGGCTGAGCGCGAACAGCAGGGCGATGCGCTGCACGATGTGCTTGTGCTTGAAGTGCCCCAGCTCGTGCGCCAGCACGGCCTCCACCTCAGGCGGGTTCAGCTGCGTGAGCAGTGTGTCGAAAAACACCACGCGCTTGGCGGCGCCAAAGCCGGTGAAGTAGGCGTTGGCATGGGCGCTGCGCCGGCTGCCGTCCATCACGAACAAGCCCTTGGCGGCAAAGCCGCAGCGCGCCATCAGGCTGGCCACGCGCTCGCGCAGAGCCGCATCGTGCAGCGGCTCGAATTTGTTGAACAGCGGCGCGATCAGCGTGGGGTAGAGCACCAGCATCAGCAGCGAAAACGCCATCCAGGCGCCCCAGGTCCACAGCCACCAGGCATCGCCCGTGGCCTGCATCAGCCACAGCACGCCGGCGGCCAGCGGCACGCCGATGACGACGCCCAGCACCACCGACTTGAGCAGGTCGGCCCACCACAGCCGGGCGCTCATGCGGTTGAAGCCAAAGCGCTGCTCGATGACGAAGGTTTGCCACCAACTCGCCGGCAGCTCGATCAGGCCGTTGATGAGCGCAAAGGCCACCCCCAGCGCCAGCGGCTGCACCAGCGGGCGCGGGCCCAGCCAGTCCAGCAGGGCGCCGTTGAGCGCGTCCAGCCCGCCCAGCAGCGTCCAGCCCAGCAGCACGGCGGCGCCCAGGGCCAGTTCGAGCAAACCAAAGCGCAGGCGCGCCACCGTGTAGTCGGCGGCGCGCTGGTGGGTGCCCAGCGCGATGGTGCCGGCAAACTCGGGCGGCACGGCGCCGCGGTGGCGCGCCACGGCGCGAATCTGGCGCGAGGCCAGCCACAGCTTGGTCAGCACGTTCAGCAGCAGCGCGGCGCCGAACGCGACGGTGGTCAGATAGGCGGGAGGCAGGTCGATCAAGGGGCGGGCTCGAAAATCAGGGTTCAGCCATGCAGTGTAGGGGCTCGCGCGGCGGCGAACCGAGGCGGCGCCGCGCCCGTGGACAATCCGGGCCATGACTGAAACCGCCCAAGCCCCCCAAACCAGCGCCGAGCTGGCCAAATCCGAGCAGAACCTGGTGTGGCTCGACTGCGAGATGACCGGGCTGGACCCGGAGAAGGAGCGCATCATCGAGATCGCCGTGATCGTCACCGGCCCGCAACTGACGCCGCGCGTCGAAGGCCCGGTGCTGGTGATCCACCAAAGCGATGCGGTGCTGGACGCCATGGACAGCTGGAACCAGGGCACCCACGGGCGCAGCGGCCTGACGGCCCGGGTCAAGGCGTCCACCCTGACCGAGGCGCAGGCCGAGGACCAGGTGCTGGCTTTTTTGCAGCGCTACGTGGGCAAGGGGCAGTCACCGCTGTGCGGCAACACCATCGGGCAGGATCGGCGCTTTCTGGTCAAGTACATGCCGCGGCTGGAGGCGTTTTTTCACTACCGCAACATCGACGTGAGCACGCTCAAGGAGCTGGCGCGGCGCTGGCGCCCCGAGGTGATGCAGGCCTTCAAGAAGCGGCAGCTGCACACCGCGCTGGCCGACGTGCACGAGTCCATCGACGAGCTGGAGCACTACCGGCGCGATTTCATCCGCCTGGCCGAATGAACACCGGGGGTGCGTGGGCCGGCGTCAGCGCACCGTCGTGCGCGAGTCGTCCAGCGGCACCGGAAACGAGTCGGGTTGGCCCCAGTCGGTGATGCGCGAGGCGTCGTCGCCGGCCTCGAGCGGCGCCATTTGCGAGCGGCGGTCGCTGCGCTTGCGGTCCAGCGTCTCGACCAGGTTGTCGCGCGCCGTTCTCAGCTCATCAGGCTCGGTCGTCCCGGGCGGCTGCGTACCGTCGGCGCCGTGGCCCAGAAACTCCGCGCGGATCGCCCAGGGCTCGGGCAGGGTATCGGCCGTCATCACCCAGTAGCCGACGCGGCACTGCGACAGCAGCGTTTGCTTGAGCTGGCGGTTGCCGCGCGAGAGCTTGCGCACGCCGATCACGTCCACGCAGCCGACGGCGCGCCCCCGGTTGTCGCACAGGGTAAAGGTGCAATACACCCCGCCCAGCATGGCAAACAGGTCATTGGCCGCGGCGGTGTCGCGCGGCATGGAAAAGCGCGTGAGCGGCAGCTTGACCATGATCGCGTGCTCGGGAAACACCTGGCGCAGCCAGTGCCAGATCGGCAACTCGCCGCGGCCCAGCATCGGGCGCGGCCGCACCGTGACCGCGCCCGGTGCGCGGCGCGCCTTTTGCCGGCGGGCGGCGGCGCGCTGCGACAGCCACACCGCGCCCAGCGCGGCCGCTGCCAGCAGCAGACCCAGCCCCAACCCTTGCCCCATCGCGTTCATCGTGTTTTTCCCTGAGCAGATTGCCGTATCCGGCTTGTTTTTGTGCATGTCCACTGAGCGATCAGCGTTTTGCAACTTTAGTCTGACTTTGCCTTGCCGCGAAGGCGAGACAGTGGCCTGGCGGGGACGAAAGTCGAGCCATCTGCATAGAAAGTCACAATTGGATGCAGGTCAAGCCGGGGCGATCCGGCCCCCGGCCAAGGTGGTACAAAGGCGAGCGATGCGGTTGGACGATTTGCTGTTTTCACAGGGCTTCGGCACGCGGCGCGTGTGCGCCGGCCTGATCGAGCGCGGCCTGGTCAACGTGGGCGGGCAGCCCTGCACCGATCCGGGAGCGTTCATGGACATCGCCGACCCGGGCTTCGCCTTTGCCGTGCAAGGCGTCACGTGGCCGTACCGCGAGCGCGCCTACCTGATGCTGCACAAGCCGGCCGGCACCGAGTGCTCGCACCGTCCCGGCGCCTGGCCCAGCATCTACACCCTGCTGCCGGCGCCGCTGCGCCAGCGCCCCGCGCCCGGCAAGGTGCAGGGCGTGCAGGCGGTGGGCCGGCTGGATCAGGACACCACGGGCCTGTTGCTGCTGTCGGACGACGGCGCCTTCATCCACCGCATGAATTCACCGCGCCGCCACGTGCCCAAGGTCTACGAGGTGACCACCAAGCACCCATTGGACGAGCGGCAACTGGAGCGCCTGCGCGCCGGCGTGGTGCTGGACGACGACCCGCGCCCGGTGCGCGCCGCGGCGGCCGAGCCGGTCAGCGACACGCACCTGCGCCTGACCCTGACCGAGGGCAAGTACCACCAGGTCAAGCGCATGGTGGCGGCGGTGGGCAACCGCGTCGACGCACTGCACCGCTCGCGCATCGGGGCCCTGGACTTGCCCGGCGATCTGGCGCCGGGGCAGTGGCGCTGGCTGGACGAGGGCGATCTGGCCTTGCTGGCGGCGCCGCCCGCGTGATGGTTCAGGCGATGCTGCCCAGAAACGCCGCAATCGCCGCGTTGACCGCAGCCGGCTGGTCGCGGTGCGGGGAGTGGCCGCAGGCGGGCACTTCCAGCAGCCGCGCGTGCGGCACGGCGCGTTGCAGGTCGTGGATTTGCGCCAGCGTGCCGTACTCATCTTGAAGGCCCTGGATGGCCAGCAGCGGGGCGGTGATGGCGCGGCATTCGTCGCGGATGTCGAAGGCGCGGAACGCCGGGCTCAGCCAGATGTCGTTCCACTGCGAGAAGGCGCCGTCCACGTCGTCGTGAAAGCGCGCCAAGCGCTGGCGCAGCGGCCCGTGTTCGAAGGCCTGGCGCGCCTGCTCGATGGAGCGCACCGACACGTCCTCGACCATCAGGTGCGGGGCCATCACGACGCAGGCGGTGAGCCGGTGGTGGGCGGCGTGGATCAGCGCGATGGTGGCGCCGTCGGAATGGCCCACCAGCACCGGCTGCTCCACGCCCAGCGCGGCCAGCAGGCGCGGCAGCACGTGCAGGGCCTCGCGGTGCATGTAGTCGGGCTGCAGGCGGCCGGCGCCGCGCACGTCGGGCACGGGGCTGGAGCGGCCGTAGCCGCGGCGTGAATAAGCCCAGCCGGCGCGCCCGGTGGCGGCGCACAACTGCGCGGGCCAGTCGCGCCACTGGGCGACCGAACCCAGGCCTTCGTGCAAAAAAACCAGCGGTGCGCGGCCGGGCGGGCTGCCTGCGGGCGCCGCGATGGCGGCCACCTCGAGCCGGACGCCGTCGATGTCGATTGCTTGCATGGGGCGATGTTAGGGGAACTTGGCGCGCCACGGCGTACACTCACGCCCGCCTGATTTCCGGACGGCGAAGGCGTGACTGTGCAAAGGCGACTGCTGTGACTGCGATGCGTGATGATCGATGGGCCCAACTGACGCGCCGGCGCCTGCTGGCGCTGGGCCTGGGTGCGGGCGCGGCCGCGGCCCATGCCCATGCCCAGTCCCGGCCCGTCCAGCGCGCACCCATCTTCGTGCTCAACTCGCTGGACGGCAACGTGAGCGTGATCGACGGCACGCGCTTCGTGGAGCTGGCGCGCATCCCCACCGGCCGCGAGCCGCACCACCTGTACATGACGCCCGACGAGAAGTCGGTCATCGTGGCCAATGCCGGCAGCGACTCGCTGACCTTCATCGACCCGCGCACGGCCCAGGTGCAGCGCACACTGCGCGGCATGATCGACCCGTACCACCTGCGCTTTTCGCCCGACATGAAGTGGTTCGTCACGGCGGCCAACCGGCTGAACCACATCGACCTGTACCGCTGGGATGGCGAAAACCCCACGCTGGTCAAGCGCATCCCGACCGGGCGCACGCCCAGCCACCTGTGGATCGACAGCCGCAGCACCACGGTGTACTCCAGCATGCAGGACAGCGATGAGCTGGTGGCGATCGATCTGGCCACGCAAACCCTGGTGCATCGCGTCCAGACCGGGCCGATGCCCGCCGACGTGTTCGGCACGCCCGACGACCGCCACCTGCTGGTGGGTCTGACCGGCGGCACCGGCGTGCAGGTGTTCGACGTCGAAGGGGGCAAGGCGCCCACGCTGGTGGGCCAGATCGCCACCGGCAAGGGCGCGCACGCGTTTCGTGCCATGGGCGACCACCGCCACGTGCTGGTCAGCAACCGGGTGGCCAACACCATCAGCCAGATCGACTACACGCGCATGACGGTGGTGGCCGAGTTTCCGGCGCCTTCGGGGCCCGACTGCATGGATGTGTCGGCCGACGGCACGCTGATCATGGTGGGCTCGCGCTGGGCCGGCAAGCTCACGCTGATCGATGTGGCCAAGCGCCGCGTGGTGTACCAGGTCAAGGTCGGCAAGTCGCCGCATGGCGTGTGGACGCTGGACCATGCAGGTCGTGTGTGAGGCAGCGATCATGCAACGACGAATCGCTATTCAATTGGTAGCGCTCAGCGCTCTTCCCGCGGGCGCTGCGGCCCACAATCATTCAAACACCTGCGACGCGCCGGTGTACCTCACCTTCGACACCGGCCACATGGGCATCGCCAACCTGGTGGCCGACGTGCTGCGCCGCCAGCAGGTCCGCGTGACGTTTTTTGCCGCCAACGAGCGCACGCAGGAGGGCGACGGCAGCCTGGGCCGCTACTGGGGCCCGTGGTGGAAGGCGCGTGCCGCCGAAGGGCACGAGCTGGCCTCGCACACCTGGGACCACGCCTACTGGCGCGGCGACTTGCCCGGGCGCGAGCCGCTCTTTCGCATCCGGCCCTCGGCCGGGGCCTTTGCCGGGCGCGAGTTCACCTGGACCGCGCGGCAGTACTGCGACAACATCGAGCAGGCCAGCGAGCGCCTGGCCTACTACAGCGGCAAAAAGACCCTGCCGCTGTTTCGCGCGCCGGGCGGCAAGACCTCGCCGCGCCTGCTGGCCGCCGCCGAGGCCTGCGGCTACAAGCACGTGGGCTGGTCGCCCGCCGGCTTTCTGGGCGACGAGTTGCCCAGCGACAAATACCCCAACACCGTGCTGCTGGAGCGAGCGCTCAAGCACATTCGCGCCGGCGACATCCTGCTGGCGCACCTGGGCATCTGGTCGCGCCAGGACCCGTGGGCGCCGGCCGACCTGGAGCCGCTGATCGAAGGCCTGAAAGCGCGCGGCTTTTGCTTTCGCACCCTGCGCGAGCACCCGAACTACGCGCCCTGGATCGCGCAACATGGCGGTTGAGATGAAACACCCCCAGTCTCCACTCGCTGCGCGATGTTCCGCCTCCCCCCTCAAGGGGGCATCGCCTGTGGGCGGGCCAAGCCCTTCCACGGCGATCGCTGGCTTGGCCTGCTCCGCGGCCATTGGGCTCTTTGCGTTTCATCGGCTGCGGGTGGCGCGCAGCGCCATGGACAACTGAGATGACCCCCGCCGACCTGTTTGCCGCCGCCCAGCAGTGGCTGTTCGAGGCCGTGATCGAGCCCACGGCCTTTGCCCTGGGCCTGGGCAACCTGCTGGAGGACGGTTTTGTCGCCGCCGGCTGGGTGCTGGTGGGCCTGTTGCAGATCGCTACGTTGCTGCTGCTGATCGGCCCGGCCGAGCGGCGCTGGCCGGTCGAGGCCGTGCGCGACCGCGCCGCCGTGCGCGTCGATGTGCTCTACACCCTGCTGCACCGCCTGGGCGTGTTCAAGCTGGCGATGTTCTTCACCGTCGAGGCCTGGCTCACCGGCGGCATCGGCGTGCTGCGCGCCCACGGCATGCCCACGCTGCAACTGGACCAGTTGTGGCCCGGCGTGACGGATCAGGCCCTGGTCAGCTTCGCCATTTACCTGCTGGTGTTCGACTTCATCGGCTACTGGGTGCATCGCGCGCAGCACCAGTGGGAATGGTGGTGGCGCCTGCACGCCGTGCACCACTCGCAGCGGCAGATGACGATGTGGAGCGACGACCGCAACCACCTGCTCGACAGCGCGCTGACCGACGCCATCTTCGTCGTCGTGGCGATTGCCATCGGCGTGGCGCCCTCGCAGTTCGTGTGGCTGGTGGCCGTGACGCAGCTGATGCAAAGCCTGCAACACGCCAACCTGCGTTGCCACTTCGGCCGCCTGGGCGAGCGCCTGCTGGTCAGCCCGCGCTTTCACCGGCGTCACCATGCCATCGGCCTGGGGCACGAGATCGGCACCCACGGGTCCTTGCGAGGCGTCAACTTCGGAGTGTTGCTGCCCTGGTGGGATGCGGCATTCGACTCGGCCGACTTCGGTGCGCGGCTCGAGCCCACCGGCATCCGCGACCAGGTCGAGCAGGGGCGCGACTATGGGCGCGGGTTCTGGGCGCAGCAGTGGCAGGGCCTCAGGCGCCTGGCCGGCCGGGCCTGACGTATTCTTGCGCCCATGCCCCTGTTTCTGGATTCATTCTGGCGCGCCGCGGCCTACTGCCTGCATCCGCGCGTGATCCTGCTGTCGCTGCTGCCGCTGGTCATCATGCTGGCGGTCAGCGCGGCGCTGGGCTACTTTTTCTGGGGCGCGGCGGTGGCGTCGATTGCCACCTGGCTGGACGCGTCCAGCATCTGGGCCGTGGTGTCGGGCTGGCTGGTGCAGCTGGGCGGGGGCAACGTGCGCGGCATCATCGCGCCGCTGCTGCTGGTGCTGGCCGTCACGCCGCTGGTCGTGGTGGGCGCGCTGCTGCTGGTGGCGCTGTTGATGACGCCGGCCGTGCTGCGCCTGGTGGCCGAGCGGCGCTTTCCGGCGCTGGAGCGGCGCGGCGCCAACTCGATGCTGGGCGCCGCGCTGTGGTCACTGGGGAACACGGTGCTGGCATTGTTCGCCTTGGTGCTGTCGCTGCCGCTGTGGCTGGTGCCGCCGCTGATCCTGATCGTGCCGCCACTGATCTGGGGCTGGCTGAACTACCGCGTGATGAGCCACGACGCCCTGGACCTGCACGCCACCCGGGACGAGCGCCGCACCCTCTTGCGCCAGCACCGCATGCCGCTTTTGGCCATCGGCGTCATCTGCGGCTACCTGGGCGCCGCGCCGGCGGTGGTGTGGGCCTCGTTCACGCTGTTTGCCGTGGCCTTTCCGCTGCTGTTGCCGCTGGGGCTGTGGATCTACACGCTGGTGTTCGCGTTTTCGGCACTGTGGTTCACGCACTACGTCCTGGCGGCCTTGCAGGCGCTGCGCCAGGGCGTGCCCGAAGCGCCGCCATGGACCGCGATCGAGCCGGTGTTGAAGCCCGAAAGCGCCGCCGTGCCGGCCTTGCCCCATGAGCCCTGAAAGCGTCCGGCCCACCTTCGGCCTGATCATCGTCGGCGACGAGATCCTCTCGGGCCGCCGCGCCGACAAGCACCTGGCCCGGGTGATCGAGCTGCTGGGCGCGCGCGGCCTGCAGCTGGCCTGGGCCGAATACGTGGGCGACGAGCCGGCGCGCATCACCGCCGTGCTGCGGCGCGCCTTCGCCTCGGGTGACGCGGTGTTTTGCACCGGCGGCATCGGCGCCACGCCCGACGACCACACCCGCCCCTGCGCCGCCGCCGCGCTGGGCGTGCCCCTGGTGCTGCACCCCGAGGCCAAGGCCCTGATCCAGGCGCGCATGCAGGACACCGCACGCGAGCGCGGCGAGCCCTACGAGCCCGAGCGGCCCGACAACCTGCACCGGCTGAACATGGGCGTGTTTCCGCAGGGCGCCACGCTGATTCCCAATTCTTACAACAAGATTCCGGGGTTTTCCTGCGCCAGCCCTGCGGGAGGCGCTATCCATTTCACACCCGGGTTCCCGGTCATGGCCTGGCCGATGATCGAGTGGGTGCTCGATACAAACTATCGCCACTGGTTCAGCGCCGGCACCTGGCAGGAGCGCTCGGTCATCATCCTGGGCGCCATGGAAGGCACGCTGACGCCCGTGATGCAGCGGGTGGAGGCGGCGCACCCGCAGGTCAAGGTGTTTAGCCTGCCCAGCGTCGATCATCCGCAGTACGGCGCCCACATCGACCTGGGCGTCAAGGGCGCGCCCGAGGCCGTGGCGCCGGCCTATGCCGATCTGCGCCGCTGGCTGGAGCCCTTCGGTCTGCGCTATGGCCCCGAAATCGTGCGACCGTGATGCGCACCATCCTGGGCCCGCGCCGGCGCATGCACCGAATGGGTGCGCATCAAAGTGGTGCGCCGGCGGATGAGCGAGGCCTTGTTTTGCAGCCGGCGGCGGGCCAAAGCAGGCGAGAATGCGCACTGGCGAGGGCCTGCGCTGCCGCCCGCCTGGGTTTCGATGCTGGCATGAAACCTGCTTGATTTGTCAGAACCCTCTTTTTCAGACTACCCCCAACCGGAGAAACCCAAGATGGCCAAGTCCGTCGCCGATGTCATGAAGCTCGTGCAGGAAGCCGAGTGCAAGTTTGTTGATTTCCGTTTTACCGACACGCGCGGCAAGGAACAGCACGTGAGCGTGCCGGTGTCGCACTTCGACGAGGACAAGTTCAGCGACGGCCACGCCTTCGACGGCTCGTCCATCGCCGGCTGGAAGGGCATCGAGGCCTCCGACATGCTGCTCATGCCCGACCCGGCCACGGCGCACATCGACCCGTTCTACGAAGAGCCCACCCTGGTGCTGACCTGCGACGTGCTGGAGCCGGGCGACGGCAAGGCCTACGAGCGCGATCCGCGCTCCCTGGCGCGCCGCGCCGAGGCCTACCTGAAGGCCAGCGGCATTGGCGACACGGCCTTCTTCGGCCCCGAGCCCGAGTTCTTCGTGTTCGACCAGGTGCGCTGGAGCACCGAGCCGGGCCACAGCTTCTACCAGATCGAAGAATACGAGGCGCCCTGGAACACCGGCGCCAAGCTGGAGGGCGGCAACCGCGGCCACCGCCCCACCACCAAGGGAGGCTACTTTCCGGTGGCACCGGTGGACAGCACGCACGACATGCGCGCCGAGATGTCGCTGGTGCTCGAGGAGATGGGCATTCCGGTCGAGGTGTTCCACCACGAGGTGGCCGGCGCCGGCCAGATGGAGCTGGGCACCAAGTTCAGCACCCTGGTGGAGCGCGCCGACTGGACGCAGCGCCTGAAGCACGTGGTGTGGAACGTGGCCGACCGCTACGGCAAGACGGCCACCTTCATGCCCAAGCCTTATCACGGCGACAACGGCAGCGGCATGCACGTGCACCAGTCGATCTGGAAGGGCGGCAAGAACCTGTTTGCCGGCAACGGCTACGCCGGCCTGTCCGACACCGCGCTGTTCTACATCGGCGGCATCATCAAGCACGCCCGCGCGCTCAACGCCATCACCAACCCCACCACCAACAGCTACAAGCGCCTGGTGCCGCACTTCGAGGCGCCCGTCAAGCTGGCGTATTCCAGCCGCAACCGCTCGGCCTCCATCCGCATTCCGCACGTGATGAGCGACAAGGCGCGCCGCATCGAGGCGCGCTTTCCCGATCCCATGGCCAACCCCTATCTGTGCTTTGCCGCGCTGCTGATGGCGGGCCTGGACGGCATCGAGAACAAGATCCACCCCGGCGAGGCCGCCACCAAGGACCTCTACCACCTGCCGCCCGAGGAAGACCGCCTGGTGCCCACCGTGTGCCACAGCCTGGACCAGGCGCTGGAAGAGCTGGACAAGGACCGCGCCTTCCTCACCCGCGGCGGCGTGTTCACCGACGGCCTGCTGGACGCCTACATCGAGCTGAAGATGAACGAGGTCACGCGCATCCGCATGCAGGTCAACCCGGCCGAGTACGACATGTACTACTCGTTGTAATCCGGGCACAGCGTGCCAAAAAGGCGGCCTGGGCCGCCTTTTTTCATGCGGGCGGGGGAACGCAACCGGGTCAGCGCACTCAATTGCGCCGATACTTTGGTTTTTGTGCCCGTCCGGCGCCGCGCGCGCGGGCGGCGTGCTCCGTTGAGGGTTTCCATATGAAGCGCACCCCGCTGGTTTCGACACTTGCTTGCCTGGCCGTGCTGGCCGGGGCGGTCGTTGTGCCCGCGCCCGCTGGCGCGCAAAGCCGCATCTACCGCTGCGGCAACGAATACACCAACCAGATCAAGGGTCGCAGCGACTGCAAGCTGGTGGAGGGCGGCAACGTGACGGTGGTGCGCGGCACCTCGCCGACGCCGGCACCGGCGTCTGGCGCGGGCGCCGGCACGGCCAAGCCGGTGGTCACCGCACCGGCGTCGGCCCCGCGGGTGGACCCGGCCGAGCAGCGCGCGCGCGACGCAGACGCCAAGGCCATCCTGGAGCAGGAGCTGCGCCGCGCGCAGGCGCGCCAGGCCGACCTGGCCAAGGAATACAACAACGGCGAGCCCGACAAGATCGGCGGCGAGGCGCGCAACTACCAGAAGTACCTGGACCGCGTGGCCGAGCTCAAGGCCTCCATCGCGCGCAACCAGGCCGACATCGAAGGTATCCAGCGCGAGCTCAAACGCTACGGGCCCTGAGCGTGCCGGGCCCCTCGGGGGCCCAATCATGACTTGTCAGTGATGTCAATGCGCCAGGGCTAAGCTGGCCGCTTGGCAACCAAGACAAGGAGAGCCATCATGGCTGAAATCCACGGTCCGCAACGCCTGGGCCCGCTCACGCCGCTGGTCGGCGAATGGGAGGGCAACGTCGGAATCGATCTGTCCTACCACAACAAGGACGACGAGACCGGACGCACCGGCTACTTCGAGAAGGCCTGGTTCCACCCCATTCCCGTCACCGAGAACGGCAAGCAGTCGCTGGAAGGCCTGAACTACAAGATGACCGCCTGGCGCCACGGCGAAGAGGCGATGGACCCCTTCCACGACGAGGTGGGTTACCTGCTGTGGGAAAAGGCCACCGGCCAGATCATGCGCGCGGTGGTGTTCGGGCGCGGCATCGCCATCCTGGCCGGCGGCGACGCCAAGCCGCGCGACACCGTGCTGCACTTCGATGCCGTGCCGGGCTCGCCCAACTACGGCATTTTGCAGAACAAGTATTTGTCGGAGCGCGCGCAGCTGATGGACTTCAAGAGCACCTTCACCATCGTCGACGCCGACACCCTGAGCTATACGGCCGACCTGGTGCTCAAGCTGGCGGCCACCGGCGCCGAAATGCACCACACGGACAAGAACACCTTGCACCGCGTCAAGTGACCGTGGCGCTGCCGTTGCGCCGCGCAGGCTCTACTGCGGCAGGCGCCCGCGCACGCTGGTGGCGTCGAAGGGCCCCGGCTCGGCAATCAACCGGCGGGCCGCGTCAACCTGGTCCCAGGTGTTCCACAGCAGCACGCCGCGCACGCGGCCGGCGTCGAGGTAGTACACCACGCCCTCGCGACACGGCGTCACCCACTGCTCCACCGTTTGCAGCCGCGCGTCCAGCGTGCCCACGGCCTCGTAGCCGAGGTCGAACAGGTCGGAGTAGAAGTAAGGCAGCTCGTCATACGGCGCGTCCCGCCCCGCCATGCCCTGGCCGGCGCGCTCGCCCATGGTGAGCGCCGCGTTCTCGTGCTCCACGCGCAGGCGCCGGCCCAGCGCGGCGGCGGGAAAGTTCGCCACGTCGCCGGCGGCAAAGATGTCGGGGTCGGACGTGCGCAGCTGCGCGTCCACCACGATGCCGTTGTCCACCGCCAGGCCCGCGTCCTGCGCCAATTGCACGTTGGGCGTGATGCCCAGGCCGGCCACCACCACGTCACAGGCCAGCGTGCCGCCGTCGGTCAGCTCCAGCGTGTTGCCGCGCGCGCCCTGGACGGAGACGCCCGCGCGCACGTCCACGCCTTTGTCGCGGTAGTACGCGGTGACCGAGTCGGCCAGCGCCTTCGGGTAGGCGCGCGCGCCGATGGCCGCTTCGGGGAACAGCATGGTCACCTGGGCGCCGTTCAGCGCCAGCGCGGCGGCGATCTCGCTGCCGATGAAGCCGCCGCCGATCACCACCGCGCGGGCGCCGGGCTTGACGGCCTGGCGCAGGCGCCGGTAGTCATCCAGCGTGCGCAGGTAGATGAAGTCCGCGCCGAAGGGCAGGGTGCGCGGCGCGCCGCCGGTGGCCAGCAGCAGCTTGCGGTAGCGCCAGGTGTCGCCGGCGTCGTCACGCACGGTGTGGGCCGCGCGGTCGATGGCCACGGCGCGGCGCCCGGGTTGCACGGTGGCGCGGGCGTCCCGGATCGGGCGCCAGATGTCGTCCTCCTTGCCGTCCTTCCACAAGGCCTTGGACAGCGGCGGGCGGTCGTACGGCAGGTGGGGCTCGGCGCCCAGCAGCGCGATGCTGGCCGTGGCGTCGGCCTGGCGCAAGGCCACGGCCGCGGCCGCGCCGGCCATGCCGGCCCCCACGATGAGATGGTCGAATGCGTGTTCCATGCCGGACTCCTTGCTTGCGGACAGTCATTGGATGCTACGCAGGCGTCGGGGCGTTCCCGCTGACCGGCAAACGTGACCCTGACGGCGGTGCAGGTTACCGGCGGCGGCGCGCGCGGCGCGCTGGACCTTGGCCGCCACCGGCAAATAAAAGGTCAAATCAGGCTGCATCGACCGTCACAAAGGCGCGAGCAGCTATCAAATTGATATCAACCGAGGGTGATGGTCACGGGCGCATGGTCGCTGGGCTTGGGCCATTTGCGCGGCACGCGGTCGATGGTGCAGGCCCGCACCTGCGGCCGCAGCGGCGCGCTGACCAGCACGTGGTCAATGCGCAGGCCGCGGTTCTTCTGGTAGCCCAGCATGCGGTAGTCCCACCACGAAAAGCTCTTGTCGGGCTGCTCGAACAGGCGAAACGAATCGACGAGGCCCAGGCCCAGCAGCGCCTGGAAGTGCCCGCGCTCCTCGTCGGTGTGCAAGATGGTGCCGGCCAGCCCGATGGGGTCGTAGCTGTCGCGGTCCTCGGGCACGATGTTGAAGTCGCCCACCAGCACCAGGCGCGGGTGCGCGGCCAGCTCCTCGCGCAGGTGGTCGCGCAGCGCGCGCAGCCAGCTCATCTTGTAGTCGAACTTGTCCGTGCCCGGCGCCTGGCCGTTGACGAAATAGCCGTTGACCAGGCGCAGCGGCCCGCCCGGCGCATCCAGCGTGGCGGCGATCAGGCGGGCGTTGTCGTCGGCAAAGCCGGCGATGTTGCGCGCCACGTCCTGGGCCTGCAGCGGCGCGCGCGTCAGCAGGGCGACGCCGTTGTAGGTCTTCTGGCCGAACACCGCCGCCTCGTAGCCGGCCGCGCGCAGCACCTCATGCGGAAACTTGTCGTCCGTGAGCTTGAGTTCTTGCAGCGCCAGCACGTCCACCGGGTTGGTGGCCAGCCAATCCAGCACGTGCTGCAGGCGGGCGGTGAGGGAGTTGACGTTCCAGGTGGCGATCTTCATGATGGGGCTACACATCCAGTGCTTGCTGCGCAGCCGGGTAGCTTACCGTGCCGTCGTCCTGCACCTGCGCGCCGGCATTGAAATGGGCTTCGTCGATGTGCCCGTCCATGATGTGGCGCACTGACTCGCCCGCGGCCAGCAGGTGGTCGGCAATGATGCGGCGATGGCAGCGCCACCACACGGCTTCGGCGCACATCACCGCGCAGCGCTCGCGCTGGCCCTTGTCGCGCAGCTCTTGCAGCGCGGTGCGAAAGGGCGCCTGCAGTGCCCAGTCGGCGTAGTTGTGAAAGCTGGCGTTGTCCCAATGGCCGTTGACCTCGGGCGCTATCGCCCGCTGGCGGCCGCGCCGCCCGCCCAGGTCGGCCATGGCCTCGTAGCCGATGCCGTGCGCGGCCAGGGCCAGCGGCAGTGTGTCCTGGTTGAACTGCGGGTTGGTGCGCGAGCGGCGGATGGTGCGCACGTCGATCAGCCGCGTCACGCCCGCCGCGTGCAGGTGTGCGGCCAGCTCGTCCACCGAGAGCGTCGAGTGGCCGATGGTGAAGTAGGGCAGGCGCTCGGCCATGGCCTCAGTCGCTCTTGCGGCGCAGCGCCGAGCCCTTGTGCACCGCCACGTGATCGGTCTTGTCGCTCTTGATCTCGTACTGTGGGTCGTGCGCGCTGGCGTGGTGCGTGTAGCCCTTCCAGTCGAAGTCGGACCGGTGGACTTTGGTGATGCGACCGCTGACGTGGCCCGCTTCGGAGTTCCACGTCACGCGATCGCCGACTTTGTAGGGTGTGGTCATGGCGGTGGGGCGCTTGTTGTGCCTGCGCACCCATTGTGGGCGGTTCCGGCGAGGGCTGCGCAGTCCCTGTTGCCGTCGAGGTCAGGCGATGCCCGGCAGGGGCATTTCTGGAGCGCTGCTCACGAAATGGGCGGTGCGCTGCGGGTCGGTGACTGGTGTGCAACGCGAACCCGGCAATTTTTGGCAAAACCAGAATATCGATGCAATTCGGTGCCGATCGCGCCCGTAAAATTGATACAAAGGAATACAATAAACACAAAAATCGCGAATCGGGTCGTTGCCCGCGGTGCGGTGTTGCCGCGCAGGCCAGGTCGCGCGCCCCGGTTCCGGCTCTGTCCAGCCGGTGCTCTCTCCAATTCCGAAATCCTGCATCAAGAAAGGTCGAAAATGCGAAAGACGGTGCGAATGCTGGTTTGTGGCGTTTCGCTGCTCGTGGCCGTGACGGCGGCGGTTGCGCAGCAAGGTGTTTGGCCGGGCAAGCCGTTGACGCTGGTCGTCCCCTTCCCGCCGGGAGGGACCAGCGACAAGATGGGGCGCCTGGTGGCCAGCGAGCTGGAAAAGGCCCTGGGCCAGCCGGTCAAGGTCGAGAACCTGGCCGGGGCGGGGGGTGTCACGGGCACGCTGGCCGCGCTCAAGCGACCGGCGGATGGCTACACGCTGATCCAGTCCGGAATCGGCCAGAACGCCGTGGCCCATGCATTGAACCCCTCGGTCGGTTACGACTCGGTCAAGGATTTCGTTCATGTCACGCAGGTGCATGAGGGGCCGAACGTCCTGGTGGTCAAGCCCGACAGTGCGTACCAAAGCGTCAAGGCCCTCATCGACGGCAGCAAGAACGGCGCCGGCATCAAGTACGGCTATACGCCGGCCGCCTCGGGCCACATGGCGATGGAGCTGATGATTCAGATGCAGCAGACCTGCATTCGTGGGGACAAAGGCGAAAAGCTCTGCATGGGCGGCAAGTTCCGCGGCGTCCCGTACAGCGGCGGAAAACCCCTGCTGGATGCCGTCGTGAAGGGCGATGTCGATGCCATCTTCATCAACGTGGATGCGGCCGAGCGCTACATCAAGGACGGCCAAATCAAGCCGCTGGCGGTCAGCAGCCGGGCCCGGAGCCGTTTGCTGCCGGACGTGCCCACCATGTCCGAAGCCGGGTACTTCGGGTTCGAGGCCGTGTCATGGTCCGGCATCTCGGTGGCCAAGGCCACACCGCCCGCCATCGTGGCCCGGTTGGAAACCGAGCTGGCCAAGATCATGGCCAGCCCGTCGATCAAGCAGTTCATGGAGCCCAACGGTTTCACCATCCCCGCTCAAGGTTCCCAGTTGTATGCCAGCTATGTCTCGAAGGAGATCGACCGCTGGTCGCGTCTCGTCCGGGTCGCAGGCATCAAGCAGCCCTGACAGAGGGCGTCCGTCATGCGCACCTGAGGGGGTGCGCGCCGCCGCCTTCGGTCCGCGCGCCAGCACGCCGGCCTTTCGTCTTTTCAGTCATCGGCTCAATCGCGAGGGGCAGGCGTGAGCGCGGATGTTGGTGCGCTCAGTCATTCAACCCGATCGACTCCACGATCGCCTTCTCGGCCGCAAAGCTCGTGCGCGCGAAGTCGGCGTAGGCGCGGTGGTCGCGGTAGTCGCTGCGAATGCCGTAGGTCTCGATGGTGCGCTGCCACTCGGGCGTGGCCAGCACGGCCTTGATGGCGGCGTCGAGCTTTTCGACGATGGGCGCGGGCAGGCCCTTGGGCCCGGCCAGGCCCAGCGGGGAGGGCACGACCACGTCGTAGCCGGCCTCCTTGAAGGTGGGCACCTGGGCAAAGGCGGGCGGGCGCTGCTCGGCGGCGATGGCCAGTGCGCGCACCTTGCCCGAGTCCATGAAATTGCGAATGCCGTTGGTGCTGACGATGGCCTGCACGTGGCCGCCCAGCAGGGCGTTGGTGGCCTCGGAGTCGCCCTTGTAGGGCACGTGGATGAAGGTGACACCCGCGGCTTTGCCCAGCAGCGACATGGTGACGTGGTTGCCGGTGAACTTGCCCGGCGTGCCGTAGCTCAGGCCCTTCTTGTCGGCCTTGGCGGCATCCACCACGTCCTTGACGGTTTTGAACGGCGAATCGGCCGCCACCGCCAGAATGAAGTCGTAGGCCGTGAAAGACGCGATGTACGCGAGGTCCTTGACGGGGTCGTAGTTCACCTTCTGCACATACGGCTGGCGAAATACGCTCACGGGCACCAGGGTCAGGCGATAGCCGTCGGGCTTGGCGCGCTGCATCTCGCCCATGCCCAGGGTGCCGCCGGCGCCGGGCTTGTTCTCGACGATGACCGATTGATTGAGTTGCCGGGTCAGGCCCGCGGCCAGCGCGCGGCCCACGACGTCGGTGGTGCCACCGGGGGCGTAGGGCACGATGATCGTGATGGGCTGGCTGGGCCAGTCGGCCTGCGCGTGGGCGCCGGCGGCGGCCAGGGCCGCGGTGCAGGCGAGGGCGAGGGTGAAGGGGCGGCGTTGCATGGTCGTCTCCGGGTTGAAGGTCTTTGCAGACGAGAGGGAAATAAACAGCCGAACGCAGAGGGCGCGAAGATCACGCAGAGGGCGTAAAAAATTCAGAAAAATTTCTTGAATACGATGAAATCGGCTTAAAACAACGTCCATAGGCTATCTTTTTGAAAGCAAATTCCCGGTATTTTTTGCGCCCTTTGCGAATCCTTTGCGTCCTCTGCGTTCGGCTGTTTATGACGGCGATCGCGGCTCCCCCACAGCGTACGCCTCGCGCAGCTCGCGCTTGAGCACCTTGCCGATGGCGCTGCGCGGCAGCGCATCGACAAGGCGCAGATCAGACAGGCGCTGGGTCTTGCCGGCGCGCTGGTTGTACCAGTCCTTGAGCTCGCCGGCCGTGGCCGTGGCGCCGGTGTTCGGCACGACAAAGGCCACGGGGGTTTCGCCCCACTGCTCGCTGGGCACGCCGACCACGGCCACGTCGTGCACGGCGGGGTGCTGGCGCAGGGCGGCTTCCAGATCGCTGGGGTAGATGTTGAAGCCGCCGCTGATGATCATGTCCTTGCGCCGGTCGATCAGGGTCAAAAAGCCGTCGGCGTCAAAGCGTCCCACGTCGCCGGTGCGGATGAAGCGCTTGCCGGTCGCGTCGAACCACTCGGCCTCGCGCGTCTTGGCGGGCTGGCCGTGATAGCCGGTCATCATGCCGGGCGAGTGGCCGACCACCTCGCCGGCATCAAAGGGCGCCACCTCGTGGCCGTCCTCGTCGATCAGGCGGATGTCGCTGGTGGCGGCGGGGCGGCCCACGGTGTGCAGCTTGGTGGGGTGCAGATGGGCGTCGAGGATGCAGGTGCCGCCGCCCTCGGTCATGCCGTAGAACTCGACCAGGCCGCCCGGCCAGCGCGCCAGCACGTCGGCCTTGAGCTCGGCGCGAAACGGCGCGCTGGTGCAAAACTTGTCGCGGAAGGCGCCCAGGTCGAACTGGCCAAACTGCGGCAGCGCCATGATGCGCTGGTACTGCACCGGCACCAGCATGGTGTGCGTGATGCGGTGCTGCTGGGCCAGTTGCAGGTAGTGCAGGGCGTCGAATTTGGGCATCAGCACCACGCAGCCGCCATAGGCCAGCGTGGGCACGAAGACCACCAGCGTGGTGTTGGAGTACAGCGGCGTGGCCAGCAGCGTGCTGCCCTGCGGGCCGTAGTCGTACACGCTGCCGCGCTGGATGTGCGACCAGCGCATGCCGTGCGACTGCACGATGCCCTTGGGCGTGCCGGTGGTGCCGCTGGAATAGATGATGTTGAAGGGCGCGTCGGGCGCGATGGCCACTGGCTGCGGGCGCGCGCCGGCGGGGGCCAGCCAGTCGCCCCAGGCGCGGCCGCCGGCGCTGCCGTCCAGCGCGATGCGCGGTAGCGCAGGATCGGGCGCGGGCAGGCGCTCGGCGGTGCCGGCGTCGACAAACAGCAGGCGTGCCTCGGCATCGCGCAGCATCAAGGCCAGGGCCTCGGCCGTGCTGGACGGTGCCAGCGGCGCCACCACCGCGCCGGCGCGCAGCGCGCCCATGAACAGGGCGGCGTAGCGCACCGAAGCGCCGGCGCAGATGGCGATGGCCTGGCCGGGCTGCACGCCATCGCGCTGCAAGGCGGCGGCGATGCGGTCCATCAGCGCGTCGAGCTCGGCGTAGCTGAGCGTGTCGTGTTCGTCGCGCAGGGCCGGATGGTCGGGGCGCAGGCGGGCGTGCTCGCCGATCAGATCGGGCAAGGTGCGAAAGGGGGCGTCGGATGCGGGGGTGATCATGGCGCGTGGCGGTGGGCGGGACCGATGCATTGTGTGGCATCGAGGTGCCGCCCCGCAGTCACGTGCGCGATGCCTTGCGCCGCCAGGTGACGAAGGCGCCGCGCAGCCCTGTGCTGGAGTTGAACGGCTCGCGCGCCACCTCCTGCCAATCGGCGCCGATGGCGGGGGCAAAGGCATCGCCCTCAAGGTCGGCGTCGATCTCGGTCACCACCAGCTCGTCGGCCAGCGGCAGCGCCTGGGCGTAGATCTGCGCGCCGCCGATAATCCAGACTTGCGGTGAATTCTCACAAAATTGTAGCGCCTCGCGCAGATTGGTCGCTGGCTCCAGGCCTGTTTGATTCAGATTTGTCTGGCGGGTGACGACGATGTTGCGGCGCCCGGGCAGGGGGCGAAAGCGCGGCGGGATCGAGTCCCAAGTCTTGCGCCCCATGATGACCGGGTGGTTCAGCGTGACGCGCTTGAAGTGCGCCAGGTCTTCGGGCAGATGCCAGGGCATCACGCCATCCTTGCCGATGACGCCGCCGCGCGCCTGCGCCCAGATCAGGCCGACTTTCATCGCTCGATCAAGCGGTGGACGGCCGCGGCGATCTTGTCGGCGCCGATGCGCGATTCGGCCTCCAGGCCGGGGGCATAGCCCACGGGAATGCGCGGCGCGCCCAGTCGGGCCACGCGAGCTGCCGTGTGCTCGGCCACGGTGGCGGCGATTTCGGCGCCGAAGCCGGCCACCTGCACGGCCTCGTGCACCACCAGCAGGCGGCCGGTCTTGGCCACGCTGGCCAGCACGGCGTCCTTGTCCCAGGGCCAGAGCGTGCGCAAGTCGATCAGCTCGGTCTGCACGCCCTGCGCGGCCAGTTGGGCGGCGGCTTGCTCGCAGGCCTGCATCTGGCGCGACCAGGACACGAGGGTCACGTCGGCGCCTTCGCGCACCACGCGCGCCTGGCCCAGCGGCACCATGGCGCCAGGCGTGACTTCGCCTTGCGTGCCCCACAGCTCCTTGTGCTCCATGTAGACCACCGGGTCGCCCGACGCCAGCGCGGCCAGCAGCAGGCCGTGGTTGTCGGCCGGGGTGCCGGGCGTGACCACGACCAGACCGGGGATGTGCGCGAACCACGCCTCCAGCGACTGGCTGTGCTGCGCGGCCGACGACGACCAGATGCCGATGGGCATGCGCATCACCATGGGCACGCGCCCCTGGCCGCCGAACATGTAGCGGTTCTTGGCGGCCTGGTTGACGATCTCGTCGATGGCGCACAGGGCGAAGTCGACCACGCGCAGCTCGACCACCGGCGTGCAGCCGGCCAGCGCCATGCCCACGGCGGCGCCGACGATGGTGGCCTCGGAAATGGGGGTGTCGATGATGCGATCGGCGCCGAAGCGCTGCGCCAGCGGCGCGCCGTCGGCGCCGCGGTACTGGCCGAACACGCCGCCGCGGCCCAGGTCTTCGCCCAGGGCGATGACGGTGGGGTCTTTGTCCATGGTTTGCGCCAAGGCCAAGGCGGCGGCTTGGGCATAAGTCATTTGCATCGCGCTCATGCCCACACCCCCGCACCAATGGTCTGCACGTCGGTGTAGGCCGCGCTCGGCTCGGGCGGTGGTGCGGCGCTGGCGGCGGACACGGCGGCATCGATCTCGGCCTTGGCCGCGCGCTCGATCTGCTCCGCCTGCGTCCCCTGGCCTTGTTCGACCAGGCGCGCGCGGGCGCGGGCGATGCCGTCGCGTGCCAGCGCGGCCGCCACGTCCTCGGGCTTGCGGTAGGTGGCCGGGTCCACCGACACGTGGCCCTTGTGCCGGTCGGTCAGCGCGTGCAGCAGGCGCGGGCCGTGGCCGGCGCGGATGTCGGCGATCAACTGGGCGGCGGCGTCCGACACGGCCTGCACATCCGTGCCGTCCACCTGCATCGCGGCAATGCCCATGGCGGCGGCGCGCGCGCTGGCGCCGGGGCCGGCAGTCATCGCGCTGCTGTCGGTGGTGGCCGAGACGCGGTTGTCCTCGCACACGAACAGCACCGGCAACTGGTAGACGCCGGCCCAGTTCAGTGCTTCCATGAAGGGCCCGCGGTTGATGGCGCCGTCGCCGAAAAAGCACACCGCGATCGCATCCTGACCGCGAATCTTCAGCCCCTGCGCCGCGCCCACCGCAATCGGCAGGCCGGCGGCCACCACGCCGTTGGCGCCCAGCATGCCGACCGAGAAATCGGCGATGTGCATCGAGCCGCCCTTGCCGCCGTTGGTGCCAGGGGCGCGGCCGAACAGCTCGCACATCATGCGCGTGGTGTCGGCGCCCTTGGCCAGCGTGTGGCCGTGGCCGCGGTGGGTGCTGGTCAGCAGGTCGGCGGGGCGCAGGTGCGCGCACACGCCGGCGGCCACGGCCTCTTGCCCGGTCGAGAGGTGCAGCGGACCCTTGACGCGCACCTCGCCGCCGCCGGTGGCCGCGCCGCCCCAGGACACGCCGCCCTGGCTGGCAGCTTCGGCCGCGTCCTCGAAGGCGCGGATGCGCACCATGGTGCGGTAAAGCGATAAGAGATCGGTCATTGGTTAACTATGAAAACAAGAGCTACCAACGCTTGACTGGAGGGCGCTGGAGCAGGAGTTGACTTGAAAACTCAAACCGCCACCGGCGCCTTGATGGCCGGATGATGCTGGTAGTTCAGCACTTCAAAATCCTCAAATTCGTAGTCGAAGATCGAGGCTGGCCGGCGTTTGATGTGCAGCGTGGGATAGGGGTAGGGCACGCGGCTGAGCTGCTCTTGCACCTGCGCGGCGTGGTTGCTGTAGATGTGGCAGTCGCCGCCGGTCCAGATGAACTCGCCCACCTGCAAATCGCACTGCTGCGCCAGCATGTGCGTCAGCAGCGCGTACGACGCGATGTTGAAGGGCACGCCCAGAAAGATGTCGGCGCTGCGCTGGTAGAGCTGGCAACTCAGCTTGCCTTCGGCGACGTAGAACTGAAAGAAGGCGTGGCAGGGCATCAGCGCCATCTGGGGCAGGTCGGCCACGTTCCAGGCGCTCACGATGATGCGGCGGCTGTCCGGGTTGGACTTGAGCTGCTGCACCACCTGCGCGATCTGGTCGATGTGCCCGCCGTCCGGGGTGGGCCAGCTGCGCCACTGCACGCCATACACGGGGCCCAGGTCGCCCGTCTGCGGGTCGGCCCATTCGTTCCAGATCGTCACGCCGCGCTCTTGCAGCCAGCGCGCGTTGCCGTCGCCGCGCAAAAACCACAGCAGCTCGTAGATGATGCTTTTCAGGTGCACCTTCTTGGTGGTGACCAGCGGAAAGCCTTCGCGCAGGTCAAAGCGCATCTGGTGGCCGAACACGCTTTTGGTGCCGGTGCCCGTGCGGTCGGCTTTGAACACCCCGTGCTCGTGCACGTGGCGCATGAAGTCTTCGTAGGGATGGCGAATGGGGCGCTTGGGATCGACGGGCATGGGGGGTTCAGGCAGTCGCAGGCGAGGGGGTTCAGGCTTCGGCCACGGGCTGGCCATTGACCCGCGTTCGCCCCGCCTTGTTGTCCACCGTCAGGTTGGCGTCGTACCAGGTCAGGGTGGGGCGGGCGCCGAAGACCTGCGTGTACTCGGTGAGCTTGTCTTCGGTGAACCAGGCCTGGGCGGCGGCGCGGCTGTCCCACACATAGACGCCGCCGGCGCCGTGCTCGTTGCGCACGTAGTCCTTGCTGATCAGTCCGCGGCCGCCCAGTTGGCGAAACTTTGGAGCCGATTTCTTGGCGATTTCGATCAGTTGCTCCTCGCTCGGCGCGGGCAGGGGGAAGTGGCAGATGACGATGCAGGGGGCCATGGCTGAAATCCTTGAAACGGGTGGTGGGCATTGTAGGTGGCGCCTGCCCGTGCGCCGGGGCGCAAACGGCCCAGCGACGCGCACAATGCGGCCCCGCAGGATGCTTGTTTGATACCCTGCCCAATCCGCCAGATGCCAAGGGGTCGCCATGTCCCATCGCCCATTGTCTTTGTGCGCCGTCGCCGCGCTGGCGCTGCTGGCCGCGGGCGCGCAGGCCCAGTCGCTGAACGTGAAGACCGGCGCCTGGGAGTCGACCATCACGTCCACCACCACCGGCCTCACCATGCCCCCCGAGCTGCTGGCCAAGTTGACGCCTGAGCAGCGCGCGAAGGTGGAGCAGGCGATGGGCGCGCGCTCCGGTCAGCCGCACACCAGCAGCCACAGCTACTGCGTGACGCAAAAGGACCTGGACGAGGACCAGTACCTTGAAAGGGGCGCCAACGAGCGGTGCACCCGCAAGGTGCTGTCCAAGACGGGCACGCGGGTCGAGCTGGAGCAGAGCTGCGGCGTGGGGCCGGCCAGCGTGAGCATGCACGTGGTCGTTCAGGCGATCAGTCCGCAGGCCATGGCCATGACGGCCGACGGGAAGCTGAGCACCGGCGGCACGATCCACACCGAGATGCGCGGGCGCTGGGTGGGCGCGAGTTGCCAAGGCAAGGGGTGAGCAGCTCCAGCGCTCAGGTGCTGGCCCACATGCGCAGCAGGTTGTGATAGACGCCCGTCAGGCGGGTGGCCTCGGCGCTTTCGCCTTGGGTCTTGCGCAGCGCCAGCAAGGCCATGTCCAGCTCGAACAGCAGGCGCCGCTGCTCGTCGCTGCGCACCATGCTTTCCACCCAGAAGAAGCTGGCCAGGCGCGCGCCGCGCGTGACGGGGCGCACCTCGTGCACGCTGGCGCCGGGGTAGAGCACGGCGTCGCCGGCGGGCAGCTTGACGGCCTGCTGGCCGTAGGTGTCGTGCACCACCAACTCGCCACCCTCGTATTCGTCGGGATCGGCCAGGAACACGGTACATGACACGTCGGTGCGCACCCATTGGTCGGGCGCGCGCGAATGCAGCACGGCGTTGTCCACGTGCGCGCCATAAAAATTCATGCCGCCGCCATAGCGGTTGAACAGCGGGTTGAAGATCTTGCGCGGCAGCGCGGCGGAGAAGAACAGCGGGTCGCGCTGCACGGCCGCCAGAACCAGCGCGCGCAGGGTGGTGGCGCTGGGCGAGTCCTGCGCCAGCTGCTCGTTGTTCTTGGCCTGCACGGCTTGCGCGCCGGCGCTGCGCCGACCGTCGATCCAGGGGGCGTCGGCCGCTTGCAGCAGGGCGCGGGCCTGGGCCAGTTCATCGGGGGTGAGCAACTGCTTGAGGTGAATCAACATGGGAGACTCGCAAAGGCACACAGCCGCCCCGAGGGGCGGCTGCGCCGGGGATCAGCGGCACGGCATCAGAACATGACCTTCAGCGTCAGGTCCACGCGCCGGGCCGCGCCGGGTTGATAAAAGCCGCGGTACAGCGTGTCGGCGTAGAGCCGGTTGGCCAGGTTGGTGACGTTCAGGCGCAGCGACACGGTTTCGCTGATGCTGTATTCGGCCATGGCGTCGAAGGTGGCAAAGCCCTTGGCACGGTAGGTGCGCTGGCCCTCGGGGTTCTGGCTGCTGCGGTAGTTGGCGCCCACGCCCAGGCGCCATTGCGGGTTGATGCGGTAGGTGGTCCACACGCTGCCGCTGTGGCGTGGGGTGAGGGCGGGGCGGTCGCCCTGCACCTGCGCGCCGGTGCCGCTGGCGCTGAGTCGCACGTTGCTCTGGTCGATCTTGGCGCTGGGAATCCAGGTGTGGTTCCAGAACACCTCCCACGCGGGCGTGATGCGCCCGGCCAGGTTGAACTCCATGCCCGCTGCGTGACGGCGGCCCGACAGCAGCTCCTGCTGCGCGGCGGTGTCGGGGTCGGTGTTGCGCTCGTTGTACTTCTGGCTGAAGAACAAGGCGGCGCCGGCCAGCACCTTGCGATCGAGCAGCTCCCACTTGCCGCCGATCTCGATGTTGCGGCTTTTCTCGGGCGGGGTCTTGGCGCTGCGGCCGGTCGCGGGGTTGACTTGCACGCCGTATTGGTAAGCGTCGCCCGAGGTGTTGAACGAGGTGCCGTAGGAGATGTAGTAGGACGAGAGCTCGTCGGGCTGGTAGAGCACGCCCAGGCGGGGGCTCCACAGGTTGTCGGTGCGCTCGTTGCTCAAGGAGCCATCGGCGTTGCGGTACGAGCCCGTGAAGTGGTCGAAGCGCACGCCGCCCACCAGCTTGACGGTGTCGGTGATCGACATCGTGTCTTGCACGTAGGTGCCGATGCTGCGCGACTTGAAGCTGTTCATGGGCACCGGGAACACGCGGGTGTCGGGCACCCAGGCGCCGTCGTTGGGCGTGCCCACCGTCGTCGTGGGGCGCGCCGGCGTGTTGGGCAGCGCGTAGGCGTTGTTGCGTTTGGCGCGTTCGTCGAACACGTCCACGCCGGCCAGCAGCGCGTGCTTCTTGCCGCCCCAGTCGAAGCTGTTGCTGTAGTCGCTTTGCAGCATCGCGATGTCGCTGTCGCCGATGCGGCCTTTGGAGCTGCGCGAGAGCACCGTGCTGCTGGTGATGTCGGACAGCACCGTGGGGCGCGGCGCGGCAAAGCCGATCGGGCTGCCCAGCAGGTCGCGCGTGTAGCGGCCGGCACGCAGGCGGGTCTTGAGCTCGCCGCCGTCGTCGAAGCGGTGCACGTTGCCCAGCGTGGCGTAGGTGGCCGAGGTGTTCAGGTGGTCGCCCGCCAGGCCATAGAAGTTCTTGGCCGGCAGCGTGGGGTTGATGCTGCCATCGGGGCTGATGATCCACGGGTGGGCGTAGTTGGGCCGCCCGCGCACGTCCAGCGCGTACAGGCCGACCGAGAACTCGTCGCGCGTGCCGATGCCCCAGCGGTAGGTGGGTGCGATGCCCCACTTGCGTTGATAGGCGCCCCAGTTGTCGGCGTCGTGGCCCATCACGTTCAGGCGCAAGGCGGCGTCGGGGCCGGTCTGCCAGTTGAAGTCGCCCTGCACGCGCTTCATGCCGCCGCTGCCCACGGTGGCCTGCGCCTCGTGCTGCGTCATCAAGAAGGGCTGCTTGCTGACCTGGTTGACCACGCCGCCGGTCGAGCCCTTGCCGAACAGCATCGAGGCCGAGCCCTTGATGATCTCCACGCGGTCGTCGTCGAAGGTGTCGCGCTCGTACAGCGGCGCGTCGCGCATGCCGTCGCGGTAGATGTCACCCGCCTGGCCCAGCGAGAAGCCGCGCAGGCGCACGTCCTCCTCGCCCGTCTCGCCGGCCTGGAAGGTGACGCCCGCGGTGGCGCGCAGCACGTCGCGAAAGTCGTCGAGCTTGCGGTCCTGGATCAGCTTTTCGGTCATCACCGTCACGCTTTGCGGGATGTCCATCAGCTTTTGCTCGCCCTTGCCGATCTCGGTCTTGGTGGCGCGCAGCAGCGCCTTGCTGGTGGTGGAGCCGTCGCCCTCGGCCTTGTCGCGCACGGTGACGGTGCCCAGGGTGCCGGCCGTACCAGCCGGTGCCGATGCGGCACTGGCGGGGGTGGGTGCGGGCGCCGGATCGGCGGTCTGCGCGAGGGCGGCCGAGCCCAGTGATCCGGCCAGCAGCATCGCACCCAGGGGCAGCAGCGGGGCGTGGCTTGCTTCGATAACAGGAGCTGCCTGCGCTTGTCGGGAGCGGGCTTGGGGCTTGATTGGTTTGGATTTTTGGGCAGAGCGCATGGTCGGGTCAGCAGGCGGTGGAAGGGAGACGGCTGGCTGACGGGATGCACGCGAGCGCCCGGTCGGGCGCTGGCTGCCGCTGGCTGGCTGGCAATGAAAGGCGTGATTCTACGCAAATGAGAATCATTGTCATTATTATTTGTTGCAACTCGACAACAAGCGGACATGAAAAAGGGGCCCGAAGGCCCCGTGATCAAGCGCGGTGAGGCGGTGCTCAGCTGGCCTCGCTCATCTGGCTTTGCAGGTAGTTTTGCAGGCCCACCTTGGCCAGCAGCTCGATCTGCGTCTCGAGCCAGTCGATGTGCTCCTCGGTGTCGTCCAGGATGTCTTGCAGCAAGTCGCGCGAGACGTAGTCGCGCACGCTTTCGCAATGCGCCATGCCGTCCTTGATGGTGGCCTGCGCCGCCTGCTCCAGCTTCAGGTCGCAGGCCAGCATCTCGGGTACGTCCTCGCCCACCATCAGCTTGCCCAGGTCCTGCAAGTTGGGCAGGCCGTCGAGCATCAGGATGCGGTCCATCAGGCGGTCGGCGTGCTTCATCTCGCCGATGGATTCCTCGTATTCCTTCTTGGCCAGCTTGCCCAAGCCCCAGTGCTTCATGATGCGCTGGTGCAGGAAATACTGGTTGATGGCGGTCAGCTCGTTCTTGAGCTGGGCCTGCAGGTGCTTGATGACGGCGGCGTCGCCTTTCATGGGATTCTCCTTGGATGCGTGTTCGGACGCGGTTCATTCTAGGAGTCGCCGCGCTTGTCGCCAACGCAGGGCCTTTCGGGCCGCCGGCTGCACAAGACGGCCACGGCCATCCACGGCCTGCCCGGCGAGGCGCGGACACCTGCGCCGAACGCGCGCGCCGCGCATGGGCAAGTGAGCGCACGCGATGGCGCGTGGTGCGATCGGGTATCGTTTGCGTCGTTTGGGTTCAACGCAATCGAGAGGTGACGACATGAATGGTTCCTTGTCGCGACGCGACGTGGGTCGGCTGAGTGCTCTGGCGGCGCTGGCGCTGCTGGCAATGCCGGCAGCGCAGGCGCAGACGGAGGACAAGTTCCCCGTCAAGCCGGTGCGCATCATGTACCCGTTTGCCGCCGGCGGCGGCATGGAGGTGGTGCTGCGCGTGATGGCCGAAGACATGCAGAAGTCCACCGGCCAGCCTTTCATCGTCGAGAACCGCACCGGCGCCGGCGGCTCCATCGCCGCCAATGCGGCGGCCACGGCGGCGCCGGACGGCTACACCCTGTTCGTCGGCCCGATCGGCATCTCGGCCATCACGCCGCACCTGCGCAAGCTGCCCTATGACGCGCGCAAGGACCTGGTGGCGGTGGCCAAGCTGTCGGAGTTCTCCTCCGCCTACGTCGTCAGCAACGCACTGCCGGTCAAGACCCTGGCCGAGTTCATCGCCTACGCCAAGGCGCATCCGGGCAAGGTGACGTACGCGACGTCCGGTGTCGGATCGCAGGGGCATCTGGGCGGCGAGATGCTGCAAAAGGCCTGGGGCATCAAGATGACCCACGTGCCCTACAAGGGCGCCGCCGAGATCTCGATCGACCTGATCGCGGGGCGGGTCGACCTGAGCAGCGACGTGACCATGCTGCAGTACGTCAAGCAGGGCAAGGCCAGGCTGCTGGCCACGGCATCGGCCACGCGGCTGGCGGACTTTCCGGACGTGCCCACGCTGGCCGAAACGGGCGTGCCCGATCCGCGCGCCACCGGCACCTGGTTCGGCGCCTTCGCGCCCAGGGGCACGCCGCAGCCCATCATCGACAAGCTGGCCGCTGCATTTGAAAAGGCGCTCAAGAACCCGGATGTGATCGCGCGCATGCAGCCCTATGCCATGTCGCCGGCGTTTGCCGGGCCGGCCGCTTTCGAGAAGCAGTGGGCGCACGACGACGAGCTGTACGGCAAGACCATCCGCGAGCTCGGCCTGAAGCTGGAGAACTGACCCCATGGCACCCGTTGAAATCGCCGCGTCCTTGCAGGCGGTGCGCACCGCGCTCGATCCGCGTGCCATCGCGGTGCTGGGCGCATCCGACGAGCTGACGAAGTGGGGCGGCAGCATGCTGGCGCTGCTGCGCAAGTTCGGCTTTCGTGGTGCGGTGTATCCCGTCAACCCCCGCGCCGACTTGGTGCAGGGCATGAAGGCCTGGCCCAGCGTGCAGGCCATCGGCCAGCCGGTGGACGTGGCCCTGATCGCCGTGCCGCAGCAACGCACGGAAGCCGCGTTCGAGGACTGCGCCGCCGCCGGCGTGAAGGTCATCCTGATGGTCACCTCGCAGTTCGCCGAAAGCGGCGCCGAGGGCGCGGCCCTGCAAGACCGGCTGCTGGCCATCGCGCGCCGCGCCGGCATGCGCATCATCGGTCCCAACTGCATGGGCTACTTCAACAGCCATGCCGACATGAGCCTGCTCAATTCGCAGGCCCTGATGCGCAACGACCGGCTCATCAAGGGCGAGGTCGCGCTGATCAGCCAGAGCGGCGCGCTGGCCGGCGCCATGCTGGCGCGCGCGTATGACCTGGGCGTGGGGTTTTCGTTTTGCGTGTCGCTGGGCAACCAGGCTGACCTGGAGGTGTGCGACTTTCTCGAGCACGCGATCGACGATGCGCATTCGCGCGTCATCGCGCTCTATGTCGAAGGGGTCAAGGACGGCGCGCGCTTCGTCGATCTGCTGCGCCGCGCGCGCGCCGCCGGCAAGCCGGTGCTGATCGTCAAGGCCGGACGCACCGCGCTGGGCCAACAGGCCGTGCAGTCCCACACCGCCAGCCTGGCGGGCGAATTTCGCGCTTTTGAGTCGCAGGTGCGCCATGCGGGCGCCGTGCTGGTCGATGATTTTCTCGAACTGGTCGCCCAGGCGGCGGCCTGGACGCGCCTGCCCGCCCCGAGCGGTCCGCAGGTGGCCGTGCTCTCGGGCTCGGGCGGTGGTGGCGCGGTGGCGAGCGACCTGGTGGGCGAGTCCGGCCTGCAGGCCGCCACGCTGTCGCCCGCCACGGTGCAGACGTTGCTTGCGTTGATGCCCGAGGCCGGCGCGCACCTGCCGTTCGATCTGGGCGCCGTCCCCGGTCCGTCCCGCGCGACGCCGGATTGGCTGCGCCAGGTGCTCGAGACCATGCTGGCCGATCCCGACGTGGGCGCGGGCCTGTTCCTCATGACGACCATGCCCGAGATGGCGGCCACCGCCGCCACGGTGGTCGACATCAACCGCGCGAGCGCCAAGCCGGTCGCCTTTGTCAACGCGGCCAGCAGCGCCGGTGCCGAAGCCGGCGCCAAGCTGAAGGCCGAGGGCCTGGTGAACTTCGCCAACATCAAGGAAGCGCTGGGCTACCTGCGCAACCGGCTGGCCTGGGAGCGATATGACAATGAGGCGCTGGCGCCCGATTCAAGAGCGCAGACAGCTATCAAAACCATAGTAAACGGGTTCCAGCCCGGCCTGGTGAGCGAGTTCGACGCCAAGCGCCTGCTGGCCGCGGCCGGCATCCCGGTCACGCGCGGCGAGTTGGCCCGCAGCGAGGACGAAGCGGTGCAGGCCGCCGCCGCCATCGGCTGGCCGGTGGTGATGAAGCTGGTCTCCGCGCAGATCTCGCACAAGAGCGACGTCGGCGGCGTGGTGCTGAACGTGACCGACGCCCATGCCGTGCGCAGCCACTTTCGCGCCCTGCAGCAGGCGGTGAAAAATGTGCCCGGCGGCGCCACGTTCGACGGCTGCCTGGTGCAGCAGCAGGCGCGCGCGGATGTCGAGGTGCTGATCGGCACGCACTGGGACCCGCAGTTCGGCGCCATGCTGATGATCGGCATCGGCGGCACGCTGGTCGAGCTGCTCAAGGACACCGCCCTGCTGCCCGCCAGCGCCGGCCCGCACGCCATCCGCCGCGCCGTTGAAGGGCTGCGCCTGTTTCCGCTGCTGGACGGCTACCGCGGCAAGCCGCGCGCCAAGCTGGACGCGCTGGTGGGCGTGGCGCAGCGCTTCGGCCAACTGGCCACGCAGCTGGGCGAGCGCCTGCCCGAGTGCGAGGCCAACCCGGTCATGGTGGCCGGCGACAGCCTGGTCGTGGCCGATGCACGGGCCGTGTGGCGCGTCTGATTGTTTTGAATCGAATCGGGCTCCCGCGCCTGCCAGACAAGCGCGGGCAGCTGCTTTAAATATAGCAAAACTCGATCTGTCATTGCCGGAGTCACCATGTCCAAACCCATCACCTACGAATCCATAGACCGCATCGCCCACATCACCCTGCGCCGGCCCGAGCGGCGCAACGCCCTCAGCGCGGAGATGACCGCGCTGCTCAACGAGTCCTTTCGGCGCTTTGCCGCCAGCGACGATCGCGTGGCGCTGCTCAGCGCCGAGGGCGATCATTTTTGCGCCGGTGTGGACGTGACCGATCCGTCCAAAGAGGCGTGGAAAGGCGTGCCCAACGTCGGCGTGAAGATCGACAAGCCGCTCATCAGCGCCGTGCAGGGCTGGGCCGTTGGCGCGGGCTTCACGCTGACGATGATGAGCGATCTGTGCGTCGTCGACGAGACGGCGCAGTTCATGTTTCCCGAGGCCAAGCTGGGCCTGTTCGGCGGCATCACCGCCGGCCTGGTGTCGCGCATCCCGCACAAGGTGGCGGTCGAGTTCATGATGCTGGGCGAGCCGCTGCCCGCCCAGCGCGCCTACGAGGTCGGCCTGGTCAACCGCGTCGTGCCCAAGGGTGGCGCCCACGCCACCGCACTGGAGATGGCCCAGCGCCTGGCCGCCGCCGCCCCGCTGGTGCTGCAAACCATCAAGCGCGCCACGCTGGAGACCCTGCCCAAGTCCCCCGCGGAGATCGCCTATCCTCAAATGGGCTACCTGACCGAGATCGCCACGAGCGAGGACTACAAGGAAGGCGTGGCAGCGTTCAAGGAAAAGCGGAAAGCGAACTTCACGGGCAAGTGAACTCGCGAGTGCGCGGCCGACCGCTCGTGAATCGCCCCGGGTTCGGGAGAGGCTCAAATGCTTGAGAGGAGCGAGCCATGAGCAACGCGACGGATTTTTCGGCACAGGAGCCTGAGCGCACCGTGCGGATGGTGCAGAAGGCCCGCATGACTGGCGCTCTGTTTGCATCGCGGCGGGGTCGCGGCCTTGAACGGCGGTTTGCGCTATCGTCGGGCGCATGAACATTTCGTGGTTTGCCCTGGGCTGGCGCAGCCTGTGGCGCGATGTGCGGGCCGGTGAGTTGCGCCTGCTGATGCTGGCCGTGGCGCTGGCGGTGGCGGCGCTGGCGGCGGTGGGCTTTTTCTCAGACCGGCTGAAGTCCGGCCTGGAGCGCGACGCGCGCCAGTTGCTGGGCGGTGATGCGGTGGTCGTCAGCGACAACCCGCCGGCAGCGGCGTGGCTTGACCAGGCGCGTGCGCTTGGGTTGGAGCAGGCACTCACGCTGGGCTTTCCGACCATGGGTCGAGCCCCCGACGCGCAGGGCGGCGCCACGCGCCTGGTGGCGCTGAAGGCGGTCGATCAGGGCTACCCGCTGCGCGGCCAGTTGCGCCTGACGCGCGATGCGCAGGACACCACGGACGTACCGACCGACAGCATTCCCGCGCCCGGCGAGGTCTGGGTCGCGCCGCCGCTGCTCGAGGCGCTGGGCCTGAAGCTGGGCGATCAACTGCTGCTGGGCGATGCGGCTTTTCGGATTGCCGAGCTGATCGCGCTCGAGCCCGATCGCGGCGCCGGTTTCATGAACTTCGCGCCGCGCGTGATGATGCGCGCGGCCGATCTGCCGGCCACCGGACTGGTGCAGCCGGCCAGCCGCATCACCTGGCGGCTGGCGCTGGCGGGCCCGGACGCGGCGGTGCAGCGCTATCTGGGTTGGGCCGACGCCGAGCTGAAAAAGCCCGAAGTGCGCGGCGTGCGCCTGGAGTCGCTGTCCACCGGCCGCCCCGAGATGCGCACCACGCTCGACCGCGCCGAGAAGTTCCTCAACCTGGTGGCGCTGCTGGCGGCGCTGCTGTCGGCGGTGGCGGTGGCGCTGGCGGCGCGCGGGTTCGCGGCGCGCCATCTGGACGCCTCGGCCATGCTGCGCGTGCTGGGCCAGCCGCAGCGGCGCATCGCCGCCGCTTACACGTTCGAGTTTCTTCTGGTCGGCCTGGTCGCCAGCCTGGCCGGCGTGCTGATCGGCTATGCCGTGCATCACGTGTTCGTGCTGCTGCTGGCGGGCCTGGTCGAAAGCGCGCTGCCGCCGCCCAGCGCGTGGCCGCTGCTGTTCGGCCTCGGGATCGGGCTGACCCTGCTGGTCGCATTCGGCCTGCCGCCGGTGTTGCAGTTGGCCCAGGTGCCGCCGCTGCGCGTGATCCGGCGCGACGTCGGCGCGCTGCGGCCGGCGTCGCTGGCCGTGCTGGCGCTGGGTGTGCTGGGCTTTGCCGCGCTGCTGTTGGCGGCGAGCTCCGACCTGAAGCTGGGCCTGATCGCCGTCGGCGGCTTCGCCGGCGCGGTGGCGCTGTTCGCGCTGCTGTCCTGGTGCGCCGTCAAGCTGCTGCGGCCGCTGGTCAACGAGCAGACCGCACCGCGCTGGCTGGTACTGGCCACGCGGCAGCTCTCGGCGCGGCCGGTCTATGCCGTGGTGCAGGTCAGCAGCCTGGCGGTGGGTCTGCTGGCGCTGGTGCTGCTGGTGTTGTTGCGCACCGATCTGGTCGACAGCTGGCGTGCCGCCACGCCGGCCAACGCGCCCAACCGCTTCGTCATCAACGTCATGCCCGATCAGGCCGATGCGTTTCGCGCCGCGCTGCGGGGCGCGGGCGTGAGCCAGCTCGACTGGTACCCGATGTTTCGCGGCCGCCTGGTGGCGATCAACGGTCGGGCCGTGTCGCCGGGCGACTATGCCGACGATCGCGCCCAGCGGCTGGTGGAGCGCGAGTTCAACCTTTCGCACGCGGCCGAGCCGCCCGGCCACAACGACGTCTCCGCCGGCCGCTGGACGAGCGGCGAGGCCGGCGCGATCAGCGTCGAGTCGGGGCTGGCCGAGACGCTGGGTCTGAAGCTGGGTGACACGCTCAGGTTCGACATCGCGGGCTCGCCGACCGAGGCGCGCATCACCTCACTGCGCAAGGTGGACTGGGCCTCGATGCACGTCAACTTCTTCGTCATGTTCCCGGTGGCCGAAATGCCCGACGTGCCCATCACCTACATCGCTGCCTACCGCGCGCCGGAAACGTGGCCCCCACGCTCCTCTGCTTCGCATGATTCGCTGCCCCCCGGGGGGGCGCCTTCCACCTTGGGGCGGCCCGGCGATGGAAGTGCTGGCTTCGACAACGCCCTGGTGCACCGGTTTCCCAACATCACCAACGTCGACATGAGCGCCACCATCGCCCAGATCCAGCGTGTGATGGATCAGGTGATCCGGGCGGTGGAGTTCCTGTTCGGCTTTACCCTGGTGGCGGGCCTGATCGTGCTGTTCGCGGCCGTGAGCGCCACGCGCGAGGAGCGCGCGCGCGAGTTCGCCATCATGCGCGCCGTGGGCGCCAGCGGCCAGCTGCTGCGCCAGGTCCAGCGCGCCGAACTGGCCGGCGTGGGCTTGCTGGCGGGCCTGCTGGCCAGTTTGGCGGCCATGGCCGTGGGCTGGGCGTTGGCGCGCCAGGTGTTCGACTTTGCCTGGGCGCCGCCGCCGTGGGTGGCGCTGGGCGGCGCGCTGGCGGGCGCGCTGCTGGCTTGGGTGGCTGGCTGGTGGAGCCTGCGCGACGTGTTGCGCCGGCCGGTGGTGCAGACCTTGCGGCAGGCGGTGGACTGACTCTGGCCTGTTGCCGGGCCGCGGTCAGATCCCGAAGCTCGCCCCCGCTCCCAGCAAGGTGGCCACGCCCAGCAGCGCGAAGATGGCCGCGGCGATCGAGTGCACCAGCTTCATCGGGATGCGCGCGGCCAGCCTGTCGCCCACGAACACCGCCGGCACGTCGGCGATCAGCATGCCCAGCGTGGTGCCGATGACCACCAGCAGCGGCGTGCCGTAGTGCGCCGCCATGGCCACGGTGGCGATCTGGGTCTTGTCGCCCATCTCGGCCAGAAAGAAGGTCACCAAGGTGGCGCCGAACACGCCGAAGTGCTGCGCCACCTGCGTTTCTTCCTCCTCGATCTTGTCCGGGATCAGCGTCCACACCGCCATGGCCAGAAAGGACAGGCCCAGCACCCAGCGCAGCACGCCGGGGCTGACCACCGCCATGATCCAGGCCCCCAGCGCGCCGGCCAGGCCATGGTTGACGAGCGTGGCCGCCAGAATGCCCAGCACGATGGGCACGGGCTTCTTGAAGCGGGCGGCCAGGATGAAGGCCAGCAGCTGGGTCTTGTCGCCGATTTCGGCCAACGCGACGACGCCGGTGGAGACGAGGAGGGCTTCCATGATGGGTTCCAGGCCGGTGTTGCAGACGATTGACCACCACGCATCCCCGGCCGAATCGGAGGCATGGTGGTCAAAGGTCTTGCCAAGCGTGGGAACCGCTGACGCCATGACCCGAGCGGGTCAAGTGTGTTGACGTCAGCCTCTTCGGGGGTGAAGAGCGGCTACTCCCCAATGACGCGCGGATTGTAATGGAGGCGGTGCGGCGGCTTGGGCAGTTCGCTTGTGTGCGTGTTCACCCGTGTTTCGACAAGGGCGTCCACAGCCGTCCTTGCAGCCACAAGCGGCCTTCGATGTCGTGCCCAACCTGAGGCGGGGCCACGCCAGACCAGGCGCGTCGGGTAATCAGGATGTCCAGGTCGCCATCCTCGTCGCCCATGCGCATCACGGTGGCACGCACGCGCCAGCCATCTTGTCCCAGCCAGTCCTTGAACTCGGTCACGGATTTCACAGGAGCGTGAAAGCTGAAGTCGTCCACATCCCAGTCATCGACAGGCAGCAGCACGGCGGCGCCGTCAAGCCCGAGCGTGTAGCGTGCCTCGTGGGGCGCTTCGCCGGGTGTCCGTTGCTGGTTCAGCCACGCTACTTCGTCGGGGTGTCTGTCGATTTCCCACTGCCGCTGATGTGCCGGACCGGCACTGTAGGCCAGACCAGCGAGGATGAAGTCGTAAGGTTTTCCCGTGTCATACCAGGCGCGGTTGATCAGAAAATGGGTGTCGAAAAAAGTCACCTCGCCCCGGGCCCAGTCGGCCGTGACCTGGGCTTCCACGCCGCTTTTCCAGACTCTCACCTCGCGCAGTGTCAGGGTGTGTTGGCTGCCCAGGGCGAAAAACGGAAACAGGCTGATCAGCAACGTGCGCTCCGGTTCGATGCGCGACGCCGCTGCCAACCCCTGCTTGGCGTCGGGCCAGACCAACGTAAAGCCCTTCACCCAGTCCGCAGGATCACGCCGCGGAACGCCGTGCACTGAGGCGAAACCGTTCTGAATCTCGGACTCTTGCAGCATCTGCGGCAGTCGCTTGAGCAACTCTGATGCGTCATCGACAAACGGATCCCAGTGCGAGCCAAGAAAGTGCTCAGCAACGTCGTCGTCCGACACGAAGGTGGAGGCAGGCCACGGCAGGCCGGTACGTGGCGGCGCGGCCGATGCCGGCTGAGCGCGTGCCTCACGCTCCAGATTCTCGCGGTGCACCAACATTTCGCTGCCGCCGTCGAAGGCAATACCGATGCGATCTGCGCCGACGAAAGTCACTGTCCCCGTGCCGAGTTCACCGGAATCGACACGGCTTCCAACCACCAGATTTCGAGTATCCATGCCCCTCTCCTTGCGGTCTCGTCATGCCATTGACAGTGGTCGTTGGATCAAATGCAGCGGCATCGTCAACGTGCTCGAGAGCGCGTTGCTCGGCTGCCCACCATCACGGGTGCCTTCATTTTGCGGCAACGGAGGCGTCACACTGTCTTTTTGCGCATGACCACGGGGGACCGGGCGCGGGCGAAAAAAAAGCCAACCGCAAACGGTTGGCTTTTGAATTGTGGTGGAGAGGAGGTCTGCCGCAAAGGTTGTCCCACGTTGTCCCGCTCAGTCTGAAAAACCTAGGATTGGTGCGGGTTGCAGGCTGATTCGTTATCTTGCATTGTCCCAGTTAGTCCCGTACAATCGCGCTCTAGATCATGGGTAAGACAAGGGGTAAGCGATGGCAAGGGCAATTGAGAGGCTGAACGCGCTGCAGGTCACACGCACCAAGAAGCCGGGCTACTACGCCGATGGTGCCGGGCTGTATTTGCAGGTTGCCCCCGGTGGCAGCAAATCGTGGGTACTGCGCTTCACCCGTGACAAGCGCACGCGAGAGATGGGCTTGGGTGGCCTGAACGCCTTTACGCTGGCTGAGGCACGCGAGAGGGCACGCGAGGCCCGCAAGCTGCTGACCGACAAGATAGACCCTATCGAGGCCCGGCAAGAGGCGCAGCGCGAACGCCGCCGCGCTGAGGCAAAGGCGCTGCTGTTTCGTGACGCTGCAAGCCGCTACATCGCCGCCCATGAATCAGGCTGGCGCAACGCCAAGCACGGCTACCAATGGCGCAGCACCATTGAGAATTTCGCCAATCCGGTGATTGGATCAATGAACGTTGCCGACGTTGGCACGGCGGAAATATCGCGCGTGCTGTTGCCCATCTGGACAAGCAAAAGCGAAACCGCTTCACGCCTGCGAGGGCGCATTGAAAGCATCCTCGATTGGTGCCGCGTGCAAGGTTTTCGAGCTGGCGACAACCCGGCCCGCTGGAAAGGCCACCTAGACAAGCTGTTGCCCAAGCCGTCCAAGGTGGCGAAAGTTGAGAACCATCCGGCGCTGCCATGGCAGCAAGCGGGCGCTTTCATGCAGGCGCTTCGCCAGCGTCAAGGCGAGGCCGCGCGGGCGCTGGAATTTGCCATCCTGACCGCCGCACGTTCAGGCGAAGTGCGCGGCGCAGCGTGGGCCGAAATCGACTTTGATGCAGGCGTGTGGCACGTCCCGGGCGAGCGCATGAAGGCAAGCAAGCCGCACGATGTACCCCTGAGCGCCGCCGCGCTGCGCGTGTTGCAGGCCGTGCAGGCCGATGGCATGGAGGGCTTGATTTTCAAAGGCCGCCATGGTGCCGCGTTGTCGGATATGTCCCTGCTGGCCGTGATCCGCAGGATGAACGCGCCTGATCCAATCTGGACAGACCGCACCGGCAAGCCCGCCCTTGTGCATGGCTTTCGCAGCACGTTCCGGGTATGGGCCGCAGAGGCCACGAACTACCCGCGTGAAGTGGCAGAACACGCGCTGGCGCACCAGTTGCCCGACAAGGTAGAAGCCGCCTATCTGCGCTCTACGCTGTTTGAAAAACGCCGCGCATTGATGGCCGATTGGGCCGCGCACTGCGACACCGTGCAGGCCCCGGCAGACGTGGTGCCGATTCGCAGCGCACGGGAGGCGTGAAATGGGCAAGAAGGTAAAACCGCCGCAAGGCGACGGCGACAACCTGGCGCAGTTCCTGACCGTTTCCGGCGTTCATTTTGTCGCAGCGGCAATCGTGCGTGAAGCGCTTGAAACCGAGCCTGACCCGGCATTTGAAAGCGCGTTCAGCAAGACCAAAACCGAGGCGCGCGAGTTTCTGGAGTGCTATGAACTTTGCAGCTTGCCATATTGGGGCGCTGCTGAACTTGCAGGCGCGATTGTTGATCCGTTGACGTTCCCTGATCCTGCGCGCGCGCTGCGAGCCGTGGAACTGGCGCAGAAGGCCGGTGAGCTTCCCGAGGTGTTCACGCCGAAAGCTGGTGTCGAGTGGGCAATGTCGAGACAGTTTGCAGTTCGCAGCGACCTTGCTGAATTTGTCGGACTGACGCCCGGCCACTATGGCAAACCGCTGGCGATGGATGCGCCCACCGAAGCCACGCCAGCAATAGCAAATGCAGGCACCGCCAAAAAGTGGACACCCGAGCGCCTGCGCGAACTTGCCAGCTACCGCCAGAAGCACGGTATCCAAGAAGCTGCAAAGCGTTTTGGGATAAGTAAGGCGCGCATCCGCGCTCTACTGCCCGGCGAAAAAAAGACACCCGCGAAAGCTGCCGGTTACTCCGTTTTTTCGCACCGAATGAAATAGCAGGGGTTGCGGGAGGGGTTGCGCCTGCTGCCCCGAAACCCGCATGAAATAAGGCTTTGCGAGCCGCAATAGGGGTTGCGGTTTGACCGCAACTGGGGTTGCGCCCTGACAACACGCATCACTGCAAGGCCAATCAGGAGCTTTGCAGACCTTACGAAAGGTCGTGATGCAAGTAATCCAATTTCCCCCGTCGATTCGCCCCAAGAAGGCCGCGAAGCTGTTCGACATTGGCGAGGCCACGCTATGGCGCTGGGTGGCTGAACGCCACGACTTCCCACGTCCGCGCCGCCTGTCTGCACGTTGCACGGTTTTCGATACCGGCGAGCTGCTGGCGTGGCGTGACGCTCAGAAAGTGGAGGTGCAGTAATGAAAAAACCCGCTGCACCGGCCATGGCGCAAACGGGATTTTTCGAGGAACCTAGCACCCCGAATTGTACCGGCAAGCCGCCCGTTTTCAAAGGCACCTGCAACCCGCGCGAGCTGCGCCTGATCCATCTTTTGCTGCGCCGCCCGAGCGTTTCGCGTGAGGCCGTCGATAGCGAAGCAGGCGCAGCAAATGGCCCCGACCTGGTGGCAAACGTGCGCGCGCTGGGGCTGGGCAAGGAGCACCTACCCTGCACGCGTATTCACGTCATAGACCGCGATGGCGTGGTGTGCCGACCTGGCGTGTATAGCCTGACCGAGCCGGGCCGCAAGGCCATCCATCGCTGGCTGGCGCAGCGCGGCAAGGCGGTTTGACCATGGGCCGCGACAAGGCGAAATTCCGTGACCCACGCGGGCACAGTCTGCGCGTCTATGCCGACGTGTACGACAGCCACGCATGGGCCGCGCTGGGGCCGTTTGACGTGCTGGCCTACCTTGCCCTGCTACGCGAGCTGAGGGGCTTCAACAACGGCGATTTGAGCCTGCCCCTGAGCCGCGCCAAACGCTGCGGTATCGGCCACCATGTCACCCTGGCGCGCGCCCTGCGCGCCTTGTGCGCCGTGGGCTTGATTGCCATCACCCGCAAGGGCGGATGCACCAAGGGCGGGCAGCGCCTGCCCACGCTGTACCGCCTGACCGACCGTGAGTGTTTCGAAGTGCCCGCAAAGCATATCGAGGCCCGGCCAGCGACCGACGAATGGAAGCGCACCACGTCCCGCGAGCATGGGCTTTCGCTGATTGCCGACGCTGAGGCAAAAACGAAAACCCTAGGACACCCCGTGACAGATACCACGTCACCAAGTGTCCTAGTCGGGCCGAAAACTAGGACACGCCGTGACACATGGAACGACGGACTAGGACACGCCGTGACCATGGCTGAAAAGGGCGCAAAGCCAATGCCCGCGCGGGTTTCCGGCGAGTTTGGCCCTGCACCTGAAAAACCAAGCCATAGGACACCTGATGTACCACCTTTATACGTTGCCATCCCTACGGGCGATGGTGAAGGTGTGAAGGGCAAGGGGAGGGCCCCAACAAAACCCCGAGCGGCCCGCGCTGGCCACCTGAAAACGGAGGGCCTTTCCGCCGTTGCCTAAGCGCTGGCACCGCTTGCACGCGGGCGCGGCTGGATTACCCACACTTTCACCCATGGCGCGCCCCTGATCCATCCTTTTTTTTTGAAAGACCGACATGCAAAAATTCAACATCGGACAACACACGTTTGAAGCCCCTGAGCTGCCACCCGGCGACGAGCTGCACGCCAGCGGCCCCAAAAACGCCCGCGCCGCCGTGGCCGCACTGCAATCCGCGCTGGCAGACATTGAGCGCGTCACGAACGACCCAAACTTGTCTCAGATGGGCAAGGACGCCCAGGCCCGCCCGCTGCGCGAGGGCATCGTGCGCGGCATCGCCAGCATCGCAGCGCTGGCGCGGGAAGACTTGCGCGAAGCCGAGCGCCGGGACGCCGCACTGACCCAGGTTCCGCAGCTTCATCCGACGGCTGGCGCGCTGGCCGCTGAGGATGCCGAAGCCCGCGCCTGGTGGCGTGGCCTACCCGTTGCCGAGCGCACCAAAATCATGGAGGCGTTGCAGGATGATCCCGCCGCCGCGCAAAAGTACGAGCGCCTACAAATGGCCCTGCTGCGCTCCCCCGTCCCGCTGCCTGACATGGAAGTCAAGCACCTGGCCGAGCTGTGGAAACAGACCCGGCGTTTGGACAACCCGGCTGAAGCGTTGACCATTGATGCCCTGCACCGCGCCCACGATTGGAGCGAGCGCGTTTTGGGTCACGTCGCAGGCATCGCCAGCGGTTCCGTTGGCTTGAGCCGCGCGGAGATTCTGGACGTGCTGGCTGATGCTGGCGGCGTGGCACTTGAGGGCGCGCGCGTGTTTGGCTTCGATGATGCTGCCATCGCCCAGGGCGTGCGCGTTGCAGAGGCCAGAAAGGCCGCACAAGGCGCTGAACAGGCCTGATGCCACAAACCCCTGCAGCGCGCCAAGAAAACGCGCTGTAGGGCGCTGTAGAAGGTTTTGAAAGGACTACCGAACATGCCCAGACCCCGCAAGGAGCAAAGCGCACCCGCTGCGCCCCCCCGACTGCGCATCAAGCTGAAAACAATCGACGATGTACGCGCTGAGATGGCCCGCCTGTACCGTGAGGGCAAGGCCGGGCTACGCGACGTTGCCGACGTGTCCCGCCTGGCGAACGTGCTTGCGCTGCTGGGCAGGTTGATCGAAGGCAGCGACCTGGAAAAGCGCCTGACGGCAATCGAAGAAAGCGAGGCCCGCAATGCAACGACTCACTGACCGCCTGACAAAAATCGAGCGCCGCCGCCGCGTGGTGCCCGGCGGGTTGCCCACCATCATCATCGTGCCCGATGGCCCCGACCGCGCCCAGGTACTGGCCGACGTGGAGCGCCGCCGTGCGCGTGGCGACAGCGTGCTTGCCATCGGTGAAGCGGATGATCCGCTGGCCGCGCTGGTGGAGGTGTTCGCGCCATGAAAGCACTTGCCCGCCGCCTGGCCGCCGTGGAGTACCGGCGTGCCCAGCACCAGCACCGGCGCATCGTTTGGCCCAGCGTGGCCGATGCCTTGCGCGCTGGCGTCACCTGGCCGATTCTGGTGATTGGCGACGTGTTGCCCGCCGATGAATGGGCCGTGCTAGCAAAAAAGCAGCAGGCCGAATTGCGAAAGGAGATTGACCATGAAGCGATTCACTGAGCGCCTGCAACGTATCGAGCGCCAGCGTGAGGCCAGCAAGCCGCCCGCGCCGTGCCCTGGGCGATGACCTGGAGCGCATCACGGGCACCAGCGGGCGCGTGGAGGGCGCATCTTCAAGTGGCAACGTTGCCGCTTGATTGCCTGCTGGCCGCGCGTCACTTGAAACCGTTTCAAGTGAGAGGCCGCCCGGTGGCCGTGCAGGTGCTGGCCGTGTGGCGATGGCCTGACACTGGCGCGCGCGGCATGGGTAAAACAATGGGTAGAAAAGCAAAAGCGGCCCGGAAGCCGCTTGTTTGCTAGGTTTGTGGTGGAGAGGAGGAGGATCGAACTCCCGACCTCCGCATTGCGAACGCGGCGCTCTCCCAGCTGAGCTACCCCCCCACAAGGGATCAATATTCTATCGCATATCAGATGGCGGGCTTGAAGGCATCTTCCATCTGCCGGCGGATTTGCCAGGCGCGCGTGGTGGTGTCCATGGCCACGTCGGCCCAGGTCAGACACTGGCCTTTGGCGACCGGGCGCAGCACCTTGACGTCGTGCGCCAGGCCCAGCGGCAGGCCGCCCGTGGCCACGGATGTGGCCACGGGCTGCAGCTTGCCCCATACCGTATAGCCGCCTTCGCCGTCCAGCACGTCGCCGGGCTTCAGGTCGCGCTTGGCGGTGGCCACCACGTCGGCGTGCCAGCCTTGCGCCACGCCGGTGGCCTCGCGGCGCAGCGCGACGCTGGCCACGCTTTGGCCCACTTCCAGGCCGATCAGGTGCCAGCGCTTGTACAGGGTGAAGTAGCGACCCGAGTCGTCGGTGTGGGCGTTGTATTCCTCGAAGCAGTGCTTGATGTAGTCGGTCTCGGCCTCGACGGTGACCCACACGCCCATGCGGATGTCGTAGTCGATGGGCGTGCCGTCCGCACGCAGGCTGGAGATGACCTCGACCATGCCCTTCTTGTCCAGCACGCCGCCTTCGCCGCGGGGCCGCGTCAGGTTGGGGATGTCGGCGATGCTGCCGGGCGGATAGCGCAGGCCGTCCGCCGGCACGGCCAGGCCGGTGGCGTTGGCCACCGCCGTGCTTTCGATGGCGGGCTTGCTGCCGTCCAGAAAGCTGTTGAACATCTTGGGGTTGAGCCCGCCGCGCGCGGCCTGCTCGGGCGTCAGGCCGTAGTGGCCCCACACGGTCTCGGGCGTGCTCTCGCAAAAATGCGGCAACCATTTGTGGCCGCGCCCGGCCGCCACCACCGGAAAGCCGCAAGTGCGCGCCCAGTCCACCAAGTCGCAGATCAGCGCGGGCTGGTCGCCAAAGGCCATGGAATAGACCACGCCCGCCTCTTGCGCGCGGCGCGCCAGCAGCGGGCCGCAAAAGGCGTCGGCCTCGACGGTGACGTTGACCACGTGCTTGCCGTGCGCGAAGGCCGCCAGGCAGTGATCGACCGCGGCGATCGGGTGGCCGGTGCATTCGACCACCACGTCGATGGCGGGGTGGCGCACCAGGGCTTGCCAGTCTTCGCCCACATGGGTGCTGCCGAGCTTGAGCGCCTCATCGATGCTGGCGGCGCTGGCGCGCTCGGTGGGCCAACCCACGCGCGCCAGGTTGGCGCGCGCGCCGTCGGGTGACAGGTCGGCAATGGCGGCCAGGTGCACGCCGGGCGTGCGCGGCACCTGCGCCAGGTACATGGAGCCGAACTTGCCGGCGCCGATCAGGCCGACGCGGATGGGGCGGCCGGCGGCGGCGCGTTGCTGCAGTTGCTGGTACAGGCTCATGGGCGGATGTCCTCAAGGGTCCGTGGCGGGTGGCAACGCGCCCAGGCCAGGCACCGGCCGCGGCAGCCTTTGCGTCATGACCCGCACGCCGCAAGCCGGCGTGCACGCATTGCCCGGGCCCGCGCAACCGACGCGCAAAATGATTGGCATTCTGCCGCAACCGGTGCGCCAGGGTGCTGTTGCCGTTTGCGCCAAAATCGCGCCTGACCATGCCCCGCCCCGACGACTTGCCCCACCGCTTTCCGGCCCCCACCCAGCCCGACCCGCAATGGCTGGAGCGGATGTACAACAACCGCATGCGGGTGCCCGAGCACGGCGAGTACTTTGCGCGCTGGGTGGCGCAGTCCGCGCTGGTGCGCGGCGCGCTGGCGGGCGCGCTGGACGTGCCGTATGGCAAGGCCCCGCGCGAGCGGCTGGATGCGTTTGCAGCGCCGCGGCGTGGCGCGCCGCTGGTGGTGTTCGTGCACGGCGGCTACTGGAAGTCGATGGACAAGTCGCAGCACAGCTTTGTTGCCGGTGCGCTGCATGACATGGGCGCGGCGGCGGTGCTGCCCAACTACACGCTGTGCCCGCAGGCCAGCATTGCGCAGATCACGCTGCAGGTGGCGCGCTCGGTGGCCTGGGCCTGGCGCAATGCCAGGACTTTGAACGCCGACCCGCGCCGCCTGACGGTGATCGGCCATTCGGCCGGCGGCCAGTTGGCGGCCATGATGCTGGCCTGCGCATGGAACGTGCTGGATGCCGGTTTGCCGGCGCACGTGGTGCGGTCGGCCGTGGGCCTGTCGGGCCTGTACGACCTGGAGCCGCTGATGAACACGCCCAGTCTGCAAGAGGTGTTGCGCCTGACGCCGCAACAGGTGCACCAGGCCAGCCCCGTGCGCTTGCCCGCACCGGCCCAGGGGCAACTGCTGGCCGTGGTGGGCAGCCAGGAAAGCGGCGAATACCTGCGCCTGAACCGCGCCATCCAGCAGGCCTGGGGCCGCGAGCGCGTGCCGCAGGCGCTGGCCCTGCCGGGGCTCAACCACTTCAGCATCGTCGAAGCCCTGGCCACCCCGGGCCATCGGCTGAACCGCATGGTGCGCGACCTCATCGGTTGACGTGGAACATCGGTCACTATCAAAAACGTAGCTGCCTGCGCTTGTTCTGCAAGCGCAAGCGGCTGTTTTTCTTCTGAACCGGATTGATGGCAGCCGCCGCCCGGGGCCGTCACATGAACAGGTGCTCGCCCGCGTTGTCGCCGCCCAGGATCACGTAGTTGACCTTGCGCACGTCCATCAGTTTGGTGCCCCCGGCGTAGCTGATGGAGCTTTGCACGTCCTGCTCCATCTCGATCAGGGTGTCGGCCAGCTTGCCCTTGATGGGCTCCAGGATGCGCTTGCCTTCGACGTGGCGGTACTCGCCCTTGTTGAAGTCGCTGGCCGAGCCGTAGTATTCCTTGAACAGCTCGCCGTCCACCTCCACCGTGCGGCCGGGCGACTCTTCGTGGCCCGCAAACAGCGAGCCGATCATCACCATCGAGGCGCCAAAGCGGATGCTCTTGGCGATGTCGCCGTGGCTGCGGATGCCGCCGTCGGCAATGATGGGCTTGGTGGCCACGCGCGCGCACCACTTGAGCGCCGACAACTGCCAGCCGCCGGTGCCAAAGCCCGTCTTGAGCTTGGTGATGCACACCTTGCCCGGGCCCACGCCCACTTTGGTGGCGTCGGCTCCCCAGGTCTCCAGGTCGATCACGGCCTCGGGCGTGGCCACGTTGCCGGCAATCACGAAGGATTGGGGCAGCTTGGCCTTGATGTGGCCGATCATGTCGCGCACGGCGTCGGCATGGCCGTGGGCGATGTCGATGGTGATGTATTCGGGCGCCAGGCCCTCGGCGGCCAGCTGGTCCACCGTGGCGTAGTCGGGCGCCTTCACGCCCAGCGAGATGCTGGCGAACAGGCCCTTTTGCTTCATCTCGCGCACGAACACGACGTTGTCGAGATCGAACCGGTGCATCACGTAGAAGTAGCCGTGCTCGGCCAGCCAGGCGCACAGCGGCTCGTCCACCACCGTCTTCATGTTGGAGGGCACCACCGGCAGCTTGAAGCGGCGCCCGCCAAAGTCGATGCCGGCGTCGCATTCGCTGCGGCTTTGCACGCGGCACTTGCGCGGCAGCAGCAGGATGTGGTCGTAGTCGAAGATTTCCATGAGGGTCCAAGCTCCATTCGGGGTTGCGGAAGAGGGCGCTTGGTCTGGCGGCCGGTCTTGCGCCCGCGCGTGGCGCGGGCACAAAAAACCGGGCCAAGAAATCTTGGGCCCGGTGGTTGATTGTAGGGGCTTCGCCGCCGGGATGCGGCCCGCTGCCACCCCGGTGGCGCTGGACGGAGGTGGTTATGCCCCGCCCGTTCCCACCGGCAGCAGCAGGCGCAGCGCCAGCAGGCCCAGCACGGTGGCCATGACGCAGTGCTGCGCGCGCGCCCAGCCACGGTTGCGGCTCAGGACCACCGTGCCACGCGCCGCGCCCAGCACCAGCAATGCCAGCGTGAACGCGGCCGCCGAGACGTGCAGCGCGCCGAGCATCAGGCATTGCAGCCACAACGCGCCGTGCTCGGGGTGCAGGAACTGCGGCAGCAGCGACAGGTTGAACAGGGCGACCATGGGGTTGAGCAGACAGATCAGCAGCCCCATGCGCAACACGCGAAGCGGCCGCTCGCGGGGCAGCACCGTGGCCTTGGGTGACAGCCGGCCGCCCTGCCGCAGCGCTTGCCAGGCGATCCAGAGCAAGTACAGGGCACCAGCGTAGCGCAGTGCGTCGAACGCTCCCGGCACGGCGTGCAGCAGCGCCGTGAGGCCGAGCATGATGGCCGCCAGATGCGCGCCGTAGCCCAGCAGCACCCCCGCGAGCGACAGCAAGCCGGCGTGCCGCCCCTGCACGAGGCTGCGCGAGACGCAATAGACCATGTTGGGCCCGGGCGTTGCGGCGCTGGTGAACGCGATCAGCCCGAAGGTCAGCAGCTCTTGTGGATCGAACATGGCAACGCGCTCCAGTACGGGTTGCGACGCAGCAAGACAGCGGCCATTCGTTTCTCCCGTTTTGTTTGTTGGAGCAAGAACCGGGCGCCTCGCGGCGTGCTTCGGTGCTTGCGTCGCCACTGTCGCGCCGCGGCGCCAATTGCGCATCCGCCATTTGGTGGAGAAAATGCGCACCGGCACGCACAAAAAGAGGGGGAGACCCATGAACACGGAGCACGCCTTTTCCGCGCTCATCGGCGACATCTACGACTGCACGCTGGAGCCAGGGCGCTGGCCGCAGGCGCTGGGTCGGGTGGCGCGCTTTCTGGGCTGCGAGCGCACGCTCATTTCGCTCAGTGACCTGCAGCACGACCGTGTGCTGATCGAGCAAAGATTCGGCTGCGAACCCGAGTGGATCGCAGCGCGCGACCGGCACCTGCCCGAGGTGCACGCGGCGCTGCAGAGCTGGTTCGTGCCGGGACGCGATGCGGACGAGCCTTTCGTGGCCAGCCGCGCGCTGTCACGCTCGTACACGGTGGCCTCGCCGTATGTGCGCGAATGCCTGCAGCCGCTCGGTATCGTCGATGTGGCGCACTATTTCCTCATCCGCTCGCACTCGTACCTGTCCGAGATCGTGCTGCTGCGCCATGCCAGCGCGGGGCCGTTCACGCCCGACGTGCTGGAGCGGGGCCGGCTGCTGCTGCCGCACCTGCGGCGCGCGGTCACCATCAGCAAGGTGCTGGACGCCAAGACCATCGCGCACCGCCAACTGGCGCAAAGCCTCGATGCGCTGCCGTGCGCCGTGTTGCTCACGGACGGCCGGGGGACAATCGCGCATGCGAACCGCGCTGCCGGGGAAATCCTCGCGCAAGGCCAATGGCTTGCCGACGCGCAGGGCACGCTGCGCGCGCGCCGGGCCGCTGCCGATCGGGAGTTGCAACGGGCGCTGCGCTTGTGCGCCGGGGACGAGGCGCGGCTGGGCGCCGTCGGTGCGGCGATTGGCCTGTCAGCGCCCGGCAGCGCGCCGGTGCACGCGCACGTATTGCCGCTCTGCGCCGATACGTCGCGCGCACAGACCGGCTCGCCCGTCGTGGCCGCGATTTTCGTTGCCACGGCGCCGGACCACGGCGCGCACGCCGCGGCATTTGCGAGTGCGCACGCGCTCACGCGGGCCGAAGCGCGCGTGGTGCATGCGCTGCTGGCGGGTCACACGCTGGCGGAAGTGGCCCGGGCGTTCGGCGTGGGCCGCGCGACCGTCAAGAGCCAGCTCGACAGCGTTTTCCAGAAGGCGGGCGTGGCGCGCCAGGCGGACTTGGTGCGCGCCGTCCTGCAGTTCGCCGCACCGCCCGTGCCAGCGCCCCTGGATGGTCGGCGGAGCGCTCCGCGGGCCGCCGGCGGCGTTGCATGAGCGCGCCGGGCCTCTCTCAAGCGCGAATCCCGCAGCGCGAATCCCGCAGCGCGCAGCGCGGAGGGTAGTCCAGTGCGCCGGACTCGGCCAGCAGAACGCGCGGGGGGATCGGCGCCGCGGTTCTCAGTCGAGGTGCGTGAGCAGGTGGTGCCAAAGGCGCGTGCGCGTCAACAGCGTGGACACCAGCACGTGCTCGCTCCAGGTGTGCGCGCCGTCGCCGTCGGCGCCCAGGCCGTCGATGGAGGGCGTGCCCACGGCCGATGTGAAGTTGGCGTCGCTGGCGCCGCCGGTGGGCGGCGCTTCCTCCAGCACCAGGCCGACCGCGGCGGCCGACTGCTGGGCGCGGTGCAACAGCTGTGCCACCCTGTCGTCGCGCACCATGGGCGGGCGGTTGATCTCGACGTCGATGTCCAGCGTCACGTCGGGCCCCACGGGCTTGAGCTGGCGCATCTTGTCGGCCACGGCGTTGGCCGACACCAGATCGGTGAAGCGAAAGTCCACCAGGCACTTGCAGAAGGCCGGCACGGTGTTGCTGGTGGTGCCGCCTTCGATGGTGCCCACGCTCACCGTCACGCCGCGGGCGTAGTCGGTCATGGCCTCCAGCGCCAAAATCTGGTGCGCCATCTCGCGCACGGCGCTGCGGCCCTGTTCGTGCGCCAGACCGGCGTGCGAGGCCACGCCCTGCACGCTGATGACGGTGTTGCCCGAGCCCTTGCGCGCCGTCACGCAGCGCCCGCCGTTGGCGCGCGCGGGCTCGCACACCAGGCAGTAGCGCGCCTTGCGGGCAAAGGCCTCGGTGGTGGCGCGCGAGGCGTGGCTGCCCACTTCCTCGTCGGGGACGATCAGCAGGTCCACCGGCAAGGTGGTGGCGCCCGGCTGAGCCAACGCGCCCAGGGCCGTCAGCGCCAGGTAGATGCCGGCCTTCATGTCGTAGCCGCCGGGGCCGTAGAAGCGGTCGCCCTCCACACGCACCGGGTTGTGCGCCAGCGTGCCGATGGGGTGCACGGTGTCCAGGTGGCCCAGGATCAAGAGACCCGCGCGGGTGTCGCCCGCGGCGCGGTTGTGGATGTGCACCAACGGCAGCAGCGGTGTGTCGGCCCTGGCCTGCACCTGCGTCAGCTCGGCGCGCAGGCCCAGGCGCAGGGCGTGATCGCGCATCACTTCGGCCATGCGCATCAGCGCGGCCGGGTCGCTGGAGGGCGATTCGCAGCGCAGCCATTCGGAAATGCCTTGGACCAGTTCTTCGGTGGTGGTGTTCATGGGTTGGCTCTTTCGTGTCCGGTCGCAAGGATAATCGCGTTCATGCGAGTTCCTTTCACCAAGATGCAGGGCGCGGGCAACGATTTCGTGGTGCTGGACGAGACGCGCCAGCCGTTGGGCCTGGGCGCGGCGCAGTACCGCTTTCTGGCCGACCGGCACTTTGGCGTGGGCGCCGACCAGATCCTCACCGTGCGCCCGTCGCCGGCGCCGGGGATCGACTTCGAGTACGTGATTCACAACGCCGACGGCGGCCAGGTGGAGCAGTGCGGCAATGGCGCGCGCTGCTTTGCGCGCTTTGTGCGCGATCGACGCCTGACGGACAAGGACACCATCCGCGTGCAAACGCTGGGCGGCGTGATCGAGCCGCGCATCATGGCGGACGGGCGGGTTCGGGTGGACATGGGCGCGCCCGCATTCGATCCCGCCGCGGTGGCTTTCGACACGCAGGGCCTGGCGCCGCAGGCCTTGGGCGAGGCGCAGCAGTGGCCGCTGGCGCTGACGGCCGGCGGCGCGCCGCTGTGGCTGATCCTCGTGTCCATGGGCAACCCGCACGCCGTGCAGTGGGTGCCCGACGTGGACGCCGCGCCCGTCGCGCAGACCGGCCCGCTGATCGAGAGCCATTCGCGCTTCGCCCGGCGCGTCAACGCCGGTTTCGGGCAGATCGTCGATCGCCGCACCTTGCGTTTGCGGGTGTTCGAGCGCGGCGTGGGCGAAACCCTGGCCTGCGGATCGGGCGCGTGCGCCGCCGCGGCCGCCGGCATGCGCACGGGCTTGCTGGACGAGCAGGTGGACGTGCATACGCGCGGGGGCGTGCTCACCATCGGCTGGAGCGGCGCGCCGGATGCCCCGGTGTTCATGACCGGGCCGGCCACCACCGTGTTCGAAGGCGTGATCGAGCTGCCGGCTGGCGCTTGAACCGTTGACGACGTATAGCCCTGCAACCCATCGACCGGAACCCAAGCATGACCCACCTGACCCTTGACGACTGCCGCGCCATGGATGCGCGCGACCCCTTGGCTCCGCTGCGCGAACAATTCGAGCTGCCGCCCGGCGTGGTTTACCTCGATGGCAACTCGCTGGGCGCCATGCCCAAGGCGGCGCTGGCCCGCGCCCAGGAGGTCATCACGCAAGAGTGGGGCACGGGCCTGATCCGCAGCTGGAACACCGCCGGCTGGTTCGAGCTGCCGCGGCGCCTGGGCAACAAGCTGGGCCGCCTGATCGGCGCGCGCGACGATGAAGTCGTCGTGACCGACACCACCTCCATCAACCTGTTCAAGCTGCTGGCCGCCGCCTTGCGCCAGCAGCAGCGCGTGGCGCCCGAGCGACGCGTGATCGTCTCCGAGCGCAACAACTTCCCGACCGACCTGTACATGACGCAGGGCCTGATCGAACTGCTGCATTCCTTGGGCGGCGCGCACTACGAGCTGAGACTGATCGACGGCCCGCAAGACATCGACGCCGCGCTGACCGATGACGTGGCGTTGCTGCTGCTCACCCACGTCAACTACCAGACTGGCTACATGTATGACATGGTTGACGTGACGGCGCGTGCCCACGCCAGGGGCGCCGTGACGATCTGGGACCTGTGCCACTCGGCCGGTGCGGTTCCGGTGGATCTGAACGGCGCCGACGCCGACTACGCCGTGGGCTGCACCTACAAGTACCTCAACGGCGGCCCGGGCTCGCCCGCGTTCCTGTGGGTCAACGCGCGCCATCAAGAGACGTTCACGCAGCCGCTGTCGGGCTGGTGGGGCCACGCGCGCCCCTTTGCGATGGAGCCGCAGTACGCACCGCACGCCGGCATCCAGCGCTACCTGTGCGGCACCCAGCCGATCACCTCGCTGGCGATGGTCGAAAGCGGGCTGGACACCTTTGCCGCCACCGACATGCAGCAGCTGCGCGCCAAATCGCTGGCGCTCACCTCGCTGTTCATGGACCTGGTGGCGCAGGAGTGCGCGGGCTTTCCCCTGACGCTGAACACCCCGGTGGACACCCGATGCCGCGGCAGCCAGGTCAGCTACGAGCACCCGCAGGGCTTTGCCGTGGTGCAGGCGCTGATCGAGCGCGGCGTGATCCCCGACTACCGCGAGCCGCGCATCATGCGCTTTGGCTTCACGCCGCTGTACATCGGCTTCGAGGACGTGTGGAGCGCCGTGGCCGTGCTCAAGGACATCTTGCAGAGCAAGAGCTGGGACCAGCCGCAGTTTCACCAGCGCGGCGCGGTGACGTAGGACACGCCGCATCTGAAGCGCTGCATCAGCGGTCCGCGCCGTCGCAGCGCGATTGAGCGGCCACCAGCACGCGGCCCCGGGCATCGCTCACCCAACCCAGCAATTGCAGCCGCTCGGGGTCGGCGCCTTCGGGCACGTTCATCGGGCGCCACAGCTGGCCCATGGGCTCGGTGGCGCGGGGCGCAATGGGTTCGCTCAGCAGGTTGCGCATCAGCACGCGCGGCACCGGTGAGCCTTCGGTGCCGGCGGGCAGCAGCTCGACCAGCGCCAGCCAGCCGGTCAGCGGCTGCTTGACGGGTGCGCGGCTCTTGAAGGTGAGCGACGCGCCGGCATATCCGTTCATCACCGGACCGCGCGACACCCGCACGTGATAGCGCCCACCGCGCACCTGATTTGATAGCTGCATGCGCTTGTCCGGTGCTGGCTGGCGCAACGCTTCAAGCCGTTCGAGCGATTCGCGCCGGGCCACGGCGGCAAGCGGCGCATCGTCGCCCTGGGTGCCGGCAAGCACCCAGTCCAGCACCAGCGTGCCGCTGGGCGGAGTGGGCGTGGGTTCGCGCCAGCAAGCCTCGCAATCGGCACTGATGAAGCGCTCACGCAGCACGCGGGGCGTGCTCTGGCCGTCGCTGGTGCACAGGGCCCCGGCTTGCGCCCAGGCCGCCAGCGGGGGCAGCAGCACAAGGCAGGCGACAAAGCGGCGAAGAGGCGTGGACATGGGGTGGCGACCGATCAAGGGCAAAAGGGGCAGGGCGGCAGCGCTTTCTACAATCGGCGCATGTTCCCACACCCTGAAGGCGCGCGCGATCTTGCGCGCTCGGCACCGCCACCGGAGCTGCCCCTGCTGGCCGGCCTCAACCCCGAGCAAAAAGCCGCCGTCACCCTGCCGCCCGAGCATGCGCTGATCCTGGCCGGCGCCGGCTCGGGCAAGACGCGCGTGCTGACCACGCGCATCGCCTGGCTGCTGCAAACCGGGCAGGTGTCGCCCGGCGGTGTGCTGGCCGTGACGTTTACCAACAAGGCGGCCAAGGAGATGCTGGCGCGCCTGACCGGCATGCTGCCGCTCAACGTGCGCGGCATGTGGATCGGCACCTTCCACGGCTTGTGCAATCGTTTCTTGCGCGCGCACCACAAGCTGGCCGGGCTGCCGCAGGCCTTTCAGATTCTGGACACGCAGGACCAGCTCTCGGCCATCAAGCGCCTGTGCAAGCAGCATCAGGTGGACGAGGAGCGTTTTCCGCCGCGCCAGTTGCAGTGGTTCATCGCCGGCAGCAAGGAAGATGGCCTGCGCCCGGCCGACGTGCCCGCGCGCGACGCCGAGGCGCGGCGCAAGGTGGAGATTTATCAGCTGTACGAAGACCAGTGCCAGCGTGAGGGTGTGGTGGACTTTGGCGAGCTGATGCTGCGCAGCTACGAGCTGCTGCGGGACAACGACCCGGTGCGCGAGCACTACCGACGGCGCTTTCGCCACATCCTGATCGACGAGTTTCAGGACACCAACCGCCTGCAGTACGCGTGGATCAAGCTGATTGCCGGACTGCCGGCCGAGGGCGGCGGTGGGGCCATCCTGGCGGTGGGCGACGACGACCAGAGCATCTACGCCTTTCGCGGCGCGCGCGTGGGCAACATGGCGGATTTTGTGCGCGAATACCACGTGCACCACCAGATCAAGCTGGAGCAAAACTACCGCAGCCACAGCAACATCCTGGATGCGGCCAACGCGCTCATCAGCCACAACCAGGGGCGCCTGGGCAAGAACCTGCGCACCGATGCGGGCGCCGGCGAGCCGGTGCGCGTGCTGGAGGCGCCCACCGACTTTGCCGAGGCCGAGTGGGTGGTCGATGAGCTGCGCCAGTTGGTCAAGGGCGAAGGCCGCGCCGCCGGGCCGGCCCAAGGCGTGGCAGCCCCCTTGGGGGGCAGCGAAGCACGCGAAGCGGCGAGTGTGGGGGGATCCATTCCTCGACGCGAAATCGCCGTGCTCTACCGCAGCAACGCGCAAAGCCGCGTGCTGGAGACGCAACTGTTCAACGCCGGCGTGCCCTACCGCGTGTATGGCGGGCTGCGCTTTTTCGAGCGCGCCGAGATCAAGCACGCGCTGGCCTACCTGCGCCTGCTGGAGAACCCGCGCGACGACACCAGCTTTCTGCGCGTGGTCAACTTTCCGCCGCGCGGCATCGGCGCGCGCACGCTGGAGGCCTTGCAGGATTCGGCGCGCGGCCTGGGCACGTCGCTGCACGACGCGGTGAGCAGCATGAGCGGCAAGGCCGGCGCCAACCTGACGGCCTTCGTGGCCAAGATCGACGTGCTGCGCGAGCAGACCGCCGGCCACACGCTGCGCGAGATCATCGAGCAGGTGCTGGAGGCCAGCGGCCTGATCGAGCACTACCGCGGCGAGAAGGAGGGCGGCGATCGCATCGAGAACCTGGGCGAGCTGGTCAACGCCGCCGAGAGCTTTGTCACGCAGGAGGGCTTCGGGCGCGATGCCGTGGCGCTGCCGGTGGACGAGCAGGGGCGGGTGCTGACGCAAAGCCCGGCGAGCCAGGGGCTGGATCCGAACTTGCCGGTGTTGGATGCGCCGCGGCCCTCACCCCAACCCTCTCCCGCAAGCGGGAGAGGGAGCGAGGAGCCCCCTCTCCCCTCTGGGGAGAGGGTTGGGGTGAGGGGCGACGGCGTTTCGATGGACCCTGACCTCGAAACCGGCGAAACCTTGAGTCCTCTGGCCGCTTTCCTCACCCACGCCGCACTGGAGGCCGGCGACAACCAGGCCCAGGCCGGCCAGGACGCCGTGCAGCTGATGACCGTGCACGCGAGCAAGGGGCTGGAGTTCGACGTCGTGTTCATCACCGGGCTGGAAGAAGGCCTGTTTCCGCACGAGAACGCGCTGTCGGACGCCGGCGGCCTGGAGGAAGAGCGCCGCCTGATGTATGTGGCCATCACGCGCGCGAGGAAGCGCCTGTACCTCAGCCACGCGCAAACGCGCATGCTGCACGGGCAAACGCGCTACAACCTGCGCAGCCGATTTCTGGAGGAGTTGCCCGAGGACGTGCTCAAGTGGCTCACGCCGCAGCGCGGGGGCTTTGCCTCGATTGCTCCTCAATCGATAGCTCCCTACGCTGACTGGGTGGGCGCGATCGACCCATTCGGCTTCAAGCAGCGCCTGGCCGATCCAGCACCCTCCAGCACCGGTGCCGCCATCCGCGCCGGCCAGAAAGTGTTTCACAACAAGTTCGGCGAAGGCCGCGTGCTGGCCGTGGAAGGCGCGGGCGATGAAGCGCGCGCACAAGTCAACTTTCCGCGCCACGGCGTCAAGTGGCTGGCGCTGGCGATTGCCAAGTTGACGGTGGTGGAGTAGGGCGCGTCAGGCCGGCGACCACTTGCCGCTGGCGCAGGCGGCGTCCAGTTGCTGCTCCCACGGGCCGATGTCGTGCCCTTGCGTGCGCAGCCATTCGTCGCTGTAGTAGGTGTCCAGATAGCGCTCGCCGCCATCGCACGCCAGGGTGACGATGGAGCCGGCTTCGCCCGCCGCGCGCATCTCGCAGGCCAATTGCAGCGCGCCGCAAAAGTCGGTGCCGGTGGAGCCGCCAAAGCGCCGGCCGACCCGGCGCTCGAGCACGCGCAGCGCGGCGTAGCTGGCGACGTCGGGCACGCGCAGCATGCGGTCGATCACGCCGGGCACGAAGGAGGGCTCGACGCGCGGGCGGCCGATGCCTTCGACGCGCGAGGGCACGTCGCTGGTGACGCCGGGGTTGGCGCGGTTGTCGTAGTAGTCCTTGAACACCGAGTGCTCGGGATCGACCACGCACAGCCGGCTGGCGTGGCCCTGATAGCGCAAATAGCGGCCGATGGTGGCCGAGGTGCCGCCGGTGCCGGCGCCCACCACGATCCAGCGCGGCACGGGGTGCGGCTCGGCGCGCATCTGCTGGAAGATGGATTCGGCGATGTTGTTGTTGCCGCGCCAGTCGGTGGCGCGCTCGGCGTAGGTGAACTGGTCCATGTAGTGGCCGCCACACTCGCGCGCCAGGCGCTCGGCCTCGGCATACACCTGGTCGCCGCGCTCGACGAAATGGCTGCGCCCGCCGTAGAAGGCGATTTGCGCCACCTTGGCCGCCGAGGTGCTGCGCGGCATCACGGCCACGAAGGGCAGGCCCAGCAGGCGCGCGAAATAGGCCTCCGACACGGCGGTGCTGCCCGAGGACGACTCGATGATGGTGGTGCCCTCGCGAACCCAGCCGTTGCACAGGCCGTACAAAAACAGCGAGCGCGCCAAGCGGTGCTTGAGGCTGCCGGTGGGGTGGGTGGATTCGTCCTTCAGGTAGATCTGCACGCCGTCCAGCGCGGGCAGATCGATGGGGAACAGGTGCGTGTCGGCCGAACGCTGGACGTCGCGCTCGATGCGGTGCACGGCCTCGGTGACCCAGGGGGTGCTCATGGTTCGGGGATCTCGATCAGGGGCTCGTCGTCGGCCGTGAAGCTGTCGCGGAAGGTGAACCACAGCGAGGTGAAGAACATGGCGGCGATGATCACCGACAGCGGAAACAGCGCCGCCGTGGCCACGCCGATGTCGGTGCTCATCGCGGTCATCGCCAGCACCAGCATCAAAAACAGGCCCACGCCCAGCGACAGCCCCATCCACAGCAGGCCGTACACCAGAAAGGCCCGGGCGTTGCGCAGCACGGCCACGGCGCTGAAAAACAGGCTTTTGAGCGGCGGCAGGCGGTGCCAGTGCACCAGCGCCGGCGCGTGCCAGAAGGCCAGCGACACCGGCAGGTACAGCAAGGTGCTGACCCACAGCGCGGTGATGAAACCCGGGTCGTTGATCAGCTCGTTGGACATGCTGCCGCCGCCCATGTACAGCTGGGCAAAGCGCCCGCCATCGATCAGCGCCGTCAGGCCCACCACCAGCAGGACGGCGACGGCGTACACCCCGCCCAGGATCAGGATGGCGCGCGTTTGCTCGCGCCCCTGGTGAAAGGCCACGAACAGGATGCCGGGCAGCGGGAAGTTGCCGGCGTCGGCCGCGCGCGCCGCGGCCATCAGCCCCACGGTGAGGGCCGGCACCAGCACCAGGGCCAGCACGCCGCCGATGAGCGGCACCACGGCCAGCAGCGACAGCGCGGCCATGAACATGAAGAACAGCCCCGCCAGCGCGATCGGCCGCCGAAAGAAGGTGCGCACGCCCAGTCGCACCCATTGGGCGCCGGTGGCGGCGGGAACGACGTTCAACTTCATGTCAGGGATGGTGGTGCGGCCACGCGCTGGCGCAGCACGCGCTCGAAGTGGCGCGGGTCGTGCGGCGTGAGCAGGCGGGCCGTGCGCGGCAGGTGATAGTCCCACAGCCGCGAGACCCAGAAGCGCAGCGCGCCGGCGCGCTGCATGGCGGGCAGCAGGCGCCGCTCGGCATCGGTGAGGGGGCGCACGGCTTGATAGGCGTCCAGCAGCGCGCGGGCGCGCGCCTCGTCGGTCGCGCCGCTGGGCACGTCGATGGCCCAGTCGTTCAGCGTCACCGCCAGGTCGAACAGCCAGCTGTCCACCCCGGCAAAGTAGAAGTCGAAAAAGCCGGTCAGCTCGGGCTGCTCGGGCGTGCCGGCAAACATGACGTTGTCGCGAAACAGGTCGGCATGCACCGCGCCGCGCGGCAGCGCGGCATAGGCGCTGCTGGCGGCCACATGATTCTGGTAGGCCAGCTCGCCGCGGATCAGCGCGGCTTGCGCCTCGTCCAGATGCGGCAGCACGGCGGGCACCGTTTCGTTCCACCAGGCCAGGCCGCGCAGGTTGGGCTGGCGCCGGTCGAAGTCGCGCGTGGCCAGGTGCGCGCGCGCCAGCATGGCGCCCACGGCCGTGCAGTGGGCCGTGCCGGGGTTCAGCTCGCTCTTGCCGTGCAGCCGGTTGACCAGCGCGGCGGGTTTGCCGCACACCGTGTGCAGCAAGTCGTCCTCGCCGCTGGGCACGCGCGCGCCTTCGGGCTTGGCCTGCGGGTCGGGCACCGGCACGCCGTGCTGCGCCAGGTGCTTCATCAGGTGCAGGTAAAACGGCAACTGCGCGTGCGTCAGGCGCTCGAACAGGGTCAGCACCCATTCACCGGCAGTGCTGGTGACGAAGTAGTTGGTGTTCTCGATGCCGCCCTCGATGCCGCGCAGCGCGGTCAGCTCGCCCAGGTTCAACGCGTGCAGCAGGGCGGCGGCCTCGCCTTCGGAGACTTCGGTGTAGACGGCCATCGCCGGGGCCCCTAGAACTTCAGGACTTTCCAGGTGCGCGGGCCCGCGCTGCCAATGCCCGCCGCCGGGTCCGGCAGGGGCGAGGCGCCGGCCGGTTGCACGTCATACGAGGGCACGGCCGTCTTGGGTTGCACGGTGATGCTCTTGGTCTGTCCGCCTTCGCGCAGCTCGTCGATGCGGCTGCCGGCGTCCTCGACTTCGATGCGCTCGATGCGCTGGTTGTTGGCGTCATGCGTGGTGGCGTCGCGCTCCGGCACGGCGCGGCCCGGCGGCGCCGTTTGCGCGCTGGCGGAGGCGGCGGCGGCCAGCACGGCGGCAAGGAGCACAAAGCGATGGGTTTGCATGCCATTGATTGTAGGCGCCTGCGCGCGGGCCCACCGGGCGCGGGCACAATGCCGGCATGAGCCAAACCCCCCCCGCCACCGCCCCGCGCCTGCTGCTGGTCGATGGCTCCAGCTACCTGTATCGGGCGTTTCACGCCATGCCCGATCTGCGGGCCGACCCCAGCGATCCGCACAGCGCGCCCACGGGTGCTATCCGCGGCATGATCAACATGCTGGGCGCGCTGAAAAAGGACTACCCCGACGCGCAATACGCCGCCTGCGTGTTCGACGCCTCGGGCCCCACCTTTCGCGACACGATCTACCCCGAATACAAGGCCAACCGCTCGCCCATGCCCGACGACTTGCGCAGCCAGATCGCGCCGATCCACGAGGTGGTCGAGCTGCTGGGCTGGCGCGTGCTGGCCGTGCCCGGCGTGGAGGCCGACGACGTGATCGGCACGCTGGCCCGCGTGGGTGCGCAGCAGGGCCTGGAGGTCGTCATCTCCAGCGGCGACAAGGACCTGGCGCAACTCGTCACCGAGCACATCCGCATCATCGACACCATGAGCGGCAAGCGGCGCGACCTGGCCGGCGTGCAGGCCGAGTTCGGCGTGAGCGCGGCGCAGATGCTGGACTACCAGACCCTCGTGGGCGACGCCATCGACAACGTGCCCGGCGTGGACAAGGTGGGCCCCAAGACCGCCGCCAAGTGGCTGGCCGAATACGGCTCGCTGGACGGCATCGTCGCGCATGCCGATGAGATCAAGGGTGCCGCCGGCCAGAATCTGCGCGACAAGCTGGCCTGGCTGCCCACGGGGCGCGAGCTGCTCAAGATCCGCACCGACTGCGACCTGGCGGGGCATGTCGATGGCCTACCCGCTCTTGATTTTATAGCTGCCCGCGCAGAAGAGACGGGCGCGTTGGCCGATTTTTATCAAAAATTCGGCTTCAAGTCGCTGGCCCGGACACTGGGCAAGCCCGCGCCCGCCCCGGCGGCGACGGCGCCCGCGGCGGCCGATCTGTTTGCCGATGCGCCCGCCCCGTCGCCCGTGACGCAAGCCGGCCTGCACTACGAGACCGTGCTCGACTGGCCCGCGTTCGAGCGCTGGCGGGCGCGCATCGAGGCCGCCGAGCTGACGGCCTTCGACACCGAAACCACCTCGCTCGACGAGATGCAGGCGCGCATCGTCGGCCTGTCCTTCAGCGTGGCGCCGGGCCAGGCGGCCTACATTCCGCTGGCCCACACCGGGCCCGATGCGCCGGCGCAACTGCCGATCGACGAGGTGCTGGCGCGCCTGCGGCCGTGGTTTGAGAACGCGCAGGCCAAAAAACTGGGCCAGCACATCAAGTACGACCGCCACGTGCTGGCCAACCACGGCATCGAGGTGGCCGGCTACGCGCACGACACCATGCTGCAAAGCTACGTGCTCGAAGTGCACCGCCCGCACAACCTGGCCAGCCTGGCCGAGCGCCACCTGGGGCGCAGCGGCATCAGCTACGAAGACCTGTGCGGCAAGGGCGCGCACCAGATCCCGTTTGCCCAGGTGCCGGTGGAGCAGGCCGCGCGCTATTCCTGCGAGGACTCGGAGCAAACGATGGACGTGCATCGCGTGCTGTGGCCGCGCTTGCAGCAGGACGAGCGGCTGGGCGCCATCTACGCGCTGGAGGTGCAGTGCAGCGAGGTGCTCTACCGCATTGAGCGCCACGGCGTGCTGATCGATGCCGCGCAGCTGAAAAAGCAGAGCCATGAACTGGGCCAGCGCATCGTCGCCCTCGAGGCCGAGGCGCACGCCCTGGCCGGCCAGGCTTTCAATCTGGGCAGCCCCAAGCAGATCGGCGAGATCTTCTTCGACAAACTGGGCCTGCCCATCGTCAAGAAAACCGCCACCGGCAAGCCCAGCACCGACGAGGAGGTGCTGGAAAAGCTGGCCGAGGACTACCCGCTGCCGGCGCGCATCCTGGAGCACCGGGGCCTGTCCAAGCTCAAGAGCACCTACACCGACAAGCTGCCGCTGCTGCTCGATGCCGGCGGGCGCGTGCACACGCACTACGCGCAGGCCGTGGCCGTGACCGGCCGCCTGGCCAGCAACGACCCCAACTTGCAGAACATCCCCGTGCGCACGCCCGAGGGCCGGCGCATCCGCGAGGCCTTCATCGCCCCGCCGGGCCACGTGATCATGAGCTGCGACTACAGCCAGATCGAGCTGCGCATCATGGCCCACCTGTCGGACGACGCGGCCCTGCTCAAGGCCTTTCACGACGGGCTGGACGTGCACCGGGCGACGGCCAGCGAGGTGTTCGGCGTGCCCGTCGAACAGGTCAGCGCCGAGCAGCGACGCTATGCCAAGGTCATCAACTTCGGCCTGATCTACGGCATGAGCAGCTTCGGCCTGGCGCGCAATCTGGGCATCGACAACACGGCCGCGCGCAACTACATCCAGCGCTATTTCGAGCGCTACCCCGGCGTGCGGCGCTACATGGACGACACGCGCCAGCAGGCCAAGGCACGCGGCTACGTCGAGACCGTGTTCGGTCGGCGCCTGGTGCTGCCCGAAATCAACTCACCCAACGGCCCGCGCCGCCAGGGCGCCGAGCGCGCCGCCATCAACGCCCCCATGCAGGGCACGGCGGCCGACCTGATCAAGAAGGCCATGGTGGCCGTGCAGCAGGCGCTGGAGCAGCAGCGCAAGGCCAGCGCCGTGGTGATGCAGGTGCACGACGAACTGGTGCTCGAAGTGCCCGAGGCCGAAGTCGATTGGGCCCGCGCCGAGGTGCCGCGGCTGATGGCCGGGGTGGCGCAGCTGAAGGTGCCGCTGCTGGCCGAGGTGGGCGTGGGTGCCAACTGGGAGCAGGCGCACTGATCAGCCGGCGCGCGTATCGGTCGGGCCCGCCGACTCGATCGTGTGCTCCGGGTGCAGGGGCGCGGGCAAACTCTCTCCCGACGGCTTGCGCCGCGCCCGAAACAGCGCGGCGCGGCTGAGCATGAGGGTGGTGATCGGCACGGTGATCGACAGCACGATGATGATCAGCCAGGCGCGCAATTGCAGCGTGCCGTCGTGCAGCGAAAAAAACAGCATCGACGCCAGCGTGACGCACCAGGCGCTGCCCACCAGGGCCAGCGCCGGCGGGTGCAGGCGCTCGAAGAAGTCGCGCAGGCGCAGCACGCCCCAGGCGGCGGCCAGGGTCAGCACGGCGCTCAGCAGCAGCAGGCAGCCGACCACGATCTGAGCCCACAGGGGCACCGTGTCCAGGCTCATTCGATGACCTCTCCCCGCAAGAGGAACTTCGCCATGGCGCACGAGCTGACGAAGCCGAGCAGGGCGATCAGCAGCGCGGCCTCGAAATAGACGTGGCTGGCGTAGCGGATGCCGACCACCAGCGCCGACAGCATGCCGACGCCATAGATCAGGTCCAGCGCCAGCACGCGGTCTTGCGCCGTCGGGCCGCGCAGCACGCGCACCAGCAGCAGCAGGCTGGCCAGGCCGTAGAGGCCCAGCGTGACGGCGATGGCGGCGGACAGAAAGACGCTCATGATTCGAAAATCTCCCGCAAGGGTTGCTCGTAGGACCGCTTGTAGTGCGCGATGAAGGCGACCTCGTCCGGCGCGTCCCACACGTGCAGCAGCAGCGCGCTGCTGTCGCGCGCCAGCTCGCACCACACGGTGCCCGGCACCACCGTGGTGATGACGGCCAGCGCCGCCAGCGCGCTGGGGTCGCGCAGCTCCAGCGGAATGCGCACGAAGCGCTTGTGCATCGGACGGCCGGGGCGGGTGACGAGGGTGCGCAACACCAGCGCGTTGGACCAGAGCACGTCGCGGCCGACCACGGCAATCAGGCGCAGCACCGTCAAGGGGTGGCGGATGCGCGGGCGCGCCGTGCGCAGCGGCGCCAGCAAAGCCGGCACGGCCAGGCCCAGCCCCACGGCCAGCAGCACGTCGCCCGCGGCCAGCGAGGCGTTCAGCACCAGCCACGCCACGATCAGGGCGGCACTCAGCAGAGGCGCCGGAAACAGCCGTTTCATCATCGCCGCAGTCCCTTCTCGCCATTGGCGACCGGCGAGGGCACGGGCTTGGCCGCCATCACCGTGCCGATGTAGTGCCGCGGGTCGTGCAGCTCGAGCGCGGTGGCGTTGACGTAGCGCAGCACCGCATCGGCGCGCCACACCAGCACCCCGATCAGCAGCAGCAGCGCGGCGATCGGCAGCGTCTCGATCAGGCGCAGGCGCGGCGTGGGCCGCCCGGTGGGCGACCAGAAGTAGCGCGCCCCGGCGCGCGACAGCGCGATGACGGACAGCAGGCCGCTGGCCAGCAACAGGCCCAGCAACACCCAGGCCGCGGGAGAGATCAGCGCGTTCTGGCCAAAGCCCGCCGGGTTCAGCAGGGCCGACAGCATGACCACCTTGCCGACGAACCCGGCCAGGGGCGGCAGCCCCGCCAGCGTCAGCCCGCAGACGATGAAGGCCAGGCCCATGAAGGCCATCGCCGCCGGAATGGGCAGGCCGATCAGCGCCTGCTCGTCCTCGTCCAGGTTGACGTCGCGCGCGCGCATCAGGTTGGCCGGGAAGACAAAGGCGTCGTCCGTTTGCATGTCGCCCAGGACCGCCGGTTGCTCCTCCATGTCCCGCGCGCGGTCGATCAGCTCGGCCAGCATAAAGAAGGCGGACACCGCCAGGGTCGAGCCCAGGATGTAGTACAGCGCGCCACCCGTCACCGCCGGCTGGCCAAAGCCCAGCGCCGCCAGCAGCGTGCCCGATGAGACGATGGCGCAAAACGCCACCATGCGCCCCAGGTGCTGGGTGGCCAGCACGCCGATGGCACCCATCGCCAGCGTGACCAGGCCGATGGTCACCAGCGCCGGGCCGCCGAACAGGGTGGACACGCCGGCGTCGGGGCCGAACAGCACCGTCCACACCCGCAGCACGGCGTAGGCGCCCAGCTTGGTCAGGATGGCGAACAGCGCCGCCACCGGCGTGGACGCGCTGGCGTAGCTGGCGGGCAGCCAGAAGTTGAGCGGCCAGGCGGCGGCCTTGACCAGAAAGCCCACCGCCAGCACCGCCGCGCCGGCGTGCAGCAGGCCGCGGTCGGTGTCGGCGATGGCCGGCACGATGATGGCCATGTCGGCCAGGTTGAGCGTGCCCGTCACGCCGTACAGAATGGCCACGCCGATCAGAAACAGCGTGGAGGCCATCAGGTTCATCGCGATGTAGTGCAGCCCCGAGCGCACGCGCGCCCAGCCCGAGCCGTGCAGCAGCAGGCCGTAGGACGCGGTCAGCAAAATCTCGAAGAACACGAACAGGTTGAACAGGTCGGCCGTCAGGAAGGCGCCGGCCAGCCCCATCAGCTGCAACTGGAACAGCACGTGAAAGTGCACCCCGGCTCGGTCCCAGCGCGCCACCGCGTACAGCACCGCGGCCAGGCCCAGCACGCTGGTGAGCAGCAGCATCATGGCCGACAGGCGGTCCACCACCAGGGTGATGCCGTAGGGAATGGGCCAGTTGGAGGGCAGGTACACGCCCACCGCGTGCGGCCCGTCGCTGTGCACCACCCACAACACCAGCGCGATCGACACCGCCAGCCCCAGCGCGCACGACAGCACGCTGACCAGCGCCTTCAACATCCGGCGCGTGTCGCCCAGCAACAGCAGCAGCGCGGCCGTGGCCATGGGCAGCAGGATGGGCGCCACGATCAGGTGCGGCATCAGCGATTCGATGACGGCGGTGTTCATCGCTGCTCCTGCGCGTCGTCGGCGGGCTCTTCGCCGTCCACGTGGTCGGTGCCCGACAGCCCGCGCGAGGCCAGCAGCACCACCAGGAACAGCGCCGACGTGGCAAAGCCGATCACGATGGCCGTCAGCACCAGGGCTTGCGGCAGCGGGTCGGTGTAGTTGGCCAGGTTGGCCACCAGGCCGGGCCGCACGATGGGCTCGCGGTCCAGAAGCAGGCTGCCCATGGCAAAGATGAACAGGTTGACCGCATACGACAGCAGCGCCAACCCGATCAGCACCTGAAAGCTGCGCGGGCGCAGCACCAGCCACACGCCCGAGCCGCCCAGCACGCCGATGGCCAGGGCCAGGATGACTTCCATCAGCCCACCTCCCGCGGCCCGGTGCTGGCCGTCACCGTGCTTTCGGGCGCCTGGCGGTGGCTGCGCACCGACTGGTGCGCCAGCGCGGTGAGGATCAGCAAGGTGGAGCCGACCACGGTGGCGAACACCCCGGCATCGAAAAACAGCGCGCTGGCCACGTGCAGCTCGCCCAGCAGCGGCAGCGTGAGGTGCGCGGTGTGCGTGGTCAGGAACGGGTAGCCCCAGAACAGCGAACCCAGGCCGGTGGCCAGCGCGGCCAGCAGGCCCAGGGCGATCCAGCGCGTGAGCCGCAGCGGCAGATGGGCCTCCACCCACAGCGTGCCGCCCACGATGTATTGCGCCACGAAGGCGATGGCCACCACCAGCCCGGCCACGAAGCCGCCGCCCGGTGCGTTGTGCCCGCGCAAGAACAGGTAGATGGCGGCGACCACGATCACCGACATCAGCAGCCGCACCAGCACGGCCGGCACCATCAGGTAGCCCAAGGCCGTGTCCTGCGCGGTGCGCGGGTTGATCAGGTCGCTCACCAGGTCGGGCGGCACCGCCAGTTGCTGGGGCGGCAGCTCCACCACCTCGCGCGGCGGGCGAAAGCGCCGCAGCAGCGCGTACACCGTGAGCGCGACGATGCCCAGCACCGTGATCTCACCCAGCGTGTCGAAGCCGCGAAAGTCCACCAGCATCACGTTGACCACGTTGGTGCCGCCGCCCTCGGGCAGGGCGCGGTCGATGAAGAAGGGCGAGATGCTTTGCGGCGCCGGCCGGGTCATCAGCGCGTAGGCCAACACCGCCATGCCCGTGCCGGCCACGATGGCGACCACCCCGTCGCGCCCGCGGCGTGCCCGCACGCGCAGGCCTTCGCGCGGGTTCTGCTCGGGCAGGCGCCGCGGCAGCCAGCGCAGGCCCAGCAGGAAGAGGATGGTGGTGACGACTTCCACCGTCAGCTGGGTCAGCGCCAGGTCGGGCGCGGAAAACCACAAGAAGGTCAGGCTCACGCACAGGCCCACCACGCCGGTCATCACGAGGGCCGCCAGGCGGTGGAACTTGGCCTGCTGCGCCGCGCCCAGCGCGCACAGGCCGCCCATCAGCCACAGCAGGGCGAATTCCAGGTTGGCCGGCACGCGCTCGCGGTGGCCCCAGCTCACGCCGCCGTGCCACAGCGCGGTGGTGGCCGCGGTCACGGCGGCCAGCACCAGCAACAGCAGCTGCGGTTGGAGCCGGCTGGTGCTCAGGCGCTCCAGCGCCCAGCGGCTGCCCAGGTCCAGCGCCAGCAGCGTGCGCGAGAACAGGCGCTCGCCGTCCAGCCAGCGGCCCAGCGGCGGCTGGCGCAGGTGCCCATGCGCGCGCAAGGCGCGCAGCGCCGCGTGCAAGGCCACGCCGCCCACCAGGGCCACCAGGCTCATCGTCAGCGGCTTGCCCCAGCCGTGCCACAGCGCCAGGCTGTAGGGCGGCAGCGCGCCGCCCACCACGGGGCTGGCCGCCAGTTGCAAGGCGCTGCCCACCGACCATTGGGGCACCATGCCCACCAGCAGGCACAGCAGCACCAGCACCTCGACCGGCACGCGCATCCAGCGTGCGGGCTCGTGCGGCGTCAAGGGCAAATCGCGCGCGGGCGGGCCCCAGAACACGCCCGCAAAACGCAGCGAATACACCACCGCGAACACGCCCGCCACCGTCGCGGCAATGGGCAGGCCCCAGTCCAGCAGCGCGTTGCCGCGCAGCGCCACCGTTTCGGCAAAGAACATCTCCTTGGACAAAAATCCGTTGAGCAGCGGCACGCCGGCCATGGCGGCGCTGGCCACGAAGGCCAGCGCCGCCGTGATCGGCATGGCCCGGCGCAGGCCCGACAGGCGTCGCAAGTCGCGCGTGCCGGTCTCGTGGTCGATGATGCCGGCGGCCATGAACAGCGAGGCCTTGAAGGTCGCGTGGTTCATCACGTGGAACACCGCGGCCACGGCGGCCAGCTTGCCGCCCAGGCCCAGCAGCAGCGTGATCAGGCCCAGGTGGCTGATGGTGGAGTACGCCAGCAGCCCCTTCAGGTCGTTCTGGAACATCGCCGCGCCCGCGCCCAGCACCAGCGTGATCAGGCCCGCGCCACCCACCCACCAGAACCACTCGGGCGTGCCCGCCAGCGCCGGCCACAGCCGTGCCAGCAAGAACACGCCGGCCTTGACCATGGTGGCCGAGTGCAGATAGGCGGACACCGGCGTGGGCGCGGCCATGGCGCGCGGCAACCAGAACTGGAAGGGAAACTGCGCGCTCTTGGTGAAGGCGCCCAGCAGCACCAGCACCAGCGTGGGCGTGTACAGCGGGTGGGCCTGGATGCGCGCGCCCGCGGCCAGCACCGTGTCCAGCTCGTAGCTGCCGGCAATGTGGCCCAGCATCAGCACCCCGGCCAGCAGGCACAGGCCGCCGCCGGCGGTCACCGTCAGCGCCATGCGCGCGCCGCGCCGCGCGTCCTTGCGGTGGTGCCAGTAGCCGATCAGCAAGAAGCTGAACAGGCTGGTCAGCTCCCAGAAGAACACCAACTGCACCAGGTTGCCCGCCAGCACCACGCCCAGCATGGCGCCCATGAAAGCCAGAAAAAACGCGAAAAAGCGCGGCACCGGGTCGCCCTGCGACATGTAGTAGCGCGCGTACACGGCCACCAGCAGGCCGATGCCCGTGACCAGCAGCGCGAACATCCACGCCAGGCCGTCCATGCGCACCACCAGGTTGATGCCGGCCGAGGGAATCCAGCGGTACTCCTCGCGCAGCACGGTGCCCGCCTGCAGCACGGGCGTGAGCCACAGCACCCAGCCCAGGCCCGCGGCCGACACCACGGCCGCCCATGTGGCCGCCGTGGTGCGCGCGTGCGTGGGCAGCAGCGCCGCCACCAGGGCGCCGGCAAAGGGCAGCAGAAGCAGAAAAACCAGGTCCATCGGGCGGCGGGTCGAGGCGGGCGGGGATCGCACCCGACTATAGCAGCCGAGTGCGGCGGGTAGTCGGCACCGGCCATGGGTCGGAAGCTATCAAATCAGGAGTTTTCGGGGGCGCCGGCTCTGGGTCACAATGCCCGCATGCGAATCCTGCTGGCCGAAGACGACGCCATGATCGGCGAGGTGGTGCACGACGCGCTGCGCGCCGAAGGCCACGCCGCCGACTGGGTGCGCGACGGCGCCCAGGCCGATACGGCGCTGGCCACCACCGCCTACGACCTGCTGCTGCTGGACCTGGGCCTGCCGCGCCAGAGCGGCCTGGACGTGCTGCGCGCCCTGCGCGCGCGCGGTGCGCGCCTGCCGGTGCTGATCGCCACCGCGCGCGACGCCGTGGCCGAGCGCGTGGCCGGCCTGGACGCCGGCGCCGACGACTACATCGTCAAGCCGTATGACCTGGATGAGTTGCTGGCCCGCATCCGCGCCCTGCTGCGCCGCGCCCACGGCCGCGCCGAGCCGGCGTATGAGTGGGGGCCCGTGCGCATCGTGCCCGCCACGCGCGAGGTCACGCTGGCCGGCCAGCCGGTGCAGCTGTCGGCGCGCGAATGGGCCGTGCTGGAGCCCCTGCTGGCGCGCCCCGGCCGGGTGCTGTCGCGCCAGCAGCTGGAGGACAAGCTCTACGCCTGGGGCGAGGAGATCAGCAGCAACGCGGTGGAGGTTTACATCCACGGCGTGCGCCGCAAGCTGGGCGCGGGGCTGATCGAGAACGTGCGCGGGCTGGGCTATCTGGTGCCGGCGGCGGCGGGCGGAAAGAGTGGGGCGCGCACGTGAATGCCCCTAATTTGATAGCTGCTCGCGCTTGTTTGACAGGCGCTGGCGGCCTCTTTCTTGCTCCTTCCCCCTCTGGGGGAAGGTTGGGATGGGGGCCCGATGCGCCCATGCAGACCCGTGCCGATGGGCACCCCGCCAGCCCCCACCCCAACCCTCCCCCAGCGGGCGAGGGAGCGATGCACGCGCACTGAACCATGGCGGCTACCACCCCACACCCCGCAGCCGACCCACCCGCCCGCTCGCTGCGCGCGCGCCTGACGCTGCTGCTGCTGCTGGCGGTGCTGGTCACCGCACTGGCCCAGGGCGTGATCACCTGGCGCGCCGCGCGTGCCGAGATCGAGGCCGTGTTCGACGCGCAGATGGAGCGCATCGCCCTGTCGCTCACCGGCGGGCTGGCTGCCAGCGTGCTGGAGGGCAGCGTGATCGACGGTCCGCCCGGCATGCAGGAGCTCATCATCCAGGTCTGGCGCGCCGACGGCATCATGCTGTACCGCTCGCCCTCGGCGCGCCTGTTGCCGCCGCAGGCCGTCATCGGCTTCTCGGACGTGCAGGCCGCGGGCGAGCCCTATCGGGTGTACACGCTGGAGACCACCACCCAGGTCATCCAGGTGGCGCAGGCCGTCAGCGCGCGCCGGCGCATGGCCGGCCAGTTGGCGCTGCGTGCCGTGCTGCCCGTGGCGCTGCTGGCGCCGGTGCTGATGCTGATCGTGGGGTGGGTGGTCGGCCGCGCGCTGGCGCCGGTGCAGCAACTGCGCCGCCAACTGGCCGCTCGGCGCGCCGACGACCTGGCGCCCCTGCCCGTGGCCGGCCTGCCGGCCGAAGTGGCACCCCTGGTGGCCGAGATGAATGGCCTGCTGGCGCGCCTGGACGCCGCCTGGCGGCAGCTGAGCGACTTCACCGCCGACGCCGCGCACGAGCTGCGCTCGCCCCTGGCCGCGCTGCGCCTGCAAGTGCAAGGCCTGCAGCGCGCCGACACCGACCAAGCGCGCCAGATCGCCACCGAGCGCCTCTTGGCCGGCGTGGACCGCGCCACGCGCTTGGTCGAGCAGCTGCTGGCCCTGGCCCGCCATGACGGCGATGGCGGGGGCGCCGCCATCGACGCCGCACCGGTCGATTTGGTCACACTAACGCGCCGCGCCCTGCACGACGCCGCATCAGAGGCGCAGGCGCGCCAGATCGAACTGCGCGGCCCGGGCGACGCAGCGCCGGTCATCGTGCCGGGCCAGAGCGACGCATTGGCCGTGCTGCTGCGCAACCTGATCGACAACGCCCTCAAGCACACGCTCGCCGGTGGCGTGGTGCAGGTCAGCGCGCATCAAGGCGAAGGCGGCGCGCCCGCGCTGGTGGTGGAAGACAGCGGCCCCGGCATCCCGCCTGAGGAGCGCCAACGCGTGCTCGACCGCTTCTACCGCGTGCCCGGCGCCCCCGGCCACGGCAGCGGCCTGGGCCTGGCCATCGTGCAGGCCGTGGCGCGGCGGCATGGGGCGCAGGTGGCGGTGGGGGTGTCGGCGGGGTTGGGTGGGGCGCGGGTGGCGGTCAGTTGGCCGGCGCCATGACCGGACGAGCCAACGCCCGGCCAATGCTCAGCAAGGCAAGGCGGCGCTCAAAGAGCGGTTCGGTTCAACGCGGGCGCCAGGGCCGATCGCAACCGATCGACGATGACAGCCAAGGGCTCGGGGGGAAGCTCGTTCTTCTTGAGAAACGCCAGCCACAGCGACTGGCGCGAGGAATCGTGCGCAAACTCGTCCGTCAGCCCAATCGGCACTGCATCGGGTACGGACATCCCGCGCCGCTCGAAGGTGGCTTTGATCGCTTGGGCCAGCGAATCGGTGCCCAGGGTTTCTCGTTGCAGCAGCACCGACAGATCGAAGTAGTCCTTCAGGCGGCTGTTGGTCATGCCCAGCAGGGCGATGGCGTGGAGTTTTTCCGAGATGACCGTGTACGTCGGATACGCCCGCAGCTTGGGCGCGGGAAGATCGTCCAGCAGCACCGGATAGACCGAATCCACCGGCGCCGGTGTGACGGCATCGCCAAAGCCGACATCGATCTGCGTCTTGCAGCGCGCCTTGGCCAGCTCGCCCGTGATGATCACGCGAACGCCGCCGTAGCCGGCTTCCTTGCGGATCTCCTCGACCGTGACCGAGGCCGGGTCGAATGCAATGCCGTCGTCCACAGCGACGGCGGCGATGTCACGGAAGGTTTCGGCCACCGAAGCCAAATCGCTCGCGCCGAAGCCAAGCAGATCCGCGTCGCGCGTGGCCCGGTGCGGCATGTCGTACCAGAGCGTGAACAGCAGCGCGCCCTTGAGCAGGAAACGATTCGCGTGCTGCGATTGGGTCATGCGGTAGAGGATGCGTTCCAGCGCAAAGCGCACCAGCACCTGATTGAAATCGACACCCTGCGCCTTGGCAACGTTGAGCAGGCGCGCACGGACCGACGCGGCGACGTTGGGATTGGCGGGGCTCATCCGATGCTCTCCAGGTAGGGCCGCATCACGTTGGCCACGCGGCAGACTTTGGCGAAGCGCCAGATGTCATCGCTTGACGCCTTGTTGTGGGTCCGGGCGTCCTTCAGCGCTTCCAGCGCCACGTCCAGGCCGATCTTGTTGCGGTGCTTGAAGCAGTCTGCCACGGTCTTGGCCACGCCGTACACCCGCAGCTTGACGCCATCGCGTTCAACTTCATCGACGCCCGCCGTGTAGGCCTCGCCAGTGAACTGCACCATCTTGATCGGCGGATAGTCCAACCGCGGCGCATGGCTGCCGCGCGGCATGGCGATCCAGACCTGGCGCGGCAGTTGGGTGGTCAGCTCGTGAAACTGCAGCGCGGTGAGCAGGCAAAACACCGCTTGCGGCACCTTGGTGGCGACGGTCGCCAGACTCTCGTGTTCAGACCCCTGGGACTCAGGCAGGCGGTACAGGCCACGCCCAATCCGCTCCAGCAGACCTGCGGCGGTCAGGCGCGTCAGGACGACCCGGGGCGCATCGATGGCGTCCAGATCGCTGGCGCGCAGCATTCCTTTCTGGCTGGCCAGACCGAGGACGCGCTGGGTGTGAGTGTCGGGGAGCATGGTGCAGGCACGTTTCGTTTGTTCGACAAATAAAATTATACAAAGAAATAACGGAACATCACAGGCGATGGCCGCCAAATTTAATCGGTAATCGCCGATTTATGGGGTAATTGCCCCTTCAAACACCCCATTCACGCCCCCACCGCCAATTCGTATGCTTGTTCGCGCCCGACTAGCGAAGATCGCCGAGCTGTTGTCGATCAAGCACGAACTGCGAGAAGTCTGCACCACTGAACAACCACTGTCATTGTGATTCGATGTGGGGATTGTGCGGGGCCAACGTCAAACGCTGTGCGGGGAAAGAGTGCAGTCCCAGAAGCGCACGCTCTTGAATTTGGCAACCAAGCTTTCCAAATCACCCCACAGTGGATACGAAAAAATATCCTCTGACGTTGCGACGCGCAAATGACAAAATTCGTGATATGCAATGTCGTCCTTCGTCGGACCGCTGCTGTATTTATAAAGCTCTGCATAGAGCGCCGGGACATCTACCTGCTCAGCGATAAATTGATCCCAATCGCAACAGGTGGCGCGTATTTCGTTATCGGCCGCGACTGTAAATTTCCCGTTTAAAAGTAGACGTCCCTCGGATTTGAAATTCCCTGCGTCTCGATACAAATAAACAAAAATTGTGTAATCCGCCATTAACGTACTTGCGCTTTGGTGAACATCATGTGCCGGTGTTTTTCGACTAATTTTAGGTCCGGTAAGAAACGTTCTGGTAATTGGATTTCTTTATCTTCGATTGGATGAAAAACTTCGCGCAAGAATGAATTATCGGTTTTTCTGATTGAGTTTGAAAGCAATATCCGAAAATCATCTGTCAGTGAAAATAGATGGTTGTCGAACGCTTTGTCATGAATAGGTGAAAGGCATAACCCGTTGCGTGGATTTAGGCGATTGGATTTGTCGACGTGCCACGCGACAATATGACTTGCAACCAACAATCTCGGGTCGGTGACTCCAGAGATGCAACATTTTCCTCCGTAACTTGCAAGTACTGCACGTCGGAAGAATTGTTGTTTGACTCGTTGTTGGACGATTGTAGTGCGCGTTTCTCCTGTGTAGTCTGACAGGTCAAAATTGTCCAGCGCTTCTAAGGATGGGGGCGCTTTCTCCCCTTCCTGTTCAATGACTTGGCGAAGCTGTTCGCATTCTATTGTGAGCGTTTCCCAGTTTGAATTGAATTCATCCCAGATTGCTTTATCTTGTTTCGATGCACTACTCAATCCTTTTCGCCCGCTGTTGGTGATTGACGGGTCGAGGCTGGCAAAATTGACCAATTTCATTGCTAAAGCGCTCGGTGTCCGCCCAATTTGCGTGGATAATTTAATAATATCTGGATTGGCTTTATGCAATTTTCCAAATGGTGTTTGGCAATATAAATAGAACGCCAGAACTAGTTGCTCTCTAGTCCAGTTTCCATTGCTCGGAAACGCGCCGTAGGGGATCGTGTAATTCGGCATGGGTGTGGCTTCTGGAAGATTTGATACCACACATTTTGCAACAGCCGAGATCATCGGGACAATCGCCGAAGTTGCGAAGAGCTGATAGGCCTGCGTATCGCTGACTGGGATCCGAAACGTGTCCGGAAACCCCATCAAACGCGCACACTCGCGCGGCGTCAAGCGTCGAGGGCGCTTGCGCGTGCCTTGCGACACCAGAATTTCCGAGCCGTCCTTGTAGTAGCGGGCCGACAGCGTGCGCGTGACGCTGCCGCCATCGACCAAGCCGAAACCGTTGCCCGCCGCCTTGTGCTTGGCCGCGTAGTCTTGCAGGTACTTCCACAGATGCGGCGTGAGCGTGTATTTCGCGTTGACCTTGGCCAGCGAGCCTTCGGTGTAGGGCGCCTCGACGGCCTCGCTGCCGTCTTCGGGATGCAGGATGCTGGCCAGGCGGGGTCCCTGCGCAGGCAGTTGCAGGTCGTTCCAGCTGAAGTCCGTCACGTCTTTGAAGCCGACGATCAGGATGCGCTCGCGGTGCTGAGGTACGAAATGTTGCCCATCGACCACCTTCCAGTGGATGTGGTAGCCCAGTTCTTCGCGCAGCACCTTGCAGATCACGCGAAAGGTGTTGCCCTTGTCGTGGCTGACGAGGTTTTTGACGTTTTCCAGCAAGAACGCGGCTGGGCGCTTGGCGGCGATGATGCGCGCCACGTCGAAGAACAGGGTGCCTTGGGTTTCGTCGGCAAAACCGTGGGCACGGCCCAGCGCGTTCTTCTTGGACACGCCGGCAATGCTGAATGGCTGGCACGGAAAGCCGGCCAGCAGCACGTCGTGGTCTGGAACATCGTTGGCATCGACGGCTGTGATGTCGCCGGCAAAGGTGTGCGTGGCGTCGGGGTGGTTGGCCAGATAGGTCTTGGCGGCAAATGGGTTCCATTCGCTGGTGAACACGCAGCGCCCGCCTTGCGCTTCAAAGCCCATCCGAATGCCGCCAATGCCGGCAAACAGGTCGATGAAGGTGAACGCGGCGTCGCGCTGGGCGGAGGGCTCGGCAAGCGGCAACAGCCGTTGGCGAATGGCGTCGGCCAAATAGGGGCGGGGTTCGGCCTCGCCCAACTCCCAGCGGCGCACGGTGCGCACGCTGACGCTCAGTTGCTGGGCCAACTCGCGTTGGTTGTAGCGGCCGCGAAGGGTGACCAGCAGGTTTCGAGCGTCTTCCATGGAATCCAGCAAAAGGGTATTGATGGAGACATTATGTCCTTGTTTTGTCCCTCTGTTCAATCATCCAGTAAAAATAGTCGCCAGCATGGGCTCGATCGTGGGTGCTCTGGTTGGCCCGAGTTCTGTGAGCGAGTGTGCAAGAGCCGGAGCATTCAAGACCAGTCTGGCGTGCGTTCGGGCAAGCGGATACGTCTTTCAGCGAATCCATTGGGCAGGCCTGCAGCGCCCGTCCATCAAGCGCAATCAGCTATCAAAACAATAATTTTCTCACCTTAAGTTTCCCCTAACTCTCGCAGTTCACAGTCCCCCCATCGTCCCAGCCCGGGACACGACTTGAAAGGACTGATCATGAACTCGCTCAAATTCAAATCTTCCCGTCTGGCCCTGGCTGTGTTGGCCGCGGGTGTGGTGGGCGGCGCGGGCGTGACGGCGGTGCGGGGCTTTTCCACGCCGGTGTTCGCGCAGCAGCCGGCGGTGGTGGCGACGGCCGCCGCGCCCGGCCCGATCGGCGTGGTGACGGCGCCCGACTTTGCGACCATTGCGGCGCGCGAGGGCCCGGCGGTGGTCAACATCAGCGTGAGCGGGACGGAGAAGGTCAGCGACAGCGGCGGCGCGGCCATGGACCCGGGTCTGCGCGATTTCATGCGGCGCTTCGGCATTCCGCCGGGCATGCTCCAGCAAGGGCCCAATGGAGGTACCGAGACGGTGCCGGTGCGCGGCCTGGGATCGGGTTTCATCATCAGCGCGGACGGCTTGATCATGACCAACGCGCACGTCGTCAAGGGCGCCAAGACCGTGACCGTCAAGCTGACGGACCGGCGCGAGTTCAAGGCCAAGGTGCTGGGCATGGACCCGAAGACCGACATCGCGGTGCTGAAGATCGACGCGCACAACCTGCCCACGGTGCCGATCGGCAGCAGCCAGGCGCTGCGCGCGGGCGACTGGGTGCTGGCCATCGGCTCGCCCTTCGGCTTTGAAAACACCGTGACGGCCGGCGTGGTCAGCGCCAAGGGGCGCTCGCTGCCGGACGACAGCTCGGTGCCTTTCATCCAGTCCGACGTGGCGGTCAACCCGGGCAACTCGGGGGGCCCGCTGTTCAATGCCCAGGGGCAGGTGGTGGGCATCAACTCGCAGATCTACAGCCGCTCGGGCGGGTTCATGGGCGTGTCGTTCTCGATCCCGATCGAGCTGGCCATGCACATCGAGCAGCAGATCGTGGCCCATGGCAAGGTCGAGCACGCGCAGCTGGGCGTGACGATTCAGCAGGTCAACCAGGACTTTGCCGACTCGTTCAAGCTGCCCAAGCCCGAAGGCGCGCTGGTGGCCCAGGTGACCAAGGGCAGCGCGGCCGACAAGGCGGGCCTGAAGCCGGGCGACGTGATCCTGTCGGCCAACGGCCAGACCATCGTCGATTCGGGCGACTTGCCCGCGAGCATCGCCTTGGCCAAACCGGGCGAAAAGCTGCACATGAGCATCTGGCGCGACGGCCACAACGACGACATCACGGCCACCTTGCAGGGGGCCAAGTCCTCGGGCGACGAAGTGGCGCAATCCGGTCAGGCCGACGGCGGCAAGCTGGGCCTGGCGCTGCGCCCCTTGCAGCCGCAAGAGCAGCGTGAAGCGCACGTCAAGGGCGGCCTGCTGATCGAGCAGGCGGCCGGCGCGGCCGCCGCGGCCGGTGTGCAGCCGGGCGACGTGCTGATGGCCATCAACGGCCAGCCGGCCACCAGCGTGGATCAGGTGCGCAACGTGCTGAAGAAGTCCGACAAGTCGGTGGCGCTGTTGATCCAGCGCGACGGGCAGCAGTTGTTTGTGCCGGTGCCGCTGGGCTGATCGCCCGCGCCTTGCCTGGAGGCCAAACCGCCTGATTGGCGACGGGCCCGAGGCTCCTTCCCCCTCTGGGGGAAGGTTGGGATGGGGGCCGGCAGCGTTGGATTGGCCCCGGCATCAAGATGTTTGCGCTGCAGGCCCCCACCCCCGCCCTCCCCCAGAGGGGGAGGGAGTGAAAGATGGATAAAGCCGCTCCTCGCGCTTGTCTGGCAAGCGCGGGGGGCTATCTTTTATGTAGCGCAGTCAATTGGCATAACCCATGCAGGCGCCCGCGTTGGGCCGGCCGCGGCATTCGCGCATCAGGCGGGCGTCCTCGTGGCGCTGACGCTCGGCTGGCGTGTCGCCGTTGGCGTAGGTGGTCTTGGGCGCGGGCTTCAGGCGCGTGCCGCGCGTGCCACCGCCGCGCGCTTTGCGGGGTTTGTCCTCGCCGGATTTGGAACGGGCTTGCGCCAGCGGCAGCGTGCCCAGCAGCGAAACCAAACAGGCGCTGGCGGCCAGCCGGCGGGTGATGAGCGACATGGTGATTCCTCCCGAAGTGCGCGCCGCACCGCCGATGTGTGCGATGCTTGCGGACTCATTAGATTCGCCCTGTTTCCATGCGTCAAGCCATCCTGAACCTCGAAGAATCCAAGATTCGTGAAGTTGCCAACGCGGGCATCGGCCGCGCCGACGTGCTGCCCTTCTGGTTTGGCGAAAGCGACGAGGTCACGCCCGAGCCGGTGCGCGCCGCCGCCATCGCCGCGTTGCAGGCGGGCGAGACCTTTTACTCGCACAACCTGGGCCTGCCCGAGCTGCGCCAGGCGCTGGCCGACTACACCAGCCGCCTGCACGCGCCAGCCGCGATCGGGCCCGAGCGCATCGCCGTCACCTCCGGCGGCGTGAACGCCCTGATGCTGGCCATGCAGATGCTGATCGACGCCGGCGACGAGGTGCTGGCCGTGACCCCCGTGTGGCCCAACCTGACGGCGCAGCCGCTGATCCTGGGCGCGCGCTTGCGCTGCCTGGCGCTCAAACCGCAGGCCGATGGCGCCTGGACGCTGGACTTGCCCGCGCTGCTGGCCGCCATCACGCCGACCACGCGCCTGCTCGTCATCAACTCGCCCAACAACCCCACGGGCTGGACGCTCTCGAAAGCAGAGCAGCAAGCCATCGTGGCGCGCTGCCGCGAGACGGGCACCTGGATTCTGGCCGACGAGGTGTACGAGCGCCTGTACTACCGTGGCGACACCACCAACGGCGCGGCTCCTTCATTTTTGGATGTGAGCGGGCCGAATGACCGTCTGGTGGTGGTGCAAAGCTTTTCCAAGGCCTTTTTGATGACCGGCTGGCGCCTGGGCTACCTCGTCATGCCGGCGAAGATGACGCAGCCGCTGGGCAAGCTGATCGAGTTCAACACCTCGTGCGCGCCGGTGTTCGTGCAGCGCGCGGCCGCCGTGGCGCTGGCGCAGACCGACACCATCACGCCGCGCATCGTGGCCCATCTGCGCCAGTGCCGCGACACGCTGGTGCCCCTGCTGCAAGCGCTGCCCGGCGTCACCACCAGCGCCGCGCCGGGCGGCATGTATGCCTTCTTGCGCGTGAATGGTTTTGATGATTCGCTGCAACTGGCCAAGCGCCTGGTGCTGGAGGCCGGCGTGGGCCTGGCCCCGGGTGCGGCCTTTGCGCCCGAGGCCGAGGGCTGGCTGCGCTGGTGCTTTGCGTCCAAGGACCTGACGCGCCTGGAGCAAGGCGTGCAGCGCCTGCGCGACTGGCTGGCAGCGCAGTCTTGAGAGCGCCATGCCGACCGGGGACCGGCCAGAGTTCATCGTCCGTTCCACCGCGTTGGCGGGGCTGACGCTGGTGGCGGCCGACAGCGCGCGGCGCTTTGACCGCCACACCCACGCCGTGCACGGCATTGGCGTGATCGACGCCGGCGGCCAGCACTCGGCCAGCGGGCGCGGGCCGGTGCAGGCGCTGCGCGGCGAGGTCATCACCGTCAACCCCGGCGAGGTGCATGACGGCATCCCGATGCAAGGCCAAAACCGGCGCTGGCGCATGTTGCATCTGGACGTGGCGCTATGGGATTCGGAGCGTCCTGCTGTCGAGTGGACGCGGCCCGTGCTGCGCGATGCGCGCGTGGCTGCACTCGTGGGCGCGGTGTTTGCCTGCGCTGCCGCTGGCGCCGACGCGCTGGCGGTGGAAGAGCGGCTGGCCCTGCTGCTGCATCACGCGCCCAGCACGCTGGGTCGAACGGCGCCGCGTCCCGCGCGCGCCGATTGCGGGCGCGCGCTGGCGCAGGCGCGCGAGCGGCTGGCGCAGGCGCTGGTTCCGCCAAGTCTGGCCGAAATGGCCCGGGAGGCGGCCATGAGCCGCACCCAGTTCTTGCGTGCCTTTGCCGCGGCGTTTGGGTTGCCGCCCCATGCCTGGGCGCTGCAGCAGCGCCTGGCGCGTGCCGAGGCCCTGCTGGCGCAGGGCGCCGTGCTGGCCGACGCAGCGGCCGCCAGCGGCTTTGCCGACCAAAGCCACATGACGCGGGCCTTCCGGCGCTTTCGCGGCTACACGCCCGGGCAATACGCGGCGCGCCGGCGCTGAGGGCGCTGCCGGCCTGCGCGCGCAATTTCGTTCAAGACGGCGGGGCGTGCATGGGGGGATGCTGGCGGCGTCCTTCGCTCTTGCGTGCTCGCCCTCATGATCCATCAAGCCGCTTCACGCCCCTGGCTGGGCATGGCCTTGTGCGCGCTGGCCATGGCCACGGTCGGCAGCACGGTGGTGGCCAGCCGCCTGATCGCCAGCGGCCTGCCGCCGTTCACGGCCACTGCATTGCGCTTTGCCGTGGCCACGCCGGTGCTGTGGCTGCTAATGCATGCCACGCGCGCCGTCTGGCCTCGGCCCGACCGGCGCGACGGCGCGCTGCTGCTGATGCAAGCGGCTTGCGGCAGCGTGGGCTATACCGTGCTGCTGATTTTGGGCACGCGCTACGCGCCGGCAGCCGACGCTGGTGTGGTGGCCGGCACACTGCCGGCGGTGGCGGCGCTGTTTGCCGTGCTGGCGCTGGGGGAGCGGCCCTCGCGTGCGCTCTGGCTCAGCATTGGTTTGGCCACGGCCGGGGTGGCGGCCATCTCGCTGCCCGAGGCGCTGGGCCCGGCGCACGCAGCGGGGCCGCAGGTGCTGCTGGGGCACGCGCTGGTGCTGGGTGCAGTGGGCTGCGAGGCCACGTTCATCCTGGTCAACAAGCGCTTGCGCGTGCCGGTGGCGCCGCTGGCGCTGTCCACCGTGATGAGCGCGCTGGGTCTGCTGACGTGCTTGCCGCCGGCCTTGCTGGAGCAGGCCTGGCTGCGCCCGGCCGTCCCGGCCGCGCTGTGGGCCGCGGTGTATTACGCCCTGGTGCCCGGCGTGCTGGGGTTCTGGCTGTGGTTTGCCGGAGCCGAGCGGCTGGCGGGTGCGCAGGCATCGCTCATGACGGCGGTGATGCCGGTCTCGGCACTGGCGCTGTCGGCAGCGGTGCTGGGCGAGCGCGTGTCGGCCTGGCAAATGGGGGGCTGTGCGCTGGTGCTGCTGGCGGTGCTTGCGGCATCGGCACCTGGCCTTGGGGGCCGAAAGCGGCCGACCCCGCTATAATCAGCCGGTTTTGCAATTCGCGAAACGCACGTGGCATGCAGTTCCGGCGCGCCACGCAAGTCAAACCATTTGGAACGAGGTTGATTGACATGATCTCCAAAGAGAACAAGGCCGTTGCGGTCAAGGACAACGCCCGCGCCGCCAACGACACCGGCAGCCCCGAGGTGCAGGTGGCCCTGCTGACGGCCCGCATCAACGAGCTGACTCCCCACTTCAAAGAGCACGCCAAGGACCACCACGGTCGCCGCGGGCTGCTGCGCATGGTCAGCCGTCGCCGCAAGCTGCTGGACTATCTCAAGGCCAAGGACGCCGACCGCTACCTGGCCCTGATCGCCAAGCTGGGCCTGCGCAAGTAAGCGCATGACAGACCTGAACGCCTGAAGCCCCCAAGGCTCAGGCGTTTTTGTCATTTTTCAACGGGGTCCGGGTTTCAGAAGCGCAAGCTGTGTCATTCCACCAGGCCGGCTGCCATGGGCGCAGCGCCTTGCTGGAATGGCATCGTGTTCTGAAAAACCAACTCCAGCGCTGGCGCCGCTTGCGCCGATAGCTATCAATCAAGGAGCAAACATGAGCTTGTTCAACAAAGTCACCAAGTCGTTCCAGTGGGGCGACAAGACCGTCGTCATGGAAACGGGCGAGATCGCCCGCCAGGCCAACGGCGCCGTGCTGGTCAACATCGACGGCACCGTCATCCTGGCCACCGTGGCCGCCAGCAAGAACGCCAAGCCGGGGCAGGATTTCTTCCCGCTCACGGTGGACTACATCGAGAAGACCTACGCCGCGGGCAAGATCCCGGGCAGCTTCTTCAAGCGCGAGGCCAAGCCCAGCGAGCTGGAGACCCTGACCAGCCGCCTGATCGACCGCCCGATCCGCCCGCTGTTTCCGGATGGCTTCTTCAACGAAGTGCACGTGGTCATCCACACCGTCTCGCTCAACCCCGAGGTGGACGCCGACATCGCCGCCCTGATCGGCGTGAGCGCGGCGCTGTCGATCAGCGGCGTGCCGTTCAACGGCCCGATCGGCGCGGCGCGCGTGGGCTACGTCAATGGGCAATACGTGCTCAACCCCGGCCCGACGGCGCGCAAGAGCAGCCAGCTGGACCTGGTGGTGGCCGGCACCGAGGCGGCCGTGCTGATGGTGGAAAGCGAGGCGCAGCAACTGCCCGAGGACGTGATGCTGGGCGCCGTGGTGTTCGGCCACGAGCAGGGCCGCATCGCCATCAACGCCATCCACGAGCTGGTGCGCGAGGCCGGCAAGCCCCTGTGGGCCGACAACGGCACCTGGGCGCCCGAAGCCAAGGACGAAGCCTTCATCGAGCAGGTGGGCACGCTGGCCGAGCCCAAGCTGCGCGCGGCCTATCAAATCCGCAGCAAGCAGGCGCGCACGCAGGCGCTGCGCGAGGCCACGGCGGCCGTCAAGGCGGCGCTGACGGAGCAGGGCGCGGCGTTTGACGCGGTCAAGCTCGACAACCTGCTGTTCGAGATCGAGGCGCGCATCGTGCGCAGCCAGATCCTGGCCGGCGAGCCGCGCATCGACGGCCGCGACACGCGCACCGTGCGCCCCATCGAGATCCGCAACGGCGTGCTGCCGCGTACCCATGGCTCGGCGCTGTTCACGCGCGGCGAGACGCAGGCGCTGGTCATCACCACGCTGGGCACCGACCGCGATGCGCAGCGCATCGACGCGCTGGCCGGCGAGTTCGAGGACCACTTCCTGTTTCACTACAACATGCCGCCCTTTGCCACCGGCGAGGTGGGCCGCATGGGCTCGACCAAGCGCCGCGAAGTCGGGCACGGGCGCCTGGCCAAGCGCGCGCTGATCCCGCTGCTGCCGGCGCGCGACGAGTTTCCCTACACCATCCGCGTGGTGAGCGAAATCACCGAATCCAACGGCTCCAGCTCGATGGCCTCCGTCTGCGGCGGCTGCCTGTCGCTGATGGACGCTGGCGTGCCGATGAAGGCGCACGTGGCCGGCATCGCCATGGGCCTGATCAAAGAGGACAACAAGTTCGCGGTGCTGACCGATATCCTGGGCGATGAAGATCACCTGGGCGACATGGACTTCAAGGTGGCCGGCACCACCAACGGCATCACCGCGCTGCAGATGGACATCAAGATCCAGGGCATCACCAAGGAGATCATGCAAGTGGCGTTGGCGCAGGCCAAAGAGGCGCGCATGCACATCCTGGGCAAGATGCAAGACGCCATGGGCGCGGCGCGCGAGGAGATCAGCTCCTGGGCGCCCAAGCTCTACACCATGAAGATCAACCCCGAGAAGATCCGCGACGTGATCGGCAAGGGCGGCGCCACCATCCGCATGCTGACCGAGGAGACGGGCACCACCATCGACATCGGCGAAGACGGCACCATCACCATCGCCAGCAACGACGCCGCCAAGGCCGACGAGGCCAAGCGCCGCATCACCGAGATCACGGCCGAGGCCGAGATCGGCCACGTGTACGAGGGCCCGGTCAGCAAGATCCTGGACTTCGGCGCGCTGGTCAACATCCTGCCCGGCAAGGACGGCTTGCTGCACATCAGCCAGATCGCGCACGAGCGCGTCGAGAAGGTGAGCGACTATCTGCAAGAAGGCCAGGTGGTCAAGGTCAAGGTGCTGGAGACCGACGACAAGGGCCGCATCAAGCTGTCGATGAAGGCGCTGCTCGATCGTCCGGCGCGCGAAGACGGCGGCGACCGCCCGCCGCGCGAGGACCGCGGCGGCCGTGGCTATCGTGATGACCGAGGTGAGCGTGGTGACCGAGGTGAGCGTGGCGACCGAGGCGAGCGTGCCCCCCGTGGCGAGCGCACCGAGCGTGCCGAGCGCGACGACCACGCCGCCCCCGACGCGCCGGCCAGCGGCCCGTCGCATCCCGAGGCCTGATCGGCGTCCGCCGCCCTTTGCTTCGGTGTCTTGACATGACGATGAACTGCATCGAAATCAGCACCGCCGGCGCGCCGGCGGTGCTGCTGCCCGCGCAGCGGCCCACCCCGGTGGCCGGCGCGGGCGAGGCGCTCATTCGCGTGCAGGCATCCGGCGTCAATCGGCCCGACGTCTTGCAACGCCTGGGCCACTACCCGCCGCCGCCCGGCGCGTCCGACTTGCCGGGCCTGGAAGTGGCCGGCGTGATCGAGTCGGGCGACGAGGCCGCCTTGCGCGCCGCCGGTCTGGCCGTGGGCGAGCGGGTGTGCGCGCTGGTGGCCGGCGGCGGCTATGCCGAATATTGCGTGGCCCCCGTGGTGCAGTGCCTGCCCGTGCCCAAGGGCTGGTCTTTCGTCGAGGCCGCCAGCCTGCCGGAGACCTTCTTTACCGTCTGGTCCAACGTGTTTGAGCGCGGGCGCCTGCAAGCGGGCGAGACCCTGCTCGTCCAGGGTGGCACCAGCGGCATCGGCGTCACCGCCATCCAGCTGGCCAAGGCCTTTGGCGCGACGGTGATCGCCACCGCGGGCAGCGACGACAAATGCGCCGCCTGCCTGCGCCTGGGCGCCGACCATGCCATCAACTACAAAAGCGCCGACTTTGCCGCCGAAGTGCTTCGGCTGACCAACCAGCGCGGCGCCGACGTGGTGCTGGACATGGTGGCGGGCGACTACGTGCGCCGCGAGGTCGAGTGCCTGGCCGAGGACGGCCGCATCGTCATCATCGCGGTGCAAGGCGGCGTCAAGAGCGAGTTCAACGCCGGCCTGGTGCTGCGCCGGCGCCTGACGGTGACCGGCTCCACGCTGCGCGCGCGGCCCGTGGCCTTCAAAGGCGCCATCGCGCAAGCGCTGCGCCAGCAGGTGTGGCCGCAGCTCGAGGCCGGCCGGGTCAAGCCGGTCGTGCATGCGCGGTTCGCGGCCTTGCAGGCGGGCGAGGGCCTGCCCAGCGGCGCCGCCCGCGCGCACGCGCTGATGCAAAGCGGCGATCACGTGGGCAAGATCGTTTTGACCTGGGGAGCGGACGAATGCGCAAGCTGATCGCCGGCAACTGGAAGATGAACGGCAGCCTGGCCGCCAACGAGGCGCTGGTGCGCGCGCTGCTGGCCGGCCTGGGCCAGCCGGCGTGCGACGTGGCCGTGTGCCCACCCGCCGCCTATCTGGCGCAGGTGCAGCAACTGCTCGCGGGCGGCGCGGCCGTCGCGCTGGGTGCGCAGGATGTGTCCGAACACGAGGGCGGCGCCTACACCGGCAACGTCTCGGCCGCCATGCTGCGCGACTTCGGCGTGCGATACGCCATCGTCGGCCACAGCGAGCGGCGCCAGTACCAGGGCGAAACCGATTTGCAGGTGGCGCGCAAGGTGCAGCGGGCGTTGGCCACGGGTATTTCGCCCATCGTGTGCGTGGGCGAAACGCTGGCCGAGCGCGAGCAAGGCCTGACCGAGTTCATCGTGCGGCGCCAGCTGTCGGCGGTGATGGCGCTCAACGCGGCGCGCCTGGCCGACATCGTGGTGGCGTACGAGCCCGTGTGGGCCATCGGTACGGGCCAGACCGCCACGCCCGAGCAGGCCCAGCAGGTGCATGCCGCGCTGCGCGCCCAGCTCAAGGCCGCCAGCGCGGCGGCGGCCGGCGTGCGCATTCTGTATGGCGGCAGCATGAACGCCGCCAACGCGGCAACGCTGCTGGCGCAGCCCGACATCGACGGCGGCCTGATTGGTGGCGCTGCGCTGAAGGCGGCGGATTTTTTGACGATTGTGGGCGCTTGCGCTTGATGGACAAGCGCAAACTGCTATTGATTTTGGAGTAATTGAATGAACTTCGTGTTGAACCTGGTGCTGGTGCTGCAAATTGTCTCGGCCTTGGCCATGGTCGGCCTGATCCTGATGCAGCACGGCAAGGGCGCCGACATGGGCGCAGCCTTCGGCAGCGGCAGCTCGGGCAGTCTGTTTGGCGCCAGCGGCAGCGCCAACTTTCTTTCGCGCACCACGGCGGTGCTGGCCACGGTGTTCTTCGTGTGCACGCTGGCGCTGGCGTACTTCGGCTTCAGCATCCGCACGGCCGAGCCGGGCAGTGGCAGCGTGCTCGATCGCGGCGCCGTCAGCGCGCCGGCGCCGGCCGCCTCCGCGGCGGCCGCGGCGGCCGCGGCGGCATCGGGCGTCGCCGCCGGCATTCCGACCGGCACGCCGGCCGCCGCCGATGCGAGCGCCGCGGTGCCGGCCGCGCCGGCTGCACCGGCCTCGGGCGCGGCGCAAATTCCCACGCGCTGAGCCCGTTGGAAAAGCGCTTCGATCGCATCGGCTTATTGCAAGGGCAGGGGGCTTTTCAGGGTAAACTCTTACAGTTTTCCGATGCATGTTCGAAGGGGCTGAAGGCTGCCTTCGGCATCGAGACACAAGCCGTCGTGGTGAAATTGGTAGACACGCTATCTTGAGGGGGTAGTGGCGAAAGCTGTGCGAGTTCGAGTCTCGCCGACGGCACCAAACAAGCAAGGGCCAGCGCTCGCAGTTCGAGTCGCTGGCCGGGCAACCGAGAGCGCACGATGAACCTGGCCGACTACCTTCCCGTATTTCTGTTCATTTTGGTGGGTTTGGCTGTCGGCGGCCTGTGTCTTGGGATGGGCGCCTTTCTCAAGCCCCACAAGCCCGACGCGGCCAAAAACTCGCCCTACGAGTGCGGCTTCGAGGCCTTCGAGGATGCGCGCATGAAGTTCGACGTGCGCTACTACCTGGTCGCCATCCTGTTCATCCTGTTCGATCTGGAGATCGCGTTTCTCTTTCCTTGGGCCGTCTCGCTCAAGGAGGTCGGATCGGTCGGCTTCGCTGCCGTCGTCATTTTTCTGACGATCCTGGTGGTGGGGTTTGTCTACGAATGGAAAAAAGGGGCTCTGGATTGGGAGTGAGGGGTTCATCCCAACTCGACTTCAGGAATCACGCTCATGAACGAACAGTTTCAGCAAAAAGGCTTTGTGCTGACCGGCATTGACGCGGCCGTCAACTGGGCCAAGACCGGCTCGCTGTGGCCGGTCACCTTCGGTCTGGCCTGCTGCGCCGTCGAGATGATGCACGCGGCGGCGGCGCGCTACGACATCGCGCGCTTCGGCGCCGAGGTGTTTCGCGCCAGTCCGCGCCAGTCCGACCTGATGATCGTCGCCGGCACCCTGTGCAACAAGATGGCGCCCGCGCTGCGCAAGGTGTATGACCAGATGGCCGAGCCGCGCTGGGTCATCTCCATGGGCTCGTGCGCCAACGGCGGCGGCTACTACCACTACAGCTATTCGGTGGTGCGCGGGTGCGACCGCATCGTGCCGGTGGACGTGTATGTGCCGGGCTGCCCGCCCACGGCCGAGGCGCTGCTCTACGGCATCATCCAGTTGCAGCAGAAGGTGCGCCGCACCCACACGATCGCGAGGGTGTGAGACCATGGCCGAACATGCCATTGCGCCCGAGGCGCTGAAGGAGCACGTGGCCGCCGCCCTGGGCGCGTTGGCCCAGAGCGTGGCGGTGTCGCGCGGCGAGGTCACGGTGATCGTGGCTGCCGAGCACTACCTGCAGGCCATGCAGACGCTGCGCGACGCGCCGGCCTGCCGCTTCGAGCAGTTGATCGACCTGTGCGGCGTGGACTATTCCACCTACGGCGGCGGCGCGTGGGAGGGGCCGCGCTTTGCGGTGGTGTCGCACCTGCTGTCGGTCAGCCTGAACCAGCGCGTGCGCGTGCGGGTGTTTTGCCCCGATGACGAGTTTCCCGTGATCGCCTCGGTCGAGCCGCTGTGGAGCGGCGTCAACTGGTTCGAGCGCGAGGCGTTCGACCTGTACGGCATCGTGTTCGAGGGCCACACCGACCTGCGCCGCATCCTGACCGACTACGGTTTCATCGGCCACCCGTTCCGCAAGGATTTCCCGCTGTCGGGCCACGTCGAGATGCGCTACGACGCCGAGCGCCAGCGCGTGATCTACGAGCCCGTCTCGATCGAGCCGCGCGAGATCGTCCCGCGCGTGATCCGCGAGGACAACTACGGCGGGCTCCACTGACATGGCAGAAATCAAGAACTACACCCTGAACTTCGGCCCCCAGCACCCGGCCGCGCACGGCGTGCTGCGCCTGGTGCTTGAGCTGGACGGCGAGGTCGTGCAGCGCGCCGATCCGCACATCGGCCTGCTGCACCGCGCCACCGAAAAGCTGGCCGAGCACAAGACCTTCATCCAGTCGCTGCCCTACATGGACCGGCTGGACTACGTGTCGATGATGTGCAACGAGCACGCGTATTGCCTGGCGATCGAAAAGCTGCTGGGCATCGAGGTGCCGGTGCGCGCGCAGTACATCCGCGTGATGTTTGCCGAGATCACGCGCATCATGAACCACCTGATGTGGCTGGGTTCGCACGGCAACGACTGCGGCTCATCCACCATCCTGATCTACACCTTCCGCGAGCGCGAGGACTTGTTCGACATCTACGAGGCGGTGTCGGGCGCGCGCATGCACGCGGCCTACTTCCGCCCCGGTGGCGTGTACCGCGACCTGCCCGACAGCATGCCGCAGTACAAGCCCAGCAAGGTGCGCTCGGCGCGCAACCTGGCCGCCATCAACGCCAACCGTCAGGGTTCGCTGCTGGACTTCATCGAAGACTTCACCCAGCGCTTTCCCAAGCTGGTGGACGAGTACGAAGTTCTGTTCACTGACAACCGCATCTGGAAGCAGCGCACCGTGGGCATCGGCGTGGTCACGCCCGAGCGCGCGCTCAACCTGGGCCTGACGGGCCCCATGTTGCGCGGCTCGGGCATTGCGTGGGACCTGCGCAAGAAGCAGCCCTACGAGGTCTACGACCAGATCGACTTCGACATTCCCATCGGCAAGACCGGCGACAGCTACGACCGCTACCTGGTGCGTGTCGAGGAAATGCGCCAGTCCAACCGCATCATTCAGCAGTGCGTGGCCTGGCTGCGTGCCCATCCGGGCCCGGTCATCGTGAACAACCACAAGGTGGCTCCGCCCAAGCGCGAGCGCATGAAGTACGGCATGGAGGATCTGATCCACCACTTCAAGCTGTTCACCGAGGGCATGCACGTGCCCGAGGGCGAGGCCTATGCCGCGGTCGAGCACCCCAAGGGCGAGTTCGGCATCTACCTGATCAGCGATGGCGCCAACAAGCCCTATCGCCTGAAGATCCGCCCGCCGGGCTTTGCCCATCTGGCCGCGTTTGACGAATTGTGCAAGGGGCACATGCTGGCCGACGCCGTGGCCATCATCGGCACCCTGGACATCGTGTTTGGAGAGATTGATCGATGAGCGCAACCGTTGCCGACGCGCCCGTGGCGGCGCTGTCCGAGGCCACGCGTGCACGCTTTGCGCGCGAAGTGGCCAAGTACCCGGCGGAGCAGAAGCAGTCGGCCGTGATTGCCTGCCTGACCATCGTCCAGCAGGAGCAGGGCTGGGTCAGCTCCGCCTGGGAGAAAACCGTGGCCGAATACCTGGGCATGCCGCCCATGGCCGTGCACGAAGTCACCAGCTTCTACAACATGTTCAACCAGCAGCCCGTCGGCCGCTTCAAGCTGAACGTGTGCACCAATCTGCCGTGCCAGTTGCGCGGCGGAGCCGATGCGCTGGCCTATCTTGAAAAGACCCTGGGCATCACCGACGGCGACACCACGTCCGACGGCCTGTTCACCCTGCAGCACTGCGAATGCCTGGGCGCCTGCGCCGACGCGCCGGTGATGCTGGTCAACGACCGCAGCATGTGCAGCTTCATGAGCGACGACAAGCTGCAGCAGCTGGTCGATGGCCTCAAGGCGGCGGAGGTGGCGCCATGAAGGTCGATCAAGTCCTCTCGCAGTTTGCCGCGCACGGCGTGGAGACCTGCTTTCACGACCGTCACATCAACCCGCAGATTTATGCCGGCCTCAATGGCCGCAACTGGCGCCTCGCGGACTACGAGGCGCGCGGCGGCTACCAGGCGCTGAAAAAGCTCCTGGGCAAGGATGGCGGCGCGGGCATGACGCCCGAGCAGCTGATCGCCATGGTCAAGGAGTCGGGCCTGCGCGGGCGCGGCGGCGCGGGCTTTCCCACGGGCCTGAAGTGGAGCTTCATGCCGCGGCAGTTTCCGGGGCAGAAATACCTGGTGTGCAACTCCGACGAGGGTGAGCCGGGCACCTGCAAGGACCGCGACATCCTGATGTTCAACCCGCACATCGTGATCGAGGGCATGGCGATTGCCGCCTATGCCATGGGCACGAGCGTGGGCTACAACTACATCCACGGCGAAATTTTTCAGGTTTACGAGCGTTTTGAAGAGGCCTTGGAAGAGGCACGAGCTGCCGGCTATCTGGGCGATCGCATCCTGGGCAGCGACTTCAGCTTTCAGCTGCACGCCTACCACGGCTTCGGCGCCTACATCTGCGGCGAGGAAACCGGCCTGCTCGAGTCGCTGGAGGGCAAGAAGGGCCAGCCGCGCTTCAAGCCGCCGTTTCCGGCCAGCTTCGGCCTTTACGGCAAGCCGACCACCATCAACAACACCGAAACCTTCGCGGCGGTGCCCTGGATCGTGCGCCACGGCGGGCAGGCCTATCTGGAGTGCGGCAAGCCCAACAACGGCGGCACCAAGATCTATTCGGTCAGCGGCGACGTGCAGCAGCCAGGCAACTACGAGGTGCCCATGGGCACGCCGTTTGCCAAGCTGCTGGAGCTGGCCGGCGGCGTACCCGCCGGGCGCCAGCTCAAGGCGGTGATTCCGGGGGGCTCGTCGGCGCCCGTGCTGCCCGCGTCCATCATGATGGACTGCACCATGGACTACGACAGCATCGCCAAGGCCGGCTCGATGCTGGGCTCGGGCGCCGTCATCGTGATGGACGACTCGCGCTGCATGGTCAAGTCGCTGATGCGCCTGTCCTACTTCTACATGCACGAGTCCTGCGGCCAGTGCACGCCCTGCCGCGAAGGCACGGGCTGGCTGTGGCGCGTGGTCGAGCGCATCGAGCACGGTCAGGGCCGTCCGCAGCACATGGACCTGCCCGACTCGGTGGCGCGCCACATCAT
>JAFEEB010000032.1:22156-25733 GCA_018241325.1 Pseudomonadota bacterium | reverse complement strand
TGGGCCTGTCCTACGAAGAGCATTTCGGCCACAGCGCGCTGGCGCTCGGCGACGACATCATCAGCATCAACAGCTTCAGCAAATACTTCAACATGACCGGCTGGCGCCTGGGCTGGCTGGTGGTGCCCGACGCCCTGGTGCCGGTGATCGAGCAGATCGCCCAGCACCTGTTCATCTGCGCCAGCAGCGTGGCGCAGCACGCGGCGCTGGCCTGCTTCGAGCCCGAGAGCCTGGCCGAGTACGAGCGCCGCCGCGCCGAGTTCAAGGCCCGGCGCGACTGGTTCGTGCCGCAGCTGGACGCCCTGGGCCTTCAGGTGCCGGTCACGCCCGACGGTGCCTTCTACGCCTGGGCCGACTGCGCCGCCGCCTGTGACAAGCTGTTCGCCGCCCGCTCCGAATACAATAGCGAGATGCAAACACCCGGCAGCTGGGAATTCGCCTTCGAGTTGATGAAGCGTGCGCATCTGGCGGTCACGCCGGGGCGCGACTTCGGCCATGCGGACACGTCGCGCTACGTGCGCTTTTCCACCGCCAGCTCGATGGCCCAGTTGCACACCGCCATCGAGCGCCTGAAATCCGTCCTGGGCTGAAAGAGCGGGCATCGATGGCGGAATTCGAGTTCCCGATCCGCATCTATTGGGAGGACACCGACGCCGGCGGCATCGTGTTCTACGCCAACTACCTCAAGTTTTTCGAACGCGCGCGCACCGAGTGGCTGCGCGCGCGCGGCGTGCAGCAGCAGCAACTGCGCGAGCAAACGGGGGGCATGTTCGTGGTCAGCGAGTGCCGCGTGCAGTACCTGCGCGCCGCCCGGCTGGACGATGAACTTGTCATCACCGCCCGACTCGAAGAAGCGGGCCGCGCCAGCCTGGCGCTGGCGCAGCAAGCTTTTGTGCAAACCCCGCAGGGCCAGCGCGGCGCGCTGCTCAGCCAGGCACGCATCCGCATCGGCTGGGTCGATGCCGCGCGCCTGGCGCCCGCGCGCATTCCTTCATCGCTTCTTGAACGACTGACTTCATGAACCAGGATCTTTCCATCGTCCAGCTGGTCATCAACGCCAGCTTCGTCGTGCAGATCGTGATGCTGCTCCTGCTGGCCGTGTCGGTCGCCAGCTGGGCGGCCATCTTTCGCAAGCTGCGCTCGCTCAAGGGCGTGCGCGAGCTCAACGACGACTTCGAGCGCAGCTTCTGGTCGGGCACCAGCCTGAACGAGCTGTTTTCCGCCGCCGCGCAAAACGCCAAGAGCGCGGGCCCCATGGAGCGCATCTTCGCCAGCGGCATGCGCGAATATCAAAAGCTGCGCGAGCGCCGCATCCAGGACCCCGGCACCCTGCTGGACGGCGCGCGCCGCGCCATGCGCGCCAGCTTTCAGCGCGAGATGGACGTGGCCGAGTCCAACCTGTCCTTCCTGGCCTCGGTCGGCTCGGTCAGCCCCTACGTGGGCCTGTTCGGCACCATCTGGGGCATCATGCACGCCTTCACCGGCCTGGCGGGTTTGCAGCAGGTCACGCTGGCCACCGTGGCCCCCGGCATCGCCGAGGCGCTGGTGGCCACGGCCCTGGGCCTGTTCGCCGCCATCCCGGCGGTGATCGCCTACAACCGCTTCGCGCGCGAGATCGATCGCCTGGCCATCAAGCTGGAGACCTTCATCGAGGAGTTCTCCAACATCTTGCAGCGCAACCTGGGCGTGCATCCTGCGCCCGTCGCCTCTGCCACGGGATACTGACATGCCAGCCACCGCCTCGCGCGGCCGCGGCCGCCGCACCATCAACGAGATCAACATGGTGCCCTTCATCGACGTGATGCTGGTGCTGCTCATCATCTTCATGGTCACCGCCACCGTCATCACGCCCGGCGCCATCAACGTGCCCACCGCCGGCAAGTCGCAAAAGGCGCCCGACAAGCGCATCGACGTGTTGATCAACCACGAGGGCGAGCTGTCGCTGGGCGGCGAGCTGAGCGCCAAGAACGTGAGCGAGGGCGAAGCCATCGACCAGATCAAGGCCGCGCTGGCCAAGAACCCCGATCTGCCCGTGATGCTGGCCGCCGACAACGAGCTGCGCTACCAGCAGGTGGTGACCATGATGCGCAAGCTGCGCGAGGCGGGGGTGCAGCGCGTCGGCCTCTCAGTCAAATGAAACGCGCCCCTGAATCGCTGACGGGCGTTCGCCCCTCGCTGATGCTGACATGACAGAAACCTTGGCCGAGCGCGCCGAATTCGATCCGCCGCCGCCCGGTGGCATGCGGCGCGCGCTGACGTGGGCCGTGCTGGCGCACGTGCTGCTGATCCTGGCGCTGACCTGGGGCCTGCGCTGGAAGACGGACAGCGACGAAAGCGTGGAAGCCGAGCTGTGGGCCCCCAGCGTGCAGCGCGCCGCGCCGGCGCCGCGGCCGACCGCGCCCACGCCACCGCCGGTGCCCGTGCCGCCACCACCGCCGCCACCGCCGCCCGAGCCCGTCGCCGCCCCCAAGCCCCCGCCCCCACCGCCCCAGCCAGTGGCGGACGAGCAGGCCCGCGACGCCGAGATCGCGCTGGCACAAAAGAAAAAGCTCGAAGAGCAAAAGCGCCTGGCGGCCCAGCAGGAGCAGCAACGCCAGGCCAAGCTCGAGCAGGAACGCGAGCGCAAGCAAGCCGCGCTGAAAAAGGCCGCCGACGACAAGAAGGCCGCCGAAGCCAAAAAACTGGCCGAGCAAAAACGCCAGGACGCCGAAAAACAAGCCGCGGACAAGGCAGCCAAACAGGCCGCCGAGAAAAAGGCCGCCGACGAGGCCAAGCAGAAAGAAGCGGCGGCCAAGGCCGAGGCCGCGAAGAAAGCCGAAGCGGCCAAAAAGGCCGAGGCCGCCAAGCAGGCCGACGCCGAGCGCAAGGCCGATGCCGCACGCGAGGCCAAGGCCGCCGACGCTCGGCGCAAAGCCGAGCTCGACCGGCTGGCCAAGCTGGCCGGCACCGGCGACGACAGCGCCGCCAGCGGCAGCGGCCGCACGCCCGGCGGCCAAGCCGAGCGCGACGCGGGCCCATCGGCCGGCTACGCCGCCAAGGTGCGTGCCGCAGTGCGTCCCAACATCGTGTTCACCGACGACGTCGCCGGCAACCCCGTGACCATCGTCGAGGTGCAAACCGGGCCCACGGGTCTCATCATCAACCGCCGCATCAAGAAGTCCAGCGGCGAAAAATCCTGGGACGACGCCGTGCTGCGCGCGCTCGACCGCACCGAGAAGCTGCCCTCGGACAATGGCCGCTACTGGAATCCGATGGAAATCGTGTTCAAGTTGCGCGGTTGATAGCTATTTATTTGATTGCTACCTGCGCTTGATGCGTGCGGGCTATCGGCCGATTTATCATGGATCGGCGAACCGAATCCCCCCGCCGTCATCGCGAGGAGCGCAGCGACGTGGCGATCCAGCGGCTGCGCCTCGTGGCAGCGCCGGACTGGATTGCTTCGCTGCGCTCGCAATGACGGGCGGAGTGTCATGACTATTTGTTTGATAGCAATTCGCGCTTGACTCGTACGAGATGCCGGCCGATTTTTTATTGATTGACGGACAAAACCCCACCGTCATCGCGAGGAGCGCAGCGA
>JAFEEB010000032.1:0-22143 GCA_018241325.1 Pseudomonadota bacterium | reverse complement strand
GATCCAGCGGCTGCGCCTCGTGGCGGCGCCGGACTGGATTGCTTCGCTTCGCTCGCAATGACGGGCCTGCACACCACGCGCCATCACTCGTACACGATTTGCGCTCGCCCCTCGTCGGCCTGCGCCATCCAGCCGGCCAGGGCGGCATCGCTGGGATAAAACTGCGCCTGCTCGCCCAGTTGCAGCTGGGCCATCACGCCGGCGCCGCCCTGGCGGCGCTCCAGCAACAGGCGGATGGGCAGGCCGTGCCAGACGTCTCCGGCTTCGGTGCTCTCGCGCCGGGGCGGAAAGTCGGCCAGCAGGCGCGCGACGTCCGGGGGTTTGCCGCCGGCCGCCACCCGCAGAAACTTGCCGAAGCGACAGCGCGCGCCGGGCAAATCCCAGATCTGCGTGATGTTCAGTTGCAGCCCGCCCGAGAAGCGATCGGGCATGGCCTTGGCCTGCACGATGATGAGCTCGTCGTCCTTCAGCAAATGGCGGTGCGCATTGATCAAGGCCTCGTCGGCGCGCGCGTCCAGCGACGCGCTCTTGTCGTCCAGCTTGAACAGGGCCAGGCGCCCGCGCTGGCCGTTGATCACGCGCAAATCGCCCACGATGCCGGCCAGCAGTTGGGGCTCGCGGCCATCGGACACGTCGGCCAGCGCGCGGCGCACGAACTGGCGCACCTCGCGCTCGCATTCGTCGAACAGGTGGCCCGACAGATAAAAGCCGATGGCGGTCTTCTCGAAGGACAGGCGCTCCTTCACGCCCCAGGGCATGACCGCAGGCAACTCGGGCTCCTGCGTGCTGGAGCCCTGGCCGTCGTCCAGCAGGTCGAACAGCCCGCCCTGGTTCTGGTTGGCCTCGCTCGCGGCGGCAAACTCGAAGCCCAGGTCGATGGCCGCAGCCAGCGCGGCGCGGTTCATGTGCAGGCTGTCGAAGGCGCCGGCGCGCACCAGGGCCTCCACCGTGCGCTTGTTGACGCGCGTGCGGTCGATGCGGCGGCAAAAATCGAACAGGCTCTTGAAGGGGCCGCTCTCCTCGCCGGCGGCGCCCGCGCCGCGCCCCTCGCGCGCGGCCACGATGGCCTCGATGGCCTGCTGGCCGGTGCCCTTGACGGCGCCCAGGCCGTAGCGGATCAGATGGTCGCCCACGGGCTCGAAGCGCCAGCCGCCGCGGTTGACGTCCGGTGGCTCGAACGCCATGCCTTCGCGCAGCGCATCCTCGTACAGCACCTTGAGCTTGTCGGTGTTGTCCATTTCCACCGTCATGTTGGCGCAGTAGAACTCGGCGGCGTAGTGCACCTTGAGCCAGCCGGTGTGATAGGCCAGCAGCGAGTAGGCGGCGGCGTGCGACTTGTTGAAGCCGTAGCCGGCGAACTTCTCCATCAGGTCGAAGATCTCGTCGGCCTTGGCCTCGCCGATGCCGTTTCTGGCCGCGCCCTCGCGGAAGATGGCGCGGTGCTGGGCCATCTCCTCGGCCTTTTTCTTGCCCATGGCGCGGCGCAGCAGGTCGGCGCCGCCCAGGCTGTAGCCGCCCAGGATCTGCGCGGTCTGCATCACCTGCTCCTGATAGACCATGATGCCGTAGGTCTCCGACAGCATCTCGGCCACCAGAGGATGCGGATACTCGACCGGCTCGCGCCCGTGCTTGCGCGCGACGAAGCTGGGGATCAGATCCATCGGCCCCGGGCGGTACAGGGCGTTGAGGGCGATCAGGTCCTCCAGCCGCGTGGGCTTGGCGTCGCGCAGCATGCCCTGCATGCCGCGGCTTTCAAACTGGAACACGGCTTCGGTGCGGCCCTGCTGAAACAGCTCGTAGGTGGCCTTGTCGTCGAGCGCGATGTTCTCGTAGGCAAAGTCCTGCTGGCCCGCGTGGCGCGCGGCGATGAACTGGCGCGCCAGCTCCAGGATGGTGAGCGTGGCCAGGCCCAAAAAGTCGAACTTGACCAGGCCCACGGCCTCCACGTCATCCTTGTCGTACTGGCTCACGGCCGAATCGCTGCCGGGCTGCTGATACAGCGGCCCAAAGTCGGTCAGCTTGCCGGGCGCAATCAGCACGCCGCCGGCGTGCATGCCGACGTTGCGCGTCATGCCCTCCAGCCGCTGCGCCAGCTCGACCAGGGTGCGCACCTCCTCCTCGCCCTTGATGCGCGCGGCCAGCATGGGCTCGGCGGCGATGGCGTACTTTTCCTTCTCGTCGGCCGACAGGCCCGGCGGCGGGTATTGCAGCGTGACGGGCTTGCCCGGCTTGTTGGGGATGAGCTTGCTGATGCCGTCGCAAAAGGTGTAGCTCATGTCCAGCACGCGGCCCACGTCGCGAATCGCCGCGCGCGCGGCCATGGTGCCGAAGGTGGCGATCTGGCTGACGGCATCGCGCCCGTACTTGTCCTTGACGTAGTCGATCACGCGGTCGCGGTTGGCCTGGCAAAAATCGATGTCGAAGTCGGGCATCGACACGCGCTCGGGATTCAGGAAGCGCTCGAACAGCAGCTTGTACTGCAGCGGGTCCAGGTCGGTGATCTGAAGCGCATACGCCACCAGCGAGCCCGCGCCCGAGCCGCGCCCCGGCCCCACCGGGCAGCCGTTTTGCTTGGCCCAGTTGATGAAGTCGCCCACGATCAGAAAGTAGCCCGGAAAGCCCATCTTCAAGATGGTGTCGATCTCGAAGTCCAGCCGCTCCTGGTAGCGCGCTCGCTCGGCATCGCGCCGCGCCGCGTCGGGGTACAGGTGCGCCAGGCGCTGTTCCAGCCCCTCTTGCGAAGCATGGCGAAAGTACGTCTCGATGGTGTACCCGGCAGGCACCGGAAAATTGGGCAGCTGCGGCTTGCCCAGCGTGAGCGTGAGGTTGCAGCGCTGCGCGATCTGCACGCTGTTGGCCAGCGCCGAGGGCACGTCGGCAAACAGCTCGGCCATCTGCGCGCTGCTCTTGAAATACTGCTCGGTGGTGAAGCGCCGCACGCGCCGCGGGTTGCCCAGGATTTCGCCTTCGGCAATGCACACGCGCGCTTCGTGCGCCTCGTAGTCCGCCTCGGTCGGAAACTGCACCGGGTGCGTGGCCACCACCGGCAGCGCCAGCCTTGCGGCCAGTTGCACGGCGGCGGCCACGTGCGCCTCGTCATCCGGGCGGCCGGCGCGTTGCAGCTCCAGATAAAAGCGGTGCGGAAAAACCTCGGCCAGCTGCAGCGCAATCGCGCCAGCGGCTTGCGCATCGCGCTGCAGCAAGCTGGGGCCCAGCGGCCCGGCCTGCGCACCCGACAGCAGCAGCAAACCCTCGGCATGCGCGCGCAGCCAGTCCCACTGCACGATCGCCAGGCCCTTGCTCACCCCCTCGGTCCAGGCCAGGGTGAGCAGCTGCGACAGATTCAGGTAGCCCGCGTGGTTTTGCACCAGCAGCAGCACGCGCGTGGGCGCGTCGCCGGCCAGGCCGTCCAGCAGGATCTCGGCCCCCAGCAAGGGCTTGACCCCCGCCCCGCGCGCGGCCTTGTAGAACTTGACCGCGCCAAACAGGTTGCCCCAGTCGGTGATGGCCAGCGCGGGCTGCCCATCGGCCGCGGCGGCCTGGACGATGTCGTCGATGCGGGTCGTGCCATCGACGACGGAAAACTCGGTGTGCAGGCGAAGGTGAACAAACATGGGGCCGATTTTCGGTCATCTCGCGCGCCGATTCGCTTCACGCCGCACCTCGACCGCTCGCTCGGCCCGCAACCCTGCAAGCCAAGACCTCGTCCGAAGGCCCCAAAACATCAGCACTGACAAATATTCAACACTTTCTTCCAATATCTTCGATCACAACGGGTCGTTATTCGGCATAACGGGTTAATCCTTCATTAGTATCAGCGACGTCGAAATTCGATGTGGCAGTCACCGCCCATCGAGATTCGCGCAACAAAAATTGGGCCGTCCTCATGACCCCTGCGCCGCCCGCGGCGCATCCGGTCACCGAGGCAGGGAGCGAGAAAAAGAATGACGACACTGAGATTGGGGGCGCACGAATTGCCCCCCGGAGAAGTCGTGCTGGTGCAAACGCTGTTGCGGCTGTTCCAACACGGTGGCCCCTTTCGCTGGACCTTCGTCACGGCGCCGCCGTACGACGCGCTGCTGACCGACGGCACCAGCGGGCCGCACCAGCTTGCCGACGCCAACACCATGGCCCGTGCGGTGCTGCGCCTGACCCGCATGCATGACGCGGACGCGCCCAACACGCTGCAGCGCCCGATCCGCGCCGAGCGCCTGCAAAACTGGCTTGCGCTTGTCGAGCGCGACCTGCTCGGCACCCGCCCGGCCGAGCCGGCCGCCAGCGCGCCCGCTGTCGCCGAAGCCAGTGCCGACGAGCCGGCCATGGCCGCCGACGACGCAGCGGCTGAGGGCACGCGCTTCAAGCTGCGCCGCTGGCCGCCGGCCATCGCGCTGCGCGGCGACGCCAACCGCATCCGCATGGCCACCATGCTGTCGCGGCGCGCCCTGAGCATCACCGAACTGGCCACCCTCAGCCGGCAAAGCCCGAGCGACTGCCAGAACTTCATGAACCTGCTGCGCAGCGCCGGTCTGGTGGAGCAGCGCACGCCGGTGCCCGCCACCAGCGCCCCGGCGGCAGTCCCGGCACCCTCGCCGAAATTCGGACGCAGCCTCATTGCCGGCATTCGTCGCCGGCTGGGCCTTTGATCCACAGGGGCACAGAGCCATCATGAACGAATACAAACTCCTGTTCACCGGCACCATGGGCGCGGGCAAGACCACCGCCATCGCCGCCGTCAGCGAGACGCCACCGATCGTCACCGACGTCACCAACAACGACGCCTCCCACGCCAAGGCCCGCACCACCGTGGGCCTGGACTTCGGCCAGTTCACGCTCGAGGGGGGCGACCGCATCCGCATGTTCGGCACGCCCGGCCAGTCGCGCTTCGACTTCATGTGGAAGATTCTGGCCAAGAACGCGCTGGGCATGATCATCCTCACCGACAACTCGCGCGCCGATCCGCTGGCCGATCTGCGCGTGTACCTCGAAGGCTTTGCCGATGACCTGGACACCATGCCCTGCGTGGTGGGCATCGGCCGCCTGCAAACCCACCCCTCGCCCAGCATGGACGACTACATCGATGAACTGGCGCGCCACCAGCGCGTGCTGCCGGTGCTCGACGTCGATGTGCGCAAGAAGGGCGACGTCCTCATGCTGATCGACATCCTGCTGGCCCAACTCGAGGCCGGCCTGCTCGGAGAGTAAAAACCATGTCCCACAAACTCAAGCTCGCGCCCGCCGTCAAGAACCTGGCCAAACGCGAATCCCAAAGCGCCCTGGACGAGGTCGATGGCCTGTCGGCCGTGGTGGTGGCCACCATCGACGGCTTCGACGTCGCCTCGGCCATGCGCACGGGCGAGGCGGCCCGCGTCGCCGCCATGGCCAGCTCGATCTCGGCCATCAGCCAGGTGGTGTCGCAGGAGGCCAGCCTGGGGCGCAACAAGAGCGTCACCATCGACACCGACGACGGCTTTGCCATCGTCTACAGCGTGCATCGCAAGGACGACGCGCTGGTCGTCATCGCCATCGCCAAGGGCGGCGCCATCCTGGCGCAGGTCAACTACCGCCTGGCCAGCCTGGCCAGAACGCTGGAAGAAGCATGAAGCAGCAGGCCCTGCGCAACAAGCTCGACGCCATGGCCCAGTTGCCCGGCGTCAACGGCTGCGCCCTGGTCGAGATCGACGCCGGCATGGTGTGGCATCACGCCGGTCAGATCGAAGGCGTGCAGACCTTCGCCGAGGCCGCCAGCGACTACTGGCGCCTGTACGGCCGGCTGGCCGGCCAGTTCCAGGACCTGGGCGAGCTGCGTGCCTCGATCATGATGCACGCGCACGGCCGCCTCACCCTGCTGCCCTGCGGTGGCGGCATGCTGCTCGTGTCGCTGACGGCGGGCCAGAAATCCGGGCTCGACTGGAACCAATGGCAAGCCCATGCGCAGGAGCTGGCGCAGCTGGTCAATCTGCTGTGATGCGACATCACCCCTTTTCGTCTTTCCTGCCGAGCGGCGCGTTCTGGCGCGTGGCGCGCCGCCGGCGACCCCTTTTTCACGCCCTTTGTTCCCTCAACCCTTGACTGGAGAAAACCATGGCAAACATCAAACAAACTCTTGACGAACTGATGACCCTGGACGGCGCCATGTGCGCCTCGGTGGTCGACTCGGGCTCCGGCATGATGCTGGGCTCGATCGGCAGCGGCATCGACCTGGAAGTGGCCGCCGCCGGCAACACCGAGGTCATCCGCGCCAAGACGAAGACCATGCGTGCGCTGGGCCTGAACGACGTGATCGAGGACATCCTGATCACCCTGGGCAAGCAGTACCACATCATCCGCCCCTCGGCGCGCAAGGACGGCGTGTTCGTCTACCTGGTGCTGGACAAGCAGCGCGGCAACCTGGCCATGGCTCGCCGCAAGGTGCTGGACGTGGACAAGGAACTGAACTTCTGATCGGTCGGACAAAATTCGCCCACAAAAAAGCCCCGGCGTGCCGGGGCTTTTTTGCGTCGCGTCGCGTCGCGTCGCGTCGCGTCGCGTCGCGTCGCAGGCGTCAGGCTTGCGCGCGGCGCGCGTCCAGGCTGAACGCCCCGGCGCCGAACGCGACGAAGGCCAGCAGGCCACCGACGATGGCGATGTTCTTGGTGAACATCAGTTGCTGCACCATCTGCTGATCGGCCGGCAGTGTCCAGAAGTTGTGAAAAGTTGCGGCCGCCACCAGCGTGAACAGCGCCAGCACCAGCGCGGCCCAGCGCGCCTTGAAGCCGATCAGCAAGGCCGCGGCCACGCCGACCTCGACGAGGATGGCGATCACCGCACCCAGCTCGGGCAGGGGCAGGCCCTTGGATGCGATGTAGCCGGCCGTGCCGGCAAAGCCGCCGATCTTGGCGATGCCGGCCGGGATGAACAGGGCGGCGATCAGCAGGCGGCCCAGCAGGGCCACGGGGTTTTGCAATGCGTTCATGGTGAAAGTCCTTTTGGGTTGGAGTGAAAGGTTGAGAAATATCAATTTGATAGCTGCTTGCGCTTGATTGGCGGGCACTACAGCCTGATTTTGTTCTTGCCTACGGCGCCAGGTCGAACACCAGCACCTCGGCGTCCCGGCCGTGGTCCAGCTCGATGGCGGCTTCGTCGGCCAGCAGCGCCGCGTCGCCGGCGGCCAGCGCCTGGCCGTTGACGTGCAGCGCGCCGCGCACCACGTGCACATAGGCCTTGCGCGCGGGGGCCAGGGCCAGCCGCGCGGATTCGTCGCCGTCGAACAGCCCGGCATACACGCGCGCGTCCGCATGGATCGCCACCGCGCCGGCGTCGGGTGGCCGGGCAGCGATCAGGCGCAGCCGACCGCGCTTTTCAACGGCAGGTACGCTCTTTTGTTCATAGCTGGGCGCCACGCCGCGCTGGTCGGGCTCGATCCAGATTTGCAGAAAGTGCGTGGTCTGGCCCTGGGCGTGGTTGAACTCGCTGTGCTGCACGCCGGTGCCGGCGCTCATGCGCTGCACGTCGCCGGGCGGGATGGCGACCACGTTGCCCATGCTGTCCTGGTGCGCCAATTCGCCCTCCAGCACATAGCTGATGATTTCCATGTCGCGGTGGCCGTGCGTGCCAAAGCCCGCGCCGGGCGCGATGCGGTCTTCGTTGATGACGCGCAGGTTGCCCCAGCCCATGTGGGCCGGGTCGTAATAGTCGGCAAACGAGAAGCTGTGGCGGGACTGGAGCCAGCCGTGGTCGGCCAAGCCGCGCTCGCCGGATTTTCGAATCTTGATCATGGTCAACTCCTTGGTGACCGAATTGTCGGGGCCGGCGCCGTCGATGTGGGTGAACGGTTTTGATGGCATCATTCAATAAATTTGACTGATCCATGGCCGATTCCGCCGACGTCCTCACCCCTGAAGCCTTTCGCCTGCTGCACGCCATTGCGCGCACCGGCAGCTTTGCCGGGGCCGCACGCGAGCTGGGCCTGGTGCCCAGCGCCCTGACCTACCGGGTGCGCCAGATCGAGGACGCGCTGGACGTGCTGCTGTTCGACCGCAGCCACCGCCAGGCCCGCCCCACGCCCGCCGGGGTGGAGCTGCTGGCCCAGGGCGAGCGCCTGCGCCAGGAGGTGGACACCCTGGTGCGGCGCGTGCAGCGCGTGGCCACCGGCTGGGAGCCCGAGCTCACGCTGGCCGTGGACGGCGTGGTCTCGCAAGCCGTGCTGCTGGACTTGTGCTGCGACTTCTACGCCTTGAACCCGCCCACGCGATTGCGCTTGCGCTCCGAAATTCTGAGCGGCACCTTGAACGCGCTGACCTCGGGCCAGGCCGACCTGGCGCTGGGCGTGACGCTGGAGCCCGCCAGCGCCGCCAACCTGCGGGCCAAGCCGCTGGGCCAGGTGCGCTTTGTGTACGCCCTCGCGCCCACGCACCCGCTGGCCCGCGTGCCCGAGCCGTTGTCGGACAGCGATCTGCTCAAGCACCGCGCCATCGTGGTGGCCGACTCGGCGCCCGGCAGCGCCTCGCTGTCTTTCGGCCTGCTGGCGGGCCAGGAGGCGCTCACCGTCGCCAGCCTGCAAGCCAAGCTGGACGCCCACCTGCGCGGCCTGGGCGTGGGCTTTCTGCCCGAGCCCCTGGCGCGGTCCAGCCTGGCCAGCGGGCAACTGGTGGCGCGGCGCGTGGAGCGCAGCACGCGCACCGCCACGCTGCACTACGCCTGGCCCGCGCAGGCCGCGCCGGGCAAGGCCTTGTCGTGGTGGCTGCACCAGCTGGAGCGCCCTGTCACCCGCCGCGCGCTGCTGGACGGCCCGGCAAGCGTGTAGAGTTGCCGCATGAGCCGCCCCCGCCCCCAACCGCGCCCCCAATCCTCCCCATCCCAACGCATCGCCGTCATCGGCGCCGGCATCGCCGGACTGGCCTGCGCGCGCACGCTGGTGCAGGCCGGGCATGACGTGACGCTGCTGGAGGCCGCGCCGCAGGTGGGCGGGCGCATGGCCTCCAGCGACTCGCCCTTCGGCAGCTTTGACGGCGGGGCGCAGTACTTCACCGTGCGCGACGCGCGCTTCGGCCAGGCGCTGGAGACCGCCGCGCCCGGCGTCGCCCGGCGCTGGAGCGCCAGCGCCGTGCGCGTGCGCGACGAGCACGGCCGCCAGCTCGAAGCCGCACCGCTCGCCGGCGAGGCGCACTGGGTGGCCACCCCCACCATGGGCACGCTGGCGCAGTGCTGGGCCGAGCCGCTGCGCGCCGCGGGGCGCCTGCAGCTGGGCACGCGCGTGCTGGGACTGGAGCGCGCCGGCCGCAGCGGCTGGCAACTGCGCCTGCAGGGGCCTGGCGGCAAGCCCGCTGCGGTCCACTTTGAGCGCGTCATCTTGGCCACGCCCGCGCCGGATGCGCGAGACTTGCTATCAACATCGCAGCAATGCCAGGCCCTCGCGCAGTCGCTGCAAGCCGTGGACATGGCCCCGTGCTGGACGCTGATGCTGGCCTTTGCGCAAGCCTCGCAGCCCGGCCTGTACACCCTGGGCCCGCAGTGGAACGCCGCCCGCAGCACGCACCACCGCATGGCCTGGCTGGCACGCGAATCGTCCAAGCCGCAGCGCGGCGGCATCGAGCGCTGGACGGTGCAGGCCAGCAGCGCCTGGTCGCAAGAACACGCCGGCGACGATGCCCAGCGCGTGAGCGCCAAGCTGCAAAAGGCCTTTGCCGAAGTCACCGGCATCCGCGCCACGCCCAGCCACGCGCAGGCGCGGCTGTGGCCGCACGCGCGCACCGTGCAGGCGCTGGGCCAGCCCTTCGTGTGGGACGCCGCGCGGGGCCTGGGCCTGTGCGGCGACTGGTGTCTGGGCCATCGGGTGGAAGACGCTTTTGTGTCGGGCCTGGAGCTGGCGCTGGCCCTGCGCTGACATCCCCTCACGCCGTTTGTACCTCGGCCGCTTCGCCCCCTCGCCCACCGGACCGCTGCACGGCGGATCGCTGGTCGCGGCGCTGGCCAGCTGGCTCGATGCGCGCGCCCACGGCGGGCGCTGGCTGGTGCGCATCGAGGACGTGGACACGCCACGCTGCGTGCCCGGCGCCGACACTTTGATCCTGCAACAACTGGCGCGCTGCGGCCTGCACCCCGACGCGCCACCCATCTGGCAGTCCACGCGCGGCGCGGCGTACCAGGCCGCGCTCGACCGCCTCATCGCGGCCGGCCTGGCCTACCCCTGCGCCTGCTCGCGCCTGGACATCGAGCGGGCGCAGGCGGCGGCCGGAATCACCCGCCAGCGCGGGCGCGAGCTGCCCTACCCCGGCACCTGCCGCCCCGAGCGCGGCGGCCTGCGCGGACGCGCGCCGCGCGCCTGGCGCCTGCACACCGAACGCTTGGAACAAAAATGGCTGGCCGATGTGCTCACCGCAGCCGCCCCTCACCCCTTTCTCTCCCCAGAGGGGCGAGGGCGATCGGCTCTGCCGAATGTGCCCCCTCGCCCTCTGGGAGAGGCTTGGGGTGAGGGCGCGTCTCGAAAGTCCAGCGACGTTCGATTTGACAAAAATCAGCCTGTAGCGCCTGCCCATCCAGCGCAAGCAGCTATCAATAGTGAAGCACTTGCCGCCGTCATCCATTGGCACGACCGCCGCCTGGGCGCGCAGCAGCAGCACCTGTCCGCCGAGGTGGGCGACTTCGTGCTGCGGCGCGCCGATGGCCTGTGGGCCTATCAACTGGCGGTGGTGACAGACGATGCCGCGCAAGGCATCACGCACATCGTGCGCGGTGAGGACCTGGCCGACAACACCGCGCGCCAGATCGCCCTGCAAACCGCGCTGGGCCTGCCCACGCCCCGCTACCTGCACACGCCGCTGGTGCTGGGCGCGGACGGCGAAAAACTGAGCAAGCAAAACGGCGCGCAGGCGCTGGATCTGAGCGACCCCGCCTGCGCCTTGCGCACGACCGCCACGCACCTGGATTTGCACTCAAGCAGCGACGCCGGCAACGTCACCGCGCTGCTGGCACGCTGGATCCCCGCTTGGCACGCCCGGTATGGCTGACCCCTGAAAACGGACGGCGGCCAACTTACTGCTTGAGCACATCCGCCCCGGCGGGCGGCTTGAATTCGAACGCGCCAGCCGACAGTTGCGGGTTGAGCTGCATCGCGCCGAATTTAAGCACCGAGCGCTGGCCAAAGCTGTCCAGAATTTCCAGCGCCGCCAGCTTGTCGCCGTCAAAACCCACCTGCACCTGTTGCAGCTGGCCGTCTTTGGTTTTGGGCACGGCCTTGACCCATTGCAGGCCATCGCGCGCGGGCTCGGCAGCGAGCGTGAAGTCGGCCTGCAGCGCGCGCAGGTCGGTGGCCTCGGCGATCAGCGCGGCCGGCGTTTGCCCCAGCACCTGCGCCTGCCCGCGCTCGGTCACCTGGTTCAGGTCGGCGTCGTACAGCCACAGCGTCTTGCCGTCGGCCACGATGGTCTGCACGAAGGGCTTCTTGTAGTCGAAGCGGAATTTGCCCGGGCGCTGAAACTCGAAAGTGCCGCTGGAGGTCTTGACGCGCCCCGGCTTGCCGTCCCGCGTGGGCGCGGTCACCGTCTGCGTGAAGTCGGCGCGGCCGCTGCGGGTGTTCTGGATGAAGGCCTGCAGACTGCTCAGGCCATCGGCCCAGGCGATGGAGGCCGTCAAGGCCAGCAGCGAGAGCACGGCACTTGACCGTCCCGTGAACGAAGGAAGCTTGAGTGTCATGGGCGTTCGGATCGAGGCAGGGGCCAGAAGGTTCAGCCCGGCAACTGGTCGATACATCGGCTTGCCGGATGGAAGCACATGCCCTACTCGGCCCGCGCCGGCACCAGGATGTCGCGCTTGCCGTCGGCCGTCATGGCGCTCACCAGGCCGGCCTTTTCCATGTCCTCGACCAGGCGCGCGGCGCGGTTGTAGCCGATCTTGAGATGGCGCTGCACCAGCGAGATGCTGGCCTTGCGGTTTTTCAGCACCACCTCGACGGCCTGGTCGTACATCGGGTCTTTCTCGCCGCCGCCGTCCTCGCCGCCGCCGAAGCCGCCCTCCTCGCCATCGACGGTGCCGCCTTCCAGCACGCCCTCGATGTAGTTGGGCTCGCCCTGGCTCTTGAGGTAGTCCACCACGCGGTGCACCTCCTCGTCGCTGACGAAGGCGCCGTGCACGCGAATGGGCAGGCCCGTGCCGCTGGCCATGTACAGCATGTCGCCCATGCCCAGCAGCGCTTCGGCGCCCATCTGGTCGAGGATGGTGCGGCTGTCGATCTTGCTGGAGACCTGAAACGAAATGCGCGTGGGGATGTTGGCCTTGATGAGGCCCGTGATCACGTCCACGCTGGGGCGCTGCGTGGCCAAAATCAGGTGGATGCCGGCGGCGCGCGCTTTTTGCGCCAGGCGCGCGATCAGCTCCTCGATCTTCTTGCCCACCACCATCATCAAATCGGCCAGTTCGTCGATGACGACCACGATGTGGGGCAGGCGCTCCAGCGGCTCGGGGTCTTCGGGCGTGAGGCTGAAGGGGTTGTAGACGAAGGTGCCGCGCGCCTTGGCCTCGTCGATCTTCTGGTTGAAGCCGGCCACGTTGCGCACGCCGGACTTGCTCATGATCTTGTAGCGCCGCTCCATCTCGGCCACACACCAGTTCAGGCCGTTGGCGGCCTGCTTCATGTCGGTGACCACGGGCGCCAGCAGGTGCGGAATGCCTTCGTAGACCGACATCTCCAGCATCTTGGGGTCGATCATGAGCAGGCGCACGTCCTTGGGCTCGGCCTTGTACAGCAGGCTCAGAATCATCGCGTTGATGCCCACCGACTTGCCCGAGCCGGTGGTGCCGGCCACCAGCACGTGCGGCATCTTGGCCAGGTCGGCCACGATGGGCTTGCCGATGATGTCCTTGCCCAGGCCCATGGTCAGCAGGCTCTTGGCGTCGTTGTAGACCTGCGAGCCCAGGATCTCGGACAGGCGGATCGACTGGCGCCGCGCGTTGGGCAATTCGAGGGCCATGTAGTTTTTGCCCGGGATGGTCTCGATCACGCGGATGGAGACCAGCGACAGCGAGCGCGCCAGGTCCTTGGCCAGGTTGACCACCTGCGAGCCCTTGACACCCGTGGCCGGCTCGATCTCGTAGCGCGTGATGACGGGGCCGGGCGCGGCGGCCACCACCTTGACCTCGACGCCGAAGTCCTTGAGCTTTTTCTCGATCAGGCGGCTGGTCATCTCCAGCGTCTCGGGCGCCACGGTTTCCTGGCGCGCCACCGCGCCGTCCAGCAAGTCCACCTGCGGCAGCTTGCTGTCGGGCAGCTCGGTGAACAAGGGCTTTTGCTTTTCCTTGATCACGCGCTCGCTCTTGGGCACCTCGGTCACCGTGGGCTCGATCAGCACCGGCGCGGGGGGCTGCTCCTGCACCCCCTCGCGCTCCTGCGTCAGCACCTCGTCGCGCTCGCGCGTGGCCCGGCGCCCCAGCTCGACGTCCTCGGCCATGGCCTTGCGCGAGCGGCGCCGCTCCACCAGCGTGTACAGCGCGGCGCCGATGTGCTCGGCCACGCGCCCCCAGGAGAAGCGAAACAGCAGGGCCACGCCGACCACCAGCGCCGCAATGCCCAGCAGGCTCGATCCGGTCGAGCCCAGCCACTTGAGCGCCAGCGGCCCGCCCACGTAGCCCAGCACCCCGCCGGCCGCGCCGGGCAAGGCGTCGTCAAAGCGGTACAGGCGGCTCCACTCCAGCCCCGAGCTGGCGGCCAGCACCAGCGCCAGGCCCACCCAGAACGTCCAGCGCACCGATGCCAGCAGGCCCCAGGGCGACAGGGGCTTGCGCCCGCCCGCCTCTGCGGCCTGCCCGTGCATCCAGCGCAGCAGGGTGCCCACCCAGGCGCGCACGGCCACCGCCACCAGCCACCAGGCCGAGAAGCCCAGCAGCACATACAAGAAATCGGCCAGCCACGCGCCCAGCATGCCGGCCCAGTTGCGCACCGGCCCGCCGGCGCCCGAGGTGGACCAGGCCAGGTCGGCGGACGAATAGCTGGCCAGCGCCAGCGTCAGGAAGATGATCAGCGCCAGGCCGATCACCAGGGCGATTTCTTGCGCGAAGCGCTGCACGGTCGTGCGCGGCAAGGGCGCGCGCTCGTCGGCGTTGAAGGTATTGAGGGGATAGGCCATGAATCAATCGACTGCAAGTCAGGAGCTTAACGCCAATGCGGCCGAATCGGGCCGCCACGCCCAGCCCGCATGGAGCACGCGGCGTGATCCTTCACGCCGTTGCCGCCCACGGTGGCGACGGTGCCAAGCCCCAGGGCGGCTGCGCGCAAAACGCCCGCCAAGCGCCCCCGCGTGCGCGGACCGGGGTCATCCATCTACCCCATGGAATGCAGCTGGTCCTTGATCACGACCGATCCGTTGTCCAGCGTCTGGATGTAGCCGCGCTCTTCCAGGTCCTTCATCACGCGGCTGACCATCTCGCGCGAGGCGCCCACCATCTTGGCGATGTCCTGGCGCGAAATCTTGTCGCGGATGATGCGCTCGCCATCGCCGCTGTCCACCGCGAACTCCAGCAGGGCCCGCGCCACCCGGCCATACACGTCCAGCAGGGCCAGCGACTCGATCTTGCGGTCGGCGTGGCGCAGGCGCTGCACCAGGCCCCGCATGACGGCGTAGGCCATGGAGGAGTTTTCGGGCAGGCAACGGGCAAACTCGTTGCGCCCCAGCATCAGCACGTCGGTCTGCACCTCGGCGCGCACCGTGGCCGAGTGCGGCTCGTTGTCGATCAGGCTCATCTCGCCGATGTGGTCGCCCGGTTGCAGCGTGGCCAGGATCACCTCGCGCCCGCGGCTGTCGGTGCTGACCACGCGCGCGCGCCCGTTGAGCAGGATGAACAGGGCGTTGGTCTTCTTGCCCTGCTCGACAATCATTTCCCCGCGCTTGAAGCGACGCTTGACCACGCCGTCGGCCACCGTCACCGCCTGCGCGTCGGTCAGCATCGAAAACAGCGGGACTCGGCGAATCAAGTCCAGACTCGTCAACATCGTCATGCGGGCTTCTCCATCGTTCGGATTGTTCAATCGTTTCTTATTCTTAAAATGGGAGCATTATCGCCGCGCTCGGCAAGCGCTCCAAGCCCCGTCGCCCAAGATGGGAAGGGGGCGGCGTTGGCCGTTCGCTACGTTTTCGCGCCGTTTTTGCCCTCTTTTTCACGCCCGCCATGCCCAACCGCCACGCCCAAGTCCTCATCCTCGGCTCCGGCCCCGCCGGTTATTCGGCCGCCGTCTATGCCGCGCGCGCCAACCTCAAGCCGCTCCTGATCACCGGCATGGCGCAGGGCGGCCAGCTGATGACCACCACCGACGTGGACAACTGGCCCGCCGACGTCGATGGCGTGCAGGGGCCCGATCTGATGCAGCGCTTTCAGGCCCACGCCGAGCGCTTTGCCACCGAAATCGTGTTCGACCACATCCACACGGCCGATCTGTCCCAGCGCCCCTTCACCCTCACCGGCGACAGCGGCACCTACACCTGCGACAGCCTGATCATCGCCACCGGCGCCTCGGCCAAATACCTGGGCCTGCCGTCCGAAGAATCCTTCAAGGGCCGCGGCGTGTCGGCCTGCGCCACCTGTGACGGGTTCTTCTACCGCGAGCAGGACGTGTGCGTCATCGGCGGGGGCAACACGGCCGTCGAAGAAGCGTTGTATCTGTCCAACATTGCGCGAAAAGTCACCCTGGTGCACCGGCGCGACAAGTTCCGCGCCGAGCCCATTCTGATCGACAAGCTGATGGACAAGGTGGCCGCCGGCAAGATCGTGCTCAAGACGTTTTACGTGCTTCATGAGGTGCTGGGCGACGCCAGCGGCGTCACCGGCATCCGCATTCGCCCGGTGAACGGCGGCGCCGCCGAGGACATCGCGCTCAAGGGCTGCTTCATCGCCATCGGGCACGCGCCCAACTCCGAGATCTTCAACGGCCAGCTCGACATGGAGCACGGCTACATCCGCACCCAGGGCGGCCTGCAAGGCATGGCCACGCAAACCAGCGTGCCCGGCGTGTTCGCCGCCGGCGACGTGCAGGACCATGTGTACCGCCAGGCCATCACCAGCGCCGGCACCGGCTGCATGGCGGCGCTGGACGCGCAGCGCTTTCTCGAGCAGCACGCGCCTTGAGCCTGCCCGCACGCGCCGCGATCGACCATTACGAGAATTTTCCGGTCGCCTCCTGGCTGTGCCCGCCGCGCTTGCGCGCGCCCATTGCGGCCATCTACCACTTCGCCCGCACGGCCGACGACCTGGCCGATGAGGGCGATGCCGGCGCCGCCGAGCGCCTGGCCGCGTTGGCCGGCTATCGCCGCGACCTGCATGCGGCCGCTGCGGGCCGGGTGCAGTCCAACGGCCGCTGGCCGCAGGTGTTCACCCCGCTGGCCGCTCAAATCCGCGCCTTTGCCCTGCCGCTGGCGCCGCTCGAAGACCTTCTCTCGGCCTTCGAGCAGGACGTGGCCATGACGCGCGATGGCGCCGCCTACGCCGACTGGCCCGAGGTGCTCCAGTACTGCCGCCGCTCGGCCAACCCGATCGGGCGCCTGCTGCTGCATCTGTACGGCGTGAGCGACGCGCAGGCCCTGATGGAAAGCGACGCCATCTGCACCGCCCTGCAACTCGTCAACTTCTGGCAAGACCTGTCGGTGGACATTGCGCGCGGACGCTACTACCTGCCGCTGGCCGAATGCGCCGCGCACGGCATCGCCGTCAGCGACCCGTCGGCACAATTCGGCGCGCTGCGAGCCGATGAAAAGAGTACAAAATTGATAGCTGCCTGCGCCCACCAGGCAAGGGAAACCATGCTCAAAGGCACCAAACTCGTGCACCGCATCCCCGGCCGCGCCGGCTGGGAGCTGCGCGCCGTGGTGCAGGGCGGCCTGCGCGTGCTGGACAAGGTCGAAGCCCTGGGCGCGCAGGCGCTGCACCAGCGCCCCCGCCTGCGCGCCACCGACGCCCCAGCCATCTTGTGGCGCATGCTGCGAATGTGACAATCGCCCCCCGTGACCTCTCCCCAAGACTACGTCCAGCAAAAAGCGGCCGCCTCGGGCAGCAGCTTTTACTACGCGTTTCTCTTTCTGCCCCCGCCCCGGCGCGCCGCCATCACGGCGTTCTACGCGTTTTGCCGCGAGGTGGACGACGTGGTGGACGAGGTGCACGACCCCGACGTGGCCGCCGCCAAGCTGGCCTGGTGGCAGGGCGAGGTGCGCAGCGCCTACGAGGGCAAGGCCAGCCACCCGGTGATGCAGGCGCTGATGCCCGGCGCGCGCGACTACGGCATCGAGCCGCGCCACCTGCTGGACGTGATCGAGGGCTGCCAGATGGACTTGCAGCAGGCGCGCTACTTCGACTTTGCCGAGCTCGAGCGCTACTGCCACCTGGTGGCCGGCGTGGTGGGCGAGGTGTCGGCACGCATCTTCGGCCAGACCGAGGCGCAGACCACCGACTACGCGCACCGGCTGGGCCTGGCGTTTCAGCTCACCAACATCATCCGCGACGTGGGCGAAGACGCGCGGCGCCAGCGCATCTACCTGCCCGTGGCGGATTTGCAGCGCTTCGAGGTGCAGGCCGACGACATTCTGAAGGGCCGGTATTCGGATCGCTTCACGGCCCTGATGCGCTTTCAGGCCGAACGCGCGCACCGCTTGTATGACGAGGCGCTGGCGCTGCTGCCCGCGCCGGACCGCCGCAGCCAGAAGCCCGGCCTGATGATGGCCAGCATCTACCGCACCCTGCTGCGCGAGATCGAGGCCAGCGACTTCCAGGTGCTGCACCAGCGCATCGGCCTCACCCCCCTGCGCAAGTTCTGGCTGGCCTGGAAGATGCAGGCGCTGGGGAGATTTTGAAACACCCCCCTGAGTCGCTGACGCGCCTTCCCCCCCTCTGCTGCGCGAGGGTGGACAACGCCAGTGCCCGGCGCAGGTCCGGGCACGGCGTTCGCTGGCTTGGCCTGCTCCGCGGCCATTGGATGGATTGTCCCGCGCCATGGACTCTAACCCCTGTTTTGATAGCTGCTTGCGCTTGATGTATGGGCGATGTGGCGCTGTTTGACCCATGAATTCTCAACCAGCCCCACCGCTGCGCATCGCCGTCGTCGGCGCCGGCTGGGCCGGCCTGGCAGCGGCCGTGCGCGCGGTGCAGGCCGGTCACCGCGTCACCGTGTTCGAGGCGGCGCGCCAGATCGGTGGCCGCGCGCGCGGCCTGGCGCTGCGCTTGCCCGATGGGCGCGAGGTGATGGTGGACAACGGCCAGCACATCCTGATCGGCGCCTACACCGAGAGCCTGCGCCTGATGCGCACCGTCGGCGTCGACCCCGACCAGGCCCTGCTGCGCCTGCCGCTCGTGCTGCGTTTTGCCGATGGCAGCGGCCTGCAGTTGCCCGACTGGCCCGCGCCGCTCGACGTGCTGACGGGCATCCTGGGCGCACGCGGCTGGCGTTGGAGCGACCGCGTGGCGCTGCTGCGCACGGCCATGGGGTGGCGGCGCGCCGGCTTTGCTTGCGCGCCCGAAACGACCGTGGCCGCGCTGTGCCGCGCCCTGCCCCCGCGCCTGCTGGCCGAATTCATCGAGCCCCTGTGCGTGGCCGCCCTCAACACACCCATCGCAGAGGCCAGCGGCCCCGTCTTTCTGCGCGTGCTGCACGACGCGCTGCTGGGCGGGCGCGGCCACTCCAACCTGCTGCTGCCGCGCGTTGACTTGGGCGCCTTGTTTCCGCACGCCGCCGCGCGCTGGCTGGCCCAGCGCGGCGCGGCGGTGCGCACCGGGCAGCGCATCGACGCACTGCACTGGCAAGCACCGCACTGGCGCGTTGGCCAACAGGATTTCGACCGGGTCATCTGGGCCACTTCCGCATTCAATGCGGTTCCAGCGCTTGTCCAGTCAGCGCAAGCAGCTCCCAATGTTGTAGCAAGCGACATGCTGGCGTGGAGTACCACCGCCGCCGGACTGACGCACCGCGCCATCACCACCGTCTATGCCCAGGCTGCGGCAACACCCGCATCGGACCGCCTGCTGCCCGCCCCGATGCTGGCCTTGCGCAGCGGCCCCAAGGCGCCGGCGCAATTCGTGTTCGACCGCGATGCCATCACCCGCCCCGCCGATCCGACCGGCTTGCTGGCCTTCGTCGTCAGCGACAGCGGGGGTGAGCGAGCAGCGCTCGAAGCGGCCGTGGTGATGCAGGCCCGGCGCGAACTGGGCCTGGCCGTGCGGCCGCTGCTCACCATCACCGAAAGGCGCGCCACCTTTGCCTGCACCGCCGGCCTGCAGCGCCCGCCCGCAGCGATCGCGCCCGCATTGCTGGCCTGCGGCGACTTCATCGTCGGCCCCTACCCGGCCACGCTGGAAGGCGCCGTGCGCAGCGGCATCGACGCCGTCCGCGCGGCCACCGCGCCGCCAGCGCTGGGCTAGAATCGCCGCTCGCATGCGGGTGTAGTTCAATGGCAGAACGGCAGCTTCCCAAGCTTCATACGAGGGTTCGATTCCCTTCACCCGCTCCACTGCGACTTTCCAAGGTCTTCCAGGGAACGCCAAGGAACGTCGTAAGTCATTGTAAGAATTGAGGTTTTTTAGCCAACCTCGATCCGCTGACATCCAGCGAAATCCACTCCCAGCCGCATCGAAACGGTACATTGAGTGGTACATCGGCAATGCGGAGGTTCTCAGTTCCGCATTGTTTCTGGAGGAGCCGGGGTCCGCTCGGGAACATGGCATCCAACTCGCTTCGCAGGAGTTGGTTCATGCTTTCAGACCTCCAGGTACGACAGGCCAAGACGAGCGGCAAGGCGTATGCGCTTGCCGATTTCGATGGCCTTTACCTCCACATTTCAGCCAACGGCTTCAAGGCGTGGCACTTCCGCTTCACCTGGGGCGGCAAGCGCGAGCGCATGTCCTTCGGCGGCTATCCCGCCCTTTCCCTGAAAGACGCCCGTGATCTGCGCGACGAGGCCCGGGCACTTCTGGCCAAGGGTGTCAACCCGCACTCCGACCGCAAGCGCAAGCGCCACGCCATCGTTCTGGCGGGCGAGCACACCTTCAAGGCCATCTACGACAAATGGCTGGCCCACCGCAGCCTCTCTCTGGAAAATGAGGGCCGCCAAAGTACGCCCAAGCAGATCGGGCGCGTCTTCGCCAAGGACGTGTTTCCCGTATTGCGCCACCTGACCATCTACGACGTCACCCGCGCCCACCTGCTGGACATCATCGGCAGAGTGGAAAAACGTGGCTCGCTGTCGGTCGCCGAGAAGCTGCGCACCTGGTTCAGCCAGCTATTCACCTACGCCTCGGTGGTGGTGCCCAACATGGGCGACAACCCGGCCAAGGATTTGGATGTGGTGGCGATGCCGCTGCCGCCGGTGGAGAACAACCCCTTTTTGCGCATGCCCGAACTGCCGGCCATGCTGCAGACGTTGCGCAAGTACAGCGGCCGCCTGAATACGCAACTGGGTCTACGTCTGCTGCTGCTCACGGGCGTGCGCACCGGTGAATTGCGCTACGCCACGCCCGATCAGTTCGATCTGGAGCGCGGTCTGTGGATCATCCCGGTTGTCAGGCTCAAGCAACGCAAGCAGCTCACCAAGAAGAAGCGCCAGCGTTTCGCCGACATCCCGCCGTACATCGTGCCACTGTCGTTGCAGGCACAAGAAGTCGTTCGTCATCTGCTGGGAAATCTGAAGCCAGCGCAGGTCTATCTCATCCCCGGTGATTGGTGCCTGAAAAAACCTCTCAGCGAGAACACGCTCAATGGCGCGCTCAAGCGCATGGGCTATGAAGATCAGCTCACTGGGCACGGCGTTCGCGCCACCGTATCGACCGCGCTCAATGAATTGGGCTATCCGCCCAAGTGGGTAGACGCCCAACTCTCGCATGCCGATCCGGATCGGATCAGCGCGACCTACAACCACGCCGAGTACGTCGAGCAGCGCCGCGTCATGATGCAAGACTGGGCCGACCGCCTGGACTTGTTCGAGCAGAATCAGCTCGAAGTTGCCAGCACGCACCTGACCATCACGCTGCAGGGTCTGCCCACGATTGCCGGACAGGCGGCAGCGCAGCCGCCCGCCCTGAATCCAAACGCCCCTCAGTTGATCGTTGCGCCTGCACCGGATGCGCCAGCGGTTCCAGCTTCCGTCTATCGACTTTCGGCGGTGCATCTGCCCGAGTACGCGCGACCCACGCTGTCAGAGGTGCAGCGCGAGCGCTTGCAATTGCTGGAGATGTTCGAGGCATCCCACAACCTGTCGGTGGCCGACTACGCCAAGCTGGTTGGCAAGTCCCGCCGCTGGATCACTTACGAGATTCAGGCTGGCAATCTCCTGTCGATCCATCTGGGTCACCGTGGACAGCGCGTCCCGGACTGGCAACTCGACCCCATCAAACGCAAGCTGATTCAGGCTGTCCTGAAGCTGGTGCCGCGCGGCATCGACACCTGGCACATCTATCACGCACTGCTGCGGCCATACGATGCCCTGGGCAAGTGTCCAGTCATCGAGGCAGTCGATCCGACCAACCTGCATCTTGCAGCTCGACTGGTCGCCGCACATGCCATAGAAACCGATGAGCTTGCAGAGCAATCGGAAGTATCTCCGGTGCTGGCCAGGCAGACTGTAGAGCGCCTGGTAAAAACGGCAATGTTGGTTGATACGCCCGAAGATCTGGTCGCCCGTTGAGCTGAGGCCGGACGGCAGCCCGTCCGGTCAAGGTCCAAGCAGGGAACCAATAGGTCGATCGTTGCATGACCACCCGCCAACTCGCGATTTCCAAGTATTGGCAGGCAGTGTTTAGCGTCGAATCTGCGCTTGGCAGTCACCATAGGCGACTTCTCTGTGATGCTATCTCGCTATATCAGTATCCTGATCGGATATGACGCCAGCGGATTTCCGCAGCCAATCCCAAGCCCCGATCAATAGATTCCGACCGCTCGCAGCTTTTTCAAACCGCTGCCGTATCAGACCATACCGATACGGTTTTGCGTGAACCGCCACTTCTCACGATCCTGATAGCGCAAGCGTCACTGTCGAGCCGCGACGGACGCTCGCTTTTCTTGTGCTCAATGGATTTTTGTACATCGAGCACACAACGCCTACTCGTTGCGCGAACTGATCAGAAGTAATCAAAAGCGGGCGTCATCACTCGCGTCTTGCGCGGACAACAGGCCGACCATGGGGACGGCTGCAAAAGCAGTCGGCC
>JAFEEB010000031.1 GCA_018241325.1 Pseudomonadota bacterium | reverse complement strand
CGCGCAAACCCGACGTCCCCTCCGCGCTGCGCGCTTCGGGATTCGCGCTTGGGCGCGGCCCGGCGCACAAAGCGGGCAATCCCGCTGCGCTGCGCGCTGCGGGATTCGCGCTTGGGAGCGGCCCGGCGCGCTCACGCGAAATGCACCACCGAGCGAATCGACTCGCCCGCGTGCATCAAATCGAACGCGCGGTTGATCTCCGCCAGCCCCATGGTGTGGGTGACGAAGGGCGCCAGCTGAATGGTGCCGGCCATGGCGTCCTCGACCATGCCGGGCAACTGGCTGCGGCCCTTGACGCCGCCAAACGCCGTGCCCAGCCAGCGCCGGCCGGTGACGAGCTGGAACGGCCGCGTGCTGATCTCCTGCCCCGCACCGGCCACGCCGATGATGACCGACTGGCCCCAGCCGCGGTGCGCGCACTCCAGCGCCGCGCGCATCACGTTCACGTTGCCGATGCATTCAAAGCTGTGGTCCACGCCCCAGGTGGTCATCTCGACGATGACCTGCTGGATGGGCTTGTCATGGTCCTTGGGGTTGACGCAGTCGGTCGCGCCGAAGGTCTTGGCCAGCGCGAACTTGTCGGGGTTGGTGTCCACCGCGATGATGCGTCCGGCCCCGGCCAGCTTGGCGCCTTGCACCACCGCCAAGCCGATGCCGCCCAGGCCGAACACCGCCACGCTGTCGCCCGGCTGCACCTTGGCGGTGTTCTTGACGGCGCCCAGGCCCGTGGTCACGCCGCAGCCCAGCAGGCACACCTGCTCGGGGTTGGCCTTGGGGTTGACCTTGGCCAGGGAGACCTCGGCCACCACCGTGTATTCGCTGAAGGTGGAGCAGCCCATGTAGTGGTAGATGGGCTGGCCGTTGTACGAGAAGCGCGTCGTGCCATCGGGCATCACGCCCTTGCCCTGGGTGGCGCGCACGGCCACGCACAGGTTGGTCTTGCCGCTCTTGCAGAACAGGCATTCGCCGCATTCGGCGGTGTAGAGCGGTATCACGTGGTCGCCCGGCTTGACGCTGGTCACGCCCTCGCCGCGCTCGACGACGATGCCCGCGCCCTCGTGGCCCAGCACCGCCGGAAACACGCCCTCCGGGTCGTCGCCGCTCAGGGTGAAGGCGTCGGTGTGGCACACGCCGGTGTGGGTGATCTTGATCAGCACCTCGCCCTTCTTGGGCGGGGCCACGTCGAGTTCGACGATTTGCAGGGGTTGGCCGGCCTGGAAGGCAACGGCGGCGCGGGATTTCATGGGGCGGACTCCTCAGGGGGCAAACGCCCCGAGTCTAGCCCGCAGCGCCCCGCGCCAGGTGCCCGCGGCTCAGCCCAGCCCGATCGGCGCCGGCGCCGCCATCACGATGCGCGAGAACAGGCGCTCGTAGTCCTTCTCGGGCGTGTGATGGCCCGTCAGCGGGTCGCGGTTGGCCTCGAACGCCGCGTCCAGCGCCTTCCAGTCCTCGGCGCTCAGGTGCTTGACGGCGGCCGGCAGGATCTCCTGCTCCTCCAGGTGCATGTGCGACAGGTACAGATCGACATAGCGCGTGAAGGCCTTGGTGAAGGCCGCGCGCCGGCTCTCGCCCATCAGCTCCCACGCGATCAGCATGTGCTGCAAATCGCGCACCGCCTTTTCGGTGTATTCGTGGTCGTGGTCCAGCCGGGCGATGGCCGTGGCCGTCTCGGGCGCGGCCTTGAGCACGCGCGGAAACAGCAGTTCCGTCTCCTTGGGGTGATGCAGGCGCTCGGGAAACTCGTCGATGTAGAACAGCATGGCGCGCAGCACGTCGAAGAAGTTGCGCGCATCGTCCTGCGGCCCGCGCTCGACCAGCATGCGCGTGGACTGCAACATGGCGGCCAGCGACGAATGCTCGTCGCGGATGATCTTCAGGCTGCTGGGGGTCATGGCAAAGCTCCTCGGTGATCGCCAGTCTAGGACGCTCGCCGCCGATTGAACCTGACATGGATCAAGGCCGGCGCACACACCGCCTGCGCGCCCCCTCAGCCCTGCGGCGGCCGCCAGCGCCGCAGCAGCAGCGCATTGCCCATCACGCTGACCGAGGACAGCGCCATCGCCGCGCCCGCCAGCACCGGGTTGAGGTAGCCCAGCGCCGCCAGCGGAATGCCCGCCGCGTTGTAGATGAAGGCCCAGAACAGGTTCTGCCGGATCTTGGCCACCGTGCGGTGCGACACGTCCAGCGCCGCCGCCACCAGGCCCACGTCGCCGCGCATCAGCGTGATGCCGGCCGCGTGCATGGCCACGTCGGTACCGCTGCCCATGGCCAGCCCCACGTCGGCCGCGGCCAGGGCGGGCGCATCGTTGACGCCGTCGCCGACCATGGCGACGACATGACGGCCCCCACGCTCCCCCGCTGCACGTGGTCCGCTGCCCCCGGAGGGGGCCGCACCCCGCCTAGGGAGCGACCCGGCGGCGGGGTCATTGTCTTCACTCCCTCTCCCGCGCGCGGGAGAGGGGTGGGGTGAGGGCGGCGGCGCATCGTGGGCCGCAGCGCCTTGCAACGGCCGCTCACCCTCACCCCCGCCCTCTCCCGCCTGCGGGAGAGGGGGCAAACCACCACCCTGCAACGCCCGCACCGCCTGCGCCTTGTCCCCCGGCAGCACCTCGGCCATCACCTCGCCGGCCTCCGGGCGCATGCCCAGGCGGCGCGCCATGGCCTCGGCCGCGCCGCGGTTGTCGCCCGAGATCATCACCGTGCGCACGCCCCGCGCATGCAGGCGCTCGATGGCCGCGCGCGCGCCGGGCTTGGGCTCGTCGCCAAAGGCCAGCAGGGCCAGCGCGCGCGGCGCCGGGGTTGCGTCATCCTCCACGACCAGTATCGAAATCGTAGCGCCTGCCGATTGCTGGGCCTGCGCCACAGCCTCGAAAGGCTTCAAATCCACGCTCAATTCACCCATCCAGCGCGCGCTGCCGATGCGCACGCGCTGCCCGCCCACCCGGCCTTCGCTGCCATGGCCGGGCACGGCGCGCACATCCACGGGCCTGTCCACGGCCAAGCCGCGCTCTCGGGCCGCGGCCAGCACGGCGCGCGCCAGCGGGTGCTCGCTGCCGCTTTGCAGGCTGGCGACGATGCGCAGGGCCTCGCCTTCATCCACGCCCGGCGCGGGCACCAGCGCCAGCAGCCGGGGCTGGCCCACCGTCAGCGTGCCGGTCTTGTCGAAGGCCACCGTGTCCACGCGGTGCGCCACCTCCAGCGCCTCGGCGTCCTTGATCAGGATGCCGAACCGGGCCGCCACCCCGGTGCCCGCCATGATGGCCGTGGGCGTGGCCAGGCCCAGCGCGCAGGGGCAGGCGATCACCAGCACCGCCACGGCGCGGATGATGGCCGTCTCCAGCCCCAGGCCGGCCAGCCACCAGCCGATGAAGGTCAGCAGCGCGATGCCGATGACCACCGGCACGAAGATCGCCGAGACCTTGTCCACCAGCCGCTGCACCGGCGCCTTGGCCGCCTGCGCGTCTTCCACCAGGCGGATGATGTGCGCCAGCACGCTCTCGCTGCCCGCGGCCGTCACCTGCAGCACCACGCGGCCCTCGCCGTTGATCGAGCCGCCGGTCAGCGCATCGCCCACGCCCTTGGCCACCGGCAGCGGCTCGCCCGTCAGCATCGACTCGTCCACCTGCGTCGCGCCTTCCTCGACTTTCCCATCGGCCGGCACGCGCTCGCCGGGGCGCACCGCCAGCTTGTCGCCGGCGCGCAGCTCGTCCACCGGTATGTCGATCTCTGTGCCCCCACGCTCCGGCACTGCGTGTCCTGCGCTGCCCCCCGGGGGGGCCGTGCCTTGCTCGGGGCGGCCCGTCGCTGCGGCGCCACCGTCAAAGTCGATCAGATGCGCCAGCTCGGGCCGCAGCGCGTGCAGCGCGCGGATGGCCGCCGTCGTCTGCCGCTTGGCGCGCGACTCCAGCCACTTGCCCAGCAGCACCAGCGTGACGACCACCGCCGCGCTTTCAAAATACAGGTGCGCGTGCTCGCCATGTCCCGAAAACAGCCACAGCCACACCGACAGCGCCCACGCCGCCGTGGTGCCCAGCGCCACCAGCAGGTCCATGTTGCCCGTGCCCGCCTTCAGCGCGCCCCAGGCCGCCCGGTAAAAGCGCGCGCCCAGCCAGAATTGCACGGGCGTGGCCAGCGCAAACTGCATCCAGGCCGGCGGCATCCAGCTCACGCCAAAGGGCATCAGCAGCATGGGCAACAGCAGCGGCGCGCACAGCAAAAGGCCAATGCCCACCGGCGCAAAGCCCGCCCAGGGCGAGGCATCCGCCGCGTCGATGGCCGCATTGGCCGCGCGCGGCTCATAGCCCGCATCGCGCACCGCGCGGCGCAGCTGCGGGCCCAGGTCGGCCCCGCCCGCCACCGTCACGCGCGCGCTTTCGGTCGCCAGGTTGACGGCCGCCTGCTGCACGCCCGGCACCTTGTTCAGCGCCCGCTCCACGCGGGCCACGCAGCTGGCGCAGGTCATGCCGCCCACGCCCAAGTCCACGGTCGATGTTGCGTTTGAAGTGTTCATGGACGGCAGTTTGAAGCCTTCCATCATGGCAAGGTCAAGCCCCGAGGACTTGGCCTCGAGAAGTTTCTGACCCCCACTCATTTCCCCGGAACATTCGAGACCAGTGCTTGACATTTGATATCACAGGAAATACTATTTCCCAATGAACCAAGCCGCGAAGTTGCTCCAAGCCATGCAGCAACACCCGCTGAACTGGCGCCTTGAACAACTGCAAACCGTGGCCCGGCAGCACCAGATCGACTGGCGCCACGACGGTGGAAGCCACTGCGTTTTCATCCGCGCCGACGGCAAGACCCTGCCGGTACCTGCACATCGGCCCATCAAGCCCATTTATGTGCGCAAGTTTGTCGCCCTGATCCTTGGAGCGTGACCCATGAAAAACCTAGATGAGTACCCGTTTGAAATTCGCCCCCTTACCGCCGCCGAGGGGGGCGGCTACCTGATTTCATACCCGGATTTTTCGGAATGCCTCTCCGACGGCAAAACCGTTGAACAAGCCATTGCCAACGGCCACGACGCCCTGCAGGCCACCATCGCCGCCCTGAAGAGCAAGAACCTGCCGGTGCCCGCACCCAACAGCGGCGGCGTGGCATCGGGCCGCTTTGTCGCCCGCGTGCCCAAGACCATCCACGCCCAACTGGCCATCCGCGCCAAGTCCGAGGGCGTGTCTCTCAACGCCCTGGTGCTCGCATTTCTTGCAGAAGGACTGGGGCGGCACGCTTGACAGAGCCCCATCGCAGCGAGCCTGCAGTCACGTTCAAAGCGCATCCAGCGGACTCAAAATGCCCCGCCCGCCCTTGTTCAGCACATGGGTGTAAATCATCGTCGTGCTCACATCCGCGTGCCCCAGCAACTCCTGCACCGTGCGAATGTCATAACCCGCCTGCAGCAAATGCGTGGCAAACGAATGGCGCAGCACGTGCGGCGTCACCGGCTTGCTGATGCCCGCCACCCGCGCCGCATCGCGCACCGCGCGCTGCACCGATTCGGGATACACATGGTGGCGCCGCTCCAGCACCTGGCCCGTGCGCGCATCTGGGCGCGGATCCGTTGACCGCACCGGCGACGGAAACACCCATTGCCAGGCCCAGGCTTTGTCCGCATTCGGATATTTGACGGCCAGCGCATGCGGCAAATGCACCCGGCCAAAGCCGGCGGCCAGGTCCTTCTCGTGCAACGCCCGCGCCTTTTGCAACTGCGCCTGCAGCGGCGCCATCAAATTCTCCGGCAGCACCGTCACCCGGTCCTTGTTGCCCTTGCCCTCGCGCACCACGATCTCGCGCCGGCTGAACTCCACATCCTTCACCCGCAGGCGCACGCCCTCCATCAGGCGCATGCCGGTGCCGTACAGCAGTTGCGCGATCAGCCCCGCCACCCCCTCCACGTGCAGCATCAGGCCGCGCACCTCGCTGGGCGTGAGCACCACCGGCAAACGCTGCCCGCGTTTGGCCTGCACCACCTCGTCGAGCCAGGGTAGATCGACGCCGAGTACCTGCTTGTACAAATACAGCAGCGCCGCCTTGGCCTGGTTCTGCGTCGAGGCCGATACCTGCCGATCCACCGCCAGGTGGCTCAGGAAAGCCCCCACCTCGTCCGCGCCCATTTCTCGCGGGTGCCGCTTGTTGTGATACAAAATGAAACGTCGCACCCAGTCGATGTAAGCCGTTTCGGTTCGGATGCTGTAGTGCCGCGTGCGCAGGTGCGTGCGAAGCTGCTCGAGCAGCTTGGGTGGGCGTGCTTCGGCGCCGGGTGCCCCGGGGCTTGCGGTGGTGGAATCCATCCGCGAAATTTTAGGTTTGTCTAAACAACAATGGTGGGAGGTTTCAGTGAGGCGTGTGACGAACTTCACAACATTAGCAGACAACTCTACCGTAAGATGTCGGTCGTCTATTTCTAGTTCCACGTCATTCGCGCTG
>JAFEEB010000030.1:77451-91639 GCA_018241325.1 Pseudomonadota bacterium | reverse complement strand
CCGCGACGACAACGTCATCGTCTATGGCGAGGACGTGGGCTACTTTGGCGGCGTGTTTCGCGTCACCGAAGGCCTGCAAACCAAGTACGGCAAGACGCGCTGCTTTGACGCGCCAATTTCCGAATCCGGCATCGTCGGCACTGCCATCGGCATGGCCGCCTATGGGCTCAAACCCGTGGTCGAAATCCAGTTTGCCGACTACTTCTACCCCGCCACCGACCAGATCGTGTCCGAGGCGGCGCGCCTGCGCCACCGCTCGGCGGGCGACTTCACAGCCAGCATGACGATCCGCATGCCCTGCGGCGGCGGCATCTACGGCGGCCAGACGCACAGCCAGAGCCCCGAGGCGTTTTTTACCCACGTGTGCGGCCTGCGCACGGTGATGCCCAGCAACCCGTATGACGCCAAGGGCCTGCTGATCGCCTCGATCGAGTGCGACGACCCCGTGATTTTTCTGGAGCCCAAGCGCCTGTACAACGGCCCATTCGACGGCCATCACGACAAACCCGTCGTGCCCTGGTCCAAGCACGACATGGGCAAGGTGCCCGAGGGTTACTTCAAAGTGCCGCTGGACAAGGCGGCGGTGTTTCGCCCCGGCAAGGCGGTGACGGTGCTGACCTACGGCACCATGGTGTGGGTGGCCGAGGCGGCGGCGCGCGAGGCCGGCATCGACGCCGAGATCATCGATTTGCGCAGCATCTGGCCGCTGGACCTGGAGACCATCGTCGATTCCGTCAAGAAAACCGGCCGCTGCGTCGTCGTCCACGAGGCCACGCGCACCAGCGGCTTTGGCGCCGAGCTGGTGGCCCTGGTGCAGGAGCACTGCTTCTACCAGCTCGAAGCCCCCATCGAGCGCGTGACGGGTTGGGACACACCCTATCCGCACGCCCAGGAATGGGCGTATTTCCCCGGGCCTTCGCGCGTTGGCGAAGCCCTGAAACGCGCAGTGGAGGCATGACATGGGTATTTATGTGATCCGCGTGCCCGACATTGGCGAGGGCATTGCCGAAGTGGAACTGGTGGCCTGGCACGTCAAGCCGGGCGACGTGGTGGTGGAAGACCAGCACCTGGCCGACGTGATGACCGACAAGGCCACCGTCGAGGTGCCGGCGCACACGCATGGCAAGGTCATTGCGTTGGGCGGCGCCGTCGGCGAAGTGCTGGCCGTGGGCGCCGAATTGGTGCGGCTGGAGGTCGAGGGCGAGGGCAACCTCAAGGATTCCCCACCCCTTCCCCCTGTGGGGGAAGACAGGGATGGGGGCCGGCCCCCCGCAGGCACGGCGGCTGAGAACGCCGGCGCCGCCAGCCCCCACCCCAACCCTCCCCCAGCGGGGGAGGGAGCAAGCGCAGCGGCAGGTCGAGACAGAAATTCGATGCCAGCCCCCGTGCAATCAGCGCAAGCCGCTACTGAACAAGTAGCATCGCGGGCACAGCCGGCCGCCGTCGCGCGCAAAGAGGGCGAGCGCCCGCTGGCCTCGCCCGCCGTGCGCCGCCGCGCGCTGGACATGGGCATCGATCTGCGCCGCCTGCACGGCAGCGGGCCAGCCGGACGCATCGAGCATGCCGACCTGGACGCCTATGCCGCCGGCGGGCAGACCGCGGCGGCGGGTGCATCGCCCTATGTCGAGCGCCATGGCGAGGAGCAGATTCCCGTCATTGGCCTGCGCCGCAAGATCGCGCAGAAGATGCAGGAGGCCAAGCGCCGCATCCCGCACTTCAGCTATGTCGAAGAGGTGGACGTGACCGAGCTGGAGGCCCTGCGCCAGCGCCTCAACGCCATCCACGGCGCCACGCGCGGCAAGCTCACGCTGCTGCCCTTTCTGGCGCGCGCCCTGGTGCTGGCGCTGCGCGATTTTCCGCAGGTCAACGCCCGTTATGACGACGACGCCGGCGTGGTCACCCGCTTCGAGGCGGTGCACCTGGGTATTGCCACGCAAACCGACGGCGGCCTGATGGTGCCCGTGCTGCGCCATGCCGAGGCGCTCGATTTGTGGGCCTGCGCCGCCGGCATTGCCCGCGTGGCCGAAGGCGCGCGCACCGGCAAGGCCGCGCGCGATGAGCTCTCGGGCTCCACCATCACCCTCACCAGCCTGGGGGCGCTGGGCGGCATCGTCACCACGCCGGTCATCAACCACCCCGAGGTGGCCATCGTCGGCGTCAACCGCATCATCGAGCGGCCCATGCTGCGTGGCGGCCAGGTGGTGGCGCGCCAGCTGATGAACCTGTCCTCGTCCTTCGACCACCGCGTGGTGGACGGCATGGACGCCGCGCGCTTCATCCAGGCCGTGCGCGCCCTGCTCGAAGCCCCGGCCCTGCTGTTTGTGGAGTAAAAAAATGAGACACCCCCTGAGTCGCCTTCGGCACCCGGTGCTCGCCGCCAGAGGCGGCGGCCCTTCGGTCTGTCCAGACCTGCGCGGGCAGGTCTGGAGCCGCAGACCTCAGCCCCCTGAAGGGGGACGACGCCAGTGGCCGGGCCAAGCCCGCTCCACGGCGTCCGCTGGCTTGGCCTGCTCCGCGGCCGTTCGTCTCTTTGCGGTTCATGGTCGGCGGGTGGTGCGCAACGCAATGGGAAACTGAAATGAAAGAACTTTCAACCAAACTGCTGGTCATCGGCGGCGGCCCCGGCGGCTATGTGGCGGCCATCCGCGCCGGGCAACTGGGCATTCCCACCGTGCTGGCCGAAGGCGCGCAACCGGGTGGCACCTGCCTGAACATCGGCTGCATCCCCTCCAAGGCGCTCATCCACGCCGCGCACGCCTTCGAGCAGGCGCGCCACCAAGCCAAGGGCTCGCCCCTGGGCATCCGCGTGGCCGACCCGCACATTGACATCGCGCAAACCGTGCACTGGAAGGACGGCATCGTGCAGCGCCTCACGGGCGGCGTGGGCGCGCTGCTGCGCAAGGCCGGCGTGCAGGTGCTCAAGGGCTGGGCCCACATCGACGACGGCAAGACCGTGACCGTCAAGCTGCATGAGGGCGAGCCGGTGCGCGTGCGCTGCGAGCACCTGCTGCTGGCCACCGGATCGGAGCCGGTCGAGCTGCCCAGCATGCCCTTCGGTGGCGCCATCTGGTCATCCACCGAGGCGCTGTCACCGGCCGAATTGCCCAAGCGCCTGGTGGTGGTCGGCGCCGGCTACATCGGACTGGAACTGGGCATGGCCTATCGCAAGCTGGGCGTGGACGTCACCGTGGTCGAGGCCATCGACCGCGTGCTGCCCACCTACGACCCCGAGCTGACCCAGCCCGTGCTGGAAGCGCTCAAGAAAAGCGGCATCACCCTGCACCTGGGCTGCAAGGTGCAGGGCTGGGACGCCAGGCACGGCGTGCACGTGCGCAACGACGTCAAGGCCGAAGACTTCACCCTGCCCGCGGACCGCGTGCTGGTGGCCGTCGGCCGCCGTCCGCGCACCGCCGGCTTCGGGCTGGAGTCATTGCAACTGGACATGGCCGGCCGCCATGTCGCCATCGACGCGCACTGCCGCACCTCGATGCGCAACGTGTGGGCGATTGGCGACGTGACCGGCGAGCCCATGCTGGCGCACCGCGCCATGGCGCAGGGCGAATGCGTGGCCGAGCAGGTGGCCGGCAAAAACCGCCGCTTCGAACCCATGACCATCCCGGCTGTGTGCTTTACCGACCCCGAGGTCGTCGTCGCCGGCCGGACGCCGGCCGAGGCCAAGGCCGCCGGCATCGACTGCATCGAAGCACAATTCCCCTTCGCCGCCAACGGCCGCGCCATGACGCTCGAATCCACCACCGGCTTCGTGCGCGTGGTCGCCCGCAAGGACAACCACCTCATCCTGGGCTGGCAAGCCGTCGGCCAGGGCGTGGCCGAGCTGGTCGCCGCCTTCAGCCAGTCCATCGAAATGGGCGCGCGGCTGGAGGACGTGGGCCACACCATCCACGCCCATCCCACGCTGGGCGAGGCGGTGCAAGAGGCGGCGCTGCGGGCGCTGGGGCAGGCGTTGCACGTTTGAGACCGCCCACCCAGGCAATCCAGCGCGCCCTTCACGGCGACGACGCCCGGCGGCGCCACTGGCCCGGCGTGCCCCCGGTCCAGCGCCTGAAGGCGCGGTTGAACACGCTGGGCTCGGCGTAGCCCAGTGCCTGGCCGATCTCGGACAGCGTGCGCGTGGTTTGCGCCACGGCTTGCAGAGCGGCGTCGCGCCGCAGGGTGTCGAGCAGTCCGGAAAAGCTCAGGCCCTCGGCCTGCATGCGCCGCGCCAGCGTGCGTTCGGTCAGGCCCAGGGCGCGCGCCGCTTGCGCCCGCGTGGGCGCCTGCCCCGGCGCGTGCAGCTGGCTGGCGATCCACACGCGCAGGGTTTGCGCCAGGCCGTCCTGCCGGGACAGGGCCGCCAGCCGCGCCGCGGCGTGCTGGTGATGCGCCGCGGCCAGCTGCGCGTTGGCCTGCGGCAGCGGCGCGTCCAGCAGCGCATTGGCCAGCAGCACGCCGCTGAAGGCCTGCTCGAACTCCACCGGGCACTGAAACACCTCGCGGTAGCCCGCCTGCGGCCCGATGCGCGCCTGGCTGAACTGCACGCGCTGGGGCCGCAGCGCGCTGCCGGTAACCCAGCGCGCAAACACCACCACGGCCGCCAGCACCGCTTCGATCTGGTGCGGGCTGAAGGCCAGTTGCCCCTGACGCGGGTGGTACACCACCCAGCAGGCGTCGGCGCCGGCAATGGTCTGAAAGCGCCCGCCGTCGCTGATCAGGCGCTGGTACGTCTGCACCAGGGCGAAGGCCCCGCGCAGCGTGGGCGCGGACTGCAGCAGAAAGCCCACCACGTTGAAGCTGGCCGGCCCCACGCCCGCGCCGGCCTTCAGGCCAAAGCCGGCATCCTGCGTGCAGTGCACGGCCGCGCGCCACAGGCGCGTGATGTGGTCGATGGGCCAGCGCTCGGCGGCAAGTTCGGCAGGCGCGATGCCGGCCTGGGCCAGCAGCGCCGCGCGGGCCACGCCCTGCCGCTCGGCCGCGGCCAGCACGGTGCCCACCCAGCCCATCGACACAGTGGCTTCCAAAGTCAATGAATATGTCCTGCAATGTCAATCACAAAGCCATGGTAGCGACTATCTTCGGCGGCATCAACACAAGGCACGAGGAGACGGTGACATGACGACTGTGCAAGCCGATGCGCTGGTGGTGGGCGGCGGCCTGGCCGGCATCGTCACCGCGCTGGAACTGCTGCGCGCCGGCAAGCGGGTGGCGCTGGTGGACCGCGACACGCCCGAGCGCCTGGGCGGCCTCGCCTTGTGGGCCTTTGGCGGCATGGCGCTGGTGGGCACGCCGCTGCAGGCCAAGATGAAAATCCCCGACACGCCCGAGCGCGCGCTGGCCGACTGGCTGCGCTTTGGCGAGCTGGACGCGGCCGACGAATACCCGCTGGCCTGGGCACGCCATTACGTCGAGCATTCACGCCCGCAGGTGCATGACTGGCTGCTGGGCGAGGGCGTCACGTTCATGCCCGCCGTCAACTGGGTCGAGCGTGGCCGCAACGGCGACGGCAACAGCCTGCCGCGCTATCACATCGTGTGGGGCACCTCGCGCTTCATGACGCAACGCCTGATCGCCACCCTGCGCGAGGCGGGTGCCGGCGGGCGCTTGAGCCTGCTGCACCGCCACCGCGTCACGGCCCTGGAGCGACAGGCGGGACAGGTCACCGGCGCCATGGCCATCGACGAAGCCACGGGCGCCGACGTGCGCCTGCAAGCCCCCGTGGTGGTGCTGGCCACGGGCGGCATCAACGGCAGCCACGAAGAAGCCCGCAAGAACTGGCCCGCTGACCGCCCCTGCCCCACCGCCATGCTGAACGGCGCCCATCCGTTTGCCGACGGCCGGCTGCACCACTGGGCCGCCGAGCACGTGGGCGCGCAGATCACCCACGCCGGCGAGATGTGGAACTACGCCGCCGGCATCCCGCACCCGTTTCCGCACTTTGCCGGCCATGGCCTGTCGCTGATCCCGTGCAAGTCGGCGCTGTGGCTGGACCACACGGGCCGGCGCATCGGCCCCGAGCCGCTGGTGACGGGCTTCGACACCCACTGGCTGTGCCAGCGCGTGGCCGAGCAGCCCAAGCCCTGGACGTGGCAGCTCTTGAACTGGCGCATCGCCGCCAAGGAATTCGCCATCTCCGGCGCCGAGCACAACCCGCGCATCCGCGACCGGCAGTTCGCGCTGTTTTTGAAAGAGACGCTGCTGGGCAACCACCGCCTGGTGCGGCAGATGCAAAGCGAAAGCCCGCACTTCCTGGTGGCCGACACGCTGGCCGCGCTGGCCGCAAAGATGAACGCGCTCACCGCCTCGCACGACATCGATGCGGCCGCGCTGCAAGCCACCGCCGATGCGTTCGACGCAAATTTCATCAACGGCAGCAAGCTGCACAACGACGACCAGATCCGCCGCATCCTGCACGCGCGCCAGTGGGGCCCGGACAAGCTGCGCACCTGCAAGCCGGCGCCGCTGCAAATGAAGGGCGCGGGCCCCTTCATCGCCATCCAGACCCAGCTCATCACCCGCAAGAGCTTGGGCGGCCTGCGCACCGACCTGCAAAGCCGCGTACTGGGTGGCGCCAACCAACCCATCGCCGGCCTGTACGCCGTGGGCGAGGCGGCGGGCTTTGGCGGCGGCGGCGCCAGCGGAAAGCGATCGCTGGAGGGCACCTTCCTGCCCGGCTGCATCCTGACGGCCCGGGCGGCCGCAAAAAACATTCAAAAGGGCGCCTAGCCGTTACCAGCAAAGCGCAAGCAGCTATCAAAAACAAAGTAAACAGGAAACAGCATGGAGTTTGACTACATCGTCGTCGGCGCCGGCTCGGCCGGCTCGGTGGTGGCCAGCCGGCTGAGCGAAGACCCCGGCGCCAGCGTCTGCCTGCTGGAGGCGGGCGGCCCGGACAGCAGCGTGTTCATCCGCGCGCCGCTGGGCTTTGCCGCCGGCGCCACCGTCAAGATGAACGCCGTGCACTACCACACCGTGCCGCAGCCGGGACTGAACGGTCGCCAGGGCTTTCAGCCGCGCGGGCAGGTGATGGGCGGCAGCAGCGCCATCAACGCGATGGTGTATTGCCGGGGCCACCGCAGCGACTACGACCACTGGGCGGCCTGCGGCAACCCGGGCTGGGACTGGGCCCACGTGCTGCCGCTGTTCAAAAAGTCCGAGGACAGCGCCTGCTTTGGCGCCAACGACGACCACGCCACCGGCGGCCCGCTGGGCGTGGACTGGCTGCGCAGCGGCTTTGCCACCACCGCCGCCTTTCTGGCCGCCTGCGAGCAGACCGGCGTGCCGCGCACCCCCGACTACAACGGCGCGCAGCAGGACGGCTGCTGGCCCGCGCAGGTCACGCAGCGCGGCGGCGAGCGCTGCAGCGCGGCGCGCGCCTTCCTCGCGCCGCACGTGCAGCGCCCCAACCTCAGCATCCTCACGCGGGCGCAATCGCTGCGCCTGGCCTGGGAGGGGCGCCGCGCCGTGGGTGTGCACATCGTGCGCGGCGGGCAGGCCAGCGTCGTGCGCGCGCGGCGCGAGGTGGTGCTGTGCGCCGGCACCTATGGCTCGCCGCAGCTCCTGATGTGCTCCGGCATCGGGCCGGCGCCGCAGTTGCAGGCGCAGGGCATCGCCGTGCTGCACGCGCTGCCCGGCGTGGGGCAAAACCTGCAAGACCACATCACCGCATCGCTCAACTGGCACAGCCTGCGCGCCGAAGGCTGCCTGGGCGTGAGCCCCCGGGGCGGCTGGCAGCTGCTGGGCGCCATCCGGCAGTGGAAGAACAGCCGCAGCGGCCCCATCACCAGCAACGTGGCCGAGGCCGGCGCCTTTTTGCGCACCGACGACGCGGTGCACGCCGCCGACATCGAGCTCGAGTTCGTCGTCGCCATGGTCGAAGACCACAGCCGCAAGCTCCACTTCGGCCACGGCTTCGGCCTGCATGTCACGCTCACGCGGCCCGAAAGCCGCGGCGAGCTGCGCCTGACCAGCGCCGACGCGCGCGAGAGCCTGGCCATCGACCCGCGCTACTTCAGCGCGCCGGGGGACATGCCGCGCCTGGTCAAGGGCGTGCAAAAGTCGCTCGCCATCATGGGCGCCCCCGCCCTGCGGCCCTGGCTCGGCGCCATGGCGCGCCCCATCTCGGCCGACGACCCGCAGGGCATCGAGCGCGAGTTGCGCCAGAGCAGCGACACCGAATACCACCCCGTCGGCACCTGCCGCATGGGGCCCGCCAGCGATGCCGGCAGCGTCGTCGGCGCCGATTTGCGCGTGCACGGCGTGCAGGGCCTGCGCGTGGCCGACGCCTCCATCATGCCGCGCATCACCACCGGCAACACCAATGCGCCGACCATCATGATCGGCGAAAAATGCGCCGAGCTGATGCGCGCCTGAGCCCGACCAACATGCCCAACGATACCGATCAACTCCCGGCCCACATCCCCGCGCCGCTGCGCGCCTGCTTTGCCGCCCAGCGCGCCGCCTTTCAGAGCGCGCGCAACCCCGGCCTGCAAGAGCGCCGCAATGACCTGCGCGCCCTGCACCGCCTGCTGCTCGAAAACCGCGAGGCGCTGGTGGCCGCCGTCAACCAGGACTTCGGCTGCCGCAGCCGCTTCGAAACCCTGATGACCGAGCTGCTGCAAGGCCAGGAGGCGGCGCTCGACGCCGTCCGGCAACTGCCGCGCTGGATGAAGCAGCAAAGGCGCCCGCTCGACCTGACGCAGTACCCGCTGGCGCGCGCCTGGGTGCAGCCCCAACCGCTGGGCGTGGTCGGCATCGTCGTGCCCTGGAACTTTCCCATCGGCATGGCGGTGCAACCCATGATCGGCGCGCTGGCGGCGGGCAACCGCGTGATGGTCAAGATGTCGGAAAACTCCGCCCACCTGGCGCGCCTGCTGCAAAGCCTGCTGCCGCGCTACTTCGCCGCCGACAAGGTCAGCCTGTTTGCCGACGCGGGCGAGAACGGCAACAGCATCGGGCCCCTCTTTACCCAGCTGCCCTTCAACCACCTTTTCTTCACCGGCTCGCCGCAGACCGGCAAGGCCGTCATGGCCAACTGCGCCGCCCACCTCACGCCCGTTACGCTGGAGCTGGGCGGCAAGTCGCCCGCCATCGTCGCGCCCGACTACCCCTTGCAGAAGGCCGCCGAGCGCATCCTGTGGGTGAAGATGCTCAACGCCGGGCAGATCTGCACCAACGTGGATTATCTGTTTCTGCCCGAGGGCCAGGAGCAGGCCTTCATCGCGCACGCGCAGCGCATCGTGGCGCAGCGCTACCCGGACCTGTTGAACGGCGAGTACACGGCGATCATCGACCAGCGCCAGTACGAGCGCCTGCAAGCCATGCTGCAAGACGCCATCGCCGGGGGCGCGCAGGCCATTCCCCTGTGCCCCGGACAAGCCGGCGACGCGGCGCGGCGCATCATGCCGCCCGTGGCGCTGCTGAACGTGCACGAGGGCATGCAGGTCATGCAGCGCGAGATCTTCGGCCCGCTGCTGCCCATCCGCAGCTATCGCAGCACCGACGAGGTGGTGCAATACATCAACGACCGGCCGAGCCCGCTGGCGCTGTATCTGTTCACCCACGATCGCGCGCTGCAGGCGCACTACCTCGACCAGACGCTCTCGGGCGGCGTCACGCTCAACGACACGCTGCTGCACTCCGGCCAGCACCACCTGCCCTTTGGCGGCGTGGGCGCGAGCGGCATGGGGCACTACCATGGGCGCGAGGGCTTTCTGACCTTCTCCAAGCTGCGCCCCGTCTTTCGGCAAGGGCCGCTGCGCACGGTCAATTTCTTGCAGCCGCCCTACACTGGCCTGCCCGGCAAGATGCTGGACCTGATGCTGTGGCGCAATCGCTAGGTCTTTAGTCGAATCGGCTTCAAGCGCTTTCCTGGCAATCGCGGGCAGCTATCAAAAATGGAGTAAGTCATGAATGGCGCTCAAGCCCTGCTCAAGACCCTGGCCGACGCCGGCGTCGAAGTCTGCTTCACCAACCCCGGCACCAGCGAGATGCACTTCGTCGCCGCGCTCGACACCGAACCGCGCATGCGCGCCGTGCTGGCGCTGTTCGAGGGCGTGGCCACCGGCGCCGCCGACGGCTATGCGCGTATGGCCGGCAAGCCCGCCGCCACCCTGCTGCACCTGGGCTGCGGGCTGGGCAACGGCCTGGCCAACCTGCACAACGCGCGCAAGGGCAAGGTGCCCATCGTCAACATCGTGGGCGACCACGCGACCTATCACACCCAGTACGACGCGCAGTTGCAGTCCGACATCGAGACCGTGGCGCGCAACGTGTCGCCCGGCTTTGTGCGCACGTCGGCCAGCACTGCGCAACTGGGCCAGGACGCGCAGGAGGCCATTGCCGCCGCGCGCGGCCTGCCCGGCCAGGTGGCCACGCTGATCCTGCCGGCCGACGTGTCCTGGGGCGAAGGCGGCGTGCCCTGCCCGCCCCCGCCGCTTGCCGCACCGCGGGCAGCCGACGAAAGCGCCGTGAAGGCCATCGCCGACCTCCTGCGCTCCGGCCAGAAAGCCGCGCTGCTGCTGGGCGGCCACGCGCTGCGCGAGCCGGCGCTGCTGGCCGCGTCGCGCATTGGCACCACCACCGGCGCCAAGCTGCTGGCCGAGGTTTTTCCGACCCGCATCGAGCGCGGCGCCGGCCTGCCGGCCATCGAGCGCCTGGCCTACTTTGCCGAGCTGGCCGGCGTGCAGCTGGCCGGCTTGCAGCACCTGATTTTGGTGGACGCCAAGTCGCCCGTCTCCTTCTTTGCCTACCCCGGCAAGGCCAGCGACCTGGTGCCGCCCGGCTGCACGGTGCACACGCTGGCCGCGCCCGATCAGGATGCACGAGCCGGCCTGGAGCAGCTCGTCGCCGCGCTGGGCGCGGGCGCGGCGCAGCCCGCGCTGCAGACCACCACCCGGCCCGATCGCCCCACGGGCGAGCTGACCGCCGCCAGGGCCTGCCAGGCCGTGGGCCACCTGCTGCCCGAGGGCGCCATCGTGGTGGACGAGGCCATCACCTCGGGCCAGAAGCTGGGCGCCATGACGGCCGGCGCGCCGCGCCATGACCTGCTCACGCTCACCGGCGGCGCCATCGGCCAGGGCCTGCCCAGCGCGGTGGGCGCGGCCATCGCCTGCCCCGATCGCCCAGTGATCGCGCTGGTGGGCGACGGCTCGGCCATGTACACCGTGCAGGCCCTGTGGACCATGGCGCGCGAGCAACTGCACGTCATCAGCATCATCTTCAACAACGCGGCGTACTCGGTGCTCAACATCGAGCTGGAGCGCGTGGGCGCCGGCGAGCCCGGGCCGCGCTCGCGCGCGCAGCTCGACCTGGGCGGCCCGCAACTCGACTTCGCGCGGCTGGCCCAGGGCATGGGCGTGCACGCCGTGCGCGCCGACACCGCCGAGGCCTTTTGTACCGCGCTGGAATACGCGCTGGCCACGCCCGGCCCGCACCTGATCGAAGCCCTGGTGCCCGAGTCGATTGCCGGCGCCAAGCGCAAGGTGCTGCCCTGGGTGCTGGGCGCCGCCACCCATCTGCCGCAGCCGGTGGCGCAGGTGCTCAAGCGCGCCATCTCGCCCTGACGCCGCAGGAGCCGCCATGCCCGTACACACCGACCAGCAGGGGCCCGTGGCCGTGCTGACCCTGAACCGACCCGACAAGCGCAATGCGTTCGACGGCGCGCTGACGGCCGCGCTCGACGCCGCGCTGAATGCCTTCGAGGACGACCCGGCGCTGCGCGTGGCGGTGCTGACCGGCGGCACGGCGTTCTTCTCGGCCGGCACCGACGTCGTGGCTTGGGCGGGCGAGCCCACGCCGCGCGGTGGCCCCTACGGCATCGCCGGCCGGCGGCTGAAAAAGCCCATCATCGCCGCCGTGGAGGGCATCGCCGCCGGCGGCGGCTTCGAAATCGCCCTGTCCACGTCGATGATCGTGGCCGCCACCACGGCGTCCTTCTCGCTGCCGGAGGTCGGGCTGGGCCTGATTGCCGAGTGCGGCGGGCTGTTTCGCGGCCCGCGTGCGCTGCCGCTCAACATCGCCCGCGAGCTGTTGCTGACGGGCGCGCCGCTGGGCGCCAAGCGGGCCCACGCGCTCGGTCTGGTCAACCACCTGACCGAACCAGGCCAGGCGCTGCCGCAAGCGCTGGCGCTGGCCCGGCAAATCGCGGACCGGGCGCCGCTGGCCGTCCACGAGACGCTGGCGGCGCTGGAGGCGCTGAACGCCGAGGACGACGCCCGGGGTTGGGCGCTGACCGAGCACGCCAAAACGGTGGCCCGGCAGTCGGCCGACGCCAAAGAGGGCGTGGCCGCCTTCAAGGCGCGGCGCGCGCCGCAATGGCAGGGCCGATGAACGCCGGCGCGCGCTTGTCGGCACAATGGACCGGAACGCCATGACGGGCATGGCGCACACCCCTTGGAAGGAATCAACCCATGTTTGCAGTCTATGCCGCCGAACCCAAGCCCGATGAGCCGCTCGCGGCGCTCGTCGTGGGCGAGCGCCCTGCGCCCCAGGTGCCGCCAGGCCATGTGGCGGTCAAGGTGCGCGCCGCCAGCCTCAACATGCACGACGTCTGGACGCTGCGCGGCGTGGGCATTCGCGCCGAGCAGTTTCCGATGATCCTGGGGATGGACGGGGCGGGCGTCACCGACGACGGGCGCGAGGTGGTGATCCACTCGGTGATCCCCTCGCCCGGCTGGCGCGGCGACGAGACGCTGGACCCCCATCGATCGATGCTGACCGAGCGCTACCAGGGCACGTTTGCCGACACCGTGGTGGTGCCCGAGGCCAACGTGCTGCCCAAGCCGGCCTCGATGTCCTTCAGCGAAGCCGCGTGCATGGGGACGGCGTGGCTGACGGCCTATCGCATGCTGTTCGTCAAGTCCGGCCTGCGGCCCGGGCAAACCATGCTGGTGCAAGGCGCCTCGGGCGGCGTCAACACCGCGTTGATTCAGCTTGGCCGCGCGGCCGGCCTGCAGGTGTGGGCCACCGGCCGCACCGAGGCCAAGCGTGCGCTGGCGCAAAAGCTGGGTGCGCACGCCACGTTTGAATCCGGCGCGCGCCTGCCCGATCGGGTCGATGGCGTGTTTGACAACGTGGGCCGCCAAACCTGGTCGCACTCGCTGCGCGCGCTCAAGCCCGGCGGCGTGCTGGTCACCTGCGGCGCCACCACGGGCGACGCCACGGCCGGCGAATTGCAGCGCGTGTTCTTCTTGCAGTTGCGCATCATCGGCTCGACCATGGGCACGCGCAGCGAGCTGGCCGACCTGCTGAGTTTTTGCGGGCAAGCGGGCATCCACCCGCAGATCGGCGCCGAGCTGCCCATGACCGAGGCGGCCCAGGCGTTTCAGCGGATGATGGATGGCGAGACGGGCGGCAAGGTCGTGCTCACGCGCTAGGGCGCTTTGGAGCGGCCGGGCGCCCGCATCGGCGCCAGCGCGGATTCACTTCGGGCGATACATCGCGCACAGCTTGTTGCCGTCGGGGTCGCGAACATAGGCCAGGTACAGGCCGCCGCCCGGGCCCGGGCCCGGGCGCAAGCCGGGCGGCTCCTCGATCGAAGTCCCGCCGTGCGCCAGCGCGGTGTCGTGAAACGCCCTCACCTGCTCGGCCGACTGGCACTTGAAGCCGATGGTGCCCCCGTTGGCAAAACGGGCCGGCTCGCCGTTGATCGGCTCGGACACGCAGAAGGTGTTGCCCTCGTGCCGATAAAACAGCCGCGCATGGCCGGTGGCCGCTTGGTTGCGAAAGGGCTCGGGCACGCCGAGCTGGCCGAGCACGGCGTCGTAGAAGCGCCTGGAGCGCTCGATGTCGTTGGACCCGACCATGATGTGGCTGAACATGCTTTCCCTCCGAAACGTTGGTGATCCGCTTACAGCAGAACGATATCGTACTGATCCGGCCCCACGGCGCCTTCGGCCTGAAGCGAGATGGGCTTGCCGATGAAGTCCGACAGGCCCGCCAGGTGCGGCCCCTCTTCGTCGAGCAGCATGTCGATCACGGCGGGCGCGGCGACGATGCGAAATTCCTTGGGGCTGAACTGGCGCGCCTCGCGCAGGATCTCGCGCAGGACGTCGTAGGCCACGGTGCGCGCGGTGCGCACGCGGCCGCTGCCCTGGCATTGCTCGCAGGGCTCGCACAGCACTTGCGCCAGCGACTCGCGCGTGCGCTTGCGCGTCATCTCCACCAGGCCCAGGTGCGAAAAGCCGCCCACCTG
>JAFEEB010000030.1:0-77408 GCA_018241325.1 Pseudomonadota bacterium | reverse complement strand
CATGTCGATGAAGTCCACCACGATGATGCCGCCCAGGTTGCGCAGCCGCAGCTGGCGCGCAATGGCCTGCGCGGCCTCCAGGTTGGTCTTGAACACCGTGTCGTCGAAGTTGCGCGAGCCGGTAAAGCCGCCGGTGTTGACGTCGATGGTGGTCAGCGCCTCGGTCTGATCGACGATCAGGTAGCCGCCCGACTTGAGGTCCACCCGCCGGCCCAGCGCCTTGGTGATCTCGTCGTCCACGTTGAACAGATCGAAGATGGGCCGCTCGCCGCGGTAGTGCGACAGGCGCGCGGCGGCGGCCGGCATGAACTCCTTGCCAAAGGCCGACAGCACATCGAACTGCTCCCTGGAGTCGATGCGGATGGACTGCGTGCCCTCGCCCACCAGGTCGCGCAGCACGCGCTGCAGCAGGCGCAGGTCTTCGTGCAGCAGGGTGGCGGGCGGCTGGCGCGTGCCCGCCTCGCGGATGCGCGTCCAGGTCTTGCGCAAATAGGCGATGTCCTCGGCCAGCTCGGCATCGGTCGCGTCCTCGGCGTTGGTGCGCAGGATGTAGCCACCGGTCTTGCCGTCCGGCGCGGCGGCGCGCGCCAGCTGCAGCACGCGCTCGCGCAGCGCATCGCGCAGGCCGGTGGGGATCTTTTGCGAGATGCCGATGTGCTCGTCCTGCGGCAGGAACACCAGCATGCGCCCGGCCACGCTGATCTGCGTGGACAGGCGCGCGCCCTTGGTGCCAATGGGGTCCTTGATGACCTGCACCATCAGCGTCTGGCCTTCGAACACCTGCTTTTCGATCGGGCGCTGCGGCGCGCCGTGGCGGTTGGCCGGCAGGCTCTCGCCCTCCAGCGGGCGCTGCCACAAATCGGCCACGTGCAGGAAGGCCGAGCGCTCCAGGCCGATGTCGATGAAGGCCGACTGCATGCCCGGCAGCACGCGCGCCACCTTGCCCAGGTACACGTTGCCCATCAGCCCGCGCTCCAGCGTGCGCTCGACGTGCAGCTCCTGCACCGCGCCGTTTTCCACCACCGCGACGCGCGTCTCCTGCGGAGACCAGTTGATCAGAATGTCTTGTTGCATGGGCACCTTCCCGGAAGCCGCCCATGATGCCTGAAGGCTGGCGCGTGGCGCTACGCCAGCGCGGGCTGCGCCCCCTGCATGCCCCGCATCAGCTGCGGCTGCAGGGCCACCACCTCGCCGATGACGATCAGCGCCGGCGGGCGCACCCCGTGCTGCCGCGCCAACGCGGGCAGTTCTGCCAGCGTGCCGGTGATGCAGCGCTGGCCCGGCAGCGAGGCCTGCTCGACCAGCGCCGCCGGCGTGTCGGCGGCCAGTCCGTGGCGCGCCAGTTGCTCGCAGATCACCGCCAGCGTGCCCACGCCCATGTAGATCACCACGGTCTGGCGCGGGCGCACCAGCGCCTCCCAGTCGAGCGCCACTTCGTTGTCGCCCCGCAGGTGCCCCGAGGCAAACACCAGCGTCGCCGCATGGTCGCGGTGGGTCAGCGGGATGCCGGCGCACGCCCCCGCGCCCTGCGCCGCCGTGATGCCGGGCACCACATCGAAGGCAATGCCGGCCTCGGCCAGCGCCTGCACCTCCTCGCCACCGCGCCCGAAGATGAAGCCGTCGCCCCCCTTCAGCCGCACGAGGCTGCGCCCGCTCTGCGCCAGGCGAATCATCAGGTCGATGATGGATTCCTGCGGCAAGGTATGCCGCGCGGCCTGCTTGCCGACGTAGATCAACTCGGCGTCGTCGGCCGCATGGCGCAGCACGGCCTTGCTGACCAGGTGGTCGTAGAGCACCAGGCGGGCGCGGCCCAGCGCCTTGACCGCCCGCAAGGTCAGCAGTTCCGGATCGCCCGGTCCGGCGCCGACCAGGGTCACCCGCCCAGGCGTGTCGCACGTCTGCGGGTTAGGCGGGACGGCGAACCAGCGCGCGTCTTCGACAAAGCTCATGGCGGTGTTCCTTGACTGATCGTGCATCGGCCTCGATTGTTGAAAGACCGGGGCACGCGCGTCCTTGATGCAGCTCAAGGACATCAGGGAATACCCGAGGCACGATCTCAATCACAGAAAGGACCGGATCGCCCGCACCGCCATGGCACGCAACGCACCCCTCGCACTCACGCTGGCGCTGGCCGTCGGCGCGGCTTGCGCCCAGGCGCCGGCGCCGGCACCCGAACGCGCCGCCCAGCTGGTGCGCATGGTGCGGCAGGACTGTGGTTCATGCCACGGCATGCGCCTCACGGGCGGGCTGGGGCCGGCGCTCACGCGCCAGGCGCTGGCCGTCAAACCCCCCGAATATCTGGCGGCGGTCATCACCCACGGCATCCCCGGCACGCCCATGCCGCCCTGGAGCGCCTTGCTGAACGAGGACGAAGCCTTGTGGATCGCCCAGCAACTGAGCGATGGCTTTCCCGAAGAAAACAGGACCCACGCGCCATGAAACGACGCATGCTTTTCTCGTTGGCCGCAGGCGGCTCGCTGCTGGCGACTGGATGCACCAGCACCCGGCCGCCCGCCAGCGCACCCGCGCCGGCCCCGCAGGGCACGGGCGATCTGGGGGTGGTGATCGAGCGCGCCGCGGGCGCCCTCACCCTCATCAACACCAGCCAGCGCGCATCGATCGGCCGCGTCACCGGTCTGGGCGACCTCTCGCACGCCTCGGTCGTCTTTTCGCGCGACGAGCGCTTTGCCTACGTCTTCGGCCGCGACGGGGGCCTGACGCGCGTGGACATCCTGACCCAGCGCATCACCCACCGCGAGATGCAGGCGGGCAACTCCATCGGCGGCGCCATCAGCGCCGACGGCAGCCTGGTGGTGGCGCAGAACTACCAGCCCGGCGGCATCAAAGTGTTCGATGCCGGCACGCTGGAGCTGCTGGCCGATGTGCCCGCCGCCATGGCCGACGGCAAGCGCTCGCGCGTCGTGGGCCTGGCGGATTTGCCCGAGCGGCGCTTCGTGTACAGCCTGTTCGACGCCGACGCCATCTGCATCGCCGACTGCAGCAACGCGCGCCAGCCGCAGGTCACCACGCTGGAGAACATCGGCCGGCAGCCCTACGACGCCCTGGTATCACCCAACGGCCGCACCTACATCGCCGGCCTGTTCGGCGAGGACGGCCTGGCCATGGTCGACCTGTGGGAAGACAAGCCCAAGGCACGGCGCATCCTCGCCGGCTACGGGCGCGGCCAGCAGCCCCTGCCGGTGTACAAGATGCCGCACCTGCGCGGCTGGGCCATGGCCGGGCGCCACGCCTACCTGCCCGCCATTGGCCGGCACGAGGTGCTGGTGGTCGATACCGGCAGCTGGCAGGAGGTGGCCCGCATCCCGGTGGCCGGCCAGCCGGTGTTCGTCATGGCGCGGCCCGACGGACGGCAGGTCTGGGTCAACTTCTCGGTGCCGGACTACAACCGCGTCCAGGTCATCGACACGCCAAGCCAGCGCGTGATCGACACCATCGAGCCCGGCAAGGCCGTGCTGCACATGGAGTTCACGCCGCGCGGCGAGTCGGTCTGGATCAGCTGCCGCGACGACAACCGCGTGCAGGTGTATGACACGCACACACGCCAGCTGCAGGCCAGCCTGGCTGTCGATGCACCCAGCGGCATCTTCTTTACCGCGCGCGCGCAGCGCATGGGGTTCTGAAGCATGCACAAGCCGCACAGCGCGCTGGAGCTGACCCTGCTCAACCATTGGCAGCGCGGCTTTCCGCTCGATCGCGAGCCCTTCGCCGCCATCGGCCGCTGCGTCGGCGTCGATGCGTCCGCGGTGCTGGCCCACTATGCACGTTTGCAAGATCAGGGCAGCTTCAGCCGCATCGGCGCGGTGTTTGCACCCGGCGCGGGCGGCGCGTCACTGCTGGCGGCCATGGCCGTGCCGCCGGATCGGCTCGAGCGCGTGGCCATCGACGTGTCACGCCACGCCGGCGTCAACCACAACTACGAGCGCGAACACACCACCAACCTGTGGTTCGTCGCCACCGGGCGTGATGACGCAGCGCTCGAGCAACTGCTGCGCACCATCGAGGCCGACACCCGGCTGCCCGTGCTGCGCCTGCCCATGCTGCGGCCCTATCGCATCGACACCGGGTTTGACCTGCGCGCCAGCCAGTCCGATGCCACCGGTGCCACGCACTGGGCGGCATCACGCCTGCCGCTGGCCGACGAACCCCTGGCCGCCCTGGCCGAGCAGGGCCTGCCCCTCGTGGAGCGCCCCTACGATGCCTGGAGCCGGCAGCGCGGGCAACCGGTCGAGGCCGTGCTGCACACCTTGCAGTGCTGGCTCGATCAAAAGATCCTGAGCCGCTTTGGCGTGGTCGTGCGCCACCACGAACTGGGCTATACCGCCAACGCCATGACGGTGTTCGACGTGCCCGCGCACGAGGTGGACGCCTGCGGCGAGGCCCTGGCGCAGGTTCCCGGCGTGACGCTGGCCTACCAGCGCGCGCGGGCCCACGGCTGGCCGTACAACCTGTACTGCATGGTGCATGGGCGCGACCGTGCCAGTGTGCGCCAGACGGTGGCCCAGGCGGCGGCCCAGGCCGGTCTGCGCGACAAGCCGCAGGCCACGCTGTTTTCGCTGCGCCGCTTCAAACAGACCGGCGCGCGGCGCTTTGCCCACCATATCCCCCAGGCCCAGGGAGCGCCGCATGCTCACGCCTGAAGACGCCCGCCTGATCGACCACCTGCACGGCGGCTTTCCGCTCGACGATCGACCCTTTGCGGTCGTCGGTGAGGCGCTGGGTTGGAGTGAGGCGCGCGTGATCGAGCGCCTGCACCAGCTGCTGGCCCAGGGCGTGCTCACGCGCTTTGGCCCCCTGTTTCAGATCGAGCGCGCGGGTGGCCAGTTCGTGCTGGCGGCCATTGCCGTGCCCGAGCAGCGCTTTGACGTGGTCAATGCGGTGGTCAACAGCTTTCCCGAAGTGGCGCACAACTACCGACGCACGCACGCACTGAACATGTGGTTCGTCGTGGCGGCCGAGTCGCCCGCGCAGGCGGCAGATGCGATCGCCCGCATCGAGGACGCCGTGGGCTTGAAGGTTTACGCCTTCCCCAAGGAGGAAGAGTATTTCGTCGAGCTGCGCCTGTCGGCCCTGCCCCGCGCCGGAGAGCACCATGGCACTTGACGCGTTTGACCGCGCCCTGATCGCCGCCACCCAAGGGGGACTGCCCCTGGTGGCGCGCCCCTACGAGGCCGTGGGCGCCATGCTGGGCGTGCCCGGCGAGCAGGTGCGCGAGCGCCTGGCGCAGATGCTGGGGGGCGGCCTGGTGCGCCGCATCGGCGCCGTGCCCAACCACTATCGCCTGGGCTATACCGCCAATGGCATGAGCGTGTGGGATGTGGACGACGCCCAGGTGTCCGATCTGGGCCCCAGAGTCGCCCAACTGCCGGGCGTGAGCCATTGCTATCGCCGCCCGCGCCACTTGCCCGACTGGCCCTACAACCTGTTTGCCATGCTGCACGGCACCAGCCGCGAGGCCGTGGCGGTGCAAGCCGAAGAAATCGCGCAGATGCTGGGCAGCGCCTGCCGCAGCCATGACATTCTGTATTCCACGGCCATCCTGAAGAAAACCGGCCTGCGTTTGAAGGACTGAACCATGTTTCGCATCAGCCAATACATGCGCGAACTCGCGCAAGCCCAAGCCACCGGCGCCTATCCCGTGGTCAAGGACCGCAAGGCGCGCGGCCCGGTCGTGATCTGGAACCTGATCCGCCGCTGCAACCTCACCTGCAAGCATTGCTACGCCTTCTCGGCCGACCACGAATACGCGGGCGAGCTGTCTTTGCAGGAAGTCTTCACGGTCATGGACGACCTGAAGGCCTTTGGCGTGCCCGCGCTCATCCTTTCGGGGGGCGAGCCGCTGCTGCGCGCCGACATCTTCGAAGTTTCGGCGCGCGCACGCGAGATGGGCTTCTACACCGGCCTGTCGACCAACGGCACGTTGATCGACGCCCCCATGGCCCGGCGCATTGCCGACGCGGGTTTCGACTACGTGGGCATCAGCCTGGACGGCCTCAGGGCCACGCACGACAAGTTCAGGCGCCTTGAGGGCGCGTTCGACCGCAGCCTGGCCGCCATCGGCCACCTGGACCAGGTGGGCATCAAGGTCGGCCTGCGCTACACCATGACGGCCATGAACGGCCACGACCTGCCGGCGCTGCTGGATTTGATGCAGGAGGTGGGCGCGCACAAGTTCTACTTCTCGCACCTGAACTACGCCGGGCGCGGCAACATCCACCGCGGCAAGGACGCGCACCACCAAGCCACGCGCGCGGCGATGGACATGCTGTTCGACCGCGCCTGGGCCGCCGCCCAGGCCGGCAGCATGGACGACTACGTCAGCGGCAACAACGACGCCGACGGCCCCTACCTGCTGCAATGGGTGCAGGCGCATCTGCCGCAGTGGGTAGAGCCGCTGCGCGCGCGCCTGATTGCCTGGGGCGGCAACGCCAGCGGCCAGCAGATTGCCAACATCGACAACCTGGGCCATGTGCACCCCGACACCATGTGGTGGCACCACGACCTGGGCTGCGTGCGCGAGCGCCCCTTCTCGCAGATCTGGAACGACACCAGCGACCCGCTGATGGCGGGCCTGAAACAGCACCCGCGCCCCGTCGAGGGCCGCTGCGCCGGCTGCCGGCACCTGGTCATCTGCAACGGCAACACCCGCGTGCGCGCGCAGCAGCTCACCGGCAACTTCTGGTTTGAAGACCCGGGCTGCTACCTGACCGACGCCGAGGTGGGGGCCGCCAGCACGCCGTTCGAGCCCGCGCCGGCGAAGCGCCGGCGCATCGAGGTGGTGGCAGCCTAACCGGCTCGACTCCCTCGCCCCCTTGGGGGAGAGGGCAGGGGTGAGGGGGTGATGCCAGCGCAACGCCCTTGTTGAAGACCCTCACCCCTGCCCTCTCCCGCCTACGGGAGAGGGAGAAATACCGGCTAGCGCGCGCCAACAAAGCGCAAGTAGCTATCATTTTTTTGGAGCACCCCCTTGTTCCCCCGCTTTCTTCTTCCCACCGCCCTCCTCAGCCTGTTTTTGGCCTCCCCTGCGCTGGCCCAGCCCGACCCCGCCGCCCTCTACCAGCAACACTGCGCCAGCTGCCACGGCGCGCAGCGCACCGGCCTGATGGGCCCGGCGCTGCTGCCCGAGAGCCTGGAGCGCACGCGGCCCGCCGAGGTGATGCGCGTCATCAAGGAAGGCCGCCAGGCCACTCAGATGACGGGCTTTGCCGAGCAGCTCTCGGGGGACGAGATCAAGGCCCTGGCCGACTGGGTGCGCACCCCGGTGTTGCCCGCGCCGCGCTGGAGCGAGGCCGACATCCGCGCCTCGCGCATCGCCACCCCGCTGCCCGCCGACGAGCCCGTCAAGCCCAAGTGGGACGCCGACCCGATGAACCTGTTCGTGGTCGTCGAAGGGGGCGATCACCATGTCTCCCTGCTCGACGGCGATCGCTTCACCGTCATCACCCGCTTTGCCAGCCGCTACGCGCTGCACGGCGGGCCCAAGTTCACGCCCGATGGGCGCTACGTGTTCTTCGGCTCGCGCGACGGCTGGATCACCAAGTACGACCTGTGGCGCCTGCAGGTGGTGGCCGAGGTGCGCGCGGGCCTGAACATGCGCAACGTGGCCGTGAGCGGCGACGGCCGCTGGGTGATGGCGGCCAACTACCTGCCGCACAGCCTGGCGCTGTTCGATGCGGACCTTCAGCTCGTCCAGACCTACGAGGCCAGGACCCTGGACGGCAAGACCAGCTCGCGCGTCTCAGCGGTGTACGACGCCACGCCGCGGAGCAGCTTTGTCGTGGCGCTCAAGGACATCCCGGAAATCTGGGAAATCTCCTACGACAAGAAGGCCGAACCGATCTACGACGGCCTGGTGCACGACTACCGGATGAAGGAAGGCTTGGCCAAGCCCGGCTATCTGGGCGTGCGCCGCACCCCGCTCGACGAGTCGCTGGACGACTTCTTCTTCGACCAGAGCTACCGCCATGTGCTGGGCGCCACCCGCGCCAAGGGCGGCCCATCGCAGCAGGCCAGCGCCCAAGTGGTCAACCTGGATGCGCGCCGCAAGATCGCCGACCTGCCGATCGCCGGCATGCCGCACCTGGGCTCGGGCATCACCTTCGACTGGAACGGCACCCCGGTGCTCGCCAGCCCCAACCTGGGCGGCACGGGCGTGGACGTGATCGACATGCAAAGCTGGAAGACGGTGCGCACCATCCCCACGCCGGGCGCGGGCTTCTTCATGCGCAGCCACGAGAACACGCCCTACGCCTGGACCGATTCGATGATGAGCAAAGACGCCAAGGATCGCCTGACCATCATCGACAAGCGCACGCTGGAGCCGGTGGCCGAGGTCCGCGAGCCCGGCAAGACGCTGGCGCACATCGAATTCACGCGCGACGGCCGCTACGCCCTGGCGAGTGTGTGGGAGATGGACGGCGCCATCGTGGTCTACGACGCGGCGACCTTCAAGGAAGTCAAGCGCCTGCCCATGAGCAAGCCGGTGGGCAAGTACAACGTGTGGAACAAGATCACGCGCAGCGAGGGCACGTCCCACTGAAGCCAGGATGCTTCACGATGGGCATCAATCGCGCAGCACGCCCGCGGCCCGCAACAGCCGCGCGGTCTCGAACAGCGGCAAGCCCATGATGCCGGTGTAGCTGCCGTTCAGGTTTTCCACATACTGCGCCACCGGCCCCTGAATGCCATAGGCGCCCGCCTTGCCCATGGGCTCGCCGCTGGCCACATAGGCGGCGATCTGCGCGCCCGTCATCGCGGCAAAGCGCACGCGCGACACCGACAGCGCCGCCAGGCGCCGCGCGCCCGCCTGCAGCGCCACGGCGCTCAGCACCTGGTGCTCGCGGCCCGCGAGCTCGGCCAGCATGCGCGCCGCATCGCGCGCGTCCACCGGCTTGCCGTAGATGCGCTCGTCCAGCGCCACCGTGGTGTCCGCGCACAGGATGGGCGCCGCCGGCAGGCCGCGGCGCGCGTGGCGGGCGACGGCGGCGTCGAGCTTCAGGGCGGTCACGCGCTGCACATAGGCGTCGGGCCACTCGCCGGGCAACGCGGCCTCCAGGCCCTCGGCGTCCTCGGCCTCCTCGCCCGCAGCATGGGGCAGCAGCAGCTCGTGGCGCACACCCAGTTGGTCCAGCAGCTGGCGCCGGCGCGGGCTCTGGGATGCCAGGTAGATGAAATCGGTCATGTCCGGTCGCAGCGGGCATGGGCGGCGATGGCCGCGCCGGTGCCCGCGGGCGGCTTCAGCCCTTGGGCAGCACCGCCACCACCGCCTCGGCGGTGAGCAGGCGGAAGGTGAGCGTCTCTTCCAGGTACAGCCGCACCTTCGCGTCGGTGTGGCTCAGGTAGCCGATCGACAGGTCGGTGCCCAGGTTCAGCTCGAAGTCGCCGCCGCGCGTGGACAGCACGTAGGCGCCCTCGATCGCCGGCGCCCAAATGATGTTGTCGCTGCCGACCAGGCGCTGGATGTGATTGAGCACCGGATAGCCCTTGTCGTTGGCCTCTTGCAGCGCGGTGTAGGCCTCGGCGCCCAGCACCGCCGCATAGGGCCCGTCCACGCCTGCCAGCTTGAGCTGCTTGAGCGCGGCGGCGATCGCGTCGGGGTACTCCATGGCCTTGGCCGGCAGGGTCAGCACCGGGTTGGACGTGCCTTCGCGCAGGCCCCGGATGCCGGCGGCCGCATAGCCCAGGAAGATGGCGCGGTCCTCGGCGTAGGCCAGTTGCTCGGCCGCGTCCTTGGCGGGCTGCCAGTCGGCATCGTCGGCGCCGCGCTCGACGTCATCGACGGCCTCGCGCGAAAGGTCAAACGGCACGCGCAACTCCACCAGCGGCATGACGATGCGCTGGCGCGCGATCACGCCCTCCTGCGGCGCCTTCAGCGCCTTCAGGTGGCCGGTGCCGATGGCCGAACATTCGCGGCCCGACTCGGCCAGCTCGACGTCCACCACGCGGCGGCCGGCCAGGTTGCGGCGGAAGGTGCGCGCCACCTCCTGCTCGATCTGCGCCCAGGCGGCGTCGGAGATGGGGGCAAGTTCGCGGTGCAGGTTGTTCATGGAAGGCTCCTGGTGAAAGACTGGTGGAAATCGGGTGCGGCTCAGGACATGGGGTCGCGCGGGCCGTCGGCCGGCGCCCGCGGGGCCAGCGCCTGGGGCTGGCCCCGCAGCGAGCCGATGGCCAGGCGACCGCCAGAAGGCGCGGCGGCGCCATCCGTGTCTGCTGCGGCTTGGCCTGGCGCCGGTGGGTGCCGCTCGGCCAGGGCTTCCAGCAGGGGCAGCGCGGGCACGAAAAACAGCGAGCCCGTGACCGCGGTGCTGAAGTCCAGCAGGCGGTCGTGGTTGCCGGGCGGGCGGCCGATGAACATGTTGGTCAGCATCAGCTCGGTCACCGCCGGGTCGCGCGCATAGCCGATGAAGTAGGTGCCGAACTCGCCGCGCGAGGGCACGGCAAACGGCAGGTTGGCGCGCACGATATCCAGCTCGTTGCCCTCCTCGTCTTCCACCACGTTCAGCGCCACGTGCGAGTTGGCGGGCTTGACGTCGTCCGCGAGTTCGATGTTGTCGGCCTTGCTGCGGCCGACCACGCGCTCCTGCTCCTCGGTCGGCAGCGCGTTCCAGGCCGCCATGTCGTGCAGGTACTTCTGCACGATGGCGTAGCTGCCGCCGGCAAAGCCGGGGTCTTCGGCGCCGACCAGGGTGGCCGCCCAGCCGTCGCGGCCATCCGGGCTTTCGACGCCGTCGACGAAGCCGATCATGGCGCGCGCGTCGAAGGAGCGAAAGCCGTGCACCTCGTCCAGCGGCAGCACCGCCCCGCCGAGCGCGCGCATGGCCTGCATGCTCAGCTCGACGCACATGCGCTCGGTCATGGCGCGGATGTGCAGCAGGATGTCGCCGGGGGTCGAAGGCGCGTGGTGCCTGGCGCCGCGCAGTTCGCGGAAGGGGTGCAGGCCGGCGGGCCGGGGCTGGCCGAACAGCCGGTCCCAGGCGTTGGCGCCGACGCCCACCACCAGGCTCAGGCGCTCTTCGGGCTGCCGCCGCGCCACACTGCGCACCAGGCCGGCCACGTTGCCGAAAAACGCACGCACCGCCGCCTCGGCCGCGACCCCGGGCGCGATGCCGAGCACCACGAAATGCGCTGCCATGCCCATTGGCTCGACCACCGGCTGCGGCGCGGGCGCTTCGGCCGGGTTGGGATCGACGGGCGCATGCGGTGCGGATCGGAGGATGTCATCCATGGCTGGGTCGGTGATGGAGTTGCAGCAGGAACCATGCCGGCGGCGGGCCACCGACAGGAACCCGAGTCTATCGCCCCGGGCGCGCGGCTTGCTGCCCGCGGCGACCGTCACGCCCGGTGGTACGGGTGGCCCACGTTGAGCGACCAGGCGCGGTACAGCTGCTCGACCAGCAGCACGCGCACCATGGCGTGCGGCAGGGTCAGGTCGGACAGGCGGATGCGCTCGTGCGCCGACTGGCGCAAGGCTGGGTCCAGGCCATCGGGGCCGCCGATCAGCAGCGCGACGTCCTGCCCCAGCGATTGCCAGTGCGTCAGGCGCTCGGCCAGGGCCGTGGTGCCCAGGGCCGTGCCGCGCTCGTCCAGCACAACGACGTGGGCCGACTTGGGCAAGGCCGCTTCGATGCGCTGGCGCTCGGCCGCCATGGCCTGCGCCGCGGTCTTGCCGCCGGCGCGCGGCTCGGTCTTGATGGCCCTCAGCTCGACCTTCAACTCGGGCGGAAAGCGCTTAGCGTAGTCGTCCCAGGCCGCGTCGGCCCACGCCGGCACGCGCTGGCCGACGGCGACCACGCACAGCTTCATCGCGCCGGGCGCGTGGGGGCCTTGCGGGCCGGTGCTGTCTTGCGCGCCGGGCTGGGCTTGGCGGCAGGCTTGGCCGCTGTTTTCGCCGCCGTCTTGGCCGCGGGCTTGCCCACCACCAGCACCTTCTTGGCCACGGCGAGCTTGGTTGCCGGTTTGCGGGAGCCGGCCCCGCGCGCCGGCGCGCTGCCCGCCGGCCTGGCCGCGGCCTTCTTGGCGACGGGCTTGCGCGCGGCGCCTGCCTTGGCATCGCCGGCCTTGGTGGGCGTCTTCTTGGCGGGCGTATTTCTGGCGGGTGCAGGCTTGGCGCTGGCAGCGGGTTGGGTCGGCGCCTTCTTGGCCGCGGGCTTGGCCACGGCGGCCCCCGCCGAGCGCAGGCGCACCGGCTTTTCGCCCCAGATTTCTTCCAGGTTGTAGTACTGGCGAATCATGGGCTGCATCACGTGCGCCACGGCTGCCCCGCAGTCGATGATGATCCACTCGCCGTTGTCCTCGCCCTCGATGCGCGGCTTGGCAAAGCCCGCATCGCGCACCTTGTCGCGCACGCTGGTGGCCAGCGCCCGGGTCTGCCGGTTGGAGGTGCCGCTGGCGACGATCACGCGCTCGAACAGTGGCGAGAGGTGCTCGGTGTTGAACACGCGGATGTCCTGACCCTTGATGTCCTCCAGACCATCGACGATGGCGCGCTGGAGTTTCTGGACGTCTTTCTTGGCGGCGGTTTCGCTCATCGATCAGCTTTGGTAGAGATGGTGTTCGGCAATATACCGCGCGACGGCGGCGGGAACCAGATGGTCGATCGGCTGGCCGGCCGCCGCGAGCGAGCGCACCTCGGTCGAACTGAGCGAGATGGGCGGCAAATCGATCGGCTCGTAAAAGCTGGGCGGCAAGTGCGAGATGTCGGCCGGCGGCGCGCCCGGCACCGGCCTGGCCCGCGCGGCGATGCTCAGCACCGCGATCTTGGCGATCTCGGCGCTGTCCTTCCAGGTGTGCAAGGCCTCGGCCTGGTCGGCGCCGATGATCAGCAGCAAACGCGCATCGGGGCACTCCTGGCGCAGTGCGCGCAGGGTGTCGATGGTGTAGGTGGGGCCCTGGCGATGGACCTCGCGCGGGTCCACCACCACCCTGGGCACGTCGGCGAAGGCCAGGCGCGCCATGTCGATGCGCCGCTCGCCCGCACTGAGCGCGCGCGCCTTGTGCCAGGCCTGGCCGGTGGGGAAGATGCGCAGCTCGTCCAGGCGCAGCTGCGCCAGCGCCGCACGCGCCAACGCGACATGGCCGTTGTGCGGCGGGTCAAAGGCGCCGCCAAACACGCCGATGCGTCGCGCCGCGCTCACACCCAGTCCCTCGGCTTGAGGAAGTGCTCGGTCAGCCGCGCCTCGGGCGAGCCCGCTTCGGGCTGACGCTGATACGACCAGGCGGCCAGCGGCGGCATCGACAGCAAGATGGACTCGGTGCGCCCGCCAGACTGCAGGCCGAAGTGCGTGCCGCGGTCCCACACCAGGTTGAACTCGACATAGCGCCCGCGCCGGTACAACTGGTGCTGGCGCTCGCGTTCGCCCCAGGGCATGGCGCGGCGCTTGTCGACGATGGGCAGATAGGCCTGCAAGAACGCATCGCCCACCGCGCGCATCAGCGCAAAGCCGTGCTCGGCGCCGCCTTCGGCAAAATCGTCGTAGAAGATGCCGCCGATGCCGCGCGCCTCGCCGCGGTGCTTGTTGAAGAAATACTCGTCGCACCAGGGTTTGAATCGGCCATACAGATCGTCCCCCAGCGGTGCCAGCGCATCGCGGCACACGCGGTGAAAGTGCTGGCAGTCTTCGTCGAAGCCGTAGTACGGCGTCAAGTCCATGCCACCGCCGAACCAGCGCACGGGCTCTTGCCCCGGGTTGCCGGCCGAGATCATGCGCACGTTCATGTGGACGGTGGGCACGCAGGGATTGATCGGGTGAAACACCAGCGACACGCCCATGGCCTCGAAGGGCGCGCCCGCCAGCTCGGGCCGGTGCTGGGTGGCCGAGGGCGGCAGCCTGGGTCCGCGCACATCGGAAAAACCGCAGCCCGCGCGCTCGAACACGGCTCCGCCTTCCATGATGCGGGTAATGCCCTCGCCTTGCAGCGCCTCGCCCGGTGCCTTGCGCCACTCGTCGCGCACGGCCTTGGCCTGGCCATCCACGTCTTCGATGGCCTGGATGATGCGAGCCTGCAAATCGATGAGGTAATTGCGGACTTGGGTGTTGAAGTCGGTCATTTCAGGGGTATGGTCTTGCTCCCTCGCCCCGGTGGACGCAGAGAGGGTGGGCGTGAGGGGCAGCAGCGATCCTGGATGCATCAACGGGCCGGGATGTATGCCCTGCCTTGCTCCCTCGCCCCTTTGGGGAGAGGGCTGGGGTGAGGGGCTGGGCGTTGGATTTTACGACTGTGGTTTGATGCTTGGCTGGCGCCGCAAGCACCTGCTGGCCGGGATATGCGCCCGGCGGCGCAGTCCCTTTCTTTGACTCGCCAAAGAAAGGAACCAAAGAAAGCGACCCCCACGTCTGCGACCCCCGCGCTTCGCTTCGGGGCCAACCTGCGTCGCAGCGCTTGCGGGGTGCGCGGTGGAACTCGCTGCGTTCGCTGCGCTCTCTTCGCTCAAACAACCCCCGCGAGTCAGTCCACGAAGCGCGTGCATCCTGCGGTGCACGCGCCACCCCGCAAGCCCTGCGCCGCAGGCGCAGCCTCAAGGGGGTGGGAAACCCACACGGGTCATCGCTGCGCTCGGCCCGGGCAAAAGCCAACACTGGGGCCGAGCGCAGCGATGGCCCGGGTTGGAGTTGAACTCCCCTCTGGCCGTGCCGAGAAGCGCAGGGCGTGGGGCGGGCATGGGGAGCAGAGCATGCCCATGCTTCGTGGACTGACTTGCTGCGGCTGTTTGAGCGCAGTGAACGAAGTGAACGCAGCGAGTTCCGCAGCACCGCCCCACCACCGAGCATCGCAGGCTGCCCGCAGGGAAGCGAAGGGACACGGCCAGTGGGGTCGCCTTTCTTTTGCCTACTTTTCTTTGGCGAAGCAAAGAAAAGTAGGTGCGCCGCCGGGCGCGCATCCCGGCCAGCGGGAGCCACCAGAAACCACTGCACATCGGACAACAGCGAACAACTCCAACGCCGCTGCCCCTCACCCCAGCCCTCTCCCCAAAGGGGCGAGGGAGCAAGACCGCAAAGCCACCGCCCGCCTCTCACCCCAGAGGGGCGAGGGAGCAAGACTGCACATCCCGCCCCATGCCCCTCCGAGCTCGCTCCCCAAAGGAGCAAGGGAGCAAGCCCGGCACGACTCACACCAGCGCCCGATGCCCAATGTCGCGGCGATACTGCATGCCGTCGAAATGGATGCCACGCGCCACGTCGTACGCCCGCACCTGCGCCTGCTTGACCGAGTCGGCCAGTGCCGTCACGCACAGCACGCGCCCGCCGGCCGTCTTGATCTGATCGCCATCCTGCACGGTGCCGGCATGAAACACCACGGCATCCTCCTGCGCGGCGGGCAAGCCGGTGATCGCGTCGCCCTTGCGCGGCGCCTGCGGGTAGCCGTGCGCCGCCAACACCACGCCCAGCGCCACGCGGCGGTCCCACTGCAGCTGCACGGCGTCCAGCTTGCCGGCGGTGGCGGCCAACAGCACGTCCACCAAATCGCTCTTCAGGCGCATCAGGATCGGCTGCGTCTCCGGATCGCCCATGCGGGTATTGAACTCCAGCGTCTTGGGGTGGCCCTGCGCGTCGATCATCAGGCCGGCGTACAGAAAGCCGGTGAAGGGCACGCCGTCCTGGTCCATGCCGCGCACCGTGGGCATGATGATCTCGCGCATCACGCGCGCGTGGATGTCGGGCGTGACCACCGGCGCGGGCGAGTACGCGCCCATGCCGCCGGTGTTGGGGCCGGCGTCGCCATCCAGCAGGCGCTTGTGGTCCTGGCTGGTAGCCAGGGGCAGCACGTTCTTGCCGTCGCACAGCACGATGAAGCTGGCTTCCTCGCCGTGCAAGAATTCCTCGATGACGACGCGCGCGCCACCTTCGTTGTGCGCCACGCCCAGCTGGTTGCCGCCCAGCATGTCGTCGATGGCCGCATGCGCCTCGGCCACGGTTTGCGCCACCACCACGCCCTTGCCGGCGGCCAGGCCGTCGGCCTTGACGACGATGGGCGCACCGCGCGCATCCACCCAGGCGCGGGCTGCGGCCGCATCGGTAAACGTCTCATACGCGGCGGTGGGAATGCCATGGCGCTGCATGAAGGCCTTGCTGAAGGCCTTGGAGCTTTCAAGCTGAGCGGCCGTTTGCGTGGGCCCGAAGATGCGCAGGCCGTGCTTGCGAAAGTCATCGACCACGCCCGCGGCCAGCGGCTGCTCGGGGCCCACCACGGTGAGCGCGATCTTCTCGGCCAGCGCCCAGTCGCGCAGCGCAGCGCCGTCGGTGATGGGCACGTTCTTGAGGTTGGCGTCCAGCGCCGTGCCGCCGTTGCCCGGCGCCACGAACACCTGCTGCACCTTGGGCGATGCGCTGAGCTTCCAGGCCAGCGCGTGTTCGCGGCCGCCGCCGCCGATCACCAGAACTTTCATGGCGAATCAGCCGAGATCGACGTTGGCGTTGTGATAGACGTTCTGCACATCGTCCAGGTCTTCCAGCACGTCGAGCAGCTTTTGCATTTTCTGCGCGTCTTCGCCCGCCAGATCGATGCTGCTGTCGGCGCGCATCGTCACCTCGGCCAGTTCGGGCAGCAGGCCGGCGGCCGTGAGCGCGTCGCGCACCGCCTCGAAGGCGCCGGGCTCGGTCAGCACCTCGATGGCGCCGGCCTCGTCGGTGATGACGTCGTCGGCACCGGCCTCCAGCGCCACTTCCATCACCTTGTCTTCGCTCGCGCCGGGCGCAAACACGATCTGCCCCACGTTCTTGAACTGGAAGGCCACGGAGCCCTCGGTGCCCATGTTGCCGCCGTACTTGCTGAAGGCGTGGCGCACGTCGGCCACGGTGCGCACGCGGTTGTCGGTCATGGTGTCCACGATGATGGCCGCGCCGCCGATGCCGTAGCCCTCGTAGCGGATTTCCTCGTAGTTGACACCCTCGAGGTTGCCCGTGGCCTTGTCGACGTTGCGCTTGATGGTGTCGGCCGGCACGTTGGCGGCCTTGGCCTTGTCAATGGCCAGGCGCAGGCGCGGGTTGGACGCGGGGTCGCCCCCGCCCGTGCGCGCCGCCACCATGATCTCGCGCACCACGCGCGTCCAGATGCGCTGGCGCTTTTCGTCCTGGCGCCCCTTGCGGTGTTGAATGTTTGCCCATTTGCTGTGGCCGGCCATGACGCTGCTGCTTTCTCGGAAAGTCGTTTGATAATGAAGCGATTTTACGTTTGGAGGAAGCATCCCCATGGCCGACCCGATCTTGATCGCCCAGCACGGCGACACCCAGTGCTTCATCCTGCCCGGCCTGGCCAATCGCCACGGCCTGATCACCGGCGCCACCGGCACCGGCAAGACCGTGACGCTGCAAAAGCTGGCCGAGTCGTTTTCAAGCATCGGCGTGCCGGTGTTCATGGCCGACGTCAAGGGCGACCTCACGGGCATCAGCCAGGCCGGCAGCATCCAGGGCAAGCTGGCCGACATCCTGAAGGAGCGCGGCCTGCCCTCGCCCACGCCCGTAGCCTGCCCCGTCACGCTGTGGGACGTGTTCGGCCAGCAGGGCCACCCGGTGCGCGCCACCATCAGCGACATGGGCCCGCTGCTGCTGGGCCGCATGCTGGACCTGAACGACACGCAGGCCGGCGTGCTGAACCTCGTCTTCAAGATCGCCGACGACAACGGCCTGCTGCTGCTGGACTTGAAGGACCTGCGTGCCATGCTGCAGCACGTGGGCGACAACGCCAAGCAGTTCACCACGCAATACGGCAACGTCAGCACCGCCAGCGTGGGCGCCATCCAGCGCGGACTGATGCAACTGGAGAGCCAGGGCGCCGACAAGTTCTTCGGCGAGCCCATGCTCAACCTGGACGACATGATGCAGTCGGTGGGCGGCAAGGGCGTCATCAACATCCTGGCCGCCGACAAGCTGATGAGCGCGCCGCGCCTGTACGCCAGCTTTTTACTGTGGCTGCTGTCCGATTTGTATGAGCGCCTGCCCGAGGTGGGCGACCCCGAGAAACCCAAGTTTGCCTTTTTCTTCGACGAGGCGCACCTGCTGTTTGCCGACGCGCCCAAGGTGCTGCTCGAGCGCATCGAGCTGGTGGTGCGCCTGGTGCGCAGCAAGGGCGTGGGGGTTTACTTCGTCACGCAAAACCCGATCGACGTGCCCGACACCGTGCTGGCCCAGCTGGGCAACCGCGTGCAGCACGCGCTGCGCGCCTTCACCCCGCGCGATCAGAAGGCGGTGAAGGCCACGGCCGAGACCATGCGCGCCAACCCCCAGCTGAACATCGAAACGGCCATCACCGAGCTGGGCACCGGCGAGGCGCTGGTGAGCTTTCTGGACGCCAAGGGCCGCCCCAGCGTGACCGAGCGCGTGTTCGTGCTGCCCCCCGGCAGCCAGATCGGCCCCATCACCGACGCGCAGCGCGCCGACCTGATCAAGAGCTCGCTGGTCGCCGGCACCTACGAGCAGATGGTGGACCGCGAATCGGCCTACGAAAAGCTGGCCCAGCGCGGCGCCGCGGGAACCACGGGTGGCGCGGCCCCGGCCGGCGGCGCACCGGGAGCGGCCGCGCCGGCCGAGGGCGGCGGCCTGCTGGGCGACGTGCTCAACTGGGGCAAGGAGGCGCTCGTCGGCCGCACCGGCCCGCGCGGCGGTCAGTACGACGGCATGGTGCAGACGGTGGTCAAGGGCGAGATGCGCCGCATGGGCCGCGAGCTGCTGCGTGGGGCGCTGGGCAGCCTGCTGGGTGGGCGCAAGCGCTGAAATCAGACTGAAATTGGCGCACAGTCGGCACTGGGCAAGCGCAAACAGCTATCGTATTGATAGTAATCCGGGGCGCACCACGACCGAACGGTGCGCGCGCCCTCACCACCGCAGCACGCGCGGCCCCAGCCAGGCGCCCAGCGCCACCGGCAGCGCCATGCCCAGCACGTACCACACGGCCACGAATGGCGCGCCCAGTTCGGGGCAATGCAGGGCATAGACCGCGGCGCCAGCGCCACCGGCCAGCGCACCGGCTGCCGCGCCCGCCAGGCGCAGGCGCGTGGGCGCCATCTCGCGCAGCGCGCCCAGCGCGGCCACCAGCACGGGCAAGGCGATCAGCGTGATGCTGAAGGCACAGCTGCGCCAGGTCTGTCCCCACAGCAGCTCAGCGCGCTCAGGCGGCGGCGCCGTCAGCCACTGACCGGCCGCCACGCCCCACACCACCACCAGCGCCAACGCGATGCCCCAGCCCGCGCGGCCCGCCGACACGCCGGGGCGCGCCAGCCGGCTGGCCACCACGCCCGCGCACAGCGCCACCAGCGCCGGCATGCCCAGCTTCATCCAGAACATGGGCATGCCCAGCACCTGCGGAAACCGGTGGTTGAGCCCGTAGCCCACCAGCACGATGGCCAGCGAGCCCAGCAGCCCCACACACACCGCGCGCACCAAGGCAGCGCCGGTGGCGGGCCGGCGTTCGGCCCCGGCGCGGGTGGCCAGCAGGGCAATCAGATCGTCGGTTTTCATGCGTGGCCCTCCAGGCGCCGCGCGGCGCCAAAGCGCGCGGCCAGTGCCTTCAGGCCGCGGTGGATGCCCACCTTGACGGCCGATTCCGACAGGCCCGTAAGGCGCGCCGTCTCGGCCACCGACAGGCCCTCGATCTTCACGCACTCGATCGGGCGGCGTTGCTTGTCGGGCAGGCTTTGCAACAGACCCATCAGATCGCGCTGGGCGTCGTGCGCGTCCTGCTGGCTGGCCGCTGCCAGCGGCGAATCGTCGTCCAACGGTTCGTGCAGCGCCTCGCGCGCACCGCGCGCACGCAGCAAATCAATCAGCTTGTAGCGCGCGATGGCGTGCACCCAGGCGGTCAGCGGCTGGTCGGGCTGGTAGGTGTGGCGCTTGTTGTGCATGGCCAGCAGGCACTCCTGAACGAGATCCTCCACGTCGTCCGGCCAGCCGAACAGGCGCCGCCCCAAGTAGGCGCGCAGGTGCCCGGCCAGCTGCTGCAGAAAGCGCCGGTAGGCCGCCTCGTCGCCGTCCAGGCCGGCAAGCAGCAGGCGACGCAATTCGGCTTCGGTGTCGGAGGCGGACATCGGGGGGGTTCTGATGAGGGCTATTTCGTCCCAGCCAGGGCGCAGGTTACGCCATCACCGCATTGCCCGGCTCGATGGCCGCCGACCGGTCCGCCCACTCACCGGGCCTCGGCGCCGCCCAAGTAAGCGGCCTGCACCGCCGGCGAATGCAGCAGCTCCCGCGCAGCCCCCTCCAGCGCGATGCGACCCACCTCCAGCACATAGCCGCGGTCGGCCAGCTTCAGCGCCATGCGCACGTTTTGCTCGACCAACAGGATGGTGACGCCTTCGCGGCGAATGCGGTCGAGCGCCTTGAAAATGTCCTTGATGATGATCGGCGCCAGGCCCAGGCTGGGCTCGTCGAGCAGCAGCAGTTTCGGCCGCGCCATCAGCGCGCGCCCGATCGCCAACATCTGCTGCTCGCCCCCGGACATCGTTCCGGCCAGTTGCCGCTGGCGCTCCAGCAGACGCGGAAACAGCGCGTAGACCTGCTGCAGCCCGGCCTGGGTGTCCTGGTCGGGCCGCGTGTAGGCGCCCAGGCGCAGGTTCTCGGCCACCGTCAGGGTGCCGAACACGCGCCGGCCTTCGGGCGATTGGGCAATGCCGGCGCGCACGATGCGGTCGGCGCCGATGGTGAGCAGGCTGCGGCCCTGGAAGCGAATCGCCCCACCCGCGGGTCTGAGCAAGCCGCTGATGGTGCGCATCAGCGTGGTCTTGCCGGCGCCGTTGGCCCCCACCAGCGCGACCACTTCGCCCGCCTGCACCCGCATCGAGATGCCCTTGAGCGCCTCAATGTGCCCATAGCGCACCTGCAGCTTGTCGATATCCAGCAAAGCGCTCATGGCGATGCTCCCTGCGCCTGCGCCGCGGTTGCAGCCGGGTCGTCATCCTCGGTGTCGTCTTCATCGTCCTTGCCCAGATAGGCCTCGATGACCTTCGGATCGTTGCGGATCTGCTCCGGCGTGCCCTGCGCGATCTTTCGGCCGAAGCTGATGCATACGATGAGGTCGGTCACGTTCATCACCACGTTCATGTCGTGCTCGACCAGCAGCACGGTCACGCCGCTGTCGCGGATCGACAGGATGGTGCGGTTCAGCTCCAGCGACTCCTGGTCGTTCAGGCCGGCCGCGGGCTCGTCGAGGATCAGCAGCCGCGGCTTGGCGATCAGCGCGCGCGCCAGCTCCACGCGTCGCTGCAGGCCATAGGGCAGCGAGGTCGCGTTCTCGTCGGCGCAATGGGCGAGATCCAGCCGTTCGAGCAGCGCGTGCACCTGCGCCAGCTGGGCCGCCTCCTCGCGCCGCTGCGCCGGCGTGCCCAGCAGCGCCTGCCACCATTGCTGGCGGGTCTGCAGGTGCAGGCCGGCCTGGACGTTCTCGCGCACCGACAGGCCCGCGAACAGGCGAATGGTCTGGAACGTGCGGCAAATGCCCAACGCCGCCACCCGGTGCGGCGGCGCGCCGGTGATCTCGCGCCCCTGCCAGAGGATCCGGCCGGCGGTCGGACGGTAGACGCCGGTGATCATGTTGAACACCGTCGTCTTGCCGGCCCCATTGGGTCCGATCAGGCCCACCACCTGGCCGGCCTCGACGCTGAAGTCAAGCGCGTCGACCGCCAGCAGGCCGCTAAAGCGCATGCCGACCTGCTCCAGCCGCAGCAAGGGCGCGTGCGCCGACTGCGCGACCGCTTGCGCGCTCACGGCCCGGGTCTCCCGCGCCGTGGCCAGATGCCCTGCGGGCGCAGCACCATGATCACGATCATCGCGATGCCGAAGACGAAGTAGCGGTACTCGGCGAAGCCGCGGAACACCTGCGGCACCACGAACATCAGCGTCGTGCCCAGCAGCACGCCCGGGATTGAGCCCTGGCCACCCACCAGCACGATCGCGAACAGGGTGACCGACTCCGTGAACACGAACGCGCCCGGACTGACGGCCGACATCAGCGCCGCGAACAGCGTGCCGGCAAACCCGGCCAGGCCGGCGCCGAGTGCGAACGCCAGCACCCGGTAGCGGCGCGCGTTCACGCCCAGCGTGCCGGCCGCCAATTCGTCGAGCTTGAGGTAGCGCAGCGTGCGCCCGAGGTGCGAGCGCTCCAGGTTCAGGATCAGCCAGAGCGTGAACGCGAACGCCAGCCAGTTCAGGTAGAACATGGCGCTCTGGCTGGCCAGCTGCCAGTTGCCGAGCGCCGGCGCGCCGATGCCGAACAGCCCGTCGGCGCCGCCCGTCAGCCCGCCCACGTTGTTGTTCAGCACCAGCACGAAGATGGCGTTGAAGCCGATCGTCGCCACCAGCAGGTAGTCGCCGCGCAGGCGCACGATCGGCGCCGCCAGCAGCGCGCCCAGCAGCGTCGCCGCAATCACCGCGACCGGCCAACTGGCCAGGATCGGCCAGCCGAACTGGGTGTTCAGGATGGCGGTGACGTACGCCCCCACGCCAAAGTACACGGCGTGCCCCATGTCGAACATGCCGGCGCGGCCGAGCACGATGTCCTGGCTCAGCGCGACGATGGCGTAGACCGCGAACAGCGAGGCGATGAAGACCCAGGTCTGGTCGAGCGCGAACGGCACGCCCAGGCCGATCAGCCAGAGCACCACGCCGGTGATCGCCGCGCGGCCCCAGCGCCTGCGGCGCGCCGGGGCGGCTGGCAGCGGTGCGGCGCTGGCGTGCGGCGTCGCGGTCATACCTTCTCCGCCACGCGCTCGCCCAGCAGGCCGGTGGGACGCACCAGCAGGATGGCGATCAGCAGCGCGAAGGTGATCGCGCCCTGCCACGAACTCGACACGAAGCCGGCCGCATAGGCATTCAGCAGGCCCAGCAGCACGCCGCCGAGCATCGCGCCCGGAATGTTGCCGATGCCGCCCAGGATGGCGGCGATGAAGGCGTTCAGGCCGTAGGTCCAGCCCATCGTGAAGTAGACCTGCCGGTAGTACAGCCCGATGAACAGCCCTCCAATCGCGCCCAGCGCCGGACCGATGATGAACACACTGGTGATCACCAGGTTGACGTTGATGCCCATCAGCCGCGCCGCGTCCTGATCAATCGCGGCGGCGCGCATCGCGGTGCCGAAGCGCGTGTGGTGCACGAACAGGTAGAGCGCCGCCATCAACAGCGCCGAGCCGCCGATGATCAGGATCTGTAGCAACTCGATGCGCGCTCCCAGCGCCGTCAGATGGCCGGCTGGCAGCAGCCCTTGCGGAAAGACGCGCAGCTGCGGGCCCCAGATCAGCATGATGCCGTTCTCGATCAGCAGCGACGCGCCCAGCGCCGACACCACGGCGGCCAGCCGGTCGGCTTTGCGCAGCGGCCGGTAGGCAGTGAATTCGAGCACGGCTCCGGCGGCACCGACCACGATCACCGCCACGATGAAAGCCAGGGCCACCCACAGCGTGCGCGTGCTGCCGCCCGCGGCGCCGCCCGTCAGCACCACCAGCCCGACATAGGCGCCCAGCACGCTCAGGTCGCCATGGGCGAAGTTGATCAGGCGCAGCACGCCGTAGACCATCGTGTAGCCCAGCGCGATCAGGGCGTAGATGCCGCCCACGGTGAGGCCATTGATGGTCTGCTGCAGGAACACGTCCATCGACGGCCTCGCGGCGGCGCGCTCAGGAGGCGCTCTTCACCGACGCCGGTGGATAGACGATCTTGTAGCCGCCGTCGGCCGTGATGTCGAAGGCGACGAACGGGCTGCCGATGCGCTCGCCCTTGGCGTCCCAGGAGAACTCGCCCGTCAGCCCTTGAAAGTCCTTCAGCTGGTGCAGGGCGGGAATCAGCACGTCCGGCTTCACGCTCTTGACGCGCTCGGCCGTGGCGATGATGGCGCGCAGGCCGTCGGCATTGGTCAGGGTGAAGATGCTCGGCGGCTCGTGGCCGTAGGCCTGTTGGAACTCGGTCAGGAACTGCTTGGCCGCCGGATACGGCAGGTCGGCCGGCGCCGGCACGTTGATGATGGTGGCGCCGGTCGCCGACTTGCCGGCGATCTTGGCGAAGGCCACATTCTGGTTCGCGTCGCCGCCGACGAACGCGGCCGTGATGCCCAGTTGCGCCATCTGTGCCTTGATCAGGCCGCCGTCGTTGTAGTAGCCCGAGAAATAGATCACCTGCGGATTCAGTGACTTCAGCTTGGTCAGCACCGGGGTGTAGTTCTGCGAGCCGGCGTCGATGAACACCTTGTCGAGCACCTGGCCGCCGCTTTTCTTGATCTCCGCCGCCACCGAGTCGGCCAAGCCGGTGGCGAAGCTGGAGTGATCGGTCACGACCGCGATGCGCTGCAGGCCCTTGGCTTTCAGGAACTGCGCCGTGAAGACGGCTTCGGAACTGTTCGGCGGCGCATTGCGGAAGAAGGTCTTGAAACCCTTGGACGTGAGCTCGTCGCTGGTGCCGTCGGAGCTCTGGATCACGTTGGCGCGCGCGTACAGCGGCTCGGCCGCCAGGGCGGCGCCACTGGTGTAGGAGCCGATGACGGCGAGCACGCCGTCATTCACCAGCTGGCGCGCGCAGATCGCCGCGGGTGCGGCCTGGCCTTGGTCGTCGCACACCTTCACCTCGAGCATGTGGCCAAGCAAGCCGCCCTTGGCGTTCTGTTGCTTGACCAGCAGCTTGACCGCATCGGCGATGCCCTGTCCCTCGTTGGCGTACTGGCCGGTGATCGGCGCCTGCACGCCGATCTTCAGCGGCTCGGCGGCGTAAGCGCCCAGCGACGCGGCAGCAAGGGCCAGCGCACCGCCGCGCAGAAGCCACCTGGCGTGGGTCATGGAGAGCATGGTTCCGTTCATGTGAATCCCCTCTGTCGTTGCAAGCGACGGTTGATGATGAACAGAGGCGCCAGCGACTACCAGCCCACGAGGCGGTCGCACCCTCTTGCGCATTGCGCCAGCGGGTCTGAGTCCACGCAAGTATTCCAGCATTCCCCGACGCCGACGATGGGCGAGGCGAAAGACCCTGTCGCACTCGCACGTACTCGCTGGTGGGGCTGGCCGCGTCGGGCTTCGGTCGCCGTAGTGGGGCGCCCCACCCGGGTTCGCGCCGACGCCGCTCGATGCGCTGGCTTGCTGTGGTCCGTGCCACCGCCGCGGGCTGCCTAAAATCGCCCTCATGCCATCCGCCCCCATCGCCCAGGTCCACCTCATCACCCACCCGCTGGTGCAGCACAAGCTGACGCTGATGCGCAACAAGCAGGCCAGCAGCACCAGCTTTCGCACCCTGCTGGGCGAGCTGGCGATGCTGATGGCCTACGAGGTGACGCGCGACATGCCCACCCACCTGGTGCAGATCGAGACGCCGCTGGAGACCATGCAAAGCCCCATGATCGACGGCAAGAAGCTGGTCTTCGCCTCGATCCTGCGCGCCGGCAACGGCATGCTCGACGGCCTGCTGCGCGTGGTGCCCAACGCCCGCGTGGGCACCGTGGGCCTGTACCGCGACCCCAAGACGCTGCAGGCGGTGGAGTACTACTTCAAGATGCCCGCCGACATGGCCGAGCGCGACGTCGTGGTGGTGGACCCGATGCTGGCCACCGGCCACTCGGCGGCAGCCGCCATCGAGCGCATCAAGACCTGCGCGCCGCGCTCCATCAAGTTTCTGTGCCTGCTGGCGGCGCCCGAAGGCGTTGCCACCTTGCAAAAGTCGCACCCCGACGTGCCCATCTACACCGCCGCGATCGACCGCCAGCTCAACGACCACGGCTACATCCTGCCGGGCCTGGGCGACGCCGGCGACCGGATCTTTGGCACGAAGTAAGGGACATCCTGGCCCCTCCCCCTCTGGGGGAGGGTTGGGGTGGGGGCCGGCGGCGATGGATCGGGCGATGCCGGGTCGGATGTGCCGTTGCCCCCATCCCTGCGTTCCCCAAAGGGGTAAGGAGTGCGTCAGCGCCGCAGCAACTCGCGCACGGACTGATAGAGCTGGTCTGAGCCGTATCGCGGGTTGCCCGGATCAAAAGCAAATGGGTTGGCCGGCTCCTGCCCCGGCGCCACGGGGTGCAAAAAGAACGACAGCGCGCGCGCGCCGTGGCGGCGGTGATCCTCGAACACGGCGCCCAACTCCTGCGCGTTCAAGCCCCGCAGCGGATGAAACTCGGTCACGCTGTAGCCGGGCTGGCGCGAGCGGGCCAGCCACTCGAAGAACGTGGCGTCATCGGTGGCCTCGCCATACAGGTTGATGCCCAGATGCACTTGGCCAAAGGGCAGCAGCGACAGGCCGGCGGCAAAGCGGCTGGCGTCCCAGCCGGCTTTTTCGGCGGGGTAAATTTGCTGCGTGCGGCGCGGCACGTCGGCCAGGCAGGTGGAGGCCAGCAGGCGGTCGAAGTGCTCCAGATACGCCACCACCTGGCGGGCGCGAAAGTCGTCCCACAGCGGCACCAGCGGGTTGTAGAACAGCGCGCGTTCGTCCGCTGGTGCGTCGATCCAGAAGGCCACCTGCGGCGACACCGGCGCCATGGGCGGCAGCGCCATGCGCATGGGCAGCGCCGCAGGCGGTCGCTGGTCGCGCCCCATGACGTTGACGTGGCGCGTGCCCAGGTGCTGCAGGCGGCCATGAGCGCCTTCCAGCGCCACGTCCAGGCGGTGGCGCCCCGGGGGCCAGTCGGCAAAGCGCAGGTCATGGCGCCAGCCCAGCCGGGCCGTGCCCAGCTCGGGGCGCGCCTGGGCAACGTCCTGCCGCACGAAGCGCGCCTGCACGCGGCCCACCCACTGGCCGTCCAGGTAGATGCGCACCCAGGACGGCTGGCCCGCGGGCTGCGCGCCGTCGTGCACCCAGCCGCTCACCGCCACGCGGCCGGCGGCGGCATCGTCGATGTGCTGCCAGAAGTTGTCCAGCCGCTCGTGGCGGATGTCGCGCGAGGGCGGCTGCACCGCGGCAAAGTCGGCGAAGCTGGAGCCCAGATAGGCATTGAGCGCGGCCACCGTGCCAAAGCGCTGGCGCAGCGCGGCGGCAAAGCCGGCGCGGGAGGTGGCCGAATAGTCGGTGACGACGTAGGGCCGGTCGGTGCCCATCCCGGTCTCGAAATCGGGGTAGAGCTGGTGCGTCTCGCCCAGCAGGTTGATGCCCACCAGGCGCTGGCGCGTTGCCGCGGGCAACTGGCACAACGCGCCGCTCACGGCGCGCATGGCCTCGTCGCGCCGCCGGGTGATGGCGTTGTCCATGCGCGCCACGCTCCAGGGGTACATGGGCGCGCCCAGGTACTGGTCCACGGGCAGCGGCCCCTGCGGCGTCTGCGCCAGGTTGGCCGCGTCGCGCGCCAGCACGGGCTCAATCGGCGCGTGCTCCGAGAAATGCGATGAAAACAGATACAGCACCACCGGCCGATCCACGTCCTGCACGGTGCGCGCGATGCGCTGCAGCGCCGTGGCATCGACGGCCCAGCCGCCGTCCGCCTGCGCATCGGGGCGAAACAGGTTGAGCAGCGGCACCACCAGGGTGTAGCCCACCTGCAGGCGCCCGTCGGGGCTCTGGCGTGGGCCCAGCGCCGACAGAATGCCCTGCACCCGCGCAGCGGCCGAGCCTTGCGCGCCGCTGCAGGCCGCCTCCAGCGGCGCACTCGGTTCGGCCATGTCCAGGCAGTCGCTCAAGCCACCGATCGCCGGCGCGAGCAACAAGGCGCGATCGCCGCCGCGCCACAGCGCGATCGAAAACGCGGCCAGCGCCAGCACGATCGCCAGCGCCAGGGCGCCGCACGCCCAGCGCACGCCCCGGCCGGTCGTATCGGCATTCACGCCGCGCGCCATCGCATCAGAAGCCGCCAAAGCGCAACGCGACGCCCGCGGCGACAAAAGCCACGCCCAGCGCCGTCACCGCCAGCACATGGCCGGCCATCAAAGGCAGCGTGGCGGGCGTCAGCCGCGGCAGCACGCGCAGCCGCGCATGCACGGCCACCGCGGCGGTGGCCAGCAGCAGGCCCAGCTTGAGCGCAATGACATGCGCCAACGGGGACTGCGGGTGCAGCCACTGGCCCACGTCGGGCACCACCTGGTGGGCCATCCACAGCCCCGTGACCACCTGCAGCGCCAGCGCCGACATGCCCAGGCGCTCGAAGCGCTGCTCGAACGCCAGCAGTGGCGCGGGCGCGCGATCGCGCAGGATGCCCGGCAGCCAGCACACGGCCAGCACCAAGTGGCCCCCAACCCAGATGGTGGCGCCCAGAACGTGCAGAAAAAGGATGACCGCGTACATGCATCGGATCGGCAAAAAGGCCGGTCCGATTATCCGGGATGCCCAGTGCGCTCTGAACGCCGCGCAAGACATCGCTCAGAACGTCGCCTGCACCCCCACCCGCAGGCTGCGCCCCGGCAACGGCGCACGCCCGAAGGCGCTTTGCGTCAGGATCGACGTGGCGCTGTAGGCCAGGCGGTTGCTCAGGTTGTCCACCCGTGCGTACCACTGCAGCTGCGTGCGGCCCAGCTTCTGGCGCCAGGTGACGGAGGCGTTCCACAGCGTGTAGCCGGCGGTGATGCGGCTGCCTTCGGGCACGCGGTGCTGCGCCATGCTGTGATCGAAGCCAACGCGCACGCCCCAGGGCCCCTCGGACCAGCGCAGCGTGGCGCCCACGCGCGCCGGAGCGATCAGCGGCAGCGGCTGGCCGGTGCTGGTGTTGGTGGCGCGCACCAGGTCAGCGCGCAGATCGAGATCGAGCACCGAAGCGCCCTCCCCGCCGCGCCACACGCCCTGCTGCCCCAGCAGGCGCAGCGTGCCGCTGGCCTCCAGCCCGGCAAAGCGCGCCTTGGCGCCGGTGAAGGCGTATTCGGGCAAGTCGCCCTCGCCGCGCGTGGCGCCCGTGGGCAGCAGGCCGATGTAGTTGCCGTAGCGGCTGGCGAAGGCGGTGAGGGCAAAGCGGTGCGCGCCCTCCTTCCATTTCACGCCGACATCGAGGCTGGTGGACTTTTCCAGCCCCAGGCCCGGGTTGCCCTGCTCCCAAGTGCCGGTGGCCAGGTGCGGGCCATTGGCGAACAGCTCGTAGTCCTTGGGCGCGCGCTGGGTGTAGGCCAGGTTGCCGGTGAGCTGCCAGCCGGGCGTGAGATTGACCAGCGCCCCCACCGCGCCGCTGCCGGGAGCAAAGCGCTGCGTGCCGGTGGCAAAGCGGTCGGTCTCTGCACTGCCCAGCGAGCGCACGCGCACCTGCTCGGCCCGGGCGCCGAAGGTCAGCTTGCCCCAGTCGGTGCCCAACTCCTCCTGCGCGAACAGCGCCGCCGTGCGGGTGCGGCTGGTGGGCACGAAGGCCTCTTCGCCCAGGGCCGAGAATTCATTGCCTTCCCATTGCAGGCCCCACACGCCTTGCAGCTTGCCGATGGCGCGGTGGCGCGCCTCCAGCCGCAGTTCGCTGCCGCGGTTGGTGAACACCGTGCCGGCCTCGCTGCCCTCGTACTCGGTGTGGCGGTAGTTGCCGTGGCTGAAGTGGCCGCGCACGCTTTCGATCAGGCCGCCGGGGTTGCGCCACAGGCCTTCCAGCGCGGCGCGGGTGGAGCGCATGCCGATGGTGACGTCGTCCTCGGCCACGGTGCCGTAGTCGCTGCGGTAGCCGGCCAGCGAGGCGCCCAGATAGCCGCGGTCGAAAAAGGCCGTGCCGCCCACGGCGCCGCCCGAGGCCCGGTTGGCCGAGTTGCAGATGCGCCGGGCCAGCGCGGGCGAGCCGGGCCGTGTGCACTCCAGCGCCACCGGCACCGCCGTGTCGCCGGCGTGGCGCGTGAAGGCATCGACGTGCAGCGCGTAGCGGTCGTTGCCCCCCTCGATCAAGGCGGCACCGGCCTTTTGCGCATCGCCGCTGCTGTACGAGGCATCGGCGCGCCCGGTGACGCCGCCCTCGGGGCCGGCCACCGGCTCGCGCGGGATGCGGTTGTCGATCACGTTGACCACGCCGCCCTGGGCGCTGCCGCCATACAGCAGCGCGGCCGGGCCGCGCAGCACCTCGACGCGCTCGATGGTGAGCGGATCGACCGGCGTGTTGTGGTCGTAGCTGAGCGACGAGGCGTCAAAGCTGGCGCCGCCGTTTTGCAGGATGCGCACGCGGTCGCCGTCCAGCCCGCGGATCGCCGGCCGCCCGGCGTTGGGGCCGAAGTAGGAGCTGAACACACCCGGCAACTCCTGCAAGGTATCGCCCAGCGTGGCCGCGCGTTGCAGCAGCAGGCTCTCGCCCGACAACGTGCTGGCGGGCGTGACGATCTGCTCGGCACCCAGCGGGTTGCCGGTGACGGTGACTTCGGACAGGGAGGGCGTTGCCGCGGCATCGGTTCGCGGGGCCGCATCCTGGGCGCGGGCGTCCAGCGTGGCCAGCGTGGCCGCCAGCGATCCGCACAGGGCGGCGGTGCGCCAGCGGGGGCGCGCGTGAGGGGTTTTGCGTTTCATGATTGAAAAGACCAGGTTCGGGTGGGCGGCCGAGCCGGCTGCGCGTGTGCAGCCGGCGCCAAAACCGCAGGGGACTTGCGCGGGCACGGCGACGGCGCCGTCGGTGGCGGCCAAAAGCGCCAGGACGGCCGCAAGCTGCCGCAGGGCGGCGCGCCGGGTTCAGGGGTGAGACGAGATCAGGCGGCCAGCGGCGGCGCGCGCGCGCTGAAATGCGGCACCAGACGCGCCGCCCAGGCGCGTTGCACCCAGCGGGGTGCCGGGCTGGGTGCGCCCAAGGCCGGCAGGTCGGCCACAGCCACGGCGGGGGCGTGATCGCCGCCGGCCGACTGGTCGTACAGCTTGCAGGTGCCGGAGTCGTCGTGGCGGCCGAGCAGGCGCTCGATCCAGCCGGCACGCGCCGGGCTCCCGGTGTCCACGACCGCCACCGGCGCCACCGACGCCAGACCGCGCGCATGCAGCACGCCGTGCGCCAGCGCCAGCCACTGCGCGCCCATCATGCAGGCGAGCAGCAACCCGATCCAGCAGTTGAGACGAAGGCGGCGCACGGCCCCGACTGTAGCGGAGCGGGCCGGGGCGTCCGAAGCCGGTGGCCTCAGCGCGCCCACTCGCGGAAGGTCTTGCGAAACTTGGCCACCTTGGGCGCAGCCACGGCCATGCAATAGGCCTGCTCGGGATTGCGCTCGAAGAAGTCCTGGTGGTACTCTTCGGCGGGCCAGTAGTGGGCCAGCGGCAGCACCTCGGTGACGATGGGCGCGCCGTAGTACTTCTCGCGCGCCATCTCGGCGATCATGTCCTGCGCCAGCGCCTGCTGCTCGGGCGCCAGCCAGTAGATGCCGCTGCGGTATTGCGCGCCCACGTCGTTGCCCTGGCGGTCGAGCTGGGTCGGGTCGTGCACCAGGAAGAAGATCTCCAGCACCTGGCGCAGGCCGATCTGCGCGGGATCGAAGGTCAGCTTGATCACCTCGGCGCAGCCGGTGCGGCCGGTGCAGACCTGCTCGTAGGTCGGTTGCGTCGCCTGACCGTTGCTGTAGCCCGATTCGATGTCCAGCACCCCGCGCACTTCCTTGAACACCGCCTCGGTGCACCAAAAGCACCCGCCGGCCAGCACGATGGTTTCTGATTTGTCCATGGTGAACTCCTTCAACTTTGCGCCACCTCGATGCTGTACACGCCCCAGGGACAAGCGGCAAAGCGCTCCTTGAGCGGCTTGTCCTTGAACGCTTGCAAGCGGTCTGCGTCATACACGGCCCATTGCGGACCCAGGCCGCCCAAGGCCAGGGGCTCGCCGTCCAGGCTCAGGGCCACGATCATCTGCCAGGCGCGCGCCTCGGCCAGCGTGATCGGGGCCACGTAACCATCGACGGCGCGCAGGCCCAGGCGCAGCTGGCCCGCGCCGCTCACGCCCGCGGTCTTGAGCACGTCCGTCAGCAAGGGGCCGGCGAGCGTGTGCGCCTTGGCGTCGTATTCGAGCGTGGGCTTGATCGCGACCGCCGGCAAGCGCCGCAGCGCCGCGCTGGTGAACACGAACGCCTTGTCAAAGCGCACGCCGTGCTTGCCCAGCATCTGGTCCAGCGCGGGATCGAACGGCCCGCGGTTGCTGCGCGCGATGGCGCCGCTGACGGTGAGCAGCCCCGGCGCGCCGCCGGTCGCGCGCGCCGCCCGCGCCGAGGCCGCCGCCGGCCACAGGCCGGCCAGTGCGGCAGCGCCCACAAAATGACGTTTGTCCATCTCGATCCTTTCAGCCGCGGCGCAGGCAGCGCGCGGCGCAAACGATCATGCCACGCGGTGCGCCACCGCGCGTGCGGGCCGGCGCGCCGGCAGCAAGGACAATGCCCGCATGACCGACACCGACACCTTTGCCGCCCTCACGCCCGACTTCGTGCTGGACGCGCTGGCCGCCTTGGGCCTGATGGGCGATGGCCGCCTGACACCGCTCAACTCCTACGAAAACCGCGTCTATCTCGCCCACCTGGAGCCCGGCACGCCGCTGGCCGACGCGCACCCGGCCGTGGTGCTCAAGTTCTACCGGCCCGGCCGCTGGAGCACGGCGCAGATCGAGGAAGAACACGCCTTTGCCCTGGAGCTGGCGGCCGGCGAAGTGCCGGTGGTCGCCCCGCTGCTGATCGAGGGCCGCAGCCTGCACGAGCACGCCGGACTGCGCTTTTCGGTGAGCCCCCAGCGCGGCGGGCGTGCGCCCGAGCTGGACGACGACGAGGCGCTGGAATGGATCGGCCGCTTTCTGGCCCGGCTGCACACGGTGGGCGCGCGCCAGCCCTTTGCACAGCGTCCCGCGGTCGACCTGCCCAGCTACGGCCACGCGCCGCGCCAATGGCTGCTGGCGCACGGCGCCCTGCCGCTGGAGGTGGAGCGCGCCTGGGCCGAGGCCAGTCAGGATGTTATTGATTTGATAGCACACAGCGCTTTGCCACAGGGCGCCGGTGGCCAAATCGATGAACATTCGGCCGCCATCGCCACGCTGCGCCTGCACGCCGACTGCCACCTGGGCAACATCCTGTGGACGCTCACCGACCGCCCCGGCGGCGGCCCGCACTTCGTCGACCTGGACGACTGCCGCAGCGGCCCGGCCGTGCAGGACTTGTGGATGCTGCTGCCCGGCGAGCGCGCCGAGCGCCAGCGCGCGCTGGTGATGGTGCTGGACGGCTACGAGCAGGTGCGCCCTTTTGATCGGCGCGAGCTGGCGCTGATCGAGCCGCTGCGCACGCTGCGCCTGATCCACTACAGCGCCTGGCTGGCGCAGCGCTGGAGCGATCCGGCCTTTCCGCAGGCCTTTCCGGACTTTGGCAGCGTGGCCTATTGGCGCGGCCAGATCGATTTGCTGCGTGCGCAGGCCGAAGCCATCGAGGAGCCGCCCTTGGTGGCCTGATGCAGGGGCTGCCCGGGTGTCTTCGGGTACATTTAATAACCCACCGGTCATTAAATGCAGCCCGCCAGCCCCGCCCTCGACGACGCGCCCGAGCGCGCCCGCCGTACACGCCGCAAAGAGGCGCGCCCGGGCGAGCTGCTCGAGGCCGCGCTGGCGCTGTTCGTCGAAAAAGGCTTTGCCGCCACCCGGGTGGAGGAAGTCGCGGCGCGCGCCGGGGTCTCCAAGGGCACGCTGTTCCTGTACTTCGCCAGCAAGGAAGAGCTGTTCAAGGCCGTCGTGCGCGAAAACGCCAGCCGCCACCTGACCGAGGCGCTGCGCGAGCTGGACGGCTTTGCCGGCGCCAGCAGCGACCTGCTGCGCGAGTTCCTGCGCCGCTGGTGGCTGCTGTATGGCGGCACGCCCGCCGCGGGGCTGACGAAGCTGATGCTGATCGAGGCAACGCACTTTCCCGAGCTGGCGCACTGGTTTCAGGACGAGGTGGTGCAGCCCAGCCACGCGCTGCTGCGCCGCATCGTGCAGCGCGGCATCGACCGCGGCGAGTTCCGCCCGGTGGACGTGCCGCGCGTCGTGCATCTGATCGTCGCGCCCCTGGTGCAGATGGTGACCTGGCGCCTGACGCTGGGGCACTGCTGCCCCTACACCCACGAAGACCAACCCATGGCCCTGATCGAGTTGCACGCCGATATGCTGATTCGCGGCCTGACCCCATGAGCCGCCGCAACCTCACCTGGCTCATCGTGGCGCTGGCCGTGCTGGCCGCGGCCGCCCTGGGCTGGCGCGGCCTGCGCGCGCGCCAGGCCGCCCAGCAAAGCCAGAGTGCCCCGGCGGCCGCGCCCGTGATCGAGCTGCGCGCGCTGGACGTGGCGCCGGTCGAGCTGCGCGAGCTGGCGGTCAGCCTGCCGATCTCGGGCAGCCTGCGTGCCGTGCGCTCGGCCTTCGTCAAGGCGCGCGTGCCGGGCGAGTTGCTGGGCCTGACGGTGCGCGAGGGCGACCGCGTGCAGGCCGGCCAGGTGATCGCCCGCGTGGAATCGACCGAGTACGACGAGCGCATGCGCCAGGCCCAGCGCCAGGCCGAGGCCGCGCAGGCGCAGGTGGCGATCGCCCAGCGCCAGTACGACAACAACCGCGCGCTGGTGGATGAGGGCTTCATCTCGCGCACCGCGCTGGACGCCTCGGCCGCCAGCCTGGACGCCGCGCGCGCCACCGCCCGCGCCGCACAGGCCGGCACCGAGGTGGCGCGCAAATCGGTCAGCGACACGGTGCTGAAAGCGCCGATCGGCGGCCAGATCGCCCAGCGCCTGGCGCAGCCGGGCGAGCGCGTGGCGCCGGACGCGCGCATCGTCGAGATCGTCGATCTGAGCCAGCTGGAGCTGGAGGCGACGCTCAGCCCGGCCGACTCGGTGGCCGTGCGCGTGGGCCAGGGCGCCCGCTTGAGCATCGAAGGCGCGACCGCGCCGGTGCAGGCCACCGTGGCGCGCATCAACCCCAGCGCGCAGGCGGGCAGCCGCGGCGTGACGGTGTACCTGACGGTGCAGCCCGAGCCGGGCCTGCGCCAGGGCCTGTTTGCCCAGGGCACGCTGACGGTGGGCCAGCAGCGCGCGCTGGCCGTGCCGCTGTCCAGCGTGCGCACCGACAAGCCCACGCCCTACGTCCAGCTGGTGGACGGCACCGGTGACGCCGCGCGCGTGGTGCACCGCGCGGTAACGCCGGGCGAGCGCGCGGTGATCGAAGGCGAGACCTGGGTGGCCGTCACGGGCCTGGCGGCGGGCAGCCGCGTGCTGCGCGGCGCCGCCGGCGCGCTGCGCGAAGGCACGCGCGTGCGGCTGGATGGCAAAGCCGCCGGATGAGCACCCCGCCAGCTCCTCTTTTGATAGCTGCTTGCGCTTTTCCAACAAGCGCTGGCGGCTGATTTTCTTTAAAAGTCCATCGAAGCGCCTCCACCATGTGGTTCACCCAGGTCAGCCTGCGCAACCCCGTTTTCGCCACCATGGTGATGCTGGCCTTTGTCGTGCTGGGGCTGTTTTCGCTGGCACGGCTGCAGGTGGACCAGTTCCCCAACGTCGATCTGCCGGTCGTCGTGGTGACGACCGAATACCCCGGCGCCGCGCCCGGCATCGTCGAGAGCGAAGTGACCAAGAAGATGGAGGAAGCGGTCAACTCCCTCGCCGGCATCAACGCGCTGTATTCGCGCAGCTACGAGAGCCAGTCGGTCGTCATCATCGAGTTCCAGTTGCACATCAACGGCCGCAAGGCGGCCGATGACGTGCGCGAAAAGGTCGCCCAGGTGCGCCCCCTGCTGCGCGAGGAGGTCAAGGAGCCGCGCGTGCTGCGCTTCGACCCGGCCAGCCGTGCGATCTGGTCGCTGGCCGTGCTGCCGGCGGACGACGCGGGCAAGGACGAACTGAGCGCCGCCGGGCCGCCCCAAGGCGCGAGCGCCCCCGGAGCCGGCGCAGCCGCGACCCCCTCCTCTGCCGGGGGCAGCGCACCCCGCGCAGCGGGGGAGCGTGGGGGCTCCGTTTCTCCCGTCGAACTGACGAGTTGGGCCGATCAGGTGCTCAAAAAGCGCCTGGAAAACGTGCGCGGCGTGGGTGCGGTCAACCTGGTGGGCGGCTCCAGGCGCGAGGTGCACATCGACCTCAACCCGCCCGCCATGGAGGCGCTGGGCGTCACGCCGGACCAGGTCATCAACGCCGTGCGCGGCGACAACCAGGACGTGCCGCTGGGCACGCTGCGCACGGCCACGCAAGAGCTGGTGGTGCAACTGGACGGGCGCATGGAGCGGCCCGGCGACTTCGAGCGCATCATCGTCGCGCGGCGCGGCGCATCGCCCATCTACCTGAGCCAGGTCGCCAGCGTGCGCGACGCCGCGCAGGAGCAGGACACGCTGGCGCTGTACAACGGCCGCCCCACCCTGCTGCTGACGGTGCAAAAGGCGCAGGACGAAAACACCATCGAGGTGGTGGACGGGCTGGAGCGCGCGGCCGTGGCCTTGCAAAGCGAGCTGCCCGCCGGCGTGCGCCTGGTGCCCATCCAGGACAGCTCGCGCCCCATCCGCGTGGCGGTGCAAAACGTGCGCCAGACGCTCATCGAAGGCGCGATCCTCACGGTGCTGATCGTGTTTCTGTTCCTCAACTCCTGGCGCAGCACGGTCATCACGGGGCTGACGCTGCCGATCTCGATCATCGGCACCTTCTTTTTCATGCAGGTGTTCGGCTTCACCATCAACATGATCACGCTGATGGCGCTGTCGCTGTGCGTGGGCCTGCTGATCGACGACGCCATCGTGGTGCGCGAGAACATCGTGCGCCACGCGCACATGGGCAAGAACGCCTTCACCGCCGCGCTGGAGGGCACGCGCGAGATCGGGCTGGCGGTGCTGGCCACCACGCTGTCCATCGTGGCGGTGTTTCTGCCGATCGGCTTCATGCAGGGCATCATCGGCAAGTTCTTTCACGAGTTCGGCCTGACCATCGTCGCGGCGGTGCTGATCTCGATGTTCGTCAGCTTCACGCTCGACCCCATGCTGTCCTCGGTGTGGGAAGACCCGGCCATGCACGGCGCGGGCGCCAAGACCGGGCCCAGGACCCTCTACGACAGGACCATCGGCCGCGTCACCGGCTGGTTCGACCATGCCACCGACCGGCTGGCGGGCGGCTACCAGCTCATCCTGGGCTGGGCGCTGGTGCACAAGTTCCTCACCCTCGTCATCGCCGCGGGCATCTTCGCCGCCAGCGTGTTCATGGTGCCGCTTTTGGGCACCGAGTTCGTGCCCAAGGCCGACTTTTCCGAGACCAACGTCGCCTTCTACACGCCGCAGGGCTCTTCGCTGGAGGCCACCGCCGCCAAGGTCGCCGTGGTGGACGAGATCATTCGCGGCTTTCCGGAGGTGCGCTACACGCTGGCCACGCTCAACACCGGCGCGGCCCTGGGCAAGACCAACGCCAGCATCTACATCCGCCTGACCGACCGCAGCCAGCGCCAGCGCAGCGCCGAGCAGATCTCGGCCGTGCTGCGCGAGCGCCTGCGCGCGGTGCCCGGCATCACCGTCACCCAGGCCGGCTTGCTGGAGCCGGTGGGCGGGCAAAAGCAAATCGAGTTCTCGCTGCAAGGGCCCGACCAGGCCGAGCTGGAGCGCCTGGCAGGTCCCTTGATGGAGCCGCTGCGCGCCATCCCCGGCCTGGTCGATCTGGACAGCAGCAGCAAGCCGGACAAGCCCACGCTGGACGTCAATGTCAAGCGCCAGGCCGCGTCCGAGCTGGGCCTGTCCACCGCGCAGATCGCCACGCCGCTGCGCACCCTGCTGGCCGGCACCACGGTGGGCAACTGGCGCGCGCCAGACGACCAGACCTACGACGTCATCGTGCGCCTGCCCAGGCCGGCCCGCGCCACGCTGGCCGACATCGAGCGTCTGCCGCTGGCCGCCGGCCTGAACGCGGACGGCACGCCACGCATCGTGCGCCTGAACCAGGTGGCCACGCTGGTGGAGAGCACCGGCACCAACCAGATCAACCGCCGCGCCATGCTGCGCGAGATCCAGATTACCGCCAACACCTGGGGCCGCGCCACGGGCGAGGTCTCGGGCGACATCCGCAGCGCCTTGCAGCGGATGAACCTGCCGCCCGGCTACAGCTACAGCTTTGGCGGCGCCACCAAGAACATGCAGGAGTCCTTTGCCTACGCGGTGCAGGCGCTGGCGATGGCCATCATCTTCATCTACATGATTTTGGCCAGCCAGTTCAAGAGCTTCTTGCAGCCCATGGCGCTGATGACCTCGCTGCCGCTGACCTTGATCGGCGTGGTGCTGGCGCTGCTCATGTTCGGCTCGGCCATGTCCATGTTCTCGATCATCGGCGTGGTGATGCTGATGGGCCTGGTGACCAAGAACGCCATCCTGCTGGTGGACTTCGCCATCCGCGCACGCGAAGGCCGCGCGGGCGAAGGCGGGCACGACGCGCCGCTGCCGCGCGATCAGGCCCTGCTGGCGGCGGCGCGCGTGCGCCTGCGCCCGATCCTGATGACCACGCTGGCGATGGTGTTCGGCATGGTGCCGCTGGCCTTTGCCGTGTCCGAGGGCTCCGAGCAGCGCGCGCCCATGGGCCAGGCCGTCATCGGCGGGGTCATCACCTCCTCGCTGCTCACGCTGGTGGTGGTGCCCGTGGCGTATTGCTACCTGGACGACCTGGCCGGCTGGCTCAAGCGCCGCTGGGGCCAAAAGCCGGCACCGGCTGACCGATAATGCGGGGTTGATTGAAACACCGCTTTGGAGTCTTTGAAATGAACGTCGAACAAGCCCGTTTCAACATGATCGAGCAGCAGATTCGGCCGTGGGACGTGCTGGACGCCCGCGTGCTGGAGCTGCTGGCCGTCGTGCGCCGCGAGGACTTCGTGCCGCCGGCGCACCGCGCGCTGGCCTTTGCCGACCTGGAGCTGCCGCTCAAGCCCGGCGAGGACGCCGTCCGACGCGGCCAGGTCATGCTGGCGCCCCGCGTCGAGGCGCGCATGCTGCAAGACCTGCAACTGGCCAAGCACGAGAAGGTGCTGGAGGTGGGCACGGGCTCGGGCTTCATGGCCGCGCTGCTGGGCCACCGGGCCCAGCGCGTCCTGAGCCTGGAGATCGACAACGAACTGGCGCAAACGGCCCACGCCAACCTGCAACGCGCGGGGGCCCTCAACGTCGAGGTGCGCGCCCTGGACGCCGCCCGCGCCGACCTCTCGAACGACGGCCCCTTCGACGCCATCGTGCTGTCGGGCTCGGTGGCCGAGCTGCCGCAATCCATGCTCGATCTGCTCAAGCCCGGCGGGCGCCTGATGGCCATCGTGGGCGACGAGCCCATGATGCGCGCCACCCTGGTGCAACATGCCGGCAACAGCCTGGTCAGCACCCAGCCCTGGGACACCTGCGCGCCGCGCCTGCTGAACTTCCCCGAGCCGGCGCGCTTTCGCTTCTGAACGACGCCACCGGCCGCACCGCTTTCATGATCGAGCAAGTCACCCCCGCCGAGCTGGCCGCCTGGCTTGATGCGGCCGCCGGCCAGGCGCCGGTGTTGCTGGACGTGCGCGAGCCCGCCGAATGCCAGGTCGCCAGCGTCCGGCCCGCGGGCGCCGAGTTGCGCCAGTGGCCCATGCAAACCATCCCGGCGCGCCTGGTCGACCTGAAGCGCGATCAGCCGATCGCAGTGCTGTGCCACCACGGCGGGCGCAGCATGCAGGTGGCGATGTTCCTGCAGCAGCAGGGCTTCACCCGCCTGGTCAACGTGGCCGGCGGCATCGATGCCTGGTCACGGCAAGTCGATCCCTCCGTTCCCCGCTATTGAAAGCGTCCGTGAAGCCTTTGCTCCTGCACCGCTGGCACGCCCTGGCTTTGGCCATCTCGCTGGCGGCGGCCGCTCCAACCCAAGCCCAATCGCTGCTGCAGCTGTACGAGAGCGCGCGCGGCTACGACGCCAGCGTGCAGTCGGCGCTGGCCCAGGCGCAGGCCGCCCAGGCCCGCGCCGACCAAGCCCGCGCGGGGCTGCTGCCCCAGCTCAGCCTGCAGGCCGGCGCGCAGCACACCGACACCAACACCCGCCTGGCGGGCAACCAGGTCAGCCGCTCCTACAACAGCTACAACGCCGGCCTGGTGGGCACCCAGCCGCTGTACCGCCCCGCCAACCGCATTGCCTGGGACCAGGGCAAGCAGGCCTTCGAGTCGGCGCGCGTCAACCTGGCAGGCGCCGAGCAGGACCTGATCGTGCGCCTGGCCCAGGCCTATTTCGACGTGCTGGGCGCGCAGGATGCACTGGCCTCGGTGCAGGCGCTCAAAACTGCAGTGAGCCAGCAACGGGCCGCCGCCCAGCGCAACTTCGAGGTCGGCAACGCCACCATCACCGACAGCCGCGAGGCCCAGGCGCGATACGACCTGGCCGTCGCGCAGGAGATCGCCGCCGAAAACGATTTGCACGTCAAGAAGCTGGCGCTCGAACAGGTGGTGGGGCAGCCCGGCGTGCAGCCGCTGCCGCTGGCCAAGCCCGTCACCCTGCCCGCCCCGCAGCCGTCCGACGTGGGCAGCTGGGTCAACCAGTCGGCCGAGCAACACCCCGGCGTGGTGCAGGCGCGCATGGCGCTGGACATTGCCCGGCTGGAGACCGACAAGGCCCGCGCCGGCCACAAACCCACGGTCGATCTGCAAGCCAGCGTCGGCCAGACCCGCTACCCCGACGGCAACCCCGGCATCTCCGCCGCGCCCACCACCGCCGCGCGCGTCAACAACGCCAGCATCGGCGTGGTGCTCAACTGGCCATTGTTTGCCGGCTACGCGATCGAGAACCGCGTCAAGGAAACCCTGGCCCTGCAAGACAAGGCGCGCGCCGACCTCGACGCGCTGCAGCGCAGCGTGGCGCAGGCCACCCGCACGGCCTTCTTCGGCGTGCAGTCGGGCCTGTCGCAGGTCAAGGCGCTCGAAGCCGCCGAGCAGTCCAGCCTGACGGCGCTGCAAGCCAACGAGATCGGTTACCGCGTGGGCGTGCGCATCAACATCGACGTGCTGAACTCGCTCACCCAGCTCTACCAGACCCAGCGCGACCTGGCGCGCGCGCGCTACGACGTGCTGGTGGGATCGCTGCGGCTCAAGCAGGCAGCGGGCGCGCTGTCGAGCGACGACGTCACGGGCGTCAACGCCCTGCTGGCCAGCGCCAAGCCCTAGTCACTTGGTCGAGCGCGTCGGCGCCTGGCGCTTGTGCTCGGGCGCTTCTTCCAGCGCCGCCTCCAGCCACAACGCCGCCACGAAACGCTTGTTGAACGCCAGCCACAGCAAGATCGGCGCCACCGGCGGCAGCATCAAAAAGCCGAACTGGTAGCCATAGGCGATGGCGTTGAGGGTCAGCGGCGAATACCCCAGATAGGCCGCGCCATAGGGGCCCGAGGTCAGCGCCACATCGCGCAGCCACTGAAAGCAGATGCCCCAGGCCTGCGCCGGAACCAGGAGCACCGTGCCGATCAGGCCCTTGAGCCACCAGCGCTCGGTGCGCGCCGCCAGCAGCATGGCCCACAGCAGCACCAGGCCATAGCCGTACGTGGGGTAGCTCACCTCCGGCGCCAGCTCGCCCAGGCGGTCGCCCTGCGCGCCGGGCACGCGCACCTGCACCAGGGTGTGCAGCACCGCCGTCACGCCCTCTTGCGACCAGGATTCCACCCACGAGAAGGCCGTCTTCATCACCGTACCGGCCAGCCACACGGCCGGCGCGGCAAACCATTGGGCCGCCCAGTACCACAGCGGCAGCAGCACGATCAGCCACAGGATGGACAGCAGCAGGAAGCGGCCGATCAGGGTGGTTCGCATGGCGGCGGTCCCGTGTCAGTGCGCCGGGGCCGACGGCGGCGCCGGCCGCGAGTCGCGCTTGGCCACGAAGCGCATCCACAAAAGCCACACCACCAGCACGTCCAGCATGATCAGGGCCTGCCACATGTACAGGTGGGCAAACTCGAACACCTTGAAGTTCCATTGGCCGATGAAAAACAGGCTGACGATGCGCAGCAGATTGACCGCCTGCACCGCGATGAAGCCCAGGCCGATGCCCCAGAACTTCATGGCCCAGCTGGACGGAAACGCCAGCATCGCGGCCACCAGCACGATGCTGGCCTCCACCCCGTTGCAGCCGGCCTCGATGGACACGCCAAAGCCCGTCCTGGCGCTTTGCAGCACGCGGTCATACGAGATGACCGACGGATCGATGACGTGCACGATGGCCGCGCTGGCCTTGGCCAGCCAGCCGGTCCACGGATGCACCACGGCCGCCTGCACCGGGTTGAGCATCTCGATGCCGAACAGCACCGCCTGCACGGTCAAAAAGATCAGGAAAAAGCGTTTCACGACAGCCTCCGCAGCCCAGAGCCAATGCCCGCGAGGATCACGCCCGCACAGCCAGAATTCATGCCGCAGTGTAGCGGCTGGACTGCGCCGGATCGCCCAAGGGAACTTCGCAGCTTCGGCGTTGCACACGCGCGACATCCCAAGCTTGTCAAGTTGGTTCTGGTTGCATTTTAATAGCAGTATCTTTTTGCAACTTCAATGGAAACCCTGCGTGAACGCTTTTCATCTTCCTCTTCCCCCGCCTTGTGCCGCCCTATCGCGCCAAGCCATGGTGGCCGGTGCCCTCGCCTTGACCTGCGGCCTGGTCAGCGCGGCCGTCGTGACCACGCCGGTTGGCGTCATGAACGGACCTGGTGCGGACGCACCCGCCCTGGATGCCTGGCAACGCGTGGACATCCGCGCCACGGCCTCGGTCGGCATCACGGGCGACTATCCCCGCAACGGCAATGGCTCGGTGCTGATGACTTCCGGCGACAGCAGCGGCAAAACCACCTGGCAATACTTCCCTACCGGTGGCCTGGGCCCCCTCAGCAGCTTCACGTCGGCCACCTACGACTGGTACCGCACAGCAGCCAGCACAACGGCAGCGCACTTTCACCCCGTGTTCCGCATCCGGGTGGACAACGACGGCAACCTGGCTACCACCAACGACCAATCCTGGCTGGTCTTTGAGCATGGCGCCGTCGGCCCCTACACCGCGCCCACCAATACATGGGTCACGGACACCATCGACGGCAGCACCAGGATGTGGGTATGGCAAGCCGGCGCCGCCAACTCACAAAATCCTGTCACCACCATGGCCCAGTTCGCGGCCGGCACCTACGTTCCGGAGGCGGGCGGCTTCGCCATTCCGGCCACCGCCACCATTGTGGGCATTCAGGTGGGTACCGGCTCGGGCTGGACCGGCACCTTCCGCGGCGCCGTGGACAACATTGGCATGGCATCCGGCAGGCCCCTGGGTCCGGACAACTTCGAGTTGCCCCCGCCGCCACCGCCCACCGTGGCCGCCGTGCCCACCACCGACCTGTGGGCCTTGCTGGGCCTGTCGGGCCTGCTGGCTGGCCTGGCAGCCTGGCGCCGGCGCCGCAGGCCCGGCTGATCGGCGCTCCGTCATCCGCACTACGGCGACCGATCGGTCGCCGTTTTTCATGGCCCCTGACGGGCGCCCTGACACAGCGCTTTCAAGGCCTGCGCTGTGCGCTGCGCTGCGCCCTGATGCCGGCGCGCGAAAAGCCGTCCGGCATCGGCCATGGCCTGGCGGCGTGGCGCATCCGCGGCCAGAGCCTGCGCCGCATCCAGCCCCTGCGCCAGGTCGGCCACCCGCAGGGCGGCGCCGGCGGCCAGGGCCTGCTCGGCCACCTGCGCAAAATTGAAGGTGTGCGGCCCCATCACCACCGGGCAGCCGCAGGCGGCGGCTTCGATCAGGTTCTGCCCGCCCAGCGGCGCAAAGCTGCCGCCCAGCAGCGCCACGTCGGCCAGCGCGTAGTACGCCGGCATCTCGCCCAGGCTGTCGCCCAGCCACACGTCGGCGGGTGGCGGCGCATCGGCCCAGGCGCTGCGCCGGCTCACGCGCAGGCCGTGTTGCTCGGCCAGCCGGGCCACCTCGTCAAAGCGCTGGGGGTGGCGGGGCACGATCAGCCACCGGGGCTTGCTCTCTACAAAATTGATAGCTGATTGCGCAGGCCCGACAAGCGCCAGAGCCTTGATTTGCTTGAAAAACTCAAGCTCCTCCCCCTCGCGCGAGCTGGCCAGCATGATCACCGGCCGCCCACCGGCGGCCGCGCGCCAGGCGCGGCCGCGCGCCAGCAAGGCCTCGGGCGGCTGCGCGTCGAACTTGAGGTTGCCCAGCACGCCCGCCACCGGCGCGCCCAGTTGCCGAAAGCGCGCGGCGTCGGCCTCGGTTTGGGCATAGACGGCGGCGAGCGCGCGATAGGCCGCAGCCAGCAGGCCGCCCGTGCGCAACGCGCCGCGCAGGGATTTGTCCGACAGGCGCGCGTTGGCCAGCGCCAGGGGCACGCCCAGGTCAACGCAGGCCTGCACGAGGTTGGGCCAGACCTCGGTTTCCATCAGCACGCCGATGTCGGGGCGATACGCGTGCACGAAGCGGCGCGTGGCAGCGCGCGTGTCCCAGGGTTGCCACAGCTGCACGTCGCCCGGCTGCAGCAGCGCCGCGCCTTCCGCGCGGCCGGTGGCCGTGCCGTGCGTCAGCAGCAGGCGCATGCCGGGCCACTGCGCGCGCAGGTGCGGCAGCACGATGGCGGCGGCCCGCGTCTCGCCCAGCGACACGGCGTGCACCCATACCAGCGGCGCACCGCCGCTCGGTTGTGGTCGCGCGGGCGCGGCGCGATAGTCGCCAAAGCGCTCGGGCACGGCGTGTCCGTAGCCCGGTTCCGCCGCCGCCCGCCGGCGCAGCTTGCGGCGCAGCAGGGGTTGGGTCGCCCAGGTGGCCAGATCGTAGAGTGCGTGCAGCACGGCGGACTTCGGATCGCTATCGTTTCAAGAGCGTGTCCCGCAGGCGGGTCGCCCGCTGCGCGGCGAAAGCACCGACAAAATCAATGCGCGGCGCTCCCGATGCGGGCATCGGGCTTGACGCGCGCCAGCAGCGCCAGCATGTCGGCCTGGATGCGCGCCAGCGCCTCGGGAGTCTGCCCTTCGAAGCGCAGCACCAGCATGGGCGTGGTGTTGCTGGCGCGGATCAGGCCGAAGCCGTCGGGCCAGTCCACGCGCAGGCCGTCGATGACGCTGACCTGGGCCGGGGGCGAAAAGACCTCCGGCGCCAGGGCCTGGAGCGCGGCCGCCAGGCGATGCGGCTCGCCCTCGGCGCAGGCCACGTTGAGCTCGGGCGTGGCGTGGCTGGTGGGCAGGGCGTTGAGCACGGCGCTGGCGTCGGGCGATCGGCTGAGGATCTCCAGCAGGCGGCAGCCGGCGTAAGTACCGTCGTCAAACCCGTACCAGCGCTCCTTGAAGAAGATGTGGCCGCTCATCTCGCCGCCCAGCGGCGCATCGAGCTCCTTCATGCGGGCCTTGATCAGCGAGTGACCGGTCTTGAACATCGTGGGCACGCCGCCGGCGGCGCGAATGGCCGGCGCCAGGCGTTGCGAGCACTTCACGTCGAACACGATGGCGCCGCCCGGCACGCGCGCCAGCACGTCGCGCGCCAACAGCTGCATCTGGCGGTCGGGAAAGATGTTTTGCCCGTCCTTGGTCACGATGCCCAGGCGATCGCCGTCGCCGTCGAAGGCCAGGCCCAGCTCGGCGTCGGTGCGCTGCAGGGCGGCCGTGAGATCACGCAGGTTCTCGGGCTTGGACGGGTCGGGGTGGTGATGGGGAAAGCGCCCGTCCACCTCGCTGAACAGCTCCACCACCTCGCAGCCGATGGCGCGAAAGATGCCGGGCGCCGACGCGCCGGCCACGCCGTTGCCGCAGTCCACCACCAGCTTCATCGGCCTGGCCAGGCGAATGTCGCCGACGATGCGCTCGCGATAGGCCGGCAGCACGTCGTGCGCACGCACCGACCCGCCGGCGCGGCGCTGCCAGGACTCGGCCTCCATGATGCGGCGCAGTTGCTGAATCTCGTCGCCGTGGATGGCGCGTGTGCCGAGCACCATCTTGAAGCCATTGTCATCGCGCGGGTTGTGGCTGCCCGTCACCTGAATGCCGCTGGCACACAGCGTGTGCGCGGCAAAGTACAGCATGGGCGTGGTCGCCAGGCCGATGTCGATGACCTCCACGCCCGCCGCCACCAGCCCGCGCACCAGCGCCGCCGAAAGCCAGGGGCCCGACAGGCGCCCGTCGCGCCCCACGGCCACCACGCGCTCGCCCAGCGAGCGCGCATGGGTGCCGAAGGCCAGGCCCAGGCCCTCGGCGAACGCTTCGTTCAGCGTGGTGGGCGTGGTGCCGCGGATGTCGTAGGCCTTGAAGACGGCGGGGTGGATTTGCATGGGCGCGATTGTAGGCAGGGCACCGTGGCGCGCCCGGCGCATCGGCCACGCGCCCGATTGATCGCCGCTGCGCATCAATGCCTGGTTCATTCGTCATCAATGCCCAGCCGCGGCGAGCGCCCGGCTGCGACATACTCGCCCGGATGAATCCGCTCGATCGCACGTCCGCCAGATCGTCTCCCAAGGCAGAGGCCCTGCCCTTCCTGCTGCTGTCCATGAGCTGGGGCGCGTCCTTCCTGTTCATGGAACAGGCCGTGCATGACTTCGGCCCGCTGCCCACGGCCGCGGTGCGCGTCGCGGTCGCGTCGCTGTTTCTGCTGCCGCTGCTGATCGCGCGTGGCCAATGGCCCGCGCTGCGCCGCCACTGGCGCCCGGTGCTGTTTTGCGGGCTGCTGAACGCGGGCATCCCTTTTGCGCTGTTCAGCTTTGCGCTGCTGCACATCAACACCGGGCTGTCCTCCATCCTGAACGCCACCGTGCCCCTGTTCGGGGCGCTGGTGGCCTGGGCGTGGCTGGGCCAGAACCCCGGCGCCTCGCGCAGCGCGGGGCTGCTGGTGGGCTTTGTCGGCGTGGCCATGCTGGCCTGGGACAAGGTCGGCGCGGGCGCCACCGCCGGCAGCAGCCTGGCGCTGTGGGCCGTGCTGGCCTGCCTGGGCGCCACGCTGTGCTATGCGCTGGCGGCCAGCTTCACGCACCGCTACCTGAGCGGCCTGAACCCCCTGATGACGGCCACCGGCAGCCAGATCGGCGCCACGCTGGGCCTGGCCCTGCCCGCCTTGCTGACGTGGCCGGCGCACATGCCCGGCCCCAGGGCCTGGGCTTCGGTCGTCGCGCTGGGCGTGCTGTGCACCGGCGTCGCCTACGTGCTGTACTTTCGCCTGATCGAAAACCTGGGGCCGGCGCGCGCGCTCACGGTCACCTTCACGGTGCCGGTATTCGCCATCCTGTACGGCGCCACGCTGCTGGGCGAGGCGGTCACGCCCTGGATGCTGCTGTGCGGCGCCGTGGTGTTGTGCGGCACGGCGCTGGCCACCGGCGTGGTCAGGCTGCCGCTTCAGCGGCGCCCGGCGCCGGCGCCCAGCCCTGCGGCGCCCGAGAGCATCCGCTCGACATAGCGGGCGATCAGGTCAACCTCCAGGTTGACCGCGCTGCCCGCCGCCAGCGTGTGCAGCGCGGTGTTCTGCACGGTGTGCGGGATCAGGTTGATGCGCAGCTCGCAGCCGGCATCCAGGTCGTGCACCTGGTTGACGGTCAGGCTCACGCCATTGACGGTGATCGAACCCTTGTAGGCCAGGTACTTGCCCAGCTCGCGGGGCGCCAGCACGCGCAGGTCCCAGCTCTCGCCCACCGGCGCGAAGTGCGTCACGCGGCCGATGCCGTCCACGTGACCGGAAACAATGTGCCCGCCCAGCCGGTCCTGCGCGCGCAAGGCTTTTTCGAGGTTGACGGGGCCGGCCCGGTCCAGGCCCGCGGTGCGCGCCAGCGACTCGGCCGAAATGTCGATGCAAAAGCGCCCCGACCCTGCGTCAATGGCCGTCGCCGTCATGCACGCGCCGTTGATGGCAATGCTGTCGCCCAGGCCCACGTCATCCAGATAGCTCGCTGGCGTCTCGACCGTGAGCTGCTTGCCGTGCGCGCTGCTCGCACCCAGATCGCGCACCTGGGCGATGCGGCCAACGGCGGTGATGATGCCCGTGAACATGAAAGGCGCCCCTCAAAGGACAAAGCCCTGCAAATCGGCGATTTGCAGGGCTTTGAATGGGTGGTGCGGCTGGCAGGATTCGAACCCACGACCCCTTGGTTCGTAGCCAAGTACTCTATCCAACTGAGCTACAGCCGCACACGAAAGCGTCGCAGTATACAACAAGATTTTGGTAGGGCGTGTTGGACTTGAACCAACGACCAAGGGATTATGAGTCCCCTGCTCTGACCAACTGAGCTAACGCCCCAAGAGGCGTCGATTCTAGGGGCTGGGTGGCCGGCCCTGACTCAGCGCATTGCTCACCAGCCGCGACGTGATGTCCACGATCTGGATCATGCGGTCATAGGGCATGCGCGTGGGCCCGATGACACCCAGCGTACCGACCACCTGCCCGTCCACCTCGTAGGGCGCGCTGACGACCGACAGCTCTTCCACCGGCACGGCCTGGCTTTCGCCGCCGATGAAGATGCGCACCCCGTCGGCCTGCATGGACACGTCCAGCAGGCGCATCAGCTGGGCCTTTTGCTCAAACAGGTCGAACGCGCGGCGCAGCTGGTTCATGTCGCTGGAGAAATCGCTCACGGCCAGCAGGTTGCGCTCGCCCGAAATCACCACGTCGCCCTGCGCCTGGTGCGCGGCGTCGGAGCCGGCTTGCACGGCGGCCTGCATCAGCGTGGCCACTTCGCCGCGCAATCGATCCACCTCTTGCGCCAGGCGCGCGCGCACCTGCTCGAAGGCCATGCCGGAAAACTGCGCGTTGAGGTAGTTGGAGGCCTGGGTCAACTCGGAGGACGAATAGTCGTGCTCGGTGAACAGCACGCGGTTTTGCACGTCGCCGTCGGGCGCCACCATGATGAGCAGCAGGCGCCGCTCGGACAGGCGCATGAATTCGACGTGATGGAACACCGAGGTGCGCCGCGGCGCCACCACCACGCCCACGAACTGCGACAGGTTGGACAGCAGTTGCGCGGCACTGGCAATGACTTTTTGCGGCTGCTCGGCCGGCAGCTCGGGCGCCAGCAATTGCGTGCGTTGCGCGGTGAGCATAGTGTCCACGAACAGGCGATAGCCGCGTGCCGTGGGCACCCGCCCGGCGGAGGTGTGGGGTGAGGCGATCAGGCCCAGCTCCTCCAGGTCGGACATCACGTTGCGGATGGTGGCGGGCGAGAGCTCCAGCCCCGACGCGCGCGAGAGCGTGCGCGAGCCCACCGGCTGCCCGTCCGCGATATAGCGCTCGACCAAGGTCTTGAGCAATCGCCGGGAGCGGTCATCGAGCAGGGTGCCGGGGGATTTCACCAGTTCAATTCACTCGTGCATGGTGCGGAAGTCGCGATTCATTATGATGTAATTTGCCCATGAACCTTCAGTTCGCACGCGTCGCCCTGGTGGGCAAATATCACGAGTCGCCCACCGATTCGGCGGTGGCGGCCACGCGCGAGCTGATGGAGAAAATCGGCGCGTTCATGCAGCAGCAGGGCTGCCAGGTTCATCTGGAGTCGCACACCGCCGCCAGCACCGGCCTCACGCACTTTCCGGTGCTCGACATCGCCGGCATCGGCGCCGACTGCGACGTGTGCGTGGTGGTGGGCGGCGACGGCACCATGCTGGGGGTGAGCCGGCAACTGGCCCCTTATGGCACACCGCTGATCGGCATCAACCAGGGCCGCCTGGGCTTCATCACCGACATCCCCCTGGGCGAGTTCCGCAAGGTGCTGCCGGGCATTCTGGCTGGCGCGTTCGAGGAAGACCACCGCACCCTGATGCACGGCTGGGTCAAGCGCGAAGGGGTCTGCGTGTTCGATGCGCTGGCCATGAACGACGTGGTGGTCAATCGCGGCGCGGCCTCGGGCATGGTGGAACTCAGCGTCGAGGTCGATGGCCACTTCGTCGCGAACTACCGCGCCGACGGCATCATCGTGGCCACGCCCACCGGCTCCACGGCGTATTCGCTGTCGGCCGGCGGGCCGCTGCTGCACCCGCTGCTGCCCGGCTGGGCCCTGGTGCCGATCTCGCCGCACGCGCTGTCCAACCGCCCCATCGTGCTGGCCGACCCGGGCGAGATCGCCATCGAGATCGTCGCCGGGCGCGACGCCAGCGCCAGCTTCGACATGCAGTCGCTCACCTCGCTGCACCGGGGCGACCGCATCATCGTGCGCCGCTCCGAGCACCGCGCGCGCTTCCTGCACCCCAAGGGCTGGAGCTATTTCGACACGCTGCGCGAAAAGCTGCACTGGAACAAGGGAAGCACTTGAAATGACACACCCCCAGCCTTCACCCGCTGCGCGATGTTTCGCCCACCGCCTGACGGTGGCATCGCCAGTGGCCGGGGCCACCCCGGCCACGGCGATCGCGGGCTGGGGCTGCTACACAGCCTTGCGGCTCTTCGGGTTTCATGCCCAGCGGGTGGCGCGCAGCGCCTTGGATCACTGACTCGCATGTCCTTGCGTCACCTCAGCCTGCGCGACTTCGTCATCGTGGCCCAGCTGGAGTTGGCTTTCGAGGCCGGCTTCACGGTGCTGACGGGCGAGACCGGCGCCGGCAAATCCATCCTGATCGACGCGCTGCAACTGGCCCTGGGCGGGCGCGGCGACGCCCTGTGGGTGCGTGAAGGGCAGTCGCGCTGCGAAATCGCCGCCGAGTTCGATGCGCCAGCGGCCGTCATCCCCTGGCTCGAGGCCAACGGCTTCAGTCCCGAGGCCGGCGTGCTGCTGCTGCGCCGCACCATCGACGCCGCCGGGCGCAGCCGCGCCTGGATCAATGGCTCCAGCGCCACCGTGGCCCAGTTGCGCGAACTGGGCGATGGCCTGGTGGACATTCACGGCCAGCATGCCTGGCAAAGCCTGACGCGCCCGGCCGCCGTGCGCGCCCTGCTCGACGCCTACGCCGGCGTGGACGCCGCTCCCCTGCTCACCGCGTGGCAGCACTGGCAGCACGCGCAGGCCACCTTGAACGCCGCACGCGCCGCCCAGGACAGCCTCGCGCAAGAGCGCGAGCGGCTGCTGTGGCAAATCACCGAGCTCGACAAGCTGGCCCCCCAAGACGGCGAGTGGGACACGCTGAACCAGCAGCACACGCGGCTGTCCCATGCACAGGCCCTGATCGAGGCCGCGCAAGGCGCAGCGCGGGCGCTGGAAGACAGCGAGGACGGCAGCCCCGGTGCCCTGTCGGCACTGGCCCGAGCGCAGGACACCTTGCAGGCGCAAAGCGCGATCGAGCCCGAGTTCGCCGCGCTGCTCGAATCCCTGCAAGGCAGCGATGCGCTGCTGCGCGACGTGGTGCGCAGCCTGCACGCCTACCAGCGCCACACGGACATCGACCCGCAGCAGTTCGCCGCGCTGGATGCGCGCATCGGCCAGTGGCACACCCTGGCGCGCCGGCACCGGCGCCTGCCGGCCGAGCTGCCCGCCTTGTTGGCCGGTTGGCGCACCGAGTTGCAGCGCCTGGAAGGCGCCGCCGATCTGGCGCAACTGCAGCGCACGCTCGACCAGACACGCGCCCGCTACCAGCACATCGCCGCCGAGGTGTCGCGCCAGCGTGCCGACGCCGCCCCGCGCCTGTCCGACGCCGTGACCACCGCCATGCAGGCGCTGGGCATGGCCGGCGGCGTGTTTGCGGTGCAGCTCGAGCACCTGCCCGAGCCGGCCGCGCACGGCCTGGAAAACACGCACTTTCTGGTGGCCGCGCATGCCGGCTCCACGCCACGCGCTATCGATCGAATAGCATCCGGCGGCGAATTGTCACGCCTGGCACTGGCCATCGCGGTCACCACCAGCACGCTCGGCCCGGCCGCCACGCTGGTGTTCGACGAGGTGGACGCCGGCGTCGGCGGAGCCGTGGCATCCACCGTCGGGCGGCTGTTGCAGCGCCTGGGCCAGGATCGCCAGGTGCTGTGCGTGACCCACCTCCCCCAGGTGGCCGCCTGCGCCGACCACCATCTGCACGTGGCCAAGCAAGCGGCCAGCGCAGGCACCATCCAAAGCACCGTGACCGCCATCCACGGCGACGGACGCATTGAGGAAGTCGCGCGCATGCTGGGCGGCGAGCGCATCTCGGCCACGACGCTGCAGCACGCGCGCGAGCTGCTGGCCGCCCCCGCTGCGGCCGTTGCACCCCCCCTCAAGCACGCTGCACGCAGGGCAACTCAGTGACCGCGCCAGATCGCCCCACCGACACCGAGCTGGTCGTCATCACCGGCATGTCGGGCTCGGGCAAGTCGGTGGCCCTGAACGCCCTGGAAGATGCCGGCTACTACTGCGTGGACAACCTGCCGCCGGAGCTGCTCAAGCCCTTCGTGTCGCTCAGGGACCGCCTGCACACGCGCAAGCTGGCCATCGCGATCGACGTGCGCAGCAGCCGCGTCCTGCCGCAATTGCCCTTGCTGCTGCATGGCTTGCGCGACGACGGGATCGATCTGCGCCTGATCTTTCTGGAGTCCAGCGACCAGACCCTGGTGCGGCGGTTTTCCGAAACGCGCAGGCGCCATCCGCTGTCCCTTCCCGATGACGCCCAGGCCCTGACGGGTCTGATCCAGGCCATCGCGCGCGAGCGCGAGCTGCTGGCCGACCTGCGCGAGCGCTCGCACGTGATCGACACCAGCCAACTGCGACCTGCGCAGCTGCTGGACTACGTCAAGACGCTGATTGCCGCGCCCAGTTCGCACCTCACGCTGGTCTTCGAGTCCTTTGCCTTCAAGCGCGGCATCACGCTGGATGCGGACTACGTGTTCGACGTGCGCATGCTGCCCAACCCGTACTACGAGCCCGAACTGCGAGCGCTCACAGGCCGCGACGCCCCGGTCATCGCCTATCTCGAGCAGCACGCCGACGTGGCCCGCATGCTGGGGCAGATTGCCGACTTCCTGCGCACTTGGCTGCCCGCCCTGGCGCGCGACCACCGCAGCTACGTCACCGTGGCGATCGGCTGCACCGGTGGCCAGCACCGTTCGGTCTACCTCGTCGAGCGTCTGGCGGCGCAGTTCAGCGGCGAATGGACGGCACTCAAGCGCCACCGCGAGCTGGACTCGCACTGAGCAGAAAGCGGCGCACCGGCGCAGGCAACCCGACTCCGGGCCATTGCCCGGGCGCCACCCACGCGCCATGCTCGTGCAGCCACGCGCCACCGCGCCAATGGGCCGTGACCACATGCAGGTGCAAATCCCGATGGGTCAGCACGTGGGTGAACGGCGGGTGCGCCAGCACGCTCGCGCGCGCCTCGGACGGCAGCCAGTCGAGCGCCTCCGCAGACGACTCGAACGCGGGCAGGCAATGCAAGCCTGCCCAGATGCCGCGCGGCGGACGGCGCGTGAGCCACACGCTTCCGCGCGCGTCGACGGTGTGCACCAGCCACAGGTCCAGCTCGCGCCGCGCCGGACGGGGCCGCTTGCGCGGCCAGCGCTCGGGCTCGCCACGGGCGGTCGCCAGACACATATCGGCCAAGGGACAGCGCTCGCAGGCCGGGCGGCGCGGCAGGCACACCGTGGCACCCAGGTCCATCAAACCCTGGGTATAGGCAGGCATGGTGCTGCGCAAGCGGCTGCGTGGCAGCAGGTCTTCGGCGCGTTGCCACAGTGCACGCATCGACGCCGCCTGGCCGAGGTCGTCGGTGATGGCAAACACGCGCGCCAGCACGCGCTTGACGTTGCCGTCCAGGATGGCCGCGCGCTCGCCGAAACAGAACGCGGCAATCGCCGCGGCCGTGGAGCGGCCAATGCCGGGCAAGGTGGCCAGCACGGCAGCCCGTGCCGGAAACTGTCCGCCAAAGTCGGCCACCACCTGCCGCGCACAGCGGTGCAACAGGCGCGCGCGGCTGTAGTAGCCCAAACCGCTCCATAAGGCCAGTACCTCGTCTTCGCCGGCGTGCGCCAAAGCGGCGACATCGCCAAAGCGTTGCAGGAAGCGCGGGTAGTACGCCAGCACGGTCGCGACCTGCGTCTGCTGCAACATGATTTCGGAAAGCCACACCCGGTAGGGGTCGCGGGTGCCCTGCCAGGGCAGGTCGTGGCGCCCGTGCCGGCGCTGCCAGGCGATCACGCGCTCGGCCAGCGCGCCCTGCTCGCCATTCACGCCAGCGCAGCTTCGGGCAGCGGCGCCAGGGCCTGCGCGGCGATCGACTCGCGCAAGGCGCGCACCCGCCCTTGCAGCTCACGCTCGGTGGCGTGCAGAGCGTCCAGGTGCTGATCGAGCTCGCGCAAGCGCTCGTCCAGGCCACCGGCGGCGTCCTGAATGCGCTGGATCGCCTCGATGCGGCGGGTGAAGGCCCGACGCCGCTCGCGCAGCTCGACGTCGAGCTGGCCGGACGCGGCCTTGTTCCACAGCTCGATCTCGCCCACCGCCGTCTCGAAGATCGCTCGCACGCGCGAGTGCAGCGAGCGGATCAGCTTGTCGGTGAAGCCGGCGCGCGTGAGCTGGATCAGGTTGCTCATGCCCAGATACTGCACATGGCTGCGTTCGACGGCGGCCAGGTCGCTCTCCAGCCGCTGCAACTCAGGTGCGGTCGGCACCTGCAAGCCAAAGCCATGCTCGGTGTTGAGCTGGCGAAAAGCCCCGCCCAGCATGGTGTCGATCTCGGCCACCAGCTCGACCACGCGGCGCACCACCGCCCGAAGCCGGTCGAATCCGTCGGCATACACCTTGCGCACACCCAGCTTCAGGCCCGGCTCGCGCAGCGACACGGCCAGCGTCGCCAGCTCCTTCTTGATCGAGGCGCTGGAGAGCAGCGCGAACACCTCGCGCAGCAGCTTGACGTGCACCGAGCGCACGGCCAGCACGCCGGCCGCGCTGCGATCGAACGCCAGCTTTTCCTGCTCGACGCGCCGGCGCATGTGGCTGACCACCGCGTGGTTCTTGCCGCGCAAGCCCTTGAGCTCCTGCATCTGCTCGGCCCATTCGCGCCGCTGCACGCCGAGGGCGCGCTGGGCGTCGGCTTGCAGCCGCTGCGTCCCGCGAGCGACGGCCTGCTCCAGCGTGTGCTGGCGGGTTCCCAGAACCAGCTGGCCCAGCAGGGTCTCGAAGCGCGGCAGGCGACTGCCCTGCAACAAGGCCGCATCACCACGCACCTTGGCCAGCAGGCCCTTTTGCGCCGACAGCGCCACCACGCGATCGGTGTCCAGCTCCAGCGTGCGCGCGGTCTGCTCGCACTGCCGGGCGATTTCGGCCTGCACCTGCGCGGGCGTGCGCAGCTCGTCCCACAAGGTGTCGATCTTGTTGAGCACCACCAGCTGCGTGCCGATGCCGCTGCGCGCCGGCGCCAGGTGCTCCTGCCAGATCGACAGGTCCGAGCGCGTCACGCCCGTGTCGGCGCCCAGCACGAAGACCACGGCCTGGGCCTGCGCGATCAGGTTCACCGTCAGCTCCGGCTCGGCGCCGATGGCGTTCAGCCCCGGCGTGTCGAGCACCACCAGACCCTGCTTGAGCAGGGGGTGCGCCATGTTGATCAGCGCGTGGCGCCAGCGCGGCACCTCCACCCGGCCGTGTGCGTCGACGGGCGGGTTGTCCTGCGGGCGGTCGTCGTGCCAAAAACCCAGGGCACGCGCCTGCTCGACGCTCACGTGATTGACCTCGGAGACTTTCTCCATCGCGCCGGCCAGCTGCGCCGCATCGTTCACGTCCAGATCCACCCGGGTCCAGCGCTCGGGCGCCATGCGCCACTCCATCAGCGCCTGCGGCTCCAGCCGCGACTCGATCGGCAACAGGCGCAGGCAAGGTGACACCCCGGCATCCCAGCCCAGCTCGGTCGGGCACATGGTGGTGCGCCCGGCGCTGGCCGGCATGATCCGCCGACCGTAGCCGGCAAAGAACACCGCGTTGATCAGCTCCGACTTGCCGCGCGAGAACTCGGCCACGAAGGCCACCATGATCTTGTCGGCACGCAACTGCCCGATCAGCTGCTGCAGGCCTTCAAGCGCGCCGCCATCGAGCAGCTGCTGTTCATCGAGCCAGTCGCCCAGCAGCTTCAGGCGCAGCGCCGCCTCGCGCCGCCAGGCGCCGTGCTGATCGAACTGCTCGTGAAATCCTGTCACCACCGGGGTTGCTTGCATGATCGGCGCATCTTATCGTCACCGGCGGCGCTTGCCCATTACCACCCGCACCATTTCATGAACGCTGGCACACCGGACAGAAAAACGTCGAGCGCTGCCCCTGGCGCAACAGCCGGATCGGCGTTGCGCACACGACACAGGCTTGCCCGGCACGGCCGTAAACCGCGACGTCCAGCTGAAAGTGGCCCGTCTCGCCCATGGCGTTGGCAAAGTCGCGCAGGGTGGTCCCGCCGCGCTCGACCGCGCGTGCCAGCACGGCGCGCACGGCCGCGTGCAGCCGGTCGGCGCGTTCGCGCGAGAGTCGGTCGGCCCGCACGGTCGGCCGAATGCGCGCCATGAACAAGGCCTCCGACGCGTAGATGTTGCCCACCCCCACCACCACGTCGCCCGCCAACAGCACTTGCTTGATCGGAGCGTGGCGCTTTTTCAGCGCCGCATGAAAAGCCGCTGCATCGAAGCCCTCGTCCAAGGGCTCGGCTCCCAGACCCGCCAAGAGCTTGCGCGCCGGCTCGGCCCCTTCGCCGCGCGCCCAGACGACTGCACCAAAGCGGCGCGGATCGTGCAGGCGCAACACCCCACGATCGGTGGTCAAATCAAAGTGGTCGTGCGGGCCTACGGGCGGCGCGCTGGGCACGAACAGCAGACGCCCCGACATGCCCAGGTGCAGCAGCAGGACGCCTTCGTCCAGATCCACGAGCAAATATTTGCCGCGCCGGCGCACCGCCTGAATGACGCGTCCCACCAAGGCCTGAGGCGGCACGCCCAAGGGCCAGCGCAAGGGCTTGCCCATCCGCACCGACTGGACGCGCGCGCCACGAATGCGTTCGGCAAAACTGCGCCGCGTTACTTCGACTTCGGGCAACTCAGGCATCGCGTGTGTAAAGAGGTGGGCATGGATTATTATGATTTGATGCCTCACCAAGCGACGACCCTGGCCTGCCTGACCCTTGCGCTGGCCACCCTGCCCGGCTGCGCCTCGCTGGCGCCATCGACGGCCGACCCGGCAGTCGCCGCCACGTCGGCCGCGGCGCCCGCAAGCGCCACCAGGGCGGCGCCAAGCCCCGAACCCCCTCCGCCAGCGCAGTCCGCGCTGACGGCGCGCCTGATGTACGAACTGCTGGTCGGCGAAATCTCCTTTGACATGGACGATCCGCAACAGGGCGCCGCCTACCTGCTGGATGCCGCGCGCCGCACGGGCGACGAATCCCTGTACAAGCGCGCCACCGAGATGGCCATCCAGTCACGCGCCGGCCCCGCCGCCCTCGAGACCGTGCGCGCCTGGCGCGAAGCCCACCCCCGGTCGCTGGAAGCCATTCGCTACGAGCTGCAGGTGCTGCTGGCCTTGGGCCGGGTCGCTGACACGGCCACGCCCATGCGGGCGCTGCTGGAGGCGTTGCCGGCGCCGGACAAGATCAACTTCATCACGGCCCTGCCCGCGCTGTACCAGCGCGTGACCAACAAGGCCGAAGCCCTGCAGGCGGTGGACAACGCACTCGCCGACGCCCTGAAGAACCCGGATTTGGCCCCCGCCGCCTGGACCACCATCGGCCGCATGCGTCTGCAACAGGGCGATCGCACCGGCGCCCTGGTTGCAGCCACCCTGGGGTTGAACGCCGGCGCGGGGTCGGAATGGCCCGCCTTGCTGGCACTGCAACTGTTTTCCGGCACCGACGAGACCCAGGCCGAACCGCTGATCAAGCGGTATCTGAGCGGCGCCGACGCCAAGCCCGAAGTGCAGGTCGGCTACGTGCGGGCGCTGCTCGATCGCGGGCGCCGCACCGATGCCCGCGCGCAGGCCGGCACCCTCGTTCAGCGCTGGCCGCAATACCCGGACGGCTGGCTGCTGCAAGGCCTGCTCGACGCGGACGACCGGCAAGACGCGCCGGCCGAGACGGCACTGAAGCGATACCTCGATTTGCTGGCCAACCCCAACGCGCAAGCCGCCGGCGACGACCGCATGGCCGGACGCAACCAGGCCTATCTGACGCTGGCGCGCATTGCCCAGCGACGCAACGATGACGCGGGCGCACAGCAATGGCTGGATCGCATCGACGCGCCCGAGCAGTTGCTGGCCGCGCAGGTCGAGCGCGCCAACATGCTGGCACGGCAAGGACGCATCGACGAAGCCGTGCAGGCCATTGCCGCCGTGCCGGAGCATGACGCCGATGACGCCCGCCTCAAGCTGGTGGCGCAAGCCCAGCTGCTGCGCGACAACGGGCGCGCCGACCAGGCCTGGCGGCTGCTCGGCGACGCCCTCAAGCAAAGCCCCGACGATGATGCGTTGCTGTACGCCGCCGCCATGACCGCCGAAAAATCGGGCCGCCTGGACGACATGGAGCGCCTGCTGCGCCGCGTCATCAAACTCAAGCCGGACTCGGCGCAGGCCTACAACGCCCTGGGTTACTCGATGGCCGATCGCGGCGTGCGTCTGCCCGAAGCCAGGACGCTGATCGAGAAAGCCGTGCAACTCTCGCCCGACGACGCCTACATCCAGGACAGCCTGGGTTGGGTCGAATTTCGGCTCGGCCGCCTGGGCCAGGCCCAGCGCACCTTGCAGGCCGCGTTCGACAAGCACCCCGACCCCGAGATCGCTGCCCACCTGGGCGAAGTGCTGTGGGCCCTGGGCGAGCGCGACGCCGCGCTGAGCATCTGGCGCGAGGGCTTGCGGCTCGAGCCCAGCAACGAAACGCTGACCAAGACCCTGGAGCGTTTGCGGGTCAAGCCATGAACGACAGGCGCACCGCGCTGACGGCGCGCCGCGGCACTCTGGCCTTGCTTGCGGCCTGCCTGACGGGCTGTGCGACAAGTCCGCGCAGCGATCGCTCGACGGCCGCAAGCCCGTCCAGCTGGAGCGGCCGCCTGGGCCTGGTCATCGCCAGCGAGCCGCCGCAGCAATTTCACGCCGGGTTTGATTTGACCGGCAGTGAGCAAAGCGGTGAGCTGCAGCTCACGTCGCCGCTGGGCAGCATCCTGGCGGTCTTGCAATGGCGCCCGGGTCAGGCACTGCTGCGCCAGGACGGCGAGCGCCGTGAGTACCCCTCGGTCGATGCCCTGTCGGCGGCCGTCACCGGCACCGCGGTGCCGGTGCGCGCCCTGTTCGCCTGGTTGCGCGGCGAGCCCGAATCCGTCGAGGGCTGGCACGTCGATGTGAGCCAGTTGCCAGACGGCCGCTTGCTGGCGCGGCGCTTCGCTCCCCTGCCCACGGCCGAGCTGCGCATCATCCTCGATCGTTCCTGACGGCCCCCATGCGCGCGATCCACGACGTCCCGGCGCCGGCCAAACTCAACCTGTTCCTGCACATCACGGGCCGACGCGCGGACGGCTACCACCTGCTGCAGTCGGTCTTCATGCTGATCGACTGGTGCGACACCCTGCACTTCGAGCGACGCGCCGACGGGCGCATCAGCCGCGAAGACCTGGGCGTGCCCCTGCCGCAGGACGACCTGATCGTGCGCGCGGCCCGTGCGCTGCAAGCCGCCGGCGACGCGCGGCACGGCGTGCACATCGCCGTGCAAAAGCGCATCCCCGCGCAAGCCGGCATGGGTGGCGGCTCGTCGGACGCCGCCAGCACCCTGCTCGCGCTCAACCGGCTTTGGGGACTTGGCCTGACCCGCAGGCAGCTGGCCGCGATCGGACTGCCGCTGGGCGCCGACGTGCCATTTTTCATCCACGGGAGCAATGCCTGGGTGGAGGGCGTGGGCGAGCGAATCCGCGCGCTCGCCCTGCCGCCGGCGCGCTTCGTGGTGCTCAAGCCACCCGCAGGCCTGGATACCGGATCAATTTTTCGCGCCGAGGACCTCAAGCGCGATTCAGAACCTGCTACAATCACAGGCTTTGCTGCAAACCCATTTGGCTTTGGCCACAATGACCTGCAGCCGGTTGCCGAACGGCTTTGTCCGTCGGTTCGCCAAGGGCTCGAGTTGCTGGCGCAGCACGGGCTTCGTGGCAGGATGACCGGCTCAGGCAGCGCGGTGTTTGCCCTGCTCGCGGACGAGGCCCTGCAGGCTTTTTCTGCATCCAGCGGGGTGCCACCGGGCTGGCAGGGGCGGGTGTGCGGCAATCTGGAGGTTCATCCGCTTGGCGGTTGGGCCTTGCGCGACAAATGATGGTGCCCGGCCGGCCATGCCGACCGGGCTCCTGCGTAGGGGAGTCGCCAAGTTGGTCAAGGCACCGGATTTTGATTCCGGCATGCGAGGGTTCGAGTCCTTCCTCCCCTGCCAAAACCCATCCCGGGCGGGTAGCCCGTGGGCCGCAATTGATCACCCGATCTTCCGCCATCCCCATGCACCCGTCCCACGCTCCTGATTTCCTGGTCTTCACCGGCAACGCCAACCCGGCCCTGGCCGAGGAAATCGCCCGCAACCTGGACATTGCCCTGGGCGCCGCCGACGTCGGGCGGTTTTCCGACGGCGAGGTCACGGTCGAGCTCAAGCAGAACGTGCGCGCCCGCGACATCTTCGTGGTGCAGCCCACCTGCGCGCCCACCAACGACAACCTGATGGAGTTGCTGGTGATGGTCGATGCGCTCAAGCGCGCCTCGGTCGAGCGCATCTGCGCCGTCATCCCCTACTTCGGCTATGCCCGCCAGGACCGCCGCCCGCGCTCCACGCGCGTGCCCATTTCGGCCAAGGTGGTGGCCAACATGCTGCAGGCCGTGGGGGTCAACAGCGTGCTGACGATGGACTTGCACGCCGACCAGATCCAGGGTTTCTTCGACATCCCGGTCGACAACATCTACGCCTCGCCCGTGCTGCTGGCGGACCTGCGGCAAAAAAACTACCACGACCTGCTGGTCGTCAGCCCCGACGTGGGCGGTGTGGTGCGCGCCCGTGCGCTGGCCAAGCAGCTGGGGTGCGACCTGGCCATCATCGACAAGCGCCGCCCCAAGGCCAACGTGAGCGAGGTGATGCACGTCATCGGCGACATCGACGGACGCAACTGCGTGATCATGGATGACATGATCGACACCGCCGGCACCCTGGTCAAGGCTGCCGAGGTGCTCAAGCAGCGCGGCGCCAAAAAGGTGTACGCCTATTGCACGCACCCGATCTTTTCGGGCCCGGCGGTCGATCGCATCACGCAGGGCGACGCGCTGGACGAGGTGGTGGTCACCAACACCATCCCCCTCAGCCCCGCGGCGGCGCAGTGCAACAAGATTCGCCAGCTGACGGTGGCGCCGCTGTTTGCGCAAACCATCCAGCGCATCGCGCACGGGCAGTCGGTCATGAGTTTGTTCCGCGAACAGGAGAACCTGTTCTAGAGGAACATTTCGCGGGCGGTGCCACCCACCTGGGCGGGCCGTCCTTTTCAAACGGGGTCGCACTGGTCGCGGTCGGCCCTTTTCAGGAGTTCAACATGAAATTCGTCGCTTTCGAGCGCAGCAAGCAGGGTACGGGTGCGAGCCGCCGTCTGCGCAACGCCGGCAAGGCGCCCGGCATCGTCTACGGTGGCGAGGGCCAGCCGCAACTGATCGAGCTCGATCACAACGCGCTGTGGCAAGCCCTCAAGAAAGAGGCCTTCCACTCCAGCGTGCTCACCATGGAACTGGCCGGCAAGGAAAGCCCGGTGCTGCTGCGCGACGTGCAGGTGCACCCCTACCGCCAGCAGGTGCTGCACGTGGACTTCCAGCGCGTGTCCGCCACGCAAAAGATCCACATGAAGGTGCCGCTGCACTACCGGGGCGAAGAAGAATCGCCCGCGGTCAAGACGGACAAGTGCCTGGTCAACCACATCCAGACCGACCTGGAGATCAGCTGCCTGCCGGGCGACCTGCCCGAGGCCATCACGGTCGATCTGTCCAAGCTGGAAAAAGGCGTGACGCTCACCCTCAAGGACGTCACCTTGCCCAAGGGCGTCGAGGCCGTGCTGCGCGGCCAGACCGCTGAAGGCATGGTGCTGGTGGCGGTGGTCAACCCCGCTGCCGAAGAAGCCGAGCCGGCCGCCGACGCCGCCGCCCCGGCTGCGGCGGCCGCCCCGGCTGCCCCCGCCGGCGACAAGAAGTAAGGCCGCGCGGCCCGCACGCCGCCCTGCCTGCCCGACGGCCCGCCCAGTGCGGGCCGTTGTTTTTTGCAGCCGGTGCAGCGTTCGATAATCGACACCCATGATCAAGCTGTTTGTCGGCCTGGGCAACCCGGGCCCCGAGTACGCGGCCACGCGCCACAACGCCGGCTTCTGGTGGATCGATCAGCTCGCCCGGCGCCTGAACGCACCCCTGGCGCTCGAGCGCGCCTACAAGGGCCGGGTGGCGCGCGCCAGCGTGGCGGGCCAGAGCGTGTGGCTGCTCCAGCCGCAGACCTTCATGAACCTGTCGGGGCAGTCGGTGTCGGCCCTGGCACGCTTTTTCAAGATCGCGCCCGATGAGATTTTGGTGGCGCACGACGAGCTGGACCTGCCCGCGGGCGAGGCCAAGCTCAAGTTCGGCGGCGGCCACGCCGGGCACAATGGCCTGCGCGACATTCACGCCCAACTGGGCACGGCCGACTACTGGCGTCTGCGCCTTGGCGTGGGCCACCCCGGCGCGCGCCAGGAGGTGGTGGGCTGGGTTTTGCAAAAGCCCCCGCTAGACGAGCAGATCGCCATCGAGCAGGCCATCGATCGCGCCGCCGCCGCCTTTGAGCTGCTGGCAGCCGGCGACATGAACGCCGCCACGCAACGCATCCACACCAGCAAGCCGCCCAGGCCCAAGCCCGAGCGCAAACCCCCGCCGCCCGAGTCCTGACCGCGACAGAACAGGACCCGCGAGGGCGGCCGGCGTTCATGGTGATAATGCCGGCCATTCATGGGATTGTTCCTCGTCAAGCGCCTGCTCACGCTGTTCATCACGCTGGTCGCCACCAGCGCGATCGTGTTCGCGGTGCTCGAGATCCTGCCCGGCAACGCGGCGCAGGTGCTGATGGGCCCGGACGCCGACCCGTCCGCCGTGGCGGCCAAGACGGTGGAGCTGGGCCTGAACCAACCCGCCTTGCAGCGCTACGGCCATTGGATCGCCGGCCTGCTGCGCGGCGACATGGGGCTGTCCTACGCGTATGGCTCCTCGGTGTCGGCGCTGATCGGCGAGCGCCTGCAACTGACCGTGCCGCTGGCGGTGCTGGCCATGGCCTTGACCGCCGTGCTGGCGCTGGCCGTGGGCGTGTATGCCGCCTCGCAGCACAACAAGCTGGGCGACACCGGTCTGATGGCGCTGGCGCAGCTGGGCATCGCGGTGCCCAACTTCTGGTTCGCCATCCTCCTGATCCTGCTATTTTCGGTCAAGCTGCAGTGGTTTTCGGCCGGCGGCTTCGACGGCTGGACCTTCGACGACGGCGTGTGGGCCGGCCTGTGGGACGGCGCCAAGGCCCTCATCCTGCCGGCCGTGTCGCTGGCCGTGGTGCAGGCTGCAATCCTGGCGCGCTTTACCCGCTCGGCCGTGCTGGAGGTGCTGCGCGAGGACTTCGTGCGCACCGCGCGCGCCAAGGGCCTCTCCCGCCGCGCCACGCTGTGGGGCCACGTGCTGCGCAACGCCATGATCCCCGTCGTCACCGTGATGGGCCTGCAGTTTGCCGAGCTGCTGGCCGGCACCATCGTGGTCGAAAGCGTGTTCTACCTGCCGGGCCTGGGGCGCCTGATCTTTCAAAGCATCGCCAACCGCGACCTGATCGTGGTGCGCAACTGCGTGATGCTGCTGGCCGGCATGGTGGTGGTGGTCAATTTCATCGTCGATGTGCTGTACGCCGCCATCGATCCGCGTGTGAAGGCCAATGAGATATGAGCCTCGGTTGCCCGAATGGAACTATCTTTTCAATAGCTGCCAGCGCTTATCCAGCATGCGCTGGAGCCGCTTTTATTGCACAAATCATCGGCCGATGAACTCCACCGCCCTGCCCGCCCCCGTCCAGCGCGCCGCACCCGGCTTCTGGGCGCGCGCGCGGCGCCATCCGGGCTTCGTGATCGGCGGGATGCTCACGCTCGCACTGCTGCTGGCGGCCGCGCTGTCCTACTCATGGACGCCGCATTCGGTCTACGAGGTGAACATGGGCGACAAGCTGCTGCCGCCCGGCGCGCGCTTCTGGCTGGGCACGGATGCCTTCGGGCGCGACGTGGTCTCGCAACTGCTGGTCGGCGCGCGCGCCTCCATCCTGGTGGGCGTCATCGCCGTCGGCATCGGCCTCGTCGCGGGCACGGCGCTGGGCCTGCTGGCCTCGGCGCGGCGCGGTTGGGTCGAAGAAGCCATCATGCGCGCCTGCGACTTCGGCTTTGCCTTTCCGGCCATCCTGTCGGCGATCATGCTGACGGCGGTGTACGGCCCGGGCATCGTCAACGCCATCATCGCCATCGGCATCTACAACATCCCCGCCTTTGCCCGCATCACGCGCGCCGCCGGCAACGTGGTGTGGGCGCGCGACTACGTGCTGGCTGCGCGCAGCTGCGGCAAGGGCGCGCTCAGCATCACGTTCGAGCACGTGCTGCCCAACATCGCCGCCGTGCTGATCGTGCAGGCCACCATCCGCTTTGCCGTCGCCATCCTGGCCGAGGCGGCGCTGTCCTACCTGGGCCTGGGCACCCAGCCGCCGCAGCCCAGCTGGGGCCGCATGCTCGCCGAGGCGCAGACGCTCATGTTCGACGCGCCGCTGCTGGCCGTGTGGCCGGGCCTGGCGATCATGCTGTCGGTGCTGGGACTGAACCTGCTGGGTGACGGGCTGCGCGACGTGCTCGACCCGCGCCTGAAGAGTCGGTGAAATGACACACCCCCAGTCTCCACTTGCTGCGCAATGTTTCGCCTACCCCCTTGCAGGGGGCATCGCCAGTGGGCGGGCCAAGCCCTTCCACGGCGATCGCTGGCATGGCCTGCTCCGCGGCCGTTAGAGCCAGGCGATTTCGATACCACCTTGACCTTGTCAACCTGGCAACTTTCTCGTAATATCTATATTATTACCAAATCAGGTGCCGCCATGACCACCACCGTCAAACTCCCGCCCGGCCTCGAGCAATCCTTGCGCCGGCAAAGCGCGGTCGAGGGGCGCAGCATCAGCGATCTGATGCGCGACGCACTGACCGCCTACCTGGCCAACGTGCCCCAGGCGCCGCCGTCGGCCTGGTCGCTGGGTGCCGACCTGTTTGGCCGGCACGCGGGTCCTGCCGATCTGGCAGAAACACGCCGCGCCCACGCCGCCGACGTCTGGGAAGCCAAGCACGCCCGCCGCTCCGGATCATGACCCGCGGCGTCACGGCCCCTGCCAACCCGCACCACGTGGCCGAGCCTGCGGCGCCGTGGGCCGCGGCGCTGCAGGGCCAGGTGCTGGTGGGCAGCGGCCCGCTGCTGGCCCTCTTCAACTCGGCAGACGGCTGGCACGCACGCGTGCTCGCGTGGCTCAAGGCGCACCCCGGCATGGCGCTGATCAGCACCTGGCCTGTGCTGACCGAAGTCTGCGCCCTGCTGGCGCGGCGCGTGCGCAACCACGCCGCGCTGGATTTCTTGCTGTGGGTCGAACGCGGCGGACTGCGTATTGACGCACCCATCGACGCCAGCCTGCCGCAGATGCGCCGCATCGCCCAGCGCTTTGCCAGCCTGCCGCTGGACTTGGCCGACGCCTCGATCGCCGAAGCCGCCGAGCGCCTGGGCCTGCGCCAGATCCTGAGCGTGGATGCCGACGTCGACGTCTATCGCGATGCGCGCGGGCGCCCACTGGTCAACCTGTTGCGCGCCTGAACCCGCTACGCTCAGTGGATCAAGACAGGATTGAACGGGCAGAGTGCATGAGAACGATTCCTTCAAAAACAGAAAATGCGCGTGAACGCGCATTTCCTTTCGGGACAAGATAGGACCGCTTACTACGCGTTCTTGCGACGGCGCAGCCCCAGGGCGCCCAGGCCGGCGCTCAGCAGGCCCAACAGACTCAGACCGACCACGTCCAGCGTGGGCACGGGCTTGAGCGAGGCGGGATCGACGGGCGGCTCGCCCGTGCACTCGCCGGTCACGTAGAACTCGGCAATGGCGCCAAGGGCGCAGACACCGCTGGGGCAATCGTTCTTGGCTTGTCCTCCGTCGAGCACCAGACCAATGGTGTTCTGGCCTCGCTTGAAGCCCGGCACCGCTGCCGTGGTGAAAGGGGTGAACGCGCCAAAGCCATCGGGCAGCAGATGCGTGAACGTCGTCGGCGCGGGATCGCCGGCGGGCTGCACGAACACGCTGTCGCCGGTGTCGTCAAAGCCGAAGCGGCCGTCCAGCTTGATGCTGTTGAGCGCCACGTTGTTGCCCACGGTGATCGGCTGGCTCATGGTGAACACCGAGCCGTAGAAACCTGCCTTGGCCTGACCGGTGGCCGCCGGGTAAGGCACGCCTGGAACGTCGCCGCCGCCAGGACTGGTGGTGCCGGGGCTGAGCCAACGCGCCAGGGTGGATTGGTCGGTCGGCGCCGTGGGCAGGTTGGCGGGCCGGAAGTAGCCGCTCCACATGTAGTCGTCAAACAGCGGCTGCGTGATATTTTCAAGTGCCGTGCCAGCCGCGTTGGTGCGCCAGGTCCACTTCCAGTCGCGGGCGTTGGTGTAGTACGGGCCGATCTTGATCGGGTCACCCGCCTGGTTGCCCGCGGGGCAGATCAGCGCCGCAGTCGGTGGCGGCGGCACCGGCGTCAGGCAGTCGGCGGTGATCTCGAAGTCAGCGATGATGCCGCCTGGAAGGCTGTCGTTGTAGCGCTCGGAGGTGAAACTCAGGCCGATGCTGTTGTCGCCGTAGTAAAAGCCCAAGCCATTGGCACCGGCTGGATTCAGGCTGAAGGGGCCGCCGGCCGCAGAATTCCATCCGCCAATTCCTGCCAGCGGAGTGCTTTGCACCCAGGGCTGGGTCGCGGCTGCGTTGTTCACGCCGCCAGGCAACGTGTGCGCCATGACCGAAAGTTGAGCGCTGCCATTGTCTACACTGCCTTTGCCGATGACCTTGATGGTCGACAGGTTCACATTGGAACCAATCGTGATCGGCTCGTTGTAGATGAACGTGCCTTGGCTGGCGACCCAGGCTCCTTTGCTGCGGTCGCCATAAATGTCCACCCGTGGGTAGCCGCTGGTGTCTTGGCCATTTGGGTTCACGATGCCGTGGGTCAGCCACGCGGCGTTGGGGGCAATGGCTGTTGGGTTGGTGTAGTTCCAGAACGTCGAGACGTAGTTGGTCACCGCCGTTGCGGACCCGAGATCCGTGTTCGTGGGAGCCGGGCCCACATGACGCGCATCACTCGTCCATTGGCCTGCAGTGGCCGTGGTCGTGACGTGCACAGCACTACTGCCCGGACCGCACGTGAGTGTGGCGGCTTGCACGCCGCCCATGGCCCCCAGGCCCAGCAGCAGCATGCAGGCTGCCGAAACCTTGCCGACTGCGTGCGAGCCGCCGCAGCGTCCTGCCTCTTTTGAAAAAGCACCCATTGAAACCTCCAAGATTAAGATAGATAGAAATGTGACTGATATAGCCCGGCGACCAAGCAGGACAAAAATCATTCCAATTGCGTTATACAATGCAAAATTATTCATTTCGTTTGATTTGTTTTAAAATGTTTTGCATTCCTTCCGGTCGCAGCAGAAAATTGATGGTGACACACAAAAAAACAACAGCCGCCATGGATGCCTGCATCGTCCGGGGTGCCTACCCATCACCTGCGTGCCGGTTGTTGCCGGGCAAGAGTGCTGCCGACCCGATCGGCCACGCCAAGAAAACAATAAACCAAATAAAAATGCAATAAATCAAATAAAAGCACCGGGATCCCATGTAATGATGAGCAGTTGCGAGATATGTGCTGAAATTGGATCACCAGATGAGCAACAGCGAAATCATGTCTGCGCACATATTGATCGTTGACGACGATCCAGATCAACTTCGCCTTCTCGTGGCCGCCTTGCGCAATACGTCCTACCGCGTCAGCGTGGCACTTGACGGCGATCAGGGCTATGCACGAGCCACGGCGTTGATTCCGGACCTGATTTTGCTGGACGTGCGCATGCCCGGGCGCAGCGGCATGACCGTTGCTCGCCTGCTGAAGGCGAACCCTGCAACCCGGAATATTCCGACTATCTTTCTCTCCGCAATGGCCGACGAGCAGGAGCGTCTGGCAGGCCTGAGGGCCGGTGCAGTGGACTACGTTGCCAAACCCTTTTTCGTTGATGAAATCCTGGAGCGGATACGCATCCATTTGACGCTTTCCCAGAGAAAATCGCCTTCCATCACGGAATACAGTGACATCCACCCATCGCACAGCGACGGCGTTGCGCCGAATCCCCTGCCCGCAAATCTCATATTGAAGCAAGTGGCAACGGAATTCATCCTGAACCACATCAACGACCCCTCCTTGAAAAGCGCGGACGTGGCTTCCAGCCTGAAGATACCCGTGCGGCGCCTGAATGCCGTGTTCGAGGCCAACGGTGGCCTTTCGGCATTCGAGTTCATACGCCAAGAACGCATGCGCAGGGCGGCACTGATGCTCGGCCAAAGCACATTGACGGTCGCGGATGTGGCTCTAGAAGTCGGCTACGCCAATTCGGCCAATTTCTCCACCGAGTTCAGAAAATTCTGGGGAAAGTCCCCCACTCAGCTCCGCAGCGAATCGCAGGCGGATTCCGGCACTCTGCAACGGATCATTTCATCAAAAATCGATTAGAACGTGTTATGCCGGCATATTCATCCATGCGCCTTGCATATGAAGTGAGCAAGCGAAATTGAATCTCAACCTGGCAACCGCCGCGTTCTTCAGTGCCTTGGCAGAGTTTTCCCTCTGCATCGGCATGCTGGTGCTGTGGGCGCGGGAAAAAGCACGCTATCTCATCTACTGGAGTTCCGGTTTCCTGGCCTTCGGGCTCGGCTCCCTGCTGATCTCGCTGCGCGACAAGATCCCTGACTTCTTCTCCATCGTCGTCGCCAATTTCAGCACCACGTTCAGCTCGGTCCTGTTCTACATCGGCATCTGCCTGTTTTTCGACCGGCGCCGATCGTGGCTGTTCTGGATGGTCGCGGTACTGGGCCTGGAAGCGGCATCGCTGGCTTATTACACCTACGTCACCTACGACACCCCGGCGCGCGTCTACGTGTACAGCGCGGCCCAGACATTCATCATGCTGGCCACGCTGCTGACTTTGTTCAAGGCGGGCCGCGAGCGCGGGAAGACGGTCAACCCGGAAGTCATGGCCGTGACCCTGCTGTTCCTGGTGGTCCATGCCGCGCGCATCATCGGCTCGCCGTTTTTCCCGGCGCCACGGGATTTCCTGGCTTCAGGCAACTTCCAGGTCCTGCTGTCCTTTGGCCTGCAGGTGATTCACATCGGCTACGGACTGGTCTTCGGCAACATGCACGCCTTTGCCCTGAATGCGAAGCTGAGCGCGGCGCTCACCGACGCCCAGGCCAAGGACCGGCAGAAGGTCGAGGTGCTGGGCTACGTCGGCCACGACCTGCGCGCACCGCTGGCGACGATCAGCGGGTATTGCGCGCTCCTGCTCGCCGAGGCACACGAGCAGCAGCGCAAGCTGTTGCAGACCATTGAGCGCAGCGTCAAATACCAGCTCGACCTGATCGACGAACTGCTGGAGTTCGCCAAAGGCGAGCTGCAACCCCTGGCCGTCCGGCCCGTCGCCACCGAACTGCCCCGCCTGCTGGATGATGTTTCCGAATACGCCATCGCCCTGTGCGCGCGGAAAAACAACCACTTTTGCCGCGACGCCTCGGGCCCGATGCCAAGGCAAATCGTCCTGGACGGCAAGCGCTTGCAGCAGGTGCTGCTGAACCTGCTCTCCAACGCCGCCAAATTCACGCGCGACGGTGTGGTGACCCTGTCGGTCACGGCTGAACCCGAAGGGGACGCCTGCATCCTGCGCGTGGCCGTCAGCGATACAGGCATGGGGATCGATCTGAGCCAGGGCGTCGATATTTTTGGCGCTTTCCAGCGCCTGCAGGCCGATAGCGGCAGCACGGGGCTGGGACTGTTCATCGCGCAGCGCATTGTCGCGGCCATGGGTGGCGCCCTCGGCGTGAGCAGCAGTCCCGGCCAGGGCACGACGTTTTCTTTCACGCTGACCGCACCGGTCGTCGATGCATCCGGCGCTGGCTGGGTCGCCACCGCACAGCGCGATGCCCAAGCATGCGCGCCCGCTCGGCCCGCCCACGCGCCCCGCATGATCGAGGTGATCGACCCGTCGCTGGATGAACTCGCCGAACTGGCGCTTTACGGTCGCTTGACCGACATCGAGCGCTGGATCGAGCGCCACACCGGCCAAGGCGCCACTGCGCCGTTTCTGACCTTGCTGCGTGAATGCCTGGAGCAGTTCGATTTCGACGGCATACGCGCACTGGCATTGCACGGCAAAAACAGCGGCCGTGCTGATGGCCCGCTCCGAACAGGGCACTGAGGCACTCCGACGGGGCAAGACACCCAACGAGCCGAAAACCTCGGGGCGTCCGGATTCAGGGATACTTGCGCAGATCGATTCGAATTGATCGTTTGACGCTCTTTTGTCGCGTCACCAGCCGATGCCCTTGCTTGACGTCTCCCGCCTTCGTGTTGACTTGCGCACCCACCGCGGATCGGCGCCCGCCGTGCGCGACGTCAGCTTTGCGCTCGAGCGCGGCGACACCGTGGGCCTGATCGGCGAATCGGGCTGCGGCAAGTCGATGACCGCCCTGGCGCTGATGGGCCTGGCGCCCGACAACGCCACGGTCAGCGGCAGCGTGCGCCTGCATGGGCAAGAGCTGGTCGGTCTGCCCGACCGCGACTGGCGCCGGCTGCGCGGCAACCGCATCGCCATGATCTTTCAGGAGCCGATGACCGCGCTCAACCCGGTCCACCGCGTCGGCGCGCAGATTGCCGAGCCGCTCGCCCTGCACCGCGGCATGACGGCCCGCACGGCGCGCACCCGCGCGATCGAGCTGATGCAGCGCGTGGGCATCCCCGAGCCGGCCCAGCGCGTGGACAGCTTCCCGCACCAGTTCTCGGGCGGCCAGCGCCAGCGCCTGATGATTGCCATGGCGCTGGCCTGCGAGCCCGACCTGCTGATTGCCGACGAGCCCACCACCGCGCTCGACGTCACGGTGCAAAAGCAGATCCTGGCGCTGATCCGTGAGCTGGTGCAAGAGCGCGGCATGGCGCTGGTGCTGATCTCGCACGACCTGGGCCTGGTGGCGCAAAACGTGCGGCGCATGCTGGTGATGTATGGCGGCAGCGTGGTCGAATCGGGCCGCGCCGACGAGGTGTTCGGCCACCCGGCCCACCCCTACACGCGCGGCCTGCTGGCGGCGCGCCCCAGCCTGGCGCAGCGCCTGCACGCACGCCGCGAGGACCGCCTGCCCACCATCGCCGGCACCGTGCCCGACCTGTTCGGCCTGCCCCCCGGCTGCCCCTTTGCCGGACGTTGCCCCTTCACCGAAGAGCCCGCCTGCAGCGCTGAACCGCCGCCGCGGGTCGAGCTCTCACCCACCCACGCCTTCAAGTGCCGGCGCGCCGAGGTCGTTCTGCACGCTTCAAATTCAATAGCTGCTTGCGCATGATGGACGCCGGCCAAAGTCCCATTTCGCCGCAAATCCGCACGCAGGCCGAAGGTGGCCCCTCGGGGGGGCAGCCAGCCCCGCGCGGCGGGCCGGCGCAGGGGCATCCCCTGCTCGAGCTGCGCAAGGTCACGCGCCACTACGCGCTGCCGCGTGAATCGCTGCTGCGCCCAGCGGCCGTGGTGCAGGCGCTCCAGGGCGTGTCGCTGCAAGTCACGGCTGGGCGCAGCATGGGCATCGTGGGCGAATCGGGCTCGGGCAAGAGCACCATGGCGCGCTTGGCGATGGCGCTGGAGCGGCCCAGCAGCGGGCAGGTCTTGTTCGAGGGGCGCGACTTGCACGCGCTGCCCCCCGACGAACTGCGCCATGCCCGGCGCGACTTTCAGATGGTGTTCCAGGACCCCTACGGCTCGCTCGACCCGCGCCGCCCCGTGTGGCGCACCGTGGCCGAGCCGGCCGCCGCGCTGGAAGGCGCCCGCCGCGCCCAACAGCGCGAGCGCGCCGCCGCCATGCTGACGGCCGTCGGCCTGCGCACCGATGCGCTGGACAAATACCCGCACGAGTTTTCCGGCGGCCAGCGCCAGCGCATCGCCATCGCGCGCGCGCTCATGACACGGCCCAAGCTGATCGTGGCCGACGAGGCCGTCAGCGCGCTCGACGTCTCGGTGCAGGCGCAGGTGCTCAACCTGATGGCCGACCTGCGCGACGCGCACGGCGTCACCTTCCTCTTCATCAGCCACGACCTGGCCGTCGTCAGCCACCTGTGCCAGGACGTGGCCGTGATGCAGGGCGGCCGGATCATCGAGCACGGCCCGGTGCGCCAGGTGCTGAGCGCCCCCTCGCACCCCTACACCCGCACCCTGCTGGCGGCCGTGCCCGAGATGGCGCCACCGGCCCTTGCGTGACGGGCGTGGCGGGCGCGATGCACCGCTGCGCTACCATGTGCAACACAAGCCTTCGAGGAGACCCTTGCCGATGAAACGCCGCCATTTCGCCCTGTCCCTGCCCACGCTGGCTGCCGCCGCGCAACTGCCGGCCTTCGCCCAGTCGGGCAAAAACACCGTGGTGCTGGGCATGACGCTGGAGCCGGTGCCCGGCCTCGACCCCACGGCCGGCGCCGCGTCGGCCATTGCCGAGGTGGTGCAGGACAACATCTTCGAGACCCTCACCAAGATCAATGCCGACGGCAGCATCACGCCCATGCTGGCCGAGCGCTGGGAGGTCTCGCCCGACCTGCGCACCACCACCTTCTACCTGCGCAAGGGCGTCACCTTCAGCAACGGCGAGCCCTTCAACGCCGCCGCGGTCAAGTTCAGCTTCGAGCGCGCGACCGGCGAGAAAAGCACCAACAAGGACAAGCGCACCTTCGCCGCCATGGACAGCGTGAGCGCCGTGGACGAGCACACGGTGGTCATCATCAACAAGGAGCCCGACCCCGACTTCCTGTTCTACATGGGCCAGGCCACCGCCTCCATCGTCGAGCCCAAGAGCGCCGATGGCAACAACGCCAAGCCCACCGGCACCGGCCCCTACGTGCTCGACAACTGGGCCAAGGGCTCGTCCATCACGCTCAAGGCCTGGCCGGGCTTTCGCAACGCCTCCGCCATCAAGATCAAGCGCGCCACCTTCCGCATCATCACCGACCCGGCGGCGCAAGTGGCCGCCGTGCTCTCGGGCGACGTGGACGCCTTCCCGCGCGTCACGCCGCGGGGCCTGGCCCAGTTCAAGCGCGACCCGCGCCTGCAAACGCTGATCTGCGGCTCGCGCGCCAAGACCGTGCTGGCCATCAACAACGCCAAGAAGCCCCTGAACGACGTGCGCGTGCGCCGCGCCATCAGCATGGCGATCGACCGCAAGGCCGTCATCCAGGGCGCCGGCGACGGCCTGGGCGTGCCCATCGGCAGCCACTACGTGCCCAGCGCGCCCGGCTACGTGGACACCACCGGCATCAACCCTTACGACCCCGAAAAGGCCAGGGCGCTCTTGAAAGAGGCCGGCGTCACCACCCCGCTGGAGCTGTCCCTGGTGCTGCCCCCGCCGCCCTACGCGCGCCAGGGCGGCGAGGTGATCGTCTCCGAGCTGGCCAAGATCGGCATCGTCTGCAAGGTGCAAAACGTCGAATGGGCGCAGTGGCTGGCCAACACCTATGGCGGCGCGCACAACTACGACCTGACCATCGTCAGCCACGTCGAGCCCTTCGACCTGAGCAACTTCACCAAGCCCGGTTACTACTGGGGCTACGACAACCCCAAGTTCAACGAGCTGTTCACCCGCATCAAGACGGCCCCCAGCACGGCCGAGCGCAACAAGCTGCTGGGCGAGGCGCAAACCATGCTGGCCAAGGACGCCGTGCTGGCCTGGCTGTACACCCCGCAGTGGGTGACGGTGGCCAACAAGCGCCTGCATGGCCTGTGGAAGGACATGCCGATCTTCGTCAACGACCTCTCGGCCTTGAGCTGGACTTGAGATAACTATAAAAACAGGAGCTGCCGGCGCTTGCTTGACGGGCGCCAGCAGCTCTTTTTCCTTGAATTTCGGATTCCATGCCCGAACTCCACGAACTGAGCGCCCACGCGCTGCTGGCCGGCTACCGCAGCCGCGCCTTCTCCCCCGTCGAAGTCACCCAGGCCGTCATCGCCCACATCGAGCGCTGGGAGCCGCGCCTGCAGGCCACCTACCTCTACCGACCCGAGCAGGCACTGGAGCAAGCGCGCGCCAGCACGGCACGCTGGCAACGCGGTGCGCCCTGCGGCCCGCTGGACGGCGTGCCCGGCACGCTGAAGGAAAACATCGCCACCGCGGGCGACCCCATGCCCTCGGGCACCGCCGCATCCACGGCGCCCCTGGCCGCGCTCGACGCGCCCCCCGCCGCGCGCCTGCGCGAAGCGGGCATGGTGCTTGTGAGCAAGACCACCATGCCCGACTACGGCATGCTGTCCTCGGGCCTGTCCAGCTTTCACCGCCTGGCGCGCAACCCCTGGGACCTGACGCGCACGCCCGGCGGCAGCAGCGCCGGCGCGGGCGCTGCGGCGGCCGCCGGCTACGGGCCGCTGCACGTGGGCACCGACATCGGCGGTTCGCTGCGCCTGCCCGCCAGCTGGTGCGGCATCTTCACGCTCAAGCCCAGCCTGGGCCGCGTGCCCATCGACCCGCCCTACATGGGCCGCGCGGCGGGCCCCATGACCCGCAGCGTCAGCGACGCCGCCCTGATGCTGCACGTGCTCGCCCAACCCGACGCGCGCGACTGCATGAGCCTGCCCGCGCAAACGCTGGACTGGGCCGGCGTGGCCGACACGCCAGTCGAGCATCTCAAGGGCCTCTCCATCGGCCTGCTGCTGGATGCGGGCTGCGGCTTGCCGGTCGATCCGCAGGTGTCCGCCGCCGTGCAGGCCGCCGCGCGGCTGCTGGAGTCCGCCGGCGCCCGCATCACGCCGATGCGCCCCTTCTTCACCCGCGAGATGCTGGACGGGCTGGACCACTTCTGGCGCATGCGCTCCTATCTCGACCTGCAGGCGCTGCCGCCCGCGCAGCGTGAAAAACTGCTGCCCTTCATCCGCCAGTGGGCCGAAAGCGCTGCCGCCTTCGACGGCCCGCACATCTTCAGGGCCTACGCGCAAACCCACGCCACGCGCGTGGCCACGGTGGCCGCCAGCGCGCCCTTCGACTGCGTGATCTCCCCGGTGGCACCCAACCTGCCCGCCCCCGCCGAAGACCCCTCGCCCACCAACGACCCGCTGCGCCCGCTCGAGCACATCGCCTTCACCGTGCCCTGGAACATGAGCGAGCAGCCGGCTGCGTCCATCAACTGCGGCTATTCGGCAAGCGGCCTGCCGATCGGCCTGCAGATCGCCGGGCGCCGCTTTGACGACGTCGGCGTGATGAAAGTGGCGCGCGCGTTCGAGCAACTGCGCGGCCCGCAGCGCCCCTGGCCCGACGCACCGGCCGCTTGATCCGGCCAGCGCGCTATTCGCTTGTCGATTCTCCGGGGCCGCGCGGCCCCTTCATGTCGGCCACCACCCGCGCGGGTCGGCGAAACGTCCAGTAGGCGCTGGCCCAGTCCATCAGCACCATCAGCCGGCTGCGAAAGCCGATCAAGAAGTAGATGTGCACGAACAGCCAGAACAGCCAGGCGAAGTAGCCCGACAAGTGCACGTGCCCCACGGGTGTTGGCAAATCAACCACGGCCGCATTGCGGCCAATGGTGGCCAGATTGCCCCAGTCGCGGTAGCGAAACGGCTGCGTCGGCCGCCCGGCGATGCGCGCCAGCACGTTGGCGGCCGCCGCGCGCCCGCCCTGCTTGGCACCGGGCGACACGCCGGGCACCAGCCTGGGCGCCTGCCCCGGCACGTGGCTGAAGGCGACGGCCAGATCGCCCACCACGCTGATCTCGGGGTGGCCGGGCAAACTCAAGTCCGGCGCCACCTGGATGCGGCCGGCGCGGTCGCACTCGGCACCCGTCGCCTGTGCCAGCAAACGCCCCAGCGGCGAGGCTGCAACACCCGCCGCCCAAACGATGCATTTGCTATTCAATACATAGCTTTCCGCGCTTGCTCCACCGGCGCCAGGCGCCGATTCGACCATCAATCCTTCGGCGTCGATGCGGATCACCCGCGCGTTCAGGCGCACTTGCACGCCCAAGCGATCGAGTTGAGCCAGGGCGCGCGCGCTGAGACGCTCGGGCATGGCCTGCAGCACGCGCGCCGCGCCTTCGAGCAAGACCACGCTCGACTCGGCCGGGTCGATGTGCCGAAACTCGCCCTTGAGCGTGTGGCGCGCGATCTCGGCCATGGTGCCCGCCATCTCCACGCCCGTCGGTCCACCGCCGACCACCACGAAGGTCAGCAGCGCGCGACGCCGCTCGGCGTCTCGCTCCAGCTCGGCCAATTCATATGCCAGCAGCATGCGGCGGCGAATCTCGAAGGCGTCGGCCAGCGTCTTCAGACCCGGTGCATGCACGGCCCTATTCGTCGTGGCCGAAATAGCTGTGCGTGGCGCCCGCGGCGACGATCAGGTGGTCGAAGGGCAGCGCCATGCCGCTCGCCAGCGTCACCGTGCGCGCAGCGGCATCAACGGCCACCACGTCACCCAGCAGCGTCGTCACATTGGGCTGACGGCGGAACAGATGCCGCGTTGGCGCCGAGATCGAAGGCGCCGCCAGCCCGGCCGTGGCCACCTGGTAGAGCAGCGGCTGAAACAGGTGGTGGTTGGTTTTCTCAAGCACCGTCACGTCCAGCGCCGCGCCGCGCAAGGCCCGCGCCGCCTCCAGGCCGCCAAAGCCGCAGCCGACGATCACCACGCGAGGGCGCGGTGCGTCACTTGCTTTGCCAAAGCTTGCCGACGTCATGGTGGCGGAGCCACATCCGTCGGCGCTGCGTGCGTCTCGCGGGGCACCCGCGGCCGATAGCGCGTGCCCAGGATCACGTCCCACAGGCTGCTCGTCACGCCGAAGTTCTTGTTGGCGTGCCGGTGATGGACCTCATGAAACGCCACCCAGCGCTGCATCCGCACGCTCTTGAAGCGATGCACGTGAATCAGCACGTGGCTGATGCCATAGGCCACGTTGCCGGCCGCCACCACACCCGCCAGCAGCAGCGCGTAGTCGGTCGCCAGCACCAGCGCAAACAGCCCCGCCAGCGCCAGCATGAACAGCGGCGGCAAAAAAAACGGCAGCGCGTCATGGCCCAGGGGGTTGAGGTGGTGATGGCCATGCCCGCGGGCGAACAATCCCGTGTGGCGACCATGAAACAGCCAGCGATGCGCTGCGTATTCGATGAAGCTGAAAACAAACAGGCCCGCCAGCGCCGTCACCAGCGCCCACGGCCAGCGCAGGCCGCCGTCCGCGACCGCCGCCACGATCAGCAGCACGGCGGTCAGGCCATCCGCCGTCAAACCGGCACGCAAGTTCATGCGCGTGGTGGACAAGTGTGCCAACTGGCGTGCGCCCCATTGAAACGGCGCCCACCCCCGTCGAGCAAGGCCTGCGGCACGATTGCAGAGGTCCGGCGAATCGGGTCTGCGCATCATGGCTACCCCTTTCGGGCACCTGGGCGTTGCCGCCGGCAAGGCGTGAAAAGCGGTGTGCGGCAAGCGGCTTGCGGTGCTTGGCAAAAAGTATAGCCCGATGCCCATGGCCCGCTGGCCAATGTGAGCCCCAAATAGTAATGTCC
>JAFEEB010000002.1 GCA_018241325.1 Pseudomonadota bacterium | reverse complement strand
CTTGCTGCGCAGCAGGCCGAGATCGGTGCCACAATGCGGCTCGGTCAGGCACATGGTGCCGGCCCATTCGCCGCTGGTCAGCTTGGGCAGGTACAGCTTCTTCAGGGCGTCGCTGCCGTGCGCGTGCACGGCAGCGTACACGCCGTGCGCCAGGCCCGGGTACATGGTCCAGGCCTGGTTTGCGCTGTTGAGCATCTCCGACACGCACACGCTGAGCACGTGCGGCAAGCCCTGGCCGCCGTACTCGGGCTCGCAGGTCAGCGCCGGCCAGCCGCCTTCGACGTATTTTTGATAGGCCTCCTTGAAGCCCTTGGGCGCCGTCACCGTGTGCGTGGCCTTGTCCAGCGTGCAGCCCTCGGCGTCGCCGCTCAGGTTGATGGGTTGCAGCACGCCGGCGGCGAACTTGCCGCCTTCTTCCAGCACGGCGTTGAGCGTGTCGGCATCGACATCGGCAAAACGCGGCATGGCCTTGAGCTGATCGACGGCGCCGAACACTTCGTGCAGCACGAAGTGCATGTCGCGCAGGGGCGGGGTATAGCTGGGCATGGCGGGAGCTCTCCTGATTTGCGGGGGGTGTTAAGCGCCGTAGCGCTGAAGGATGTTGACGAAACCTTGTTGGGCGCGACCCAGCGAGCCGGGCCGCCGCATGAAGCGCGCCTCGTAGTGCAGCGCCAGGATCAAGGCGTGAATCTCGAAGGCGATCTGGCTCGGGTCGGCGCCCGCGTCCAGGTGCTTTTCCGCGCAGGCCTGGGCCACGGCGCGCGTCATCGCGTCGATCCAGGCGTCCACCGCCTCGGCCAGCGCGTCACGCACCGGGCCGGGGCGGTCGTCGAACTCGATCGCGCCGCTGATGAAGATGCAGCCCGAGTCCAGCTCGGCGCTGGTGTGGCGCATCCAGTTCTCGAACAGCGCGCGCACCCGCGGCAGGCCGCGCGGCTCGCGCATCGCGGGCTGGAAAACCTCGGCCTCGAAGCGCCGGTAGTACTCGCGCACCACGGCAATCTGCAAGTCCTCGCGCGAGCCGAAATGGGCAAACACGCCCGATTTGCTCTTGCCCACCGCATCGGCCAGGGTGCCGATGGACAGGCCCTCCAGCCCCACGCGCGCGGCCATCGCCAGCGCCACATCGACAATGCCGGCGCGCGTCTGCTCGCCCTTGGCGCGCGTGCGCAACCCACCACCCGCGCGGGCGACGGCGTGAGAGCGGGTGGGAGCGGCGGTCTTGAGCACAGTCAAAATAAAACGAACGATCGTGCTATTTTGACGCGATTTTCACGCGTTGCCAAGAGAATGGACCCACGTTGGACTCGGTATTTACCCTAGGATTCTGGGCGGCAGAACCAAGGCCGGCTGGCGCAAGAGCTCGAGGCACCCACTTTGCAAGCGCGCCGCGCGCCTGTCAAGCCGCCGGAGGCCCGATCAAAGCATCCGCGCCAGGCAAGCGTCCAATTGCTCGCTCGGACTGCGCCGAAAGCCCGAGCGGGCAAAGCGCTGCAGCCGCCCGGCGATGAAGGCCACCAGCAGCGACGCCGACAGCTTGGCGTCGGCCTCGGGGGTCAGCGTGCCGTCGTCCTGCGCCGCACCGTCGCGCAGGCTTTGGCGCAGCGCGGCCTCCAGCTTGTCGAACAGCTGGTTCATGCGGGCTTGCAGGCGTTCGTGCTCGCCCACCAGCGCGTCGCCCACCATCACCCGGGTCATGCCGGGGTTGCGCTCGCCAAATTGCAGCACCATGGCGGTGATGCGCGCGGCCTGCGCGGCGCCCGCCGGCTCGCGCGCGGCGATCTGGTTGACCAGGCCGAACACGCTGGACTCGATGAAGTCGATCAGCGCCTCGAACATCTGCGCCTTGCTGGCAAAGTGCCGGTACAGCGCCGCCTCGCTCACCTGAAGGCGCGCGGCCAGCGCCGCGGTGGTGATGCGCTCCGCGCCCGGCTGCTCCAGCATGGCCGCCAGCGCCTGCAGGATTTGCTCGCGCCGCTCGCCCGGCTTGGCGCGCTTGCGGGCCGGCGCGGTCGCCTCGACGGCGGCAAGGGGTTCGTCAGTCGGCATGGCTTGCGGTGCAAATCAAGTGTGTCCAAATGATTCTGCCACATCCCGCCCAGCGCCCCAACCGAGCAAGCACTCACCTGCAATGCAGTGGCTGTGCCTTGGGAGAGCGTCAGGTCTTTCTGATCATGGTGCCGAAGGCCTGCTCCGTCAGCACTTCCAGCAGCATCGCGTGCGGCACCCGCCCGTCGATGATGTGCACGGCGTTGACGCCGCTTCGGGCCGCGTCCAGCGCGCCGCTGATCTTGGGGATCATGCCGCCCGAGATGGTGCCGTCCTGCACCAGCGCGTCGATGGCGGCGGGCGTGAGTTCGGGCAGCAACTGGCCCGCCTTGTCCAGCACGCCGGGGATGTTGGTCAGCATCAGCAGCTTTTCGGCGGCCAGCACCATGGCCAGGCGCGCGGCCACCACGTCGGCGTTGATGTTGTAGCTCTCGTTGTGGCTGCCGTAGCCGATGGGGCTAACCACCGGGATGAACTGGTCGTCCTGCAGCGCCTTGACCACCGCCGGGTCGATGTGCTCGATGTCGCCCACCTGGCCCACGTCGTGCTCCACGCCGGGGTCCTTGCTATCCACCATGCGCAGCTTGCGCGCGCGGATCAGGCCGCCGTCGCGGCCCGTCAGGCCCACGGCCTTGCCGCCGGCCTGGTTGATCAGGCCCACGATGTCCTGCTGCACCTCGCCGGCCAGCACCCACTCCACCACCTCCATGGTTTCGGCGTCGGTCACGCGCATGCCCTGGATGAAGCGGCCCTGCTTGCCCAGGCGCTTGAGGGCCGTCTCGATCTGCGGGCCGCCGCCGTGCACCACCACCGGGTTGATGCCCACCAGCTTGAGCAGCACCACGTCCTCGGCAAAGGCCTGCTGCAACGCCGGCTCGGTCATGGCGTTGCCGCCGTACTTGATGACCATGGTCTTGCCATGGAACTGGCGAATGTAGGGCAGCGCCTGCGCCAGGATGTCGGCCTTGGCGCGTGGAGTCAGGGCAGTCGGTTCGGTCGTCATGGTCGATCGTGAACGGGCGATAAATGATGCGAAGCCCCAATGATAGGGGCCGGTGCTCCAATTCGAGCCGGCGGGGCGCCGCGGGCCGAAAACCCGCGAGCCGCCTAAAACCTCGAGCCGCGGAACACCCGCGGCACCTTGAAGCGGATCAGCATCAGGTACGCCCACACGTAGCTGACCGCGAACAGCACGCAAAACCCCAGCAGCACGCCGCTGAAGCGCCAAAACAGCACGGCCGGCACGACGGTCAGCACCACGAAGCTCCACAGATACGGCGCCGTGCGGTTGTTGCGCTTGAGCATGTTGCGCGCCTCGTCCTCGTCCAGCACGCTGCGCACCAGGCGCCGATACACCAGCTGGTGCAGGTGCAGCGCGTCGGCCATGCCCGGCGAGTCGCCGCGCGCCAGCTTGCGGTAGATGGAAAACAGCGTCTCCGTCACCGGGTAGATCAAGAGCAGCAGCGGAAACCAGGGCGACACGATGGGATGGCGCTGCACCAGCAGCAGGCTGATCACCGCAATCAGCAGGCCCCACACGTAGGCCCCCGCGTCGCCGGCAAAAATCAGCCCGCGCGGGTAGTTCCACAGCAGAAAGCCGCCGGTGGCCGCCGCCAGCGCCACCGCCAGCGCCGCCAGCTCGCGGTCGCCCACCTGCAGGGCCACGTGCGCCAGCGCCAGGCTCGCCACCAGGGCCACCACGCCCGCCAACCCGTTGTAGCCGTCGATGAGGTTGAAGGCGTGCGGCAGGCCCGCCACCGCCAGCACCGCCAGCGCCACGCCCAAGGCCGGCCAGGCGCTCCACCAGCCATCGATCCAGGCAAAGTCCAGGCGCGGCACCGACACGCCCAGCGCGCTCCAGGCCAGCAGGGCCGAGCCCAGGGTCAGCAGCAGGCGCCAGCGCACCGTCAGGCGCTGGGTCAAGTCCTCCAGCACGCCGCCGGCCACGGCCGGCAGCAGCATCAGGCCCCAGCGGGACAGGTGAATGCGCGACGCGTCGATGTTGCCCGCCAGTTCCGCCCACTGCAGCACGGGCAGCGCCGCCAGCGCCAGGGCCCAGGCGGCCAGCACGCCCACGCCCCCCAGGCGCGGCACATAGCCCATGTGAAAGCGCTGCGGGGCGTCCTTCGGATAGCGCCCGGCACGCCGGCGCAGCGCCCGGCGCACGACCAGCGTGAGCACCAGAGACAACAGGAAAGCGAGGACCGCCAGTGACAACATGGGCCGTGATTATCGAGGGGCGCGACGGGCCCTCCCGGCCTCCTCCAGCGCGCAAAAAATGGGCACCATGGTAGCATCCAAGGCCTTGCGCGCGCCCGTGCCCGAGGGTCGCCAACCGCTTGATTTTTCATGGATTCCGCACCCCCTTCCCTGCACATCTACCAGCGCGAAATCGACACCGCCGAGCGCACCTCGCTGTCGGTGCTGTCCGCCCGCATCCCCAGCGGCGCGCGCGTGCTCGACCTGGGCTGCGGCAGCGGCGCCGTCGGCCGCCACTTGGCCGCCCGCGGCGGCGCCGGCCCCATCGACGGCCTGACGATCAGCCCGCAAGAGGCCGAACTGGCCGCGCCCCACTACCGCCGCGTCGAAGTCGCCAACCTCGAAAGCGCCGACCTCACCGCCCTGTTCGCCCCCGCCGCCTACGACATCATCGTCTGCGCCGACGTGCTCGAGCACATCCGCCACCCCGAGCACGTGCTGGCCCAGTGCCGCACCCTGCTGGCCGTGGGCGGCCGCGCCCTGCTGTCCATCCCCAACGCCGGCTACGTCGGCCTGCTGGCCGAGCTGATGGCCGGCGAATTCCGCTACCGCCCCGAAGGCCTGCTGGACGAGACCCACCTGCGCTTTTTCACCCGCCGCACCCTGCTGCGCATGCTGACCGAGGCGCGCTGGGCCGTGGACGACGTGGATACGGTGCAGCGCCAGCTGCCCGACTCCGAGTTCAACGTCGCCTTCGATGCCCTGCCCCCCGCCGTCGCCCGCCACCTGCTGGCCTTGCCCGACGCGCTGACCTACCAGTTCATCGTCGCCACGCACCCCGCGGCGGCGGGCCAGGCCTTGGTCGTGCCCGAGGCCGAGCCGCAGCTGCCGGCGCAGGCCCTGTTCACCAGCCAGCTCTACCTGGGCGGCGCCCAGGGCTTTGACGAGCGCAGCAAGCTCACCGCCAGCGGCACCATTGGCGCCGAGCGGCAAACGCTTTGCTTCACGCTGCCGGCGCAAGTGCCGGCCGCGCTCAAGCTCGACCCGGCCGACCGGCCCGGCTTTCTGTCCCTGTACGGCCTGCAATTGCAGGACGCCGGCGGCGCCGTGCTGTGGCAGTGGCAAGCCGGCGACGCGCAAACCCTGCTGGCCGCTCCGCGCGAGGGCATCGAGGCGCAGCCTGGCGGCTGGCCCGGCGGCCCCTTCATGCTGCTGCTGCACGGCGACGACCCCTGGATCGAGCTGCCCATCCCGCCCGCCGCCTTGCAGCAGGCCGCCGGCGGGCGCTTTTGCGCCGAAGTCGGCTGGCCCATGTCGGCCGACTACCTGGCCCTCTCCAGCCTGGCCCACCAGCGCATCGCCGAAGCGCGCAACGACGCCCAGCAAGCCCGCCAGCACGCGGGCGAGCAGGTCAGCCGGATGTCGAGCCAGCTGTTCGACGCCCAGCGCCAGCTGGCGCAGGCCCAGCAAGCCGCCCATGGCCTGCAAGAGCAAAACCAGCACCTGCGCAGCCAGAAGAGCGCCCTGCTGGCCGACACCCACGTGCTCAGCCAGGAGCGCGACGAAGCGCGCCAGCTGGTGCACGACATCGAGAATTCCACCGTGTTTCGCGCCACCCGCCCCATCGTCCACGCCAAGATGCGCGTGGACCGCCTGCTGGGCATCGGCTCGGCCCGCACGGCCCAGCCAGCGCCCGCGCCGCCCCAGCCGCTGACCCCCTCGTCGCACCCGGTGGACGTCATCGTCCCCGTCTACAAGGGCCTGGCCGACACCCGCCGCTGCATCGAATCCGTGCGGGCCGCGCCCTGCACCACGCCCTGGCGCCTGATCGTCATCAACGACGCCAGCCCCGAGCCCGAGGTGACCGAATACCTGCGCACCCTGCCTGCCTTGGATTCGCGCATCGAGCTGCTCGAAAACGAGCACAACCTGGGCTTCGTCGGCACCGTCAACCGCGGCATGGCGCTGTCGCAAGACAACGACGTGCTGCTGCTCAACAGCGACACCGAAGTCGCCCCCGGCTGGCTCGACCGCATTCGCGCCGCCGCCCACGGCGACCAGAAAATCGCCAGCGTCACGCCCTTTTCCAACAACGCCACCATCTGCAGCTACCCGCGCTTTTGCCAGGACAACGACCTGCCCGAAGGCTGGGACACCGCCCGCCTGGACGCGCTGTTCGCCCGCACCAACGCCGGCCAGGTGGTGGACGTGCCCACCGGCGTGGGCTTTTGCATGTACATCCGCCGCGCCGCGCTGGCCGAAGTGGGCCTGTTCGACGTCGAGAACTTCGGCAAGGGCTACGGCGAGGAAAACGATTTCTGCATCCGTGCCGCCCGCGCCGGCTGGCGCAACCTGCACGTGCTGGACACCTTCGTGCGCCACTATGGCGGCGTCAGCTTCGGCGCCAGCAAGAGCCCGCGCGAGCGCGCCGCCATGCAGACCCTGCGCCGCCTGCACCCGCGCTACGAAGGCCAGGTGCTGCGCTTCGTGCAGCAAGACCCGGCCCGCATGGCCCGCACCGCCGTCGATCTGGCGCGCGTGCAGGACGGCGCGCGCCCCATCGTGCTGGCCGTGCTGCACGACCGCGCCGGCGGCACCGAGCGCCACGTGCACGAGCTGGCCCATGCCCTGCGCCAGCAGGCGCAATTCCTGGTGCTGCGCCCCCTGCCCGGCCAGCGCCTGGGCCTGCGCCTGCCCGACCCGGACGAAGGCTTCGAGCTGCAATTCGCCCTGCCGCAAGACGGCGACGCCCTCATCGCCCTGCTGCGCCAGCTGGGCGTGCGCCACGTGCACTACCACCACCTGCTGGGCCACGGCGCCTTCGTGCAGGGCCTGCCCGCGCGCCTGGGCGTCAGCTACGACTTCACCGCGCACGACTTCTACCCCATCTGCCCGCAAATCTCGCTCACCGACCACACCGACGGCTACTGCGGCGAAAAAGGCGTGGACCAATGCACCGCCTGCCTCAAGCGCGCGCCCGCGCCCGGCGGCGTCGGCATCGTCGCGTGGCGGCTCAAGAGCGCCGAGTTCCTGAACGGCGCGCGCTGGGTCATCGCCCCCTCGCGCGACGTGCTGGCGCGCCTCATCAAGCTGGTGCCCGGCGCCCCCCTGGCCCTGGTGCCGCACACCGACATCGACCCGACCCAGCCCCTGCCCGAGCCCGCGCCCACGCCGCTGGCCGGCAACCGCCCGCTCAAGGTCGCCGTCATCGGCGCGCTCAGCGTCATCAAGGGCGCCGACGTGCTCGAAGAAGTCGCCATTGCCGCGCGCAAGCAAAACGTGCCGGTCGAGTTCGACCTGATCGGCTACGGCTACCGCAGCCTCAAGACCCAGCCGCACGCCAACCTGACGGTGCACGGCCGCTACGACGAGGCCGACCTGCCCGAGCTGCTGGCCTGGCTGCAACCCGACCTGGTGTGGTTCCCCGCGCGCTGGCCCGAAACCTACAGCTACACCCTCTCGGCCTGCCTGCAGGGCGGCTGGCCCGTGGTCGCGCCCGACCTGGGCGCCTTTGCCGAGCGCCTGGCCGGCCGCCGCTGGAGCTGGGTCGTGCCCTGGCAGCAGCCCACGGCCGACTGGCTGCGCTTTTTTGCCGACATCCGCACCCGGCACTTCGCCACCGGCCAAGGCCCCGAACCGCTGGTGCCCGTGCCCGCCGTGGACAGCGCCGGCCCCACCGCCGCCCACGCCGCGCAGCCGCCCGCCTGGTACGCCGGCGCCTACCTGGCCCAGCTCCCCGCGTCCAGCGACGTCGCCGTGCCCAACTCCGCCTGGGCCGCCTTCCTGCCCGCCAGCGACGCCGACACCGCCGGCGGCGCCAAGGGCCAGGCCCTGAGCGCCCTCGCGCGCCTGCGCGCCCTGCCCGTGCTGGCACCAGTGGCCCGGGCCATTCCGCAGCACTGGCAAACGCGGGTCAAGAGCTGGTTGCGGCGCTGACCGAAGGACCCCAAAATCAACCGACCACGCCCCCCTGTCCTCGGCCTGCGGATCCTGATCTGGACGTGATCGCAGCCACCCATCCGCCCTTGGCACGCGCCAGGCCACCGCCTTGGCTGCGCCAGCTGCCGGCATGGGTGCTCGCGTGGATGCTGCTGGCAGTCGGCGTGGCCACGGCTGCCGCGCCCGCCGGGCGGGGCCACGTCGATGGGGTCTCACTCGACGGACGACAAATGACGGTGGCCGGCTGGGCGGCGTCCGAGCAACCCGAGCTGTTCGTCACCAACCTCATCGTGCACCTGGATGGCCAGCAGGTCTATCGGGGCCGGATGCAGCGCATCGATCGCCCCGACGTGGCGCAGGTCTTGCAGCGTCCCGCGTGGCGCGGCAGCGGCTTTTCGGTGCGCTTCATGCTCCCCAGGGGTCTGCCGCCGGGTCCCCACACGATCGACGTGTCGGCGCGCCGCGGCGACGGCAGCGAATTCGCGCTGGCCATCGACCCAGTCATGGCACGGGTCACGGTCGTCGAACCCGCACCCCCCTCCCACGCCGCTCTGGCGACCTTGCTGCTGGCGGCCGCCTTGCCGCTCGCGGCCCTGGTCCTGCCTTCGATCCTCGCTTGGCCACACCGCATGCCGCCATCCCGAGCCTTTGCCTGGGCGCTCGCCGCATCCTTCGCGCTGCTGGTCGCCCTGGGCGTGACCGGCTCCTCGCTGGCCTTGCTGCTGCGCGCGCCAACGGTGACCGCCGAGTCCATGTCGCCATGGTTTGGCCAGCCGCAAATCGCGCGCAGCGACGAATGGGAGGTGCTCACGCCGCTGGCCCTGGCGCAGGGCGCGCACGTGCCCCGCTGGCCGGTGCTCAACCGCAACCTGGGCGAGCAAGGCCAGAACATGCTGGTGATGGGCATGACCGGGCTGCCGGTGGCGCACCTTTCGGCGCTGGCCAAACCCGCCACCTGGGGCCATTTCGTCCTCGACCCACGCCGCGCGCTGGCCTGGACCTGGTGGCTGCCCATCATCGGCGCGCTCGGCGCCCTCTGGTGCCTGTTCATGCGCCTGACGGGGCTGCGCTGGCAGCCGGCGGCGGCGTTGGCCGCCAGCTTGGTGCTGGCACCGTATTCGGTCGGCTTTTCCTTCTGGCCGGCCTACCTCGTCATGTTCGCCGCGCTCGGCCTTTTGGCGCTGGACCGTCTGCTGCACGCTCCCCGCACCGCAGCCGGCCTGGCCTGGGGCGCGGCGCTGGGCTGGTCGGCCGCCGGCTATGCGCTGGTGCTCTATCCGGCGTGGCAGATCTCGCTGGCCACGCTGTGCGTGCCGCTGGCGCTGGCCTGGGCCTGGCGCGAGCGCACGCGCTGGCGTTGGGCTCGACCGCAGACGCTGGGCCTGCTGGCTGCGCTGGCCCTCGTCGCCACGCTGCTGGCCGCCTGGTGGATCGATGCGCGCGAGGCCGTCGCCGTGATGCGCGACACCGTCTATCCCGGCCGGCGCGTCGCCGAAGCCGGTGGCGACATCGACCTGTGGTTCCTGCTCAAGGGCTGGCTCAACCCGTTCACCCTGCACGTGGACGCACCCATGGTGCGCAGCGAGGCGGCTTCGTTCCAGTTCCTGTGGTTGCCAACCCTGGTCGTCGTCGCCTGGCAGTGCATGCGCACGCGCCGCGCCGATCCGGTGGCACTGGCCCTGCTGGCGTTCGCGCTGTTTGCCTTGACGTTCCAGTTCATCGGTTTTCCGCCCTGGCTGGCGCGCCTGACCTGGTGGACCGCGGTCACCTCGTATCGGGTCGACCTGACGCTTGGCGTGGCCCAGCTGCTGCTCATCGGCTGGTGGCTGGCGCAAGACCAGGAGCCGACCCAAAAGGCCAAAGAGCGCCCGCTGCTCGCCGGCACGCTGGCGCTGGCCGTTCTGGCGCTGGCCGCGTGGGAGACCGCCCGCATACCGCTGGACATCGCCGACGGGCTGCCCCAGGGCGTGCTGATGCTGGCGGCCGCAGCCGCTGCGGGCGCCGCCGCGCTCTGGACGCTCCGGCACGACGCTGCCTTCATCGCCCTCTACCTCGGCTGGACGCTCGCGGCCACCCTCACCTTCCATCCGCTGGGCCAGGCGCCCGCCACCCTGACGCTGATCGAACCCCTGCGCGCCGCCGGCCTGGCCGACGCCGCCGCCCATGACCCCCGGCACGGCGTCGCCGTGATCGGCCAGCGCCGCTGGGCCCTGAGCCTGCCGGCAGCCGGCGTGCCGGTCGTCAACAGCGTGTTCTACTACCCGCAACCCGCGCTGTGGGCCCGGCTGGACCCCACGGGCCAGCACCGCGGCGTTTACAACCGCTACCACCGCCTGTTGCTGGAGCTGGCGCCCTTGCCGGGCAATACCCGCCTGCTCATCGAGTCGCCGCGCCTGGACGAAGTGCGCCTGACGCTCGACCCGGCCCGCTTCGACTTTCGCCTGCTGGGTGCGCGCCACGTGCTGGCGCCGGCGCGCGACGCGGGCGCCCTGGGCGCCAACCCGACGCTGGTGGCGCGACCGGCCGGCGCCGGCGCCTCCATTTACGCGCTGTTCGAGGTGCGGCCCTGACCGTCGTCCAGCGGCGCCGGTGAATCGGCGAAGGCCGCCGCGGACACCGGTCGATCCGCAAAAAAGCGCTGCGCCACCGACCAGAAGTGCCAGTGCGCCGGCCGCTCGCGCACGATGCGGTCGAACTCCTGAAAAATCCGCGCGCTGAGCGCCTGCGCGTCATCCCACGCGCCCAACGGGTACAGCCGCAGGTCGCGCCGTCCCGTGCGCACGTCCAGCCCCAGCGTGAACACGGTGACCGGCAAGCGCTGGCGCACCGCCAGCCGCGGCAGGGCAATCGGCATGTGCACCCTACGGCCCAGCACCTGTTGCGGCGCGGTTTCCTTCACCTGGTCGGGCGGCACGTCCAGCACGACGACGATCTGCTCTTGCCGGGCAAGCGCCGATGTCAAGGCCGGCATGGCCCCCGGCACCCAGATCACCTCCTGCCCGTCGGCCAGCGCCACGGCGCGCGCGCGCGCGCGCGCATAGCGGCCCAGCACCCAGCGCCCCACGTAACCCCCGCGGTCCTGGCGCGCCAGCAGCATGTGCGGGCGCAGCCCGCTGGCCCGCGCATGGCGGTGCGCCCACATGCCGGCTGCCCAGTGAAAAGTCACCAGCAGCGCCGCCTGGTCGCGCACACCCCAGTCGCCCTGCACATCCACGTAGCGACGCAGCCAGCGATCCGACCGGGTGCGCGCCAGGTACAGGTCGGCGTGGTCCACCAGCATCATCAGGCGGTGCTCGCGCAGCCAGGTCTCGGAGTCGGGCGCCATGCCGTGCGCCTGGGCCGCCGCCAGGGCTTGCGTGCACGCTTGCCGATACAGCCACGGGCATCGCGCCGACACCCGCAATAAACGAAACGCCAGCGGCCAGGGCAGCAGCGCCGCCAGGCCGGGCAACAACACCAACTCCAGCAGGTCCAGCGCCTCGCGCCGGGCCCGGCGCCAGACGCCTTGGACCTCGCCCCCCGCGGTCATGCGCGTGCCCGGTTCACGACCACTGGTGCGGCAGCCGCACCAAGCCCGGCATGCGCGTGGGCGCGACAAAGCGCAGGTGCTGAAATTGATACCACTGGTCATACACCACCAGGCCGGTGGCGTCGAACAGATACACGCTGATCACATACTGCCCGCTGTGCAGGGGCAATTGCGCAAAGCGCAGCACGATCTCCCAGCGCCCGTCGGCGCGCCGGCGCGGTGCGGCGCCGTCTTCCTGCGTGCTCAGCGAGGTGATGCCCACGCCCCGGGACTGCTCGATCATGAAGCCGACGTGCGGCTGTTCGTCGCCCACGCCGTTGACCACGATGTGCGCCACCAGGTCACGGGCGCGCAGCAGCGGTGGCTCCAGCGCATGGGGTTCGGCATCATCCAGGTGCTCGATCTCGACCGAGACAATCCCGGCCGCATCCGCGGGCCGCGGTGGCGCCGCGCGCGCCGCCGCATCCGCCTCGCCCGCCGACGCCTCTTCAGTCGGCACGATCAACGCCTCGGGCAGCGCCGCCGCGCCGCTGGCCGGTTCAGCCGGGTCACCGGCCGCATCCAGGCGCAGCGCCGTCTCGTACGCCAGCAACACCTCTTCGGTCGGCCCCATCTGGCGCAGCCGCCCCCGCTCCAGCCACAGCGCCACGTCGCACAGCTGGCGCACGTGGTAAGGGCTGTGCGAGCAAAACAGGATGGTGCAGCCGTTGGCGCGAAACGCCTCGATGCGCTCGATGCATTTTTTTTGAAAGCGCTGGTCGCCCACCGCCAGCGCCTCGTCGATGATCAGCAGGTCCGGCTCCACCGCCGTCACCAGCGCAAAGGCCAGCCGCACCACCATGCCCGACGAATAGGTTTTCACCGGCCGGTCGATCGCCTCGCCGATCTCGGCAAAGGCCAGCACCTCGGCCTCCAGCGCCGCCATTTGCTCGTGCTCGATGCCGATCAGGCTGCCGCCGAAGTACAGGTTCTGCCGCCCCGTGAAGTCGGGGTGAAAACCCGCCCCCAGCTCCAGGATGGCCGTGATGCGCCCGCGCCGCTCGATCTGGCCCTGCGTGGGCTGCACCGTGCCCGTGATCAGCTTGAGCAGCGTGCTCTTGCCCGCGCCGTTGTGCCCCACCACGCCCAGGCACTGCCCGCGCTCCAGTTGCAGCGACACCCCTTGCAGCGCCCAGTGGCTGCGGTGCAGCGCGCGCCCCGTCAGCAGCGACTTCAGGCGCGCGCGCGGCGAGTCGTACAGGCGGTATTCCTTGCCCACGCCGGCCAGGCGCAGAGGCGGTGCGGTGGCGCGCGCAGGCGGCGCCAAGCGTTCAACGTTGCTGCGTGTTTCGTCCATTGCTCTCGTCGATTGCATGTTTCGTTGCGCGGTCGATGAGCCGGCACGCATCACCTTGCAGAGCCTTTTCGATCACGCTACGCCCGGTCCAGCCACTGCGCCACGGCAGCGGCAAAATGCCGGAAGTCATCTTGATCGCGTGTCGCGATCATGTACACGATCTGCCAATCGATGCGCTCGTACGCATGCACCGCAACGTTGCGAAAGCCGACGGCCTTTTTCATCCGCAAGGCAAGCGCCGCATCAATGACGCCGGCCTGTGCCAGCCCGTCAAACGTTTCGCCCATCGTGTTGGGCGGGCGCTGCGCTTGCTCGACCAGCACATGCGCGCCGATGTCCACGCAGATCTGAACCGCACGGCTCAGGTTCAGTGTCAGCACGTCCTGCAAGTCGGCGTCGCGTTCCAGCGCGGCAACGCTCGCGGGCCGCTTGCTCGCGATGCGCTCCAGGCAATGGCGCAAGGAATCGAGCTTGCGCTCCACGATCAGCCGATCCACGCCCGCCTCCGCTCGCGCAGCATGCGCCGCGCATACGGCAGAAAGTCCTCGGTGTCGAAGACATGGCGCCGAACCAAGGCCGCGTGATCCTCATCGCTTCCAAACAGGCGCTGGCCGTGGGCCAGAATTTGCCCCAGCAGCGGCTCTCCCACCGCCTTCAAGTCAATCAGATCGACCGGTCGGCCACATGCCGCAGCCAGCGCGTCGATCAGCGTCGCGGCCTGGTCTGCCGACAGCGGGTGATCGGCTTGCACGGCAATGTCCAGGTCGCTGTCCGGGCGCGCCCCGCCCCGCGCCAGCGAGCCGAAAACGAAAGCCTGACGCAGGCCAAACCGTCCCTGAAGCAGCTCGCGCAGCAAACTGATCCCGGCCGCGCCGACGGCGCGCGTCAGCTCTGAGCTGATCGGCCCGGTTTGAAGCGGTGCGGCCGTCTGCTCCAAGCGGCTGGCGTTCGGATCGGGTGAACAAATCGTCAAGGTGCTCATGGCGTCACTTGCCGCTGGCCTCGCCATCACAGGCGCTTGTGCCGCGCCACGTATTCATCCAGCAATTGCCGGATCATTTTTTGGTATTGCATGGGGTGCTTGCGCGCGGCCTCCTTGAAGAAGTCCACGCTCTCCGAACTCAGCGAGATCGTCACCTTGGTCTGTTCGCTTTTTTTTACCAGTTGCTCGGGCGAGGGCAAGAAACCGGGCACCACGCGGATCGCGCCCAAGGGCTCGTCAGTGTATCGAATTGGCTTGTTCATAAACGGCCTTGCCTTTGCGCCAATACCCGGCACCAACGCCCCGTGCAACGCACCGTCGCGCTCACGAGCCCTGCGCATCCAGCCGCTCCAGAATTTTCAGCGCCGCCGCCGGATCCGCCTGCGCCGCCATCGCGCGAAACCGTGCCTCGGCGTCAAACGCGGCGATGGCCTGCGTGCTCATTTCCTCGATCAGCTTGTTCATGGACAGCCCGCGGCTGTGCGCCACCTGTTTCAAGCGGCTGGCCGTCGGGTCAGGCAGTCGAATCGTCAAAGTGCTCATGGCCATCTCTCCAAGCATTGGGCCGGCGTCAACACCCGAAGGTGTTCAAAACTCAGTTCGCCGTGGCGCAGGTCGCGCACGTTGTGCGTGACCACAGCATGCGCGCCGCCCGCCACCGCCAGCTCGATAAGGTGATTGTCGCCCTCATCCCGCAAGTTGGGGCGCCAGCCAAAATAAGGCGTCACCCAGCGGCCCGAAGCCGCCAATGCCGCCAACACCTGCCAGCGCTCCGTCGGGGTCGTTGCATCGGTCCACAGGTGCGGTCGCGCCATCACATCCTCATATTCCAGCCACAGCGTGGTGCCAAACAGTGGTACATGGCGCCCTTGCAAGACATGCCGAATCAGTTGCCTCGAAGCACCGCCGCCGGAGCGCAGCGCGGCAACGAGAACGTTCGTGTCCAAGACCAGTTTCACCATTTTTTGACAGCATATATGCTGTCATTTTGATTTGTCAATGGGGCTGTCAAGCATGCCCGGTGGCAAACGCCTACAACCAATCCACCAACTGATCCCGGCTGCGCGCCACCGCCAGCGACAGGGCCGCGGCCAGCAGGGCGATCCAGGCGGCCAGCACCAGCCACACGTCCCACGCCGGCCACGCGCCTTGCAGCAGCGCCGTCTGGTAGCCCAGCACCGGCGCCGTCATGGGGTTGAGCCACAAAAGCCAGCGCCAGCGCTCCGGAAACAGGGTGGCCGGAAACAGCACCGGCGACAAAAACACCCCCAGCGACAGCGCCACGCCCACCACCTGCACCACGTCGCGCAGCGCCGCCGCCAGGATCGCCAGCAGATAGGCCAGCAAGAAGCACAGCAGCCCCTGCAAGGCCAGCAGCGGCAGCAGCGCCCACACGCCCGGCGCAAAGTGGTGGCTGCCCGCGTACAGCGGCAGCAGCGCCAGCAGCAGCGGCGCAAACACCACGCCGCTGGCCAGCACCGCCCGCGCCGGAAACAGCGCCGGCGGCAGCGGGTTCTTGTGCAGCAGGCCCCCCGCGTCCAGCAGGCTCGTCATGCCGCGCTGGGTGGCGTCGGCAAAGGCCATCCAGGGCAGCATGCCCACGATCAGGTAGGTGCCCACACGGCCGGTGGGCGCACCCGCGCCCAGGCGCATGCCGAACACCACGTCGAACACCAGGTAATACGCCGCAATGGTCAGCAGCGGCGGCAGCCACACCCACAGCACGCCGCCGGCCGAGCCGGCAAAGCGCGCCGCCAGCTCGCGGCGGGTCATCACCGCCAGCAGCGCGCGCAGGCGCCAGAGCTGGCGGACCTCGGTCGTCAGCGCAGAGCCCACGGGCACGGGTCAAAAACGAGCACGGGGTATGCGCGCGCCAGGCCGGCCGTCAGCGCTGGGCGGCGGCGGCGTTGCGGTACATCAGGCCCTGGAGCGCGTCGTCGTCGATCTTGACCTTGTCCTGCTCGTCGGTCCACAGACGGCCGCGCTCGGTTGACTCCAGGCGGTCGCGCGCTTCCTTCTCCAGGGTGGGCCGCACCTCGTCGAAGCTCAGCTCGCGCTGGGCCCGGGTCTCCAGCAGTTCGATGATCTGGTAGCCCGATGGCGTCTTGACCGGCTCGCTCAGCGCGCCCGGCTGCTTCAGCGCGAAGGCCGCCGCCTCGAGCTCGGCCGGCATCTGGCCGCGCGCGAACCAGGGCATTTCGCCGCCCTGCTGCGCACTGGCCGCATCGGCCGATTGCGCCTTCGCCAGGGCCGCGAAGTCGGCGCCGCCGCGCAACTCGGCCAGCAGCTTTTCGGCGCGCGCCTTGACCGCGGCATCGTCGCTGCCGTCCTTGGCGAGCGGCAGCACGATGTGGCGCACGCGCACCTGCGCGGGCACGGCGTAGCGCTCCGGATGCGCCCGGTATTCCGACAGCGCATAGCGCTCCAGCGCCGCCGTGTCCGGCACCGCGGCCTGGCCTTGCTGGTCGAGATAGGCCTTGACCAGCTCCTGCTGGCGCTTCAGCCCCTGGGCGGCCGCATCGGCCGGCCGCAGCCCGGCCTGCTCGGCGCGCGCCGCGATCGCCTGCTGCGCCCCCAGGCTGCGCACGAAGCGTATGACGTTGTCCTTGACGCCCCAGAACAGGACCCGGTCCTTTTGCGGCACGAGCGCCTCCACGGTCGCCTCGAGTTGCGCCTCGGTGATGTCGCCCGCCGGGCCGGTGGCCACCACGGTTTTGCCCGCGGCCGCCGCCGGTGCGGGTGCCGCATCGGCCGCCTGAGCGCTCGATGGCGCCCAGGCCACCAGCGCCAGCGCCAGCAGGCCCGCATCAGCGCCGGCGCGGCGCAGTGAATGAATCCAATGCATCGATCCAAAGTCCTTTCGTGAAAGGCGCTGCCCCTGGGCGGCGCCCGTCAATCATTCAAAACCCGCCATCATACTGGCCTGAGCGGGGCCGCGCCGCGGCGGCGACGCGCCGCGACACAGGGCGTTACCGCACTTGCACGCCGGCCCTGTGGCTGCCGCCCCTGCGGGCACCGCCAAAACGCCCAGCCAAAAAAAAGACGGGGACAGGCCCCGTCTTTCAAATTCCTACCGGTTTGGCCGGGCCGTGGCTTCTGAGGGCCACGGCTTTGGCCAGTCCAGGCCCCCCGTGCGGGGCGCCTGGTCGCGTCATCAGTTGACGAAGCGGTGCGGCAGCGTCCAGCCGTAGTGAGCGCTGGTGTTCTGGTTCAGGATCGAGGTGGCGGCAAAGCCCACCACCGGCAGACCGGTCGTCGGGCCCGGCATCGTCAGCATCGCCCAGCCTTCGGTACCGACCGGCGACACCGTGCGCGTGGTCACGGCGGCTTGCAGCACCGAGGTGGCGCCGAACTTGATCACGAACACTTCACCGCAGGTCGGCGAGCTCACGCCGGGCGAGAAGCTGCCGCCGATCACGTTGACGCGCTCTTCGCGGTCGTTCGAGCCAAAGCCCACCAGCATGCAGGCCTGCGGGCCATTGGCGGTGACGACCTTGTTCAGCAGGCCCGCGTACGGGTTGGCGCCGACCGGGTTGTATTGCACGGCTGCGGTGGCCGCGCTGGTGCCGTAGTCCATGACCGCGAAGTAGCGGCGGGTGGGTTGCGAAACCACCCAATCGGTGGCCATGGGCACTGCGGCATCGGTGGCGTTGGCCACGTAGTCGTTCAGCACCGTGTGGTGCTGCAGAGCCTGGCTGAGCGCGAGCGCCTGGATTTCCGGCGCGCCGGCGGCGGGCGCAGTCAGCAGCGGCGTGGACATGTCGGGCAGGTCGAACCACAGCGGGGTGATGGTGCCCGCTTGCAGCAGCACGTCGGCCGTGACGTTGGCGGCCGGGAAGGCCGCCGTGTCCAGGTTCGAGCCCACTTGCGGCGCGAAAGTGATGTTGGTGTAGCCCGGTTGCGGGATGAGGTTCAGGCCAGCAATCGCGCTGGTCGAGGTGACGGCGACGTGGTTGCCGCTGTACATGGCGAAGTTGTCCTGGTTGGCCACCGCCCAGGTGCCCATCAGGCCACCGGTGGGGGCGCTCAGGCCGGCCAGCTCGGCACCCACGGCGTCGGTGGCGGTCGGCGACAGCACGGTGGCGAAGGCCGCGCCGTTGCAGGGCGCGACGCCGCTGACGTGCTTGATGTTGGTGTACAGCGGGTTGACGTTGCCTTTGTTGGCGCCGCCCAGGAAGGTCGGCGGCACGTCGGCCATGTTCAGGATTTCGATGTAGCCTTCGTTGGCGTTGATGTTCGCCTGGTCGGCGCTCAGGTAGGACGGCAGGCGCAGGGTGGAGAAGGGTGCGGGCCAGGCCGAAGCGTCGGGGATGGTGCAGGACTTGTCGGTGGTGTTGATCTGGGCGACGCCGGACGCATTGCGCGACACGGTGGCCGTCCACACGTCGCCAGGCGACAGGAACACGGTGAAGTCAAGCACGTCGTCCGAGTTGGCGGCGCCGCGGAAACGCACCTTGACGGCCTTGCCGTTCACACCGTCGGTGTTGGTGATGTTGAGCAGCGTGGCCATGCTGCCCTGGGCCGAGAAGTACGGCGTGAACAGCATGTTGCCCACGCTGCCGGGGTTGATGGCATTGGCGGTGGCGGCGCCCGGTGCGGCGGGCGGGGTGGCGGCGGCACCGAAGTAGCCGATGGCTTGTGCGGAACCAGCAAAACCCAAGCTGCCCAGGGCAACTGCGGCACCCAGCGACAGAATGCTCTTTTTCATAGCTATGACTCCAATAGGAAATAAGAAGTTGCAAGACCCAAGCGAATCTTGGAAATGCCCGGGAATGCTACCACGCTGCCGGGCGAAAACTCAATCGAAAGCAGGCCGGGATTACAGTTTGCGCTGGCGTCTGTTGCAACAAACGCACACCTGAATCGAAAAACCGGCGCGGGCACGATCAGAGGGCCTGGTAGTACCACCACTGGCCGTCTTCGCGCACCCACTGCTCGTCCACGTAGCCCACCACGTCTTTGCCGACGAAATTCGGTATCTCGAATTGCGTGGTCAGGCGAATCTTGACCATGCAGCGCTCGGCCTCGCACTTGACCTCGTGCACCTGCGCGCCCTTCCATTGGCCGGCGCGGCCAAATTGCTTGCGGTAATCCTTTTGCTTGATGATGGCGCGATAGCCGGGCTGGGTGTAGGTCCAGGCCTTGCCGAACTCGCCGTCGATCAGCGCGGCCCAGCGCGCCTCGGCGCGCTCGGCGACGACTTGCTCGGGCGTCTTGGGCGTGAGGGCGGCGCAGCCGGCCAGCGCCAGCACGCCGGCGGCCAGCAGGGGCGCCAGCGCGCGGCGCGAGAGGCGAAAGCGGGGGGTGTCCATCATGGATTGGATCTCCTTGGGGAAAATGGGTTGGGGATGGGGCGCGGTGCGCCGGGGCCGTACTACTGAATCGGGCAAGGGCAAAAAGGTTCGCGAGGGGTGAGGGTAAGCTGCGGCCCCTCGGCGGCACCCTCTGCCCACAAGGGCGGGGGCGCAGGAAGGCACGGGGTCATGTCAGGGACGCGCGGCGGCGGGCGTGGGGGCGATCAGGCCGCCGGTGCCCAGCATGCCCTGCATGCGGTCGCGCAGCTCGCGGCTGATGGCGCGGGCGTCGTCGTCGGAGCGCAGCACGCGCGGGGTGAGGATGACCAGCAGCTCGGTGCGGGAAGTCGACACGGTGTGGGCGCCGAACAGCGCCCCCAGCACCGGGATGGCCGAGAGAATGGGCAGACCGTTCTTGGTATTGTTGGTATTGTCTTGAATCAAGCCCCCCAGCACCAGGGTTTCACCGGAGCGCACGGCAACCTTGGAGTTGATTTCGCGCTGATCAAACGTCGGGAAGCCGGCTGTCGCGGGTGTCGTGGAATTGTTGCCGAGTTTGGAGACGACCTGGTTGACATCGAGCGTGACCAGGTCGCCTGCGCTGACCGAGGGCGTGACGCCCAGCATGACGCCGGTGTCCTTGTACTGGATGTTGGTGGTGGCCAGGTTGTTGATGCCGCCTGTATAGGTGGTGCCGGTGTTGACGGGCTGCTGCGTGCCCACCTGGATGGCGGCGGTGTGGTTGTCGAGCACCATCAGCGAGGGGCTGGAAATGACCTTGACCAATGACTTGCTGGCCAAGGCACTCAGCACGGCGCTGATGCTGCCGGCCGAGTTGCGCAGCGTGTAGGTGAAGGCGTTGCTGATTCCCGCCGGGCTGCTGCCGTCGGCGGCCAGTACACCCCCTGCTCCAGCCACGCCGAACACCCCCGTACCGCTGCCGCCCAGGGTGCCGCCGTTGAAGGCCCATTGCAGGCCGTATTGCAGGCCGTCGCCCAGGGTGACTTCGACGATGGAGGCCTCGATGAGCACCTGGGCGCGCTGCACGTCCAGGCGCTTCAAGGTGTTGGCGATGCGCTGGTATTCGGCGGCGCTGGCGTGGATGAGCAGGGTGTTGTTGATGCGGTCGGCCATGACGCGCACGTTGCCGCCCAGGGTGGTGGTGACGACGTTGGGGCCGCTGGCCTGCGCGCCCGCCTGCCCGGCACCGCCCTGGGTGCCCAGGCGGCCGCCCAGGCCGCCGCCCAGGCCGCCGCCGCTGCTCATGCTGCCAAAGCCGCCGCCCAGCCCGCTTTGCCCGAAGGGCGAGCTGGTGTTGCGGTTGGCGCCGTACTGGCTGGCGAAGCTGTTGTTGACGTTGTTGGCACCGCCCACGCCGGTGAGGCCGGGGGCCACGCCGGAGACGCCGCTGAAGCCGGAGGTCTGCTGGGTGGCGCCGTAGATGCCGTTGAGCAGCTCGGCCAGGTGGTCGGCCGAGCCGTTTTGCACCTTGTAGACGAACAGCTGGGGCTCGGCGCTGTTCATGTTGGGCTGGTCGAAGCGCTCAATCCAGTAGCGCGCCTCGTCCAGGTAGGCGGCGCGCGGGGTGATGACCATGACGGCGTTGATGCGCTCGATGGGGATGACGCGCAGGGCGCCGAACAGGGGGCTGTTCTCGCCCAGGCCCTGCAGGGCGGGCGCGCCGGCGGCCGCACCCGCGGCGCCAGGGGCCACGGAGGCGGAGGTGCCGCCCGCGCGGGCGGTGA
>JAFEEB010000029.1:35172-128458 GCA_018241325.1 Pseudomonadota bacterium | reverse complement strand
TCATGTACAACATGGACGAGATCGAGGCGATGGAGATGGTCATCAAGAGCATGAAGGCGACCAAGACCAACGTCGAGTTCTTCGACATGATGCGCCGGGGCGGTTAAAAAAGCGTCATCTTCCTGCTGCGCGGGCCGTGCCAATGCCCTACAAAGGCGCCGCGGCGCGCTTCTTGCCGTAGGCGCTGCTGCCCGGGTTGTCGATGGTCGAGTGCGCGCGGTTGTCGTGCATGAACAGCACGGCGATCAGCCCGCACACCGCGATGCCCGTGACATACCACGGGAACACCTCGCCATAGCCGTGCTGCTTCATGAACAGCGCGACGTATTCGGCCGAGCCGCCGAACAGCGAGTTGCCGATGGCATAGGTAAAACCCACGCCCAGGCCACGGATGTAGGCCGGGAACATCTCGGCCTTGACGATGCCCGAGATCGAGGTGTAGAAGCTCAGGAACACCATCGCCAGAATGATCAAGAGGCCCGCGTCGAACAGCGAGGTTTGCCGGCCGATGGCGTTCAGCACCGGCACCGGCAGCACGATCATGCCGACGACGAAGATCAGCATGCTGTTCTTGCGCCCGATCTTGTCCGAGATCGCGCCGATCACCGGCTGCATGAGCATGAAGACGAACAGGCACACCGTCATCGCGTCGGCCACGTCGCCCTTGGAGAAGCCGCTGGTGTTGATCAGGTACTTCTGCATGTAGGTGCTGAAGGTGTAGAAGGTCAGCGAGCCGATGCAGGTGATGCCGAACACCACCCAGAACGCGCGCTGGTGGTGCCACACCTCCCGGAAGGTGCCGGCGCCCTCTTGGTGGCGGTCGGACTTGGAGGTGGTCTCCACCAGGCCCGAGCGCAGCCACAGCGACACCAGCGCGGCGAAGGCGCCGATGACGAAGGGCAGGCGCCACCAGCCGGCGGTGATTTGATCGCCGCCCAGCGTGTGGGTCATGATCACGGCCAGCAGGCTGGCCAGCAGCTGGCCGCCGATCAGCGTGACGTACTGGAACGACGAGAAAAAGCCGCGCCGGCCCGGCTGCGCGATCTCGGACATGTAGGTGGCCGTGGAGCCATATTCGCCCCCCACCGCGATGCCCTGGATGCAGCGCACCACCAGCAGCAGGATGGGCGCCAGCGCTCCGGCGGTGGCGGCGGTGGGCAGCGCCGCCAGACACAGCGAGCCGAAGCCCATCATCAGGATCGACACCACCATCGCGTCCTTGCGCCCGAAGCGATCCGAGATGCGCCCGAAGATGTAGCCACCGACCGGGCGCATCAGAAAGCCGATGAAAAACACCCCGGCCGCCTGCATGAACGCGCCGGTCTGCCCGGTGCCGGTGAAGAACTGCTCGGCAAAATAAACGCTGAAGAAGGCGTAGATGTAGAAGTCGAACCACTCGACCAGGTTGCCGCTGGAGGCCTTGACGATGGCCCACACGGTCTCGCGCGTGGTGAGTTGCCCCATGACTTGGGGGCCAGGGACTTCGCCCACTTGCGTCAACGTGCCGCTTGCCATGCTCGCCACCTCTTCGTGCCCGTTCCTGGAAGACGCATCGTACGCCGGGCCCGGCGTTTTTGCCCAGACTCCGCCAGGACGCCAGCGTGCCGCTATAATGCTGCGTTTTGCGGAAAGTACGCCGAGCAATTTCTGAATGCGCAAGGGTTGCGCATGGCCGGCGCGGCTGCCACAGTCCACCCAAACAGGTTTCATCATGCGTGACGGCATTCACCCCAACTACCGCGAAGTGTGCTTCGTGGATCTCTCCAACGGCTTCAAGTTCGTGACGCGCTCGTGCGCCAACACGAAAGAGACGGTCAAGATGGACGACGGCCGCGAGTTGCCGCTGTTCAAGCTGGACACCTCCAGCGAATCGCACCCCTTCTACACCGGCACGCAAAAATCGGTGGACAACCTGGGCGGCCGCGTCGAGAAGTTCCGCAACCGCTACGGCAAAGTCGCTCGCTAACACCGCGCAGCGCCTTTCTTCGGCTCTCAAAAGGGCAGCACGGGCAACCGCGCTGCCCTTTTCGCTGCCTGACGCCCCTTGAACCAGACCAGCCCCGCCCTCGTTGCCCAGGACGCCGTGCGCCGCCTGCCGCGCTGGGCCCTGTGGCTGCTGTGCGTGGCCTACGTGGTTCCGGGCTATGTGGGCCGCGACCCCTGGAAGAACGCCGACGTGGCCGCCTTCGGCGTCATGCTGGACCTGGCCGGCGACTCCTCGTGGTCGACCTGGCTGCATCCCGGCTTGATGGGCATTCCGGCCGACATCAGCGCCCTGCTGCCGTACTGGATCGGCGCCTGGGTGCTGCAGTGGACTCCCGCCTGGGTGGCGCCCGACTTCGCCGTGCGCGTGCCCTTCATGCTGATGCTGGCGGCCACCCTGGCGGCCACCTGGAGCGCGGTGTACGACCTGGCGCGCCACCCCGGCGCGCAGCCCGTGGTGTTTGCCTTTGGCGGCGAGGCCAAGGCCACCGACTACGCCCGCGCACTGGCCGACGGCGGCCTGCTGGCGCTGGTGGCCACGCTGGGGCTGGCCCAGTTCTCGCATGAAACCACGCCGGCACTGGCCCAGTTGTTTTTTGCCACCCTGGTGTTTGCCGGATTGGCGGGCCTGCCGTTTCGGCCCCGGGGCGCGCCGCTGATGCTGCTCATCGGGCTGCCCGGGCTGGTGCTGAGCGGCGCACCGTCGATTGCCCTGATCTACGGCGGCGTAGCCACCCTGGGGCTGCTGCGCCCGAGCGCCGACCACCTGGCGCCGGCCACCCGCCGGCGCGCCCTGGTGCTGCTGGGCGCCTGCACGCTGGCCTGCGCGCTGCTGGGCTGGTCCACCGACTTGCTGCACTGGCAGATCGCCACGCCCGCCAGCGACTGGCAAGGGGCACGCGCTCTGGGGCAGCTGTTTCTGTGGTTTACCTGGCCGGCCTGGCCGCTGGCGCTGTGGACGCTGTGGCGCTGGCGCCACCAGCTGACGCAGCTGGGCCGTCAGCGGCACCTGGGCCTGCCCCTGCTGATCGCCGGCGTGCCCGTGGCCAGCGCGGTGCTCACGCGCGCGGGCGACCGGGTGCTGCTGCTGGCGCTGCCGGCGCTGGCCTGCCTGGCCGCGTTGGCGCTGCCCACCTTCAAGCGCAGTGCGGCGGCGCTGATCGACTGGTTCACGGTGCTGTTCTTCAGCCTGTGGGCCATCGTGATCTGGGTGGTGTGGATCTCGCTGCATACGGGCGTTCCCCCGCAACCGGCGGCCAACGTGGCGCGGCTGGCCCCGGGCTTTGTGCCCCAGTTCCTGTGGCCGGCCTTCGTGGCAGCGCTGCTGGCCACCGCCGCCTGGATCGCGCTGGCGCGCTGGCGCACCGCGCGCCACCGCGCCGCGCTGTGGAAGAGCCTGGTGCTGCCCGCGGCCGGCGCCACGCTGTGCTGGCTGCTGCTGATGACGCTGTGGCTGCCGGCACTGAACTATGGACGCAGCTACGCGCCGCAAATGCAGGAGGTCAAGCACCTGATCGGCGAGGCGCCCTGCGTGCAGGTGCACGGGCTGTCCGCTCCGCAGGTGGCGGCCGTGCGCTTCCATGGAGGCTGGACGCCGGTGCCCGCCCGCAGCCTGACGAGTTGCCCCTGGTTGCTGGTGGACACCGATGCCACGGCCAGCCTGCCGGTCACGGTCAACCTGAACCAGTGGCGTCTGGTGGGCGAAGCGCGCCGCCCCACCAACCGGGAAGACAATCTGCTGGTGTATCGCCGCGTCGGCGCGCCGTGAGACGAGAACGCCCTACGGGCTTTCTGCGATGCAGGGCGCGCGCGAAGCGATGTGATGGATGACTGAGCCACCCCATCAGCGGGGCGGCGCCTGAAGGTAGATGTGGCGCAGGTGTTCGCGCGCGTCCTGGCCCACGCCGAGTTGCTCGTTCAGGTAAGCATCCATGCCGCCGAAGTCCTCGTCCACCGCCTCGAAGGCCGCCTCCAGAAACCCGGCCTGCACGCGCCAGAGCACCTGGAGCACCTCGGGCGAGAGGCGGGGGTCGCGCGGCGCGGGCATGCGGTAGTACTCGTTGGTGAGCAGGTAGTCGCGCATCACCGTGGCACGCGGCACGCCCAGGGCCTCCAGGATCAGGGCCGCGGCGAAGCCGGTGCGGTCCTTGCCGGCGGAGCAATGCAACACCAGCGGTTCGCCACTGCCCAGCAGGTGCGCGAACATCGCGGCAAAGCGCGGCGCGTTGTGCAGCGCGAAATTGCGGTAAGTCAGGCACATCAGCTCGGCGGTGCGCTCGGCCGTGAGCGCCTGGCCGGCGGCCAGGATGCCCTGCATGCCCTGCACCACGGTGGGCTCGATGGGCAAGGCGTGCTGCTGCACGCCGGCCAATTGGTAGGCGGCGCTGGCGCGTTCGCCGACGCCGCGAAAGTCGAACGTGCGCTTGACGCCCAGCGCGCCGAACACCTGCGTGTCGCTCGCCGTCAGCCCCGCCAGGTGGTCCGAGCGAAACAGCGTGCGCCAGCGCACCGCCTGCCCATCGGCCGTGCGGTAGCCGCCCAGGTCGCGGAAATTGCTGGCGCCGGACAGGCGCAGGGAGCGGTCGGGATGGCTGGGCATGGCTAAAGTCACTGACGGCGGACGTGAAACGACAAATTTTGCGCGCTGCGGCAACCCCCAGGGTCGCCCGCAGCGCGGGCGGCTCAGGCGGCACGCACCCGGGCGCGCAGCGTGTGCGACAAGGCCTCGGTGATGTCCACCTCGAGCATGCGGCCCACCAGGCGCGCGCCCTGGGGACCGCCGTCGAAGTTGACGACACGGTTGCACTCGGTGCGGCCCATCATCTCGTGCGGGTTCTTGCGCGAGGGGCCTTCGACCAGGATGCGCTGCACGCTGCCGACCCGGCTGGCGCTGATGGCGCGCACGTGGCGCTCGACCACGGCCTGCAGATGCTGCAAGCGACGCAGCTTGACCTCATGGGGCGTGCTGTCGCGCAGGTTGGCCGCCGGCGTGCCGGGGCGCGGGCTGTAGATGAAGCTGAAACTGGCGTCGAAGCCAACGTCCTCGATCAGTTGCATCAGCTTGTCGAAGTCCTCCTCGGTCTCGGTGGGAAAGCCGACGATGAAGTCGCTGGACAGGCTGATGTCCGGGCGCGCCGCGCGCAGGCGGCGGATGATGCTCTTGTACTCCAGCGTGGTGTAGCCGCGCTTCATCATGCCCAGGATGCGGTCGCTGCCGTGTTGCACCGGCAGGTGCAGGTGGCCGGCCAGCTTGGCCAGCTTGCCGTGCGCGTCGATCAGGCGCTGCGTGAACTCCTTGGGGTGGCTGGTGGTGTAGCGGATGCGCTCGATGCCGGGAATTTCGGCGGCGTATTCGAGCAGCGTGGCAAAGTCGGCGATCTCGCCCGAGGCGCCCGCGACACCCGTGTCGCCGCCCATTCGGCCGCGGTAGGCGTTGACGTTCTGGCCCAGCAGCGTCACCTCCTTCACGCCCTGGTCGGCCAGGTCCGACAACTCGGTCAGCACGTCCTCGAACGGGCGGCTGAACTCCTCGCCGCGCGTGTAGGGCACCACGCAGTAGCTACAGTATTTGGAGCAGCCCTCCATGATCGAGACAAACGCCGTCACGCCCTCCACGCGCGCGGGCGGCAAGTTGTCGAACTTCTCGATCTCGGGAAAGCTCACGTCCACCTGCGGCACGTGCGTGCGCTGGCGCTCGGCCAGCAACTCGGGCAGGCGGTGCAGGGTTTGCGGGCCGAACACCACATCCACATAGGGCGCGCGCTGGATGATCTCCTCGCCCTCCTGGCTGGCCACGCAGCCGCCCACGCCGATCAGCACGCCTTTTTCCTTCAGATGCTTGACCCGACCCAGGTCGGAAAACACCTTCTCCTGCGCTTTCTCGCGCACCGAGCAGGTGTTGAACAGGATCAGGTCGGCGGCCTCGGGGTCGTCGGTGGCTTCGTAGCCGTCGGCGGCGGCCAGCACGTCGGCCATCTTGGCCGAGTCGTACTCGTTCATCTGGCAGCCGAAGGTCTTGATGAAAAGCTTGCGGGTCATGGCGGTGGTGATCGAAAAGGCAAAAGCCGGCACGCGCGGCCGGACAACGCGGCCCGCCAAGCGCGGGCGCAGCCGCGGTGCGGCTTCAGTTCAGGTAGTTCGAGGCGGGCGCCGGGCGCGCCTGGCCGCTGAAGCCGCCGCGCGGATCGCGCTCGATCTCGGTGGGGCTGAGAATCCAGACCTCGCGGATCACGCCGGCCGGATCGCGCAGGTAGTTCACCGTGAACGTCTGCCCGCGCAAGGCGCCGGTCAAGGCCACGCGGTTGTGCACGTCGCGCACCCGCACGCCGGGGGCCAGGCGTTCGGACTTGCCGTTGAGCGTGACCAGCGGCGGCGCGTCAAAGCTGATGGCGCCACGCTCGGCCTTGGCTGGAAAGGGGCGCGGCATTTGCGCCTGGGCGGGCGCCGCGGCCAGAAGGCCGGCGCCGGCAAGGGCCGCGCCCAGCATCAGCGCGCGCCAGGCCATGGCGGGTTTCGAGCAGCGATTCATGGTGTCTGTCCAGAGGCTGTGGAAATTTGGATGGAACCTGTCATTTTACCGGGTGTGACCGGCGCGCAACACCTGCGTCGGCGCCCGCCCATGGGCAGCGGCGCGCCAAAGCCCGCAGCGCCAGTGCTGGCACCTCGCCCAACGTGCAGTCGATCATAAAGTTGCATAAAATCTACATATTTAAATCCCAGGTCTTCGACACCCATGTCTGCCCTCCCCGACGCCTCCGGCGCGCCCGTCGCCAGCGAGGACAAACCGCAAGACGCTGCCCTGACGCAGGCGCTTCAGCGCAGCTACCAGCACGGCTTTGTCACCGACATCGAGTCCGACTCGCTGCCGCCGGGCCTGGATGAAGACACCATCCGCGCCATCGCCCGCAAGAAGAACGAGCCCGAGTTTCTGCTGCACTGGCGCCTGGCGGCGTTCAAGCGCTGGCAGGCCATGGAGCTGCCGCACTGGGCGCACCTGAAGATCGCGCCGATCGACCTGCAGGCGCTGTCGTACTACTCGGCGCCCAAGTCGATGAAGGACAAGCCCAAGAGCCTGGACGAGGTCGATCCGAAATTGCTCGAGACCTACGAAAAGCTGGGCGTGCCGCTGCACGAACGCGCGCGCCTGGCCGGCGTGGCGGTGGATGCGGTGTTCGACTCGGTGTCGGTGGGCACCACCTTTCGCAAGCAGCTGGCCGACGTGGGCGTGATCTTCTGCTCGTTCTCGCACGCGGTGCAACACCATCCGGAGCTGGTCGAGAAGTACCTCGGCACGGTGGTGCCGCAGTCCGACAACTACTACGCGGCGCTCAACTCGGCGGTGTTCTCCGACGGCTCCTTCGTCTACATCCCCAAGGGCGTGAAGTGCCCGATGGAGCTGTCCTCCTACTTTCGCATCAACGCGCAGAACACGGGGCAGTTCGAGCGCACCCTGATCATCGCCGAGGAAGGCAGCCAGGTGAGCTACCTGGAAGGCTGCACCGCACCCCAGCGCGACGAGAACCAGCTGCACGCAGCGGTGGTCGAGCTGATCGCGCACGACGATGCCTTCATCAAGTATTCGACGGTGCAGAACTGGTACCCCGGCGATGAGAACGGCGTCGGCGGCATCTACAACTTCGTCACCAAGCGCGGCCTGTGCGCCGGCAAGCGCTCGCGCATCGCGTGGACGCAGATCGAGACCGGCTCGGCCATCACCTGGAAATACCCCAGCGTGATCCTGCGCGGCGACGACTCCAATGGCGAGTTCCACTCGATCGCCGTGTCCAACCACTTCCAGCAGGCGGACACCGGCACCAAGATGATCCACATCGGCAAGAACACCACCAGCCGCATCGTCTCCAAGGGCATCAGCGCCGGCAACGCGCAAAACAGCTACCGCGGCCAGGTGCGCATCAACGCCGGCGCCCAGGGCGCGCGCAACCACACGCAGTGCGACTCGCTGCTGATCGGCCCCGACTGCGGCGCGCACACCTTCCCCTACGTGGACGTGGCGCGCAGCGACGCCGTGGTCGAGCACGAGGCCACCACCACCCGCATCTCCGAGGAGCGCCTGTTCTACTGCCAGCAGCGCGGCATCGACGCGCAAGAGGCCACGGGCCTGATCGTCGGCGGCTTTTGCCAGGCCGTGATCGAGGAGCTGCCGATGGAATTTGCACTCGAAGCCAAGGCCTTGCTGGCGGTGTCGCTGGAAGGCGCGGTGGGGTGATGGATCGATCCAGGTAACAGCCGAACGCAGAGGGCGCAAAGGATTCGCGGAGGACGCAAAAATTCAAAAATTGAATGACACGTCCTTGGAGCCCCCGAAGAACAAGCGCAGCTAGCTATCATATTGAGAGCATTTCTATTGTCTTTTCTGCGTTTTTTGCGAGTCCTTTGCGCCCTCTGCGTTCAAAAATTCTTTCCGTTCAATTTCTCGAATCGACAAGCATCGCCCGCAGCGATCAAAACAACAGGAATCCCACATGACCTCATCCCCTCCCCTGCTGCAAGTGCGTGACCTGCGCGTCGACGTGGGCGAGCGCACCGTGCTGCGCTCGGTCTCGCTGGACGTGCCGGCTGGCTCGCTGATGGTGCTGATGGGCGCCAACGGCAGCGGCAAGAGCACGCTGGGCATGGCCCTGGCCGGACACCCGAGCTTTCACGTGGTGGCCGGCAGCGCCCACCTGGGTGGCGCGGACCTGCTGGGCCTGCCGGCGCACGAGCGCGCGCGCGCCGGGCTGTTCGTGTCCTTTCAGTCACCGCCGGACGTGCCGGGCGTGAAGAACAACCTGTTCATCCGCACCGCGCTGAACGCCGTGCGCGAGGCGCGCGGCCTGGAGCCGCAGGATGCCTTCGACTTTCTGTCCAGCGCCAAGCAGGAGGCGCGCGCCATCGGCCTGGGCGACGCCATGCTGGGCCGCCCGGTCAACGAGGGTTTCTCGGGCGGCGAGCGCAAGCGCAACGAGCTCTTGCAACTGACGCTGCTGCAGCCGCGCCTGGCGCTGCTCGACGAGATCGACTCGGGCATGGACGTCGATGGCGTGCGTGCCGTGGTCGAGCTGGTGGCACGCCTGCGCGCGCAGGGCACGTCCTTCATCATCATCTCGCACTACCTGCAGATGATCGAGCAGCTCGAACCCGACGCGGTGCTGCGTCTGGACCAGGGCTGCATTGCCGAAACCGGCGACATCGAGCTGGCGCGCAGCATCGCGCGCACCGGCTTTGCGCGCGCCGCCGTGGAGGCCTGAGCATGGACAGCGCACGCGCCGACATCCTGGCGGCCGAAAGCCACCTGCAAACCCACGGCTGGGTGCCCCGTCGCAGCGAAGCGTTTCGCCACCTGCCCCCGCCCGAGCTGGCCCAGTGGCTGCACGGCACCGCGCCCGGCGCCGACTGCAGCGCGCCCGCGCTGTCGGGCACCGGCTGGACGCTCAACCCCGTGGGCGACGCCCCCGCCACCGGCGTTCATGCGCGCTGGCTGGACGCCCTGGAGCCCGCGCAGCGCGCCGAGCTGTTTGCCGATCTGCCGGCGCCCGGCGAAGACGAGGCCGCGCCCTTTGCCTGGGCCCACCGCGCGCTGTGCCGCCAGGGCTTGCGCCTGCGCATTGCCGCCGTGCCCGGCAAGGCCGCGGACGAGCGCGCCACCGTGTGGCTGCATCTGCGCCACCAGCCGCGCGCCGCGGCCGAGGCGCCCCTTTTGGTGCTGGACGTGGACGACGGCGTGCAGTGCGTGCTGATCGAGACGCACGAGCGCGAGCCCGCGCAGTGCGACGCGAGCCTGGCGCAAAACCTGCACGCCCACGTGCGCCTGGCGCGCGGCGCTCGCCTGCAGCATCTGCGCATCGTCACACCGGGCGCGCAAGACCGCTGCGCCCATTTCGTGCATGTCCGTCTGGCGCAGGACGCCCACTACGCCCAGGCCCTGGCGGCCACCGGCAGCAGCTACCACCTGCAGCGCACCCGCGTGCAGTTGCTGGGCGCCGGCGCCCAGGCGCGCAGCGCCGGGCTGTTGCTGACCGGCCCGCACACGCTGGACCAGCAGGTCTTCAGCCGCCTGGAAGCGGCGCGCACCACCAGCCAGGTCGAGGTGCTGGCCCTGGGCAACGCCAGCGCGCGCACGGTGGCCAATGCCTACACCCGCATTGCCGCGGGCAGCGACGACGCCTCGGTGCACCAGCGCCTGTCGGGCATCGCGCTGGACGGCCAGCCGCGCATGGTGCTGCGCCCGCACCTTGAAATCCTGCACGACCAGGTGCAGGCCGTGCACGGCGCCACCTGGGGCCGCCTGCCCGAGGACGCGCTGTTCTACGCACGCCAGCGCGGGCTGGACGATGCCACCGCGCGCGCCCTGATCATCGAGGGCATGGCCCGCGCCCTGCTGGAGCGCTGCATGGACGGCTCGGACGGCCCCGACGTGCTCACCCCCTGGCTGGACGGCGGCTGGCTGTCCCAGGCCATCGCGCGTCACCTGGCTGTCGGCGAGGAGGCCCGCCATGGGTAACGCACATCCCCTGTCGCGCGTCGCGCCCGCGGCCGCCCTGGACGTTGCGGCGCTGCGCGCCCAGTTCCCGGTGTTGCAGCAAAGCATCCACGGCCACGCGCTGGCCTACCTGGACAACGCCGCCACCACGCACATGCCGGTGGCCGTGCTGCAGGCCATGCGCCGCTTCGAGGAATGCGACCGCGCCAACATCCACCGCGGCGTGCACACGCTGAGCCAGCGCGCCACCGACGATTTCGAGGCCGCGCGCGCCACCGTCAAGCGCTTCATCGGCGCCGGACCGGCGCACGAGGTGGTGTTCACCTCCGGCACCACCGAATCGCTCAACACCATCGCCCAGGGCCTGTGGGCGGGCGGCCCCAAAACGGCTTGGCTGCGCCCTGATGACGAAATCATCGTCAGCGGCCTGGAGCACCACGCCAACCTGATCCCCTGGCAGCACGCTGCGCAAGCCACCGGCGCGCAACTGCGGGTGCTGCGCCCCGACCGCGAAGGCCGCCTGCACGTGGCCGACTTGCAGCGCCTGCTGAGCGCGTGCACCCGCGTGTTCGCGGTGACGGCCGGCGCCAACGCCACGGGTGAGCGCCCGGCCTACGAAGAGATGCTTCAACTGGCCTCCGAGGCCGGCGCGCTCACCGTGCTCGACGCCGCGCAGGCCGCCAGCCACGCGGTGCCCGATCTTTCCAGGCTGGCCTGCGACTTCATGGCCTTCTCGGGCCACAAGATGTACGGCCCCATGGGCACCGGCGTGCTGGCCGGCCGGCGTGCGGCGCTGGAGCGCCTGCATCCGCTGCGCCTGGGCGGCGACATGGTGGAATGGGTGCGCTACGACAGCGCCGCCTGGGCCGAGCTGCCGGCCCGGCTGGAGGGCGGCACCCCCAACGTCGGCGGGGCGGTGGGCCTGGCCGCCGCGGCCGATTTCATCGACCAGGTGGGCCGCGCGGCCATCGACGCCCACGTCCACGCGCTGCGCGCGCAGGCCGTGGCCGGTCTGGCCGCCATCGAGGGCCTCACCGTGCTGGCACCGCACGCCACGTCATCGGCGCTGGTGTCCTTCGTGGCCACGGACGTGCACCCGCACGACATCGGCACCCTGCTGGACGAGCGCGGCATTGCCGTGCGCACCGGCCACCACTGCGCGCAGCCGCTGATCGACCACCTGGGCCGCGGCCCCACCACGCGCGCCTCGTTTGCGCTCTACAACACGGCCGAAGAGGTCGATCGCCTGGTCGCCGCCGTGGCGCACGCATTGAAGGTGCTGCGATGAACGACGCTCTCAACGACCTCTATCAGGAAGTGGTGCTCGAGCACAAGCGCGCGCCGCGCAACTTCGGCCACCTGCCGCACCCCACGCACCAGGCCGAGGGCACCAACCCCTCGTGCGGCGACCAGATCGCCGTCGAGCTGAAGCTGGAGGGCGACCAGGTGCAGGACATCCGCTTCACCGGCCACGCCTGCGCCATTTGCATGGCCTCCACCTCGATGATGACCGAGGCCGTCAAGGGCCGCGACGTCGAGGCCGCGCGCCAGTTGCAGCAGCACTTTCGCGCCGTGCTGACGGGCGCGGAAGACCCCGAAAACGCGCCGCTGGGCAAGCTCGTCAGCCTGGCGGGCGTGCGCCAGTACCCCAGCCGCATCAAGTGCGCCCTGCTGGGTTGGCACGCGCTGATGCATGCCATCGCGCAGGACGGCGCAGGCGACGGCGCCGCCGTCAGCACCGAGCAGGAACCCTCCCCATGAGACGCAACCGCGAAACCGTGCTGGTGCGCCGCAACGTGCAGGTCGAGCTGGTGCCCGCCGGCACGCCGGTCGAGCTGGAAGAAGGCACCTGGTGCGAGGTCACGCAGGCGTTGGGCTCCTCGTTCACCCTGCTGGTCGAGGGCCAGCTGGTGCGCCTGCGCGGCAGCGACGCCGACGCCATCGGCAAGAAGGACCCCACCCCCGTCGTCGAACACGGCGACGTTGCCGCCGACGACGTCGAGCCCTTGGTGTGGGAGGCGCTGCGCACCTGCTACGACCCCGAGATCCCGATCAACATCGTCGATCTGGGCCTGGTCTACCGGTGCGAGCTGCGCCCGTTCACCGAGGAAGAAGGCAAGCTGCACGTGGTGATCGACATGACCCTGACCGCGCCTGGCTGCGGCATGGGCGAGGTGATCGCCAACGAGGTCAACGAGAAGGTGCTGAACCTGCCACGCGTGGAGGAATGCACCGTCAACCTGGTGTTCGATCCGCCCTGGGACCGCTCGATGATGACCGAGGAAGCCAAACTGGCGCTGGGCATGTAGGGCGCGGCGCTGCCGGCACAAAAAAACGGGCTCTGACGAGCCCGTTTTTCATGCGTCGATGCAATGCCGATCAGCCACCGCCGCAGGCGCCACCCGAGCAGCAGTCACCGCCCGCGTCGGCACAGGCCTCTTGCTTGCCGATCTGCACGCGCCACAGAGCGGGGCCGTCTTGCAGGCAGGTCCACTGCACTTCACCGGGCGAGCGTCCCTCCAGTTGCCGCCGCAACGGCACCGGGTTGTGATCGTTCACGATCACGAACGCCTCGCCGGGCAGCAGGCCGTCAAAGCGGTCGAACAACTGCGCGTGGCGCTCATGCGGCGCGATCGCGCGCACATCGATTTCTTCCTTCAAGGGGATCATCACGTTCCTTTCATCGAGTCAACATCAGTGGGAAAGAGAAAACACAAAGCGGATGCCGTCAGCCATCTTTTCCGTCCAAGCGAGTGCGGGTCAGCCAAGGCACGTAGATGACCAGGTAAATCAGAAAGGCCAGTCCCCACATCCCGGCGGCCACGTCCAGCGCCCGGGCGTAGAAGGCCGGCACGACCGCCGGCACCGCCACGCGCACCACGGCCGCGGCCAGCACCAGCCCATAGGCCAGCGTCTCGCCCCACGAGGTCTTCAGCGGGCGCCCGGTGTGGCCGCGCGCCGTGCGCGTGATCATCCCGATGATCAGCCCACCCACGGTGCCGACCGCAAAGGCATGCACCGCCAGCGACAGCGGCACCCAGCCGGCCTGCGCCGCGGCCAGCAGCGCAAAGCCGATGGGCAGCCAGGCATAGGCCCCGTGCAGGATCCAGAGGATCGGCCGCGTCAGCGTGACCTGCGGCTTCCACAGCGCCAGGCGCACGGCATGCAGCACGGCGGCCAGCGCGCACAGCACGCCCGTGACGGGCGCCGGCGCACCGAACACCCACAGCGCCAGCGCCAGGCCGGTGGCGGCCAGCACGCTCCACTCCAGCGGCCGGGGCACGCTGTTGTTCAGCCCCGGCGTGACGTTGCGCGTAAAGACCGGCACCACGCGTCCGGCCATCACCGTCACCACCATCAGGATCAGCGCCAGGCCCGCATACAGCGCCGACGCGGCGGGCGTTTGCACCCACCCCAGCACCGCGAGGTGAAACACGGCGTTGGCGGCCGCCATGAGCAGGAGCAGCGAAATCAGCGGGATGTTGCGCCGGTTGCCCGCCCGCACCAGGATGCGCAGCAGCAGCGCGGCCACCAGAGGCAGCAAGGCGAAGTCCAGCAGCGCGAACAGCGCGTAAGGCCCCGTCACCGCCGTCACGCGCGCGGCCAGCCACAGCAGCGCCAGCGCGCCCAGCAGCGGCCCGCGCGGTGTCTCGAGCCCGGTCCACGCGCGCACACCGGTCAGCAAGAAGCCGATGATGACGCCGGCGGCAAAGCCGAACACCATCTCGTGGCCGTGCCACAGCAGCGGCGGCAGGGCGAATGCCGGCGCCAGCTGGCCCAGAAACACGGCCACCCACAGCGGTACCGACACGCAGGCCAGCAGGGCCGCGCCCAGGTAAAACGGCCGAAAGCCCAGCCGCAGCACGGGCCAGCCGATGGGCGCTGCAGGCGGCGCCTTGACCGACGCCATCGGGATGGAAGAAGCAGTTCGTTGGTTCATGTCAACAACCCAAGCCTAATTTTTGAAGGGCGCTCGAGGCGCACCGGTGGCTCATTTTTATATAGCGCGCCAAACAGTGCCATGGCCTGGTTCAAGAACACGGTTTTCCGTAGGGTTGATGCGTTTGCGGGTGCGCCCGCGCCACGGTGCACGCAAGGCAAACCCCACGCCACCTGGGCGTTTCAAATCGCGGGTTTGAACAGTGCAAGAATGCTGATTTTGGCCGTCGGCTGCATCGCAAGCGCCGTCGGCATCCCCGAGGAGCCCACCCCATGAAAAGAGATCCGCTGCCCCAAGCGCAGCGCCAACTCGCCGCCCAGACCATCAGCGACGACGTGCTGAAGGAGAAATACTTCAAGCCGGGCGAGCACTCCCTCGAACAGCTCTACGGCCGCGTGGCCCGCGCGCTGGCCAGCGTGGAAAAGCCCGAGTTGCGCGCCGAATGGGAAAGCCGGTTTCTGACCAACCTGCACGCCGGCGCCATCGGCGCGGGCCGCATCATGAGCGCGGCGGGCACCGACATCCAGGCCACGCTGATCAACTGCTTCGTGCAGCCCGTGGGCGACGCCATCCAGGGGCGCGACGCCGACGGCTACCCCGGCATCTACGAGGCGCTGCGCGAAGCCGCCGAGACCATGCGCCGCGGTGGCGGCGTGGGCTACGACTTCTCGCGCATCCGCCCCAAGGGTGCCTTCGTCAAGGGCACGCACTCCTACGCCAGCGGCCCGTGCAGCTACATGAACGTGTTCGACCAGTCGTGCTCGACGGTCGAAAGCGCCGGGGCGCGGCGCGGCGCGCAAATGGGCGTGCTGCGCATCGACCACCCCGACGTGCTGGAGTTCATCACCGCCAAGCGCACACCCGGGCGCTGGAACAACTTCAACGTGTCGGTGGGCGTGAGCGACGCCTTCATGAAGGCGGTCGCTGAAGGCACCGACTGGGAGCTGGTGCACAAGGCCGAACCGGGCCAGAAGGGCAAGGACAAAGGTGCCTACCAACGCGCCGACGGCCAGTGGGTGTACCGCACCGTGCCTGCGCGCGAGCTGTGGGACACCATCATGACCTCCGCCTACGACTTCGCCGAGCCGGGCATCCTGTTTCTGGACCAGATCGGGCGGGACAACAACCTGAACTACACCGAGCAGATCGAGGCCACGAATCCCTGCGGTGAGCAGCCACTCCCGCCCTACGGCTGCTGCGACTTGGGCCCCATCATCCTGACCCATTTCGTGCGCCACCCCTTCGGCAAGGATGGCGAGCCGGCATTCGACTTCGACGCCTTCGAGCAGGTCGTGGCCACGCAGGTGCGCGCGCTCGACAACGTGCTCGACGTCACCTTCTGGCCGCTCGAGCAGCAGCGCGCCGAGTCCGCGGCCAAACGCCGCATCGGCGTGGGCTTTACGGGCTTGGGCAACACGCTCACGCTGCTCAAGCTGCGCTATGACCGCGAGGATGGCCGGAGAATGGCCGCCGAGATCGGCCGGCGCATGCGCGACGCGGCCTATCGCGCCTCGGTCGAGCTGGCCAAGGAAAAAGGCGCGTTCCCCAAATTCAAGGCCGAGGGCTATCTGGCCGAAGGCACCTTCGCCAGCCGCCTGCCGGACGACATCAAGGCCGCCATCCGCCAGCATGGCATCCGCAACAGCCACCTGCTGTCGATCGCGCCCACCGGCACCGTCAGCCTGGCCTTTGCCGACAACGCCAGCAACGGCATCGAGCCCGCCTTCAGCTGGGGCTACAAGCGCAACAAGCGCGAGGGCGACGGCAGCACCAGCAGCTACATGGTCGAAGACCACGCCTTCCGCCTGTATCGCGAGCTGGTGGACGCGAGCGTCACCACCGACGACGCGGCCGGCAAACTGCCCGCCTACTTCGTCAACGCGCTGCAGATGAGCGCGCAGGAGCACGTGGCCATGATGCAGGCGGTGCAGCCCTTCGTGGACACCTCCATCAGCAAGACCGTCAACATCCCCGCGGACTATCCGTTCGAGGACTTCAAGCACCTCTACCACGAGGCTTGGCAAGCGGGCCTGAAGGGCCTGGCCACCTACCGCCCCAACAGTATCCTGGGCGCGGTGCTGGAGACCACGACGGTCAAGAAAGACGAGCCTGCAGCGCCGGCCGAGGCTGCAGCGCCGGCCTACGACCCGCTGCGCACGGTGATCGAAAAGCGCCCCGCCGGCGGCCTGCCCGCCGTGGCCGAGAAGATCGAATACTGGACCAGCGAGGGCCAGCAGCGCCTGTACCTGATCGTCACCTTTTTGCCAATGCCCACGGCCGACGGCAAGGGCACGGTCGAGCGCGCCATCGAGTTCTTCATGCCCGTGGGCCAGAGCAGCGAATCGCAGCAGTGGATCACCGCCACCATGCGCATGCTCAGCCTGGCGGCGCGCGGGGGCTTTCTGGACCGCGCCCTGTCGGACATGCGCAAGGTCACCTGGGACCGCGGCCCGGTGCGCCTGGGCACTTACGAAAAAGCCGACGGCACCCACGTGCCGCGCTGGCACGACAGCGAGGTGGCGGCCATCGGCTACGCGGTCGAGAACCTGATCGCCCGCCGCGCCGAGGCTGCGCAGGCCTCGCTGTTCGAGCCCGACGACATGCTGACGGCCGAGCCCGCAGCCGAGCCCTCATCGGCTGGCCCCGGCGTCATGGCCGGCAAGAAATGCCCCGAATGCGGCGCCCACGCCATGATCCGCAAGGATGGGTGCGACTACTGCACGCATTGCGGGTTTGTGGGGAGCTGTGGGTAAACCAACATGGCGGTGCCAACCTACGACCATTTCATCGAGCCGATTCTTCGCTACCTTGCCCAGCAGCCGGACGGTGCCTCAGCGCGAGATGTGCATGAGGCTGCAGCCGATGCGCTCGGTGTTACTGACGAAGATCGGCAGGCCGTCGTGCCCAGTGGCACCCAATTGGTCTACAAGAATCGGGCTGGCTGGGCACACGATCGTTTGAAGCGTGCCGGTTTGTCAAGCAGCCCGCGCCGCGGGTACTGGCAACTGACGCAAGATGGCATGACGTTCGCTGCCCGACACGGCGCACCGTTGTCCGCCGATCAGATCGAACATATCGCGCGAGCATTCGTCAATTTGCGTCTTTCACCTCGCGGAGATCGCGAATCGGACACTGTGCATTTCGACGCGGATTCGACAAGCGACGGGATTGCCAGCCCTGACGACCGATTGAGTGCAGCATTTCTCGAGCTGCGACAGTCGGTCACCGAAGAGCTTCTCGATACGCTTGGCAAAATCTCACCGGCGTTCTTCGAATCCATCGTTCTGAACCTGCTCCACCGCATGGGTTATGGGGCGCATCGGGCGGACTTGCAGCGCCTTGGGGGAACGGGCGACGGTGGCGTCGATGGTGTGATTTCCCTCGACCGCTTGGGCCTGGAAAAGGTCTATGTTCAGGCCAAGCGCTGGCAACCCGGCGCGACCGTGGGTCGCCCGGATATCCAGGCGTTCTATGGCGCCCTTGCAGGTCAGCGCTCGCGCAAAGGCGTATTCATCACGACTTCCTCGTACAGCGCACAAGCGCTTGAATTCGCGCGCTCGGTGGAGGGGCTCGTGCTGGTCGATGGCATGCGTCTGGCCGAACTCATGATCGACCACGAGGTTGGTGTCAGCTCGCGCACGGTTCGCGTGCCTCGCCTGGACAGCGACTATTTTGACGAAGGCATATGACCTTCAGGACCGGCTGGCGCAACAAGCATTTGTGGCGCGTGACATCGCAGCGCTGACGGCGGCACGCGAATGCGGTCACTACGTCACGCCAGCGCAGTCCATCGCGCGACTTCGACATAAGCTGGACAAGACGCTCGCGAGCAAGATCTCGTCCCGATCGACGGGGCGAAGTTGACGCGCTACCGCGTTCGCCCGACGCACGCGGTGCGGCATCAGCGCGAGGAAGATTTTCACTGAGGCAGCGCGATCGCGCCTTGTTCTCGCGACCCGGTAGAGTCCACAAACCATCGTGAGGGAAATGCACAATACCCAACTGCTTCGAGCCGCCCTGCTGGCCACGCTGACTGCCTTGCTCGCACCATCCGCCCACGCCCAAACGTACCCCAGCAAATCTGTGCGCATCATCGTCCCCAGCACGGCGGGCGACGGCTCCGACGTGCTGGCGCGCACGTTGGCCAATGCGCTGACGCGCTCGCTGGGCCAGTCCTTCGTGGTTGACAACCGGCCGGGCGCGGGCGGCAGCATCGGGGCGGACGCCGTTGCCAAGTCGGCGCCCGACGGCTACACGGTTTTTCTGGCCAACGGCACCACACACGGCGCCACGCCCAGCCTGTATCCCAAGCTGCCGTATGACAGCGTCGCCGACTTCACGCCGGTGGTGATGATCGGCACCGCGCCCAACGTGCTGGTGGTCAACCAAAAGGTGCCGGCGCAGACAGTGGCCGAGTTCATCGCGCTGGCCAAAAAGAGTCCGGGCCAACTGACGCTGGCCTCGGGCGGCAACGGCAGCATCTCGCACCTGTCGATCGAGTTGCTCAAATCCATGGCCGACATCAAGGTGCTGCACGTGCCCTACAAGGGCGCCGCGCCGGCATTGACCGACATCGCCTCGGGGCAGGTCAGCGGCATGATCATCAACATCCCCTCTGCCCTGCCGCTGCTGCAGGCCGGCAAGCTCAAGGCGCTGGGCGTGACCAGCCTGAAGCCCGTGGCGGCGCTGCCCGGCGTGCCGACGCTGGACGCGGCCGGCGTGCCGGGCTACCAGACGCTGGCCTGGTTCGGCTTGATGGTGCCGGCCGGAACGCCCGCGGCGGTGGTGGACCCCTTGCACCAGAAGACTGTGCTCGCGCTGAAGCAAGCCGAAGTCCAGGCAACGCTTGCCAAGCTGGGGGTCGATCCCTCCGGGCTCGGGCCCACGGCGTTCGCGGCGCACATCAAGAGCGAAATCGCGAAGTACGGCAAAATCATCCGCGAAGGCGGAGTCAAGCTGGACTGAACACCATGAAACACCTGCGCGTCGCCACCTTGGCCCTTGCCGCCCTGCTGCCGATCGGCGCGCAGGCCGCGCTCAAACCGGGCGACGCCGCGCCCGAGTTCAAGACCACCGCCGCGCTGGCCGGCAGCCCGTTCGACTTCGACCTGGCCGAGGCCCTGAAAAAGGGACCGGTGGTGCTGTACTTTTTCCCCAAGGCCTTCACGCAAGGCTGCACCATCGAGGCCAACGCCTTTGCCGAGGCCAGCCCCAAGTTCGCCGCACTGGGCGCCCGCGTGATCGGCATCTCGCACGACGACATCGATACGCTCAAGCGCTTTTCCACCGAGGCCTGCCGCGACCAGTTCGCGGTCGGCTCCGATCCGCGCGGTGCGACCATCAAGGCGTACGACGCCGCCTCGCTGCTGCCCGGCGTGGCCAACCGCATCTCGTATGTCATCGGGCAGGACGGCAAGGTGGTCTTCACCCACCAGGGCAGCGACCCGATCCGGCACGTCGATGAAACCCTCAAGGCGGTGCGTGACTTGGCACCCGCCAAGCGGTGACGGCGCATGACGTTGGGGCAAGATACGCCAGCGGATAGCGCGGATCTGTTGTCCGCAGCAATCATCCAATCGTTGGCCGATGGCGCGGGGCAGCGGCGTGCGGGCTTTCCCTGCTGCGGATTCGTTTTGTTGCAAATATCATGGGCTTGTCTGCTTTCATCTGACAAACCCTCATGATTTGCACCCGAATCCGACGCATCAGCCAGTCTTTTTTCTGCCTGCCGGCCTTGGTGTTGGGGTTCGGTGCGCCCGCCGTCGTCGCGCAGCCCACGGCCGACCCGATCGTGGTCATCGTGCCCTATTCACAAAACGGCCCCACCGACCGCACCATGCGTGCCCTGGCCAAGCCGCTCAGCCAGGCCCTGGGTGGCACGCCGATCACGGTCAAGAACGTGCCCAGCCCCGGCGGCGTGGACGGCCTGGCCGAAGTGGCCCGCGCCAAGCCTGATGGGCGCACGCTGCTGTTCACCAACACCAACGTGGCGCTGCTGCCCGCACTGGGTGACAAGCTGCCGTTTGATCCAAAAAACGCATTCAGCTACCTGGGCCTGGTGCTGGAGTCGCCCATGGTCATCCTGGGCCGCCCCGGCCTGGAAGCGAAAACCGCCAAGGAGTTCGCCAGCTGGCTGGAGCACACCGACTCCAGCCAGATTCGGCTGGCGGATGCGGGCGCCGGCTCCGCCTCCTACCTGTGCGGGTTGTTCTTGCAGAGTCTGGCGGGCAAGTCCTTCACCCGGGTCGAGTTTCCAGGCAGCGCCCCCGCCCTGACGGCCTTGAAGGAAAACAAGGTCGACATGCTGTGCGACCAAACCCCATCGGTAAAGGCGCCGCTGGCCGCCAAGGCCGTCCAGGGCTACGCGCAAACCACGGGCACGCCCATGACGACCGCCCCGTTCTCGAGCCTCGTCACGCTGCGGCGCATGTTCTCGCGCGAGCTGGAGCTCTCCATCTGGCACGGCTTTTACGCGCCCAAGGGCTTGCCCACCGAGGTGCAGGCGCGACTCAACGCCGCCATTCGCCAAGCCGCGGCCGATCCTGCCTTCGTGGCCGATCAGCAGGCCCAGGGCGTCATCATGATCGGCGGACGGCGTCTGACGCCCGAGGGCCACAAGGCCTTCATCGAGGAGACGGTGCCGCTGTGGCAACTGATCGTCTCCATCAGCAAGTCGCGCCAGAAGTAAGCCGTCCGAGCGCACCCGCTCGGACTTATTTCAGCCCCTTGTAGCGAACCCGGTGCGGCCGCGCGCCCTCCTCGCCCAGGCGCTTCTTCTTGTCGGCCTCGTACTCCTGGTAGTTGCCGTCGAAGAAGCGCCATTGCGAATCCCCCTCGGCCGCCAGGATGTGGGTGCAGATGCGATCCAGGAACCACCGGTCGTGGCTGATCACCATCACGCTGCCGGCGTATTCCAGCAGCGCGTCTTCCAGCGCACGCAGGGTTTCCACGTCCAGGTCGTTGCTGGGCTCGTCCAGCAGCAGCACGTTGGCGCCCTGCATCAGGGTCTTGGCCAGGTGCAGGCGGCCGCGCTCGCCGCCCGAGAGCGTGCCGACCTTCTTTTGCTGGTCCTGCCCGTTGAAGTTGAAGCGCCCGCAATACGCGCGGCTGGCCATCTGGAACTTGCCCACGTTGATGATGTCCAGGCCGCCCGAGATGTCTTCCCACACGGTCTTGTCGTTGGCCAGCGCGTCGCGGCTCTGATCGACAAAGGCCAGTTGCACCGTCTTGCCGATGGCGACCTCGCCCGCGTCGGGCTGCTCGTTGCCGGCGATCAGGCGAAACAAAGTGGACTTGCCGGCGCCGTTGGGCCCGATGATGCCGACGATGGCACCGGCCGGCACCTTGAAGCTGAGGTTGTCGATCAGCAGGCGCTCGCCAAAGCTCTTGCTGACGCCGGTGAACTCGATCACCTCGGTGCCCAGGCGCTCGGCCACGGGGATGAAGATTTCCTGCGTCTCGTTGCGCTGCTGATATTCGTAGTCGCTCAGTTCCTCGAAACGCGCCAGGCGCGCCTTGCTCTTGGCCTGGCGGCCCTTGGGGTTCTGGCGCGCCCACTCCAGCTCCTTCTTCATGGCCTTCATGCGCGCGTCTTCGCTCTTCTTTTCCTGCAGCAGGCGCGCTTCTTTTTGCTCCAGCCACGTGCTGTAGTTGCCCTTCCACGGAATGCCGTAGCCGCGGTCCAGCTCCAGGATCCATTCGGCCGCGTTGTCCAGAAAATAACGGTCGTGCGTGATGGCCACCACCGTGCCCGAAAAGCGCTGCAAGAAAATTTCCAGCCACTCCACGCTTTCGGCGTCCAGGTGGTTGGTGGGCTCGTCCAGCAGCAGCATGTCGGGCTTGGACAAGAGCAGCTTGCACAGCGCGATGCGGCGCTTTTCGCCGCCCGACAGGTTCTTGATCTGCGCATCCCACGGCGGCAAGCGCAGCGCGTCAGCGGCAATTTCCAGCTGGTGCTCGCTGTCGGTGCCGGCGGCGGCAATCACGGCCTCCAGCTTGCCCTGCTCCTCGCTCAAGGCGTCGAAGTCGGCGTCGGGCTCGGCGTAGGCGGCGTAGATCTCCTCCAGCCGCGTGCGCGCCGCGTTGACTTCGCCCATGGCCAGCTCGACCTCCTCGCGCACCGTGTGCTCGGGGTTGAGCTGTGGCTCCTGCGGCAGATAGCCGATGTCCAGGCCCGGCATGGGCGTGGCCTCGCCTTCGATCTCGGTGTCGATGCCGGCCATGATCTTCAGCAACGTGGACTTGCCCGAGCCGTTCAGGCCCAGCACGCCGATCTTGGCGCCCGGGAAAAAACTGAGCGAGATGTCCTTCAAGATCTGCCGCTTGGGCGGCACGATCTTGCTGACGCGGTTCATGGTGTAGACGTACTGGGCCATCGATTTACTATCAAAAAAATAGCTCCCAGCGCTTGTTCTACAGGCGCCGGAGGCAAGAAAGGGTCAAAAAGGAGAGGCGCGGTTCCAGGTGCCGGTGCTGTCCGGCCGCAAACCGCCAGACGCCGATTATCGGCGCTGCGCGGTGGCCTGGCCGCAACAGGTGAATCGGCGCCCACACCCCCGCGCGCTCCGCCATGCGATAATCGCTGCGCTGACGGTTCACCAGTTCCCCGTTTCAGCCAGCCCTTCCGCTGGGGCGCCTTGCGACACCGCTGCCGATCACGGCAACTTGCACATCGCGGCGCCCACCCCAAGAAGAACCCGCCTTTCGCCCACCTGACTGGCCGGCCCTGCGCCGGATCGGGCCCTAGGCAGCCGCGCCGCCAAGACCGGCGCATTCACATCCGATGAACTTTGACGATCTGAACCTCGCACCGGCGATCCTGAAAGCCGTGCACGAACTGGGCTACACCGAGCCCACCCCCGTCCAAGCCCAAGCCATCCCGGTCGTGCTGCAAGGCCATGACCTGCTGGCCGGCGCGCAGACCGGCACCGGCAAGACCGCCGGCTTCGCCCTGCCGCTGCTGCAGCTGCTGTCCAGCCGCCCCGCCGCGCGATCCGGCGCCATCCGCGCCCTGGTACTGACGCCCACGCGCGAGCTGGCCGCGCAGGTCGAAGAGGCCGTGCGCAGCTACGGCAAGCACCTGGAGCTGACGTCCACCGTGATCTTCGGCGGCGTCGGCATGAACCCGCAGATCGAGCGCATCCGCGCCGGCTGCGACATCCTGGTGGCCACGCCCGGGCGCCTGCTCGACCTGGAGCAGCAAGGCCACCTGGACCTCTCGCACGTCGAAATCCTGGTGCTGGACGAAGCCGACCGCATGCTCGACATGGGCTTCATCCACGACGTCAAGAAGGTGCTGGCCCTGCTTCCGCGCGACAAGCAAAGCCTGCTGTTCTCGGCCACCTTCAGCGACGAAATCCGCGCGCTGGCCGCCGGCCTGCTGAAAGATCCCAAGAGCATCCAGGTCACGCCGCCCAACACCACGGTCGAGCGCATCGCGCAGCTCATCTACCCCGTGGGCCGCAACCGCAAGAAGGAAGTGCTGGCCCACCTGGTCGGCGAAGGCGACTGGAGCCAGGTGCTGGTGTTCACGCGCACCAAGTTCGGCGCCAACAAGGTGGCCGACTACCTGAACGACCGCGGCATCAAGGCCATGGCCCTGCACGGCAACAAGAGCCAGAGCGCACGCACCCAGGCGCTGGCCGAGTTCAAGAGCGGCGAGCTGCGCGCCCTGGTGGCCACCGACATCGCCGCGCGCGGCATCGACATCGACGAGCTGCCGCACGTGGTCAATTACGACATCCCCAACGTGCCCGAGGACTACGTGCACCGCATCGGCCGCACCGGCCGCGCCGGCGCCAGCGGCGAGGCCGTCAGCCTGGTGTGCATGGACGAGGAAGGCTTCATGCACGAGATCGAGCGCTTCACGCGCCAGCAGATCCCCGTGCAAATCCTGGACGGCTTCGGCCCCGACGAAGGCGAGCGCGCCGAGCCCATCGCCATGGGTCGCCAGACGCTGTGGGGCGGCCTGGGGCGTGCCCCCGGTCGCGAGGTGATGCAGGCCGCTGCCCGCGCCGCGCGCCAGGAGATGATGCAGCGCATCCGCGAGAACAAGGCCGGGCAAGGCCAGCGCGGACGCGGCACGAGCCCGGGCCCGCGCCCGGCACGCGCCGGCGGCGCCAACGCGGGCGATGCTGGCGAGCCGCAACAAACCAGCCCCGCCCCGCGCGGCCCCGCCACCCATGCGGACGACGGCCAGGGCCCGCGCAACGGCCGCAACCGCAACCGCCGTCGCGGACGCAACGGCAACCGCTCGGACGGTGCGCCGGACGCTCCGCGCAACCCCGGTCACCAGGCCCCGCCGCCCCGCCCCGCACCGGCCACGCGCGAGTTCGGCTTTGACGACGAGGACGAGCGCGAGGTCGATCGCCTGCCGCGCAACATCGATCCGCTGCAAACCAACCTGCACGGCCGCCGCAACGCCCCGCGCGGCCCCAGCCACGGCGCGGTCGGCCAACCCGACCCGATGCGCACCAGCATCGACGGCATGGGCGGCAAGGGCGGTGGCGGTGGCCGCAACAAGCCACGCGGGCGCGGCGGCTTCGGCGGCGGTGGTGGGCAGCGCGGCGGCGGCTACGGGCGCTGAACGCCGACCGACACGCAGCGAAAAATAGGGCTTGTGCGCAAGCCCTTTTTTTTGGTCATTTTGGCCTCTGGCGCTCTCCTGATCTGCGCGAGCAGCTATTTGATCAATAGCAATCCATCAGCCCGTGGCGCGCACGAACAGCGTCACCAGCGGATCGTCCCCCAGCAGCCGGCTGCGATGGCCGTGCACGGCAGGATCGAATCGGGCGCCGGCCGGCAGCGTGTCGTTCGAATAAAAGCACTCGCCCGGTCCGAACACGCGCGCCGTGCCGTCGCGCAAGCCGATCTCCATGCGCCCTTGCAGCACCACCAGCCACTGCGGCGTGCCGGTGCAGTGAAAGTCGCTGGCAAAGCCCACCGGGCTGTGACGAAACTGGCAGCCGCCCGATGCCATCCAGCGCGACAGGCGCGCGGCTGGCGAACCTTCGGAGAGCGCCACAGGCAGGTCGCGAAAACGCGCGTGGCCGTCGTCGGCGGTGTAGAGCTCGGTCAGGGTCAGCGTGGTCATGGGGCAGGCACCGGCAAGGTGTTGAACGGTGAAATGCGTCGCAGTGTAGGTCCGCCGGCACTTACCACCGCTTACAACGCCGCCGCCACGGCTTGACCCCGTGGGCGCCTGGACTCCGTTTCAGTCAGCTCCACCTCTGAAACGGAACCGCCAACATGAGATCGTCCTGCGCCCCCCTGCTTTGCGCCGTTGCCCTCGCCGCAAGCACCCTGCTGGCCAGCGCGCCCGCACACGCGGTCGGCCGCCTGCTCGACGTCAGCGTGATCGACCGCGACACCGGCGCGCCGCTGCCGGTGTATCGCCACGGCAGCGACTGGTGGATCGCCGGTCGCCCCGGCGCGCGCTACGCCATTCAGCTGCGCAACGCCAGCGGCGAGCGCGTGATGGGCGTCATGTCCGTGGACGGGGTGAATGTCATCACGGGTGACACCGCCGCCTGGGAGCAGTCCGGCTACGTGCTGTCGGGCTGGCAGAACGCCCGAATCACCGGCTGGCGCAAGAGCGACGCCGAAGTGGCGGCCTTCCACTTCACCGCGCTGCCGTACTCCTACGCCGCGCGCACCGGACGGCCGGACAACGTGGGCGTGATCGGCGTGGCGGTGTTTCGCGAACAGCTGCGGCCGCCGCCATTCATCGGGCCCATGGCCGCACCGATGGAACGCCGCCGCATGCCGGCTGCGGGCGATGCCACCACCAACGCCAACAGTCCCGCGCCGCTTGAGAATGAAGCGCAAGACAAGGCGGCCGACGCTGGCCGCAGTGCCCGCGAAAGCGCCGTCCGCCCCCGGCAGGCCGCACCGCATCTGGGCACCGGCCACGGCGAGCGCGAAAGCGCCTGGGTCAGCCACACCCGCTTCGATCGCCGCAGCCCGCGGCCTCAAGAAATCATCTCCATCCGCTACGACAGCCATGAGAACCTGGTGGCCATGGGCGTCATCGCGACCGATCCTCCGCCGTTGCCGCATGCGCAGGCGTTTCCGGGCTCGGCCGGCAGCCGCTACACGCCGGACCCGCCGGCCTGGCGATGAAATGGAGCCGCCCCAGTCTCCACTCGCTTTCCTTCCAGAGGGCATCGCCGGTGACCGGAGCGACCGCGGCCACGGCGATCGCTGATCCGGCCCGCGCCGCGGCCTGGGGGCACTTGGGCTTGAGGCCTTGCCGGCGTCGCGCCAGCGCAAGGGATCGCCGCAGGGCAGAGGCCCGGTCTCGGACCCCTGCCACTCTCGCCATAATCAGGCCCATGACGCCGCCGGACGACGCCACCGACGAACAGCTCATGCACCGCTACGCCGCGGGCGACGCGCACGCCTTCGAGACGCTGTACGACCGCCATGGGATGCGCCTGTGGCGCTACATTTTTCGCAGCGTCCGGGACGTGGCCACGGCCGACGAACTGGCGCAGGACGTGTGGCTGCGGGTGGCGCGCAACGCCGCGCGCTACCAGCCGCGGGTTGGCACCGGCGGCCAACCGATGGCGCGTTTGTCGACGTGGCTGTTCACCGTGGCACGGCACCGCGTGGTCGATCACCTGCGTGCCGCCCGCCCCACAGCGAGCCTGGACGAAGCGGTGGATGACGGGCACACGCTGGCCGACACGCTGGCAGCGCCGTCGGGCTTTGGCCCCGTGCGGCGCATTGAAAGCCGCCAGCAGGCCCGGCAACTGCTGGCCGCGCTGGAACAATTGCCTGCCGCGCAGCGCGACAGCTTTTTGCTGCAAGCCGAGGGCGAAATGAGCGTAGCCGAGATCGCCGCCGCCACCGGCGTCGGCATCGAAACCGTTCGCAGCCGCCTGCGCTACGCCCGCGCCGCGCTGCGCCGGGCGCTGGAGGACATGGCATGAGACACCTTGGGGCAACCCCGTGCGGCCGGATGCGCGGCTGCTTGGGCGCGCCGGGCCGCCCGCCAGCGCGAACCCCGCGGTGCGCCACCCGGAGGGCGCCCCAGTGAACTCGCCGCCCACGCAAGACCCGTCGGCGCAAGCGCCCGACGACGAGATCGTTGCCCGCTACCGCGAGGCCAGCGCGCTCGATGCCATCGGCCCCGACGCCAGCCTGCGCGCGGCCGTGCTGGCCCAGGCCCAGGTGCTGGCGTGGCTGCACGCCGACCACGCCAAGGAGGCCGAGGACACCGATGCCGGCGCCGCCATTCCCGGTGCGGACCGCTTGACGGCCGGCAGCGGCGAGCTCGACCTTGCCGCCGGCCCGCTGGCGCCGACACCCGGCGCCGCAGCGGCCAACGACCGGCACTGGGCCCGCACGGCCGTCGCCGGCATCGCGGTGCTGGGCTTGGCCGGCCTGCTGGCGCTGCAACTGGAGCGCGGCGCCGGCGACGAACGAGACATGGCGCTGGGCCGCCGTGCGAACCCCGTGACGGCGGCGTCCACCGCAACCGGCCATGCCCAAGCGGACGCGGCGTCGCCCCAAGCCACGACATCGGTGCCGAGCGCCGCGACGCCCGCGGATGCCCAGGACGCACCCACACCCCCATCCCCACCCGCGCCGGAGCCGCGTGCCCGCAGCCAGGCCGCCGCAGAGCGCGCCAGCCCAGGCACGCCACCAGCCCCGGCCACCCCGACACCCGCAAGCGCCGCCACCGAACCGCAGGTCGCCGCACGGCAGCCCGCCGAAGAACGCGCACCGCCCCCCAAACGCCCCGATGAGCCAGGGGCCACCGAGGACAAGCGCACGTCCGAGGCCCGGCCGGCCGCCGCACGCAACGAGGCACCCGCCGCGGCCAAGCCGCAGGGCGGCCCCAACCCGGCCTCCGACGAGCAGGCCGAACGACGGCGCACCGCCGCACTGAGGCGCGCGGCAAAGCTGGCCGACGCAGGCGATGCCGGCGGCTCGGCCACCGCCGCGCGCCCGGCCGCCGAGACGAGCGCCGCGGCGCAGCCGATGGTCCGCCAAGGCGCGTCCACCAACGCCGCGCCCCCACCCACCGTGGCGGAGAACCTCACCAACCGCGCCAGCAGCGCCGAGCTGCCCGCCCCGCAATCCGCGGCCAGCCCCGCACCGCGGCGCCCGCCCCCCTCCCTCACGCCCGACCAGCGCCTGCTGGCCGCTGCCACGTCCGGCCAGGACGCCGCAGCGCGCAACGCACTGGAGCGCGGCGCGGCGGTCAACACCACCGACGACGCCGGCCGCACCGCACTGATGCTGGCCGCCCGCCGTGGTGACGCGGCCCTGGTGCAAACCTTGCTGGACGCGGGTGCCGACCGCGCCCGAACCGACCGCAGCGGCCTGACCGCCGCCGACCATGCGCGCGACAGCGGCCACGACGCGCTGGCCCGCCGCCTGCAAGCGGCCGGCGACAAACCCTGACAGGATGCGATCGCCGTCCTCGATGAATTCGAAATCGATAGCACCCCATCGTTTGCCGATGCGCGCAATCGACCGATCCGATTGAACAACCCCACTGGAGAACCACCCCATGCCCGACACGCCCGCGTCCCTTTGCTTCGGCCTGCAGGGCCGCGTCGTCATCGTCACCGGCGCCGCGCAGGGCATCGGCGAAGCCTGCGTACGGCGCTTTGCGCGCGAGGGCGCGCAGGTGGTCATCGCCGACGTCGCGGACGCGCGCGGCCAGGCGCTGGCGGCCGAGCTGGGTGCCCGCTACCAGCACTGCGACGTGGGTGACAAGGCGCAGGTCGATGCGCTGGTGGCCCAGGTGCTGCGCCACCACGGCCGCATCGACGTGCTGGTCAACAACGCCGGCATCTTCAGGGCGGCGCCGTTCCTGGAGGTGAGCGAGGCCGACTTCGACGCCGTGCTGCGCGTCAATCTCAAGGGCGCATTCCTGGTCGGCCAGGCGGTGGCGCGCGCGATGGCGGCCGCCGGGCGCGGCGCCATCGTCAACATGAGTTCGGTCAACAGCGTGCTGGCCATCCCCGACATCGCCAGCTACAACGTCAGCAAGGGCGGCATCAACCAGCTCACGCGCGCCATGGCGCTGGCGCTGGCCGACAAGGGCGTGCGCGTCAACGCCGTGGGCCCCGGCACCATCGCCACCGAACTGGCCGCCAAGGCCGTGCTGACCAGCGACGAAGCCCGCAACAAGATCATGATGCGCACGCCGATCAAGCGCCTGGGCGAGCCCGGTGAAGTGGCCGACGTGGTGGCCTTCCTGGCCAGCGACGCGGCCAGCTACATGACGGGCGAGATCGTCATGGTCGACGGCGGGCGCATGGCCTTGAACTACACCGTGCCCTTGTGAAATCGAGACTTATTTCCGTATTTCGCGCGCGCCGCGTGTTCATTTTTCACTGAAAAGTTACGACTGGACTCGGATAATGGCGCGCTTGTCGGCGGCCGCGCCACGCGGGCCCGACGTCCATGCAAACACCGCCCTCATGCTGATCGCGCACATCACCGACCCGCACATCGGGCTCAAACCCGGCCTGCTGACCGGCCCCGTCGACCCGAGCGGCGGCCTGCGCCGCGCGCTGGAGCATGTGCGCGACCTTCAACCGGCCATCGACGTGCTGCTGCTGACCGGCGATCTGGCCGACAACGGCCAGGCGCACGACTACGCCGAGATCGCCGCCCAGCTCGAGCGCGCGCTGCCCCCACCCGCCGCCGGCGGCCCGCGGGTGCTGGCGATCCCGGGCAACCACGACCTGCGCAGCGCCGCACGCCGGCAGCTGGCCTCGGTCATGCCGGTGGCGGACGACGCGCCAGGCGAGTGCATCTGCCTGCACGCCACCGTGGGCGCCATGCACCTGATCGGACTGGACTCGGTCGTGCCGGGCGCGCCGCACGGCGCACTCGAGGCCGATCAGCTCGGCTGGCTGCAGCGCCAGCTGGCGGCCTGCGCGGGCCAGCCGGTCGTGCTGTTCATGCACCACCCACCTCTGGTCAGCGGCATGAGCGCCATGGACAATTGCGGCCTGCTGCACGGACGCACCGAGCTGGGCCGGCTGGTGGACGCGCACGGCGGCGTGCAACTGATCGCCTGCGGCCACATGCACCGGCCCATCGTCGGACAGTTGGGCGGCGCGCCGGTGGTGGTGGCGCCCTCCAGCTCGCACCAGCTCGCGCTCGACCTGCGCCCCGGCGCGCCGGTGGCCTGCCGCTTCGAGCCGCCGATGATCGGCCTGTACCGCTGGACACCCGCCGACGGGCTGGCCTGCCACTTCAGTTACATCGAGTCCTTCGGCCCCAGCCATCCCATCTGAGCGGCGTCCTCGCCAGGGTCAGACTTGCGTCCGCCGCGTCCGGCGGCTTTCGACCCGCGCCGAGCCCCCGCACAGGCACAATGACCGCATGAGAATCCTGCACACCATGCTGCGCGTGGGCAACCTTCAGCGCGCCATCGACTTCTACACCCAGGTGCTGGGCATGCAATTGCTGCGTACCTCCGAGAACCCCGAGTACAAATACTCGCTGGCCTTCGTCGGCTACGAGGGCGGCAACCCCGGCCAGGCCGAGATCGAGCTGACGTACAACTGGGGCACCGAAACCTATGACATGGGCACCGCCTACGGCCACATCGCCATTGCCGTGGCGGACGCCAAGGCCGCCTGCGAAAAGATCAGGGCCGCGGGCGGCAACGTCACCCGCGAAGCCGGCCCCGTCAAGGGCGGCACCACCGTGATCGCCTTCGTCACCGACCCCGACGGCTACAAGATCGAGCTGATCCAGCGCGCCGCCGCGGCGGCCGGCGGCGGATTGCGCTGAGCGCTTTCATCGCCCCATGAAAAAACCCGGCGCTGGCCGGGTTTTTTCACGCTGGAGACAGCACCGTCACGTCACTGCAGCGTCACCTCGACGCGCCGCGCCTCGGCGTTGCTGCCGCTGGCCGTGGTCACCTCGGGCTTGCGCAGCTCGATCTTGTCCTCTCCGATGCCCAGCGCCTTGAGGGCGGCCTGCACCGCCAGCGCCCGCTGCTTGGCCAATTCCTCGTTCACGGCGGCATCGCCCGTTGCGTCGTGATAGCCGCTGATGACCGCCTTGCGGCCCGCCGCCACGCCCTTGACGATTTCGCCCAGCGCATCGGGCGTGCCGGCCGCCAGATCGGCCTTGCCGCTGGCAAAGTAGAACTTCACCACCTCGCCCTCCACGCGCACGCTGGCGCCATCGCCAGGGGCGGACTCCGCACCGCCGACCGTTCCCACCACCGTGGCGGCAGAGGGGGCTGCCGCCGGGCTGCCGGTCCGCACCACCGGCGCGCCGGCCGGCAACGCCCCCGCTCCCGCGCGGCCCAGCACCAGCCCGAACACCAGGCTGATCACCAGCACGATCAGGCCAAACACCACGCCCAAGACCAAACCCTGGGAATCATCGCTTTGTGCAGACATTGCCGTCCTTCTTTCAAGATTCAAGTTGTTGCGGGCGGCCTGCGCCATCCACCAGGATCGGCCGGGCACGCGCCGCAAAACGCGAGCCGAGCCGCCGCAGATGAGACGCCCGAAAACCTTTGATTGTATAAAGTCCGGCCATGGACTCCGAAACAGCTGGCTACGCCGCCTACGAGCACCTGCGCCCGCCCGGTCGCGACCCCGTGCAGCTGCGCGAGGAAACGCGCGCGCAGTGGCACCGCCGCCAGGGCGGCCGCACCCCCGACCTGTGGATCTTCGGCTACGCCTCGCTGATCTGGCGGCCCGACTTTGCCGCCACCGAGCGCCACGCCACGCGGGTGCACGGCTGGCACCGCGCGCTGGCCATGTGGAGCCGCGTCAACCGCGGCACGCCCGAGCAGCCCGGCCTGGTGTTTGCGCTGCTGCCCGGTGGCAGTTGCCAGGGTGTGGTCTACCGCGTCGCCGCGCGCGATGCCGACGCCGTGTTCGACACCCTGTGGGCGCGCGAAATGCCCAGCGCCGTGTACGACCCGCGCTGGCTGAACTGCGCCACGCCGCACGGGCCGGTGCCCGCCCTGACCTTCACGCTCTCGCGCCGCTCGCCCTCCTACACCGGCGAATTGACGCCTGCGCAATACCGCAGCATCTTCCGCCTCGCCCACGGCCGCTATGGCAGCACGCTGGACTACGCCCGCCAGACCTTGGACTGCCTGAGAGCCAACGGTGTGCGCGACACCCGCCTGAGCCAGCTGCTGCGCTACGCTGACGACAGCCCACCGACAACGGACGACTGTGCATGACCGATATCGCCAACCTGCGCAAAAGCTATGAGCGCGCCGAGCTGTCCGAGGCCGCCTCGCACGCCGATCCCGTCCGGCAATTCACCCAGTGGTTCGACGAAGCGCGCCGCAGCGCGGTGCCCGAGCCCAACGCCATGACGCTGGCCACCGTCGGCAGCGACCTGCGCCCGAGCACCCGCGTGGTGCTGATCAAGGAGTTCGACGCCCGCGGCATCGTTTGGTACACCAATTACGACAGCCGCAAGGGGTGCGAACTGGCCGGCAACCCATTCGCGGCCTTGCAGTTTCACTGGGTGGAGCTGGAGCGGGTGGTGCGCATCGAAGGCCGGGTCGAGCAGGTCGATGCGGCCGAAAGCGACGCCTACTACGCCAGCCGCCCGCTGGACAGCCGCATCGGCGCCTGGGCCAGCCCGCAAAGCCAGGTGATCGAAAGCCGCACCGTCCTGGTCAGCGCGGCCGCCCAATACGGCGCCCGCTTTCTGCTCAACCCGCCGCGCCCGCCGCATTGGGGTGGCTTTCGGCTGGTGCCCGACCGCTGGGAATTCTGGCAGGGGCGCAAGAGCCGGCTGCACGACCGGCTGCGCTATCGCCTGCAAGCCGGCGCCTGGGTGCGCGAGCGGCTGGCGCCGTGAGCCACGGCCTCAGCGGCGGCGCGGCGGTGGCGCGGTCTTGGGCTTTTGGCCCAGCGCCGTGCGGTGGCGATTGATGCGCTCGAGCTTGCGCTCGTCGTCACGCTCCATCGCCTTGCGCTTGGTATAGCCCGACCAGTCGGCCCAGGTCCACCACAGCATCGCGCCGACAAAGGGGCTGAGCACCCACCACCATGACCAATCGGCCACCATGCCGATACCCTGCCACTTCAGCAGCAACAAAATGACGCCAAGGCCCAACAAGTACATGGTCTATTCCTCTGTTCGCCAGTGGGGGATTTGCGCGACGGGTCAACGGCTGATCCTACAATGGCGTTGAGTCTTTGCAACTCGATCCCCACGACAGAGGAAACATTATGAAGCGTGTTCTGCTCACGATTGCCGCCCTGACCGCCGTTGCGGCCGCCAGCCCGGCCATGGCCGACGAAGCCATGGCCAAGGCCAAGAACTGCATGGCCTGCCACGCCATCGACAAAAAGGTCGTCGGCCCGGCCTACAAGGACGTCGCCAAGAAGTTCGGCGCCCAAGCCGGTGCGGCCGACATGCTGGCCGAAAAAATCATGAAGGGCAGCTCGGGCACCTGGGGCCCCGTGCCCATGCCGCCCAACACCAACGTCAACGCGGCCGAGGCCAAGAGCCTGGCCACCTGGATTCTGAGCCTGAAATAACGTCTCCAATCCCCAACAAAAAAGCCTGCGCATCGCGCAGGCTTTTTTGCGTTGGCTCAAACGATTGTCAGTGGGCCTTGCCCAATTGGGTCAGGATCGTCGGGTTCTCCAGCGTGCTGGTGTCCTGGGTGATCTCCTCGCCCTTGGCCAGCGAGCGCAGCAGCCGGCGCATGATCTTGCCCGAACGCGTCTTGGGCAGGTTTTCGCCGAATCGGATGTCCTTGGGCTTGGCGATCGGGCCGATCTCCTTGGCCACCCAGTCGCGCAGCTCCTTGGCGATCTGGTCGGCCTCGGCGCCCTGGGGCAGCGAGCGCTTGAGCACCACGAAGGCGCACACCGCCTCGCCGGTCAGGTCATCGGGGCGTGCCACCACCGCGGCTTCGGCCACCAGGTCGGACTTGGCCACCAGGGCGGACTCGATCTCCATCGTGCCCAGGCGGTGACCGGAGACGTTCAGCACGTCGTCGATGCGGCCGGTGACGCGGAAGTAGCCGCGGTCGGCCGAGCACACGGCGCCATCGCCCGCCAGGTAGAAGCCCTTCATCTCCTCCGGGAAGTAGGTCTTCTTGAAACGATCCGGGTCGCCCCAGATGGTGCGCACCATGCTGGGCCAGGGCTTCTTGTAGACCAGCATGCCGCCGGTGCCGTTGGGCATCTCGTGGCCGGTCTCGTCGACGATGGCCGGAAAGATGCCCGGCAGCGGCAGCGTGCAGGAGCCCGGCACCAGCGGCGTGGCGCCGGGCAGCGGGTTGATCATGTGGGCGCCGGTTTCGGTCTGCCAGTAGGTGTCGATGATGGGGCAGCGCTCGCCGCCCACGTTCTTGTAGTACCACATCCAGGCTTCGGGGTTGAAGGGCTCGCCCACACTGCCGATGACGCGCAGGCTGGTCAGGTTGCTGTGCTTGGGGTGCACGGCGTCGTTGGTCTCGGCCGCCTTGATGAGCGAGCGGATGGCCGTGGGCGCGGTGTAGAAGACGCTGCACTTGTGGCGCTCGATCATCTGCCAGAAGCGGCCTGCGTCGGGGTAGGTGGGAATGCCCTCGAACACGATCTCGGTCGCGCCGGCGGCGAGCGGCCCGTAGGCCACATAGGAGTGGCCCGTCACCCAGCCGATGTCGGCGGTGCACCAGAACACGTCTTCGGGCTTGAGGTCGAAGCTCCAGTCCATCGTCAGCTTGCACTGCAGCAGATAGCCACCGGTGGAGTGCTGCACACCCTTGGGCTTGCCGGTGGAGCCCGAGGTGTACAGGATGTACAGCGGGTGCTCGGCCTCGACGCTGACCGGCGCGCACTCGGTGGCCTGGCCCTTGAGCGCCTCGCTGAAGGTCTTGTCGCGCCCGGCCGTCATGGCGCAGGCGCTGGCCGTGCGCTCGTACACGAAGACGTTGCGGATGGTGTCGCAGCCACCCATGGCCAGCGCGTCATCCACGATGGCCTTCAGCGGCAGCTCCTTGCCGCCGCGCATCTGGTAGTTGGCCGTGATCACGGCGACCGCACCCGCGTCGATGATGCGCTCTTGCAGCGCCTTGGCCGAAAAGCCGCCGAACACCACGCTGTGCGTGGCGCCCAGGCGCGCACAGGCCTGCATGGCCACCACGCCCTCGATGGTCATGGGCATGTAGATCAGCACGCGGTCGCCCTTCTTGACGCCGTGAGCCTTGAGTGCGTTGGCGAACTGGCACACGCGCGCCAGCAGTTCCTTGTACGTGACCTTCGTGACCTCGCCGCCGTCGGCCTCGAAGATGATGGCCGTCTTGTTCTCGACCGGGGTGCCCATGTGCCGGTCCAGGCAGTTGACGCTGGCGTTGAGCATGCCGTCGTCGAACCACTTGTAGAACGGCTTGTTCGACTCGTCCAGCACGCGGGTGAAGGGCTTGTCCCAGGTCAGGTTCTCGCGCGCCAGGCGGCCCCAGAAGCCGGTGAAGTCGCGCTCGGCCTCGGCGCACAGCGCCTTGTAGGCGTCCATGCCGGAAATGCGGGCGGACTTGACCAGCTGCGCGCTGGGTTCAAACACGCGGTTTTCAACCAAAACGGATTCAATGGCACTCATGACTTTGTCTCCTTGATTCGTTGCGAACGACACGGCACAGCCGCCGCGCCTGGCCGGGCAATCATCGCGCGAGGCTCTTACAGACTTCTGACGGGTCTGCAGCCGCTGCGCCAAGGCCAGCGCGTGCACCCACGGCGCGCCCCTGGCCTCGGAGTCAACGATACGCCAATTTTTCGGGTGCGGTTTTACCTGGTGGCCGTGATCCGCCGGCTTTCAAGCCCGCAGCGCCGGAGCGGCGGGCGCCGCGTGCTTCCACAAGCATAGCGCCCCGCATGCGGGCCACGGCCACGGTACGGGTGCGTGCCGTGCACCGGACCGGCCTGCCGCCTGAATACAATGCCGGGCCCCGTTCAATCTCCCATTCCGATTTTGCTTCCTGCCCGGCCATGCCCGATCTTGCCCAAGCCTCCGCCAACCGCCCGCTGCGCCCCCTGCCCTCGCTCATCTTTGCCAGCCGCTGGCTGCAACTGCCGCTGTACCTGGGCCTGATCGCGGCGCAAGCCGTGTACGTGGCGCACTTCCTGGTCGAGCTGTGGCACCTGGTGGAAGCGGCCTTCGGCGACCCGCACGCGCTGCAGGCGCTGGTCACCGGGATCGGCTACAAGTCCGATGTCCCGGTCACGAAGCTCAACGAGACGGTGATCATGCTGGTGGTGCTGGCGCTGATCGACGTGGTGATGATCTCCAACCTGCTGATCATGGTCATCGTGGGCGGCTACGAGACCTTCGTCAGCCGCCTGGACCTGGGCGACCATCCCGACCAGCCGGAGTGGCTCAACCACGTCAACGCCAGCGTGCTCAAGGTCAAGCTGGCGATGTCGATCATCGGAATCAGCTCGATCCACCTGCTGAAGACCTTCATCAACGCCGACAACTACACCGACAAGGTGCTCATCGCGCAAACCGTCATCCACGCAGTGTTCCTGCTGTCGGCCATGGCCATTGCCTACACCGACCGACTGATGAGCGCGTCCACCAGCAAGCATTGATTGCGGCTGAAGCGCCGGCCCATCGAGCGCTGGCAGCTATCAACAATATAGCAACATCACACCATGTCCTGCGGCCGCACCCAGGCGTCGAATTGCTCGCCCGTCAAGAAGCCGGTCGCCAGGGCCGCCTCGCGCAGGCTGATGCCTTCCTTGTGCGCGCGCTTGGCGATGGTGGCGGCCTTGTCGTAGCCGATGTGGGTGTTCAGCGCCGTCACCAGCATCAGCGAGCGCTGCACCAGCTCGGCGATGCGCGCGCGGTTGGGCTCGATGCCGACGGCGCAGTGCTCGTTGAAACTCCGCATGCCATCGCCCAGCAGGCGCACGCTCTGCAGGAAGTTGTGGGCGATCATCGGGCGAAACACGTTCAGCTCGAAATTGCCCGAGGCACCCCCCACGTTGATGGCCACGTCGTTGCCCAGCACCTGCGCGCACAGCATGGTCATGGCCTCGCACTGCGTCGGGTTGACCTTGCCGGGCATGATCGATGAGCCCGGCTCGTTCTCGGGGATGCTGATTTCGCCCAGGCCGCTGCGCGGGCCGCTGGCCAGCCAGCGCACGTCGTTGGCGATCTTCATCAGGCTGGCGGCCAGGCCCTTGAGCGCGCCGTGCGCCTGCACGATCGCATCACAACTGGCCAGCGCCTCGAACTTGTTCGGCGCGGTGACGAAGGGCAGCCCGGTGAGAAGCGCCAACTCCTCGGCCACGGCTTGGGCATAGCCTTTGGGCGCGTTCAGGCCGGTGCCCACGGCCGTGCCGCCCAGCGCCAGCTCGCACAGGTGCGGCAGCGCGGCGCGCACGTGCTGCTCGGCATGCTGCAGCTGGGCCACCCAGCCCGATAGCTCCTGCCCCAGCGTGACCGGCGTGGCGTCCTGCAGATGCGTGCGCCCGATCTTGACGATGTCGGCGAAGGCGGCGGACTTGGCGGCCAGCGTTTCGCGCAGTGCGGCCAGCGCGGGCAGCAGGCGGTGCTCGATCGACTCGACCGCCGCCAGGTTCATGGCGGTGGGGTAGGTGTCGTTGCTCGACTGGCTCTTGTTGACGTCGTCGTTGGGGTGCACCAGGCGCTCTTCGCCGCGCACGCCGCCCAGCAGCTCGCTGGCGCGGTTGGCCAACACCTCGTTGACGTTCATGTTGGTCTGCGTGCCCGAGCCGGTTTGCCAGACCACCAGCGGAAATTCGCCGTCGTGCTCGCCGGCCAGCACCTCGTCGGCGGCGCGGACGATGGCGCCCGCCTTGGTCGGGTCGAGTTTGCCCAGGCGCTCGTTGACCGTGGCGGCGGCGCGCTTGACCCGGGCCAGGGCGCGGATGATTTCCTTGGGCTGGTGCTCGCCGCTGATGTCGAAGTTCAACAGCGAGCGCTGCGTCTGCGCGCCCCACAGGCGATCGGCGGGCACGTCGATGAAGCCGAAACTGTCGCGCTCGGCACGGGTGGTGTTGTCAGGTTCGGTCATGGTTGGCCTGTCAAAATATGGGCTTGTCTGGCTGGCAAGTTAGCACAAGCCTGCAAAACCTTGCTGCCGCCCCCGTTGTCCCGCGACGCCCCGCGCCAGGAAAAGCCCCATGACCACCATCAAGCAAGACGACCTGATCGAATCCATTGCCGCCGCGCTGCAATACATCAGCTACTACCACCCCGCGGACTACATCGCGCACCTGGCGCGCGCCTACGAGCGCGAGCAATCGCCGGCCGCCAAGGACGCGATGGCGCAGATTCTCACCAACAGCAAGATGAGCGCCACGGGCCACCGCCCGATCTGCCAGGACACGGGCATCGTCAACGTCTTCCTGAAAATCGGCATGAATGTGCGCTTCGAGGGTTTTGCCTTTGATCAGAGCCTGGAAGACGCCGTCAACGAAGGCGTGCGCCGCGGCTACCTGAACGCCGACAACCCGCTGCGCGCCAGCGTGGTGGCCGACCCGCTGTTTGCCCGCAAGAACACCCGGGACAACACGCCCGCCGTCATCAACGTGCAGATCGTGCCGGGCAACACCGTCGATGTGACCGTGGCCGCCAAGGGCGGCGGCAGCGAGAACAAGTCCAAGATGATCATGATGAACCCCAGCGACAGCCTGGTGGACTGGGTGCTCAAGACGGTGCCCACCATGGGCGCCGGCTGGTGCCCGCCGGGCATGCTGGGCATCGGCATCGGTGGCACGGCCGAAAAGGCGGTGCTGCTGGCCAAGGAAAGCCTGATGGACGACCTGGACATGTACGAACTGCAGGCCAAGAGCGCGCGCGGCGAAAAGCTCGATCAGGTCGAGGAACTGCGCCTGGAACTGTACGAGAAGGTCAACGCCCTGGGCATCGGCGCGCAGGGCCTGGGCGGCCTGTCCACGGTGCTGGACGTCAAGATCAAGATGTACCCCACGCACGCGGCCAGCAAGCCCGTGGCCATGATCCCCAACTGCGCCGCCACGCGCCACGCGCACTTCGTGATGGACGGCAGCGGCCCCGTGTACCTGGAGGCGCCCAGCCTGGACCTGTGGCCCAAGGTGCAATGGGCCCCCAACACCGAGACCAGCCAGCGCGTGAACCTCGACAGCTTGACCAAGGAAGAAGTGGCCAGCTGGACGCCCGGCCAAACGCTGCTGTTGAACGGCAAGATGCTGACGGGCCGCGACGCCGCGCACAAGCGCATCCAGGACATGCTGGCCAAGGGCGAGAAGCTGCCGGTGGACTTCACCAACCGCGTGATCTACTACGTCGGCCCGGTCGATCCGGTGCGCGACGAGGTGGTGGGCCCTGCCGGCCCCACCACCGCCACGCGCATGGACAAGTTCACCCGCATGATGCTGGAGCAAACCGGCCTGATCGCCATGATCGGCAAGGCCGAGCGCGGCCCCGTCGCCATCGAGGCCATCAAGGACAACGGCAGCGCCTACCTGATGGCCGTGGGCGGCGCGGCCTACCTGGTCAGCAAGGCCATCAAGCACGCCCGCGTAGTCGGCTTCGAGGACCTGGGCATGGAGGCCATCTACGAATTCGACGTGGTGGACATGCCCGTCACCGTGGCCGTGGACGCCAGCGGCACCAGCGTGCACAACACCGGCCCGGCCGAGTGGCAAAAGCGCATTGCCAGCGGCCAGTTCAAGGGTATCGCCATCGCCACGGCGTGAGCCGGGGGGCCGCCGCAGCCCCTTGCCCTGTCGATGCGGCCGGTGCCTTTGGGCGCGCCTGACTTTTTGTAACAGCAGGGCGCAAGCGACGCCGCTACTGTTGCGGCACAAGCTCTCTACCTCCGCTGCGAACCCCGCGCAGCGGACGGATGCGGGGCACGTCGCAGGAGAGACCCGATCATGGCGCACCCCATCCAGCACGTCGTCGTGCTCATGCTCGAGAACCGCTCCTTCGACCATCTGCTGGGCGCGCTGGACCAGCGCATTGCGGGGCTGGAGGGCGTGCAGGCCGCGTTGCGCTACCTGGCCGATCCCGCGCACGGCAACCCGGCGCAGCCGGGCGGTTCGGCGGTGCCATTGACCGGCGACGCCGCGTCCAGCCTGGACCGCAAGAGCCTGGGTGAAAGTGCGGACTTCGACCCCTCCCACGATTTCGTGGACGTCAAGCGCCAACTCGGCGGCAGCCTGTCCGCGCCGGTGATGAACGGCTTCGTCGCCGATGCCTACGACAAGTACCAATCGGTCTTCAATCCGGCGACGCTGGGCCGGAGCATCAGCCAGGTCATGCGCCACTTCCCGGCGGACACCACGTCCACCGGGGCCATTCCCGCGCTGCACACCCTGGCCACGCAGTTCACCATTTGCGACCGCTGGTTTTCCTCCGTCCCAGGGCCCACCTGGCCCAACCGCATCTTTGCGCTGGCGGGCACCACGCGCGGCAACCTGCGCATGCCCGAGGGCTTGGCGGGCATGGGTCCGCTGTTTCGGCATTACGACCTGCCGACCATCTTCAACCGCTTTCACGATGCCGGGCTGCGCACACGCATCTACAGCCACGACGTCTCGCTGACCCTGCTGCTGACCCAGACCTGGACCATCCCCGACCTGCGCAACCCAGCCGACCGCTTCGCCCAGGACGTGGCCCAGTGCAAGCCCGAGGATTTTCCCGAGTTCGTCTTCATCGAGCCGCGCTACTTCAAGCTGCCCCTGGCCGACAAGCCCAACGACCAGCACCCGCCGCACGACATCGGCCTGGGCGATCAGCTCATCGCCGACGTCTATGGCGCGCTGCGTGCCAACGAGGCCTTGTGGCAGCAAACCCTGTTCGCGGTGCTGTACGACGAGCACGGCGGCTTCTTCGACCACGTCCCGCCGCCTGCGGCGGTGCCGCCCGACGACCAGGTCGCGCCGCTCGGGCCCGATGGCGACCTGGGCTTCGGCTTCGACCGCCTGGGCGTGCGGGTGCCCGCCGTGCTGGCCTCGCCCTGGCTTGCGGCCGGGGTGGACTCCACCGTGTACGACCACAGCAGCCTGTTGGCCTTCCTGTGCCAGCGCTGGGGTTTGGCGCCCCTGGGCGCACGCTGTGCAGCGGCACTGGCCACCAACCCGTTCCAGGACCTGTTCTTGCCGTCACCGCGCCTGGACACGCCCGCCGCCTTGCCGACACGCGCGGTGAGCACGACCCGCACCCTGGCACTGGACACCACGCCCCCCAACGACAACCAGCAGTCGCTGGCCTGGATGGTGCAGTACCTGGCGGACCAACTGGGCGTCGCCGAATCCGATGCCGTCAGCCGCGCCCTGCTGCCGGACACGCCCCTGGCGGCCGACACCATGCGCCGCACGCTGGACAAGATCGAGGAGCGCCTGAACGCCCAGGCGCACGCCCAGGCCCTGGCCGCCCAAGGCCAGCTGCCGCCCACGCAACCCTCGCCGTCGGCCCGCGTGTCGGCGACACAAGATCCGACGCCCTCGCCGGCCGATGCGGCGCCGCTGCGCGTGTGGATGGTTCACGGCGGCGTCCATGGCGACGAGCCCGCCCAGGCCCGGTGGCAGCGGCAATGGCATGATGCCTTCGAGGCCAGCGCGCGCAAGGCAGGCTACCAGGGCGCGCTGGAGTACCGCTTCGCGCGCTACGACGCGCTGTTTGACGACCACCCGCTCGACGCCTGGACGGTGACGCGCGCCCTGAGCTGGCTGGGCCTCCAGGCCCCGGGGCCCGCACCCGCCCTGGACAACGCCGGCCTGACGGAATCGATCGACGAGCAAGTGCGCTGGACGGCCGGCATGGCCTTGAAATGGTCGGAAAGCCCGCCGCTGCGCGATGCGCTGGTGAACACCCTGCGCCAGCAATACCAGGACTTCCGGCCGCAGTTGGTGTGCGCGCACGACCTGGGCAGCCTGGGCTGCTATGACCTGTTTCGGCGCATGGTGGCCGCCGGCGAGGGGGCGCTGCTGAGCGGCTGCGGGCTGTTCAGCTTCGGCTCGCAGCTCGGACATCCGGCCCTGCGCTCGGCCTTGGGCGGCCGCATCGAGCCGCTGTACGACGCCCAGGGCCAGGGCATCGGCCAGTGGTTCGAGCTCTACAACCCGCAAGACATGGTCTTCACGCGCCCGCTGCCCGGCAACGACGCGCGCACCCACACCGTCACCGAGAGCTTTTTGGCTCCGCCCATCCACCACGATGGCGCGGCCTACCTGGCGCAGCCGCGCGTGGCCAGCGACATCCTGCCGCGCCTGCTGCCCGAGTCCGCCATCCGTCCAGGTCCGCGGCCGGCCGCGCCGCTGCCCGTGCCCCGGCGCGTGCGGCGGCGCGCGCTGCTCATGGGCATCAACGAATATCCAAAGCCCGACATGCGCCTGAACGGCTGCATCAACGACGTCTATCTGATGAGCGCGCTGCTGCAGGAATGCGGCTTCGAGGCCGATGACATTCGCGTGCTGACCGATGCGCGCGCCACCCGCGCCGGCCTGCTGGAGCGCCTGGACTGGCTGGCCGATGGCGTGGGGCCCGACGATGAGCGCGTGTTCTTCTACTCCGGCCACGGTGCGCAGTTGCCCCGCTACGGCGCCGACGGCCAACCCGAGCGCAGCGACGAAACCCTGGTGCCGGTGGACTTCGACTGGCAGCCCGAGCACGCCTTCACCGACAAGGACTTCCAGCAGTACTACAGCCAGTTGCCCTACGGCGCCAGCTTCCTGGCCATCTTCGATTGCTGCCATGCCGGCGGCATGAGCCGCGGCGGGCAGCGCGTGCGCGGCATCGACCCGCCCGACGACGTGCGCCACCGCATGCTGCGCTGGGACGCAGCCCACCAGATGTGGGTGCCGCGCGACTTCGTCGAGCAGGCCGCGCGCGCGGGGCGGACTTTTCGCGCCGACAAAAAGGCGCAACGGCAGCTGCCCGACGCCACTCAGCTGTGCCGCCGGGGACTGGGCGAAGCCAAGGCGCTGTGGTCCACCGACCGCGACAGCTTCGAAGCGGCCAAGGCCGCGCTCGGCCACTTCGGCCCCTACGTGCCCTTGTTGCTGTTCGCGGCCGACGAGCAGGAACTGGCGGCCGAGTACGACCACGGCAGCACCGCCTATGGCGCGTTCACCTTCACGCTGGTCAAGCGCCTGCGCGCCTCGCACCGGGCCTTGAGCTTTCAGCAACTGGTACTGGGCGTGCGCCGGGAACTCAAGGACCTGGGCTACCAGACCCCGACCATCAGCGGCCCCAAGGTCAAGCGCGAAGGCAAGCTGCCGTTCGGCCGCTGGACGCGGCGGGCTTGAGTCTCAACCCGATAGGGCACGAGCGGGCCGCGCCGGGGCGGTGACAGGCCTTCTGTGCCTTGTTGGCGCGCACTGTGCATCTCGCATCGGCAACATGGATATCGATCGACCGCGGGGCCAGCGCGATGGCGCCCCAGTCCTTCAGGCTCGAACTCCGGACAATCGCCTGAAGAGCGCCGCCAAGGAAAGCGACCAAAGCCCGAAGGCAGGTTGTCAATGCAGATGGCGCGGGCGCCGGCCACCACCGTGGCCCGGCGAGCCCCCGCCGGCGCCGCGTGGCGGCTTGCTGATCTGCAGCGAGTTCACCAGCGCGTCGAAGCGCGCCGAAAACAGCTTGTCGATCTCGCCCACCACGCCGCCCAGCTCGGCGCCGTCGAAGTGGCGCTCCATCAGGTTGACGACGTCTTCCACCAGCAGGTCGCGCTGCGCCTGCATGATGGCCTGCGGCGTGGGGCCGACGAACAGCAGCACGAAGTCGTCGCGCGACTCGCGCCCGGCCTCCTCGTCGTCCTCGTCGTATTCGGCGTCGTACAGCGTCACCTCGATGGCCGCGCCCTCGGCGCTGACCTCGTTGAGGTTCATGCACATGTCGTCCAGCTGCTGGCGAAAGTCCTCGTCGCCGGCCAGCGTCCAGCACATCTGCAGCAGGTGCTCGGCCGGATCGAAGCGGATGCCCGGCTCGTCTTCGTACAGGCTGGCGGCGCCATCGGCCAGCGAGCGCGCGCCGGCGTACTTCCAGAGGGGTTTGAGGGCATCCTGCAGGGCATCGAAGCCCACGTCCGGACGCAGCTTCACGTCGCCATGCACGTGAATCTCGAAGGGTGCATCGTCGTGATTCATGGCGTTGATTCCTTGTGTTGTGACCTGGTACCCCGGGCCGGGGTCGAACCGGCACGCGCCCTTGCGGGAAAGCGGCGGATTTTAAGTCCGCTGTGTCTACCGATTTCACCACCGGGGCCAACGTGCATTGTCGCAGGCTGCACGCTCCCGCGTTGACATGAGCAGCGGGCGGCGTCGATCGGAATGCAGGGTGGGGAAGGTGGAGGCGCGATCCGGAGTCGAACCGGACTGGACGGATTTGCAATCCGTTGCATAACCGCTTTGCTATCGCGCCGTGTTCGGCCAGCTGAAAAAAAAGGAAGCGGATGCTTCCTTTTTCTTGGCTGGAGCGACCGGCTTGGTGAACCGGACACTGGATGATTGGAGCGGGAAACGAGGCTCGAACTCGCGACCTCAACCTTGGCAAGGTTGCGCTCTACCAACTGAGCTATTCCCGCGTTGCAAGCCTTGCATTGTAGCCTGAAAAACGGCAGCGTTCGAGCGAGAAGCCAAAAATTTTTGCGCGGCCGGCCGGGCCTTGTCAGTGTTTGACCGCGCCGCCTCTCACGGTCTTGCGCTTGGCCTCGGGGGCCGCCGCGGCGGCGGCCACGGCAGCGGGCGGCACCACGCCGGCGTCGTCGTCGGCCAAGGGCATGGGCCGGCGCTCCAGCGCGATCTCCAGCACTTTGTCGATCCAGCGCACCGGCGTGATGGTCAGGTGCTCTTTGACGTTGACGGGAATCTCCTGCAAGTCCTTGACGTTCTCCTCCGGGATCAACACCGTCTTGATGCCGCCACGCAGGGCCGCCAGCAGCTTTTCCTTCAGGCCGCCAATGGCCGTGATCTCTCCGCGCAGGGTGATCTCGCCGGTCATGGCCACGTCGGCGCGCACCGGGATGCCGGTGAGCGCCGACACCATGGCCGTGGTCATGGCCGCGCCGGCGCTGGGGCCGTCCTTGGGCGTGGCGCCGTCGGGCACGTGGATGTGGATGTCGCGCTTGTCGAACTGCTCGTCCTTGATGCCCAGCGCGTGCGCGCGCGAGCGCACCACGGTGCGCGCGGCGTCCACCGACTCCTTCATCACCTCGCCCAACTGGCCGGTGCGCTGGATGGCGCCCTTGCCGGGCATGGTGGCGGCCTCGATGGTGAGCAGATCGCCCCCCACCTCGGTCCAGGCCAGACCGACCACCTGACCCACCTGGTTCTTGTGTTCAGCCCGGCCAAAGCTGAATTTGCGCACGCCCAGAAACTCGTTGAGGTTCTCGGCCGAGACCACGACGCGCGGCTTCATCTGGCCGAGCTGCAGGGCCTTGACGACCTTGCGGCAGATCTTGGAGAGCTCGCGCTCGAGCGCACGCACGCCGGCCTCGCGGGTGTAGTAGCGCACGATGTCGCGCACCGCGTCTTCGCCGACTTCGAGCTCGCTCTCCTTCACGCCGTTGTTCTTGAGCTGCTTGGGCAGCAGGTACTTAACGGCGATGTTGACCTTCTCGTCCTCGGTGTAGCCCGCCAGGCGGATCACCTCCATGCGATCCAGCAGCGCCGGCGGGATGTTCATCGAGTTGCTGGTGGCCACGAACATCACGTCCGACAGGTCGAAATCCACCTCGACGTAGTGGTCGCTGAAGGTGTGGTTCTGCTCGGGGTCCAGCACTTCCAGCAGCGCGCTGGAGGGGTCGCCGCGAAAGTCCATGCCCAGCTTGTCGATCTCATCAAGCAAGAACAGCGGGTTGCGCGTGCCCACCTTGTTCAGGCTTTGCAGCACCTTGCCCGGCATGGCGCCGATGTAGGTGCGGCGGTGGCCGCGGATTTCAGCCTCGTCGCGCATGCCGCCCAGCGCCATGCGCACGTACTTGCGGCCCGTGGCCTTGGCCACCGACTGGCCCAGCGAGGTCTTGCCCACGCCGGGCGGGCCCACCAGGCACAGAATGGGCGCCTTGACCTTGTCCACGCGCCGCTGCACCGCGAGGTATTCGAGGATGCGGTCCTTGACCTTCTCCAGGCCGTAGTGGTCTTCGTTCAGCACCTGCTCGGCGTAGGCCAGGTCGTGCTTGATCTTGGTCTTCTTGGCCCAGGGCAGGCCCACCAGCACGTCGATGTAGTTGCGCACCACGGTGGCCTCGGCCGACATGGGCGACATGAGCTTGAGCTTTTTCAGCTCGGCATCGGCCTTCTTGCGCGCGTCCTTGGGCATGCGCGCGGCCTTGATCTTCTTCTCGATCTCGTCGATGTCAGCGCCCTCTTCGCCCTCGCCCAGCTCCTTCTGGATGGCCTTGACCTGCTCGTTGAGATAGAAGTCGCGCTGGTTTTTCTCCATCTGGCGCTTGACGCGGCCGCGGATTTTTTTGTCCACGTTGAGGATGTCCACCTCGCGCTCGAGCTGCTCGAACAGGCTTTCCAGCCGCTCCTTGACGCTGGCCAAATCGAGCACGGCCTGCTTGTTCTCCAGCTTGAGCGGCAGGTGCGCGGCAATGGTGTCGGCCAGGCGGCCGGGCTCGTCGATGCTGGCGATGGAGGTGAGGATCTCGGGCGGGATCTTCTTGTTGAGCTTGACGTACTGGTCGAACTGCTGCATCACCGCGCGGCGCAGCGCCTCGACCTCGGCGTTGTCCTTGTCACCGGCCGACACCTCCAGCGGCGTGACGGTGGTCATGAAGTGCGTCTCGCCTTCTTCGATGTGCGTGACCGTGGCCCGCTGCTGGCCCTCGACCAGCACCTTCACGGTGCCGTCGGGGAGCTTGAGCATCTGCAAGATGGTGGAGACGCAGCCCACCTCGAACATATCGGTGACGGCGGGCTCGTCCTTGGCCGCCGTCTTTTGCGCCACCAGCATGATGCGCCGGTCGGCGGCCATGGCGCTCTCCAGCGCCTTGATGCTCTTGGGCCGGCCCACGAACAGCGGGATGACCATGTGCGGAAACACCACCACGTCGCGCAGCGGCAGCAGCGGCAGGTCGATCGGCGTGGCGGGCAGGGGCGTGGTTCCAGACATGTCGAATCCTTGTTGCGTGATCAGGCCTGAGATGGGCGCTCAGACCGCATTTTCAACCCGGGCGCGACGGGCGCCGCGGGCAGGAACATCCGGGGGGACGAAAAAATCCGCGCACGCTCTTGTTTCAGGAGCAGCTTGCGCAGATGGGGCGCGCGGTAGCGCCAAATGCGATCTCAAGCTTTTTTGGCGGCTTCGCGATACACCAGCAGCGGCGACTGCGCCTCGTCGATGGTGCTCTCGTCCACCACCACCTTGGCCACGTTGGCGGTGTGCGGCAGCTCGTACATGGTGTCGATCAGCGCGCCCTCGAGGATCGAGCGCAGGCCCCGCGCGCCGGTCTTGCGCGCCAGCGCCTTGCGGGCGATGGCCGCCAGGGCCGAGGGGCGGATCTCCAGCTCGACGCCCTCCATCTGCAAGAGGCGCGAGAACTGCTTGACCAGCGCATTCTTGGGCTCGGTGAGGATTTGCACCAGCGCGTCCTCGGTCAGCTCGGCCAGGGTGGCGACCACCGGCATGCGACCGATCAGCTCGGGGATCAGGCCGTACTTGATCAGGTCCTCGGGCTCGACGTCGAGAAAGGCTTCGCTGATCGAGCGCTGCTGCTTGCTGCGCACGGTGGCGCCAAAGCCGATGCCGCTGGCCTCGGTGCGCGCCTCGATCACCTTCTCCAGCCCCGCAAAGGCGCCGCCGCAGATGAACAGGATGTTGGTGGTGTCGATCTGCAAGAAGTCCTGGTTGGGGTGCTTGCGCCCACCCTGCGGCGGCACGCTGGCCAGGGTGCCTTCGATCAATTTCAGCAGCGCCTGCTGCACGCCCTCGCCCGAGACGTCGCGCGTGATGCTGGGGTTGTCGCTCTTGCGGCTGATCTTGTCGATCTCGTCGATGTAGACGATGCCGCGCTGCGCGCGCTCGACGTCGTACTCGCAGCTTTGCAGCAGCTTGCTGATGATGTTCTCGACGTCCTCGCCGACGTAGCCGGCCTCGGTCAGCGTGGTGGCGTCGGCCATGACGAAGGGCACGTCCAGCTGGCGCGCCAGGGTTTGCGCCAGCAGCGTCTTGCCGCTGCCGGTGGGGCCGATGAGCAGGATGTTGCTCTTGGCCAGCTCGACGTCGCCGCCCTTCTTGTCACTCTTGTGCTTGAGGCGCTTGTAGTGGTTGTACACCGCCACGGCCAGGGTGCGCTTGGCCTTTTCCTGGCCGATGACGTAGTTGTCCAGGTTGGTCTTGATGTCCACCGGCGTGGGCAAGTCGCCCTTGGCCTTGCCCTCGGGCGCATCGGCGGGCACCTCCTCGCGGATGATGTCGTTGCACAGGTCGATGCACTCGTCGCAGATGAACACCGACGGTCCGGCAATCAGCTTCTTGACCTCGTGCTGGCTCTTGCCACAGAAGGAGCAGTAAAGCGCTTTTTCGCTGGAGGAGCCTTTTTTATCGGCCATGGGTGGTCTTGCAGAATGGGAGTCCGGCCATGATAGCGAAGTCGCCGTGTAACAACCGCATCAAGGGCGCCGCGCCAGAACCTGGTCGATGATGCCGTAGTCCTTCGACTCATCGGCCGTCATGTAGTAGTCGCGCTCGGTGTCGTGCACGACTTTCTCGTAGGGCTGGCCGGTGCGTTCGGACAGGATGCGGTTCATCTGCTCTTTGGTGCGCAGAATGTCGCGCGCCTGGATCTCGATGTCGGTGGCCTGGCCCTGTGCGCCGCCCAGCACCTGGTGGATCATGATCTTGCTGTTGGGCAGCGAATAGCGCTTGCCCTTGGCGCCCGCGGCCAGCAAGAATGCCCCCATGCTGGCGGCAAAGCCCAGGCACATGGTGGACACGTCGGGCTTGATGAACTGCATGGTGTCGTAGATCGACATGCCGGCCGTGACGCTGCCGCCGGGCGAGTTGATGTAGAACGAAATGTCCTTGTCGGGGTTCTCGCTCTCCAGAAACAGCAACTGCGCGACCACCAGGTTGGCGGTCTGGTCGTTGACCTCGCCGACCAGAAAGATCACGCGCTCCTTGAGCAGGCGCGAGTAGATGTCGAAGGACCGCTCGCCGCGGCCGGACTGCTCGATCACCATCGGGATCAGCCCGAGGTTTTGGGGAGAGGCAAGTGCGCTCATGAAAGCTCCGTCAAGAGGGGATGAAAGCCAAATGGGGTCGGAACCGCCGGATTCCAGACCCCATTGTCACCGCCGGGCCTCGCCCGGCGAAACCAAGAACAAACTCGGCTTCTGACGCCCATGCATCAAGCGCTGGCAGCTTCTATTTTGATAGCGATCAGGCCGACTGGCCCATCAGCTCGTCGAAGCCCAGCGTCTTCTCGGTCACCTTGGCCTGGCCCAGCACGTGCTCGGTCACGTTGTTCTCGATCACCATGGCCTCCACGTCGGCCAGGCGGCGGTTGTCGGCGTAGTAGTAGCGCACCACCTCCTCCGGCTTCTCGTAGCTGGCGGCCAGCTCTTCGACCTGGGCCTTGATCTGCTCGGGCGTGGCTTGCAGCTTGGCGGCTTTGACCAGCTCGGCCACCACCAGGCCCAGGCGCACGCGGCGCTCGGCCTGCGGGCGGAAGCCGTCCTCGGGCATGGGCAGCTTCTCGACGTCCTTCATGCCGCGCGCTTTCAGGTCGGCGCGGGCGCTCTCGATCATGCGGTCCAGCTCGGCCTGCACGCTGGCCTTGGGCAGGTCCAGTTCGGACTTGGCCAGCAGCGCGTCCATCACGGCCTGCTTGTTGCGCGCGTTCAGGCGAAACTTGATCTCGCGCTCCAGGTTTTTCCTGATGTCGGCGCGCAGGCCGTCCACGCTGCCGTCCGCCACGCCCAGCGACTTGGCCAACTGTTCGTTGACCTCGGGCAGGTGCGCGGCCTCGATCTTCTTGACCGTGACCATGAAGTCGGCCGTCTTACCCGCCACGTCCTTGCCGTGGTAGTCGGCCGGGAAGGCCAGCGGGAAGGTCTTGCTCTCGCCCAGCTTCATGCCGCGCACGGCGGTCTCGAACTCGGGCAGCATCTGGCCTTCGGCAATCACGAAGGGGAAGTCCTCGGCCTTGCCGCCGTCAAACGGCTCGCCGTCGATCTTGCCGACAAAGTCCACCGTCACGCGGTCGCCGTCTTCGGCGGCGGCGCCCTGGGCGCGCTGGGCAAAGCTGCGGCGCTGCTTGCGCAAGATGTCCAGCGTGCGGTCGATCGCCTCGTCGGTGGTGGCGGCCGACACCTTCTCCACCTCGGCCGTGGCCAGATCGCCGATCTTGACTTCGGGGAACACCTCGAAGACGGCGTCAAAGGCCATCTGGCCTTCGGGCGCGCCGTCTTTTTCGGTGATGGTGGGCTGGCCGGCCACGCGCAGCTGCGCCTCGTTGGCCGCGCTGAAAAACGCCTCGCCCACCTTGTCGTTCATCACCTCGTACTGCACCGAGTAGCCGTAGCGCTGGGCCACCACGCTCATCGGCACCTTGCCGGGGCGAAAGCCGTCCATCTTCACGGTGCGGGCCAGCTTGCGCAGGCGCGTCTCGACTTCGCCGCGGATGGTGTCCAGCGGCAGGGAGAGCGTCATCTTGCGCTCGAGTTTTTCCAGGGTTTCGACGTTCACGGCCATGGGGCTTTCTCTCTGTGTCATGTTGATCGGTGGTGCGCGGGGGGGGACTCGAACCCCCACACCCTCGCGGGCGTCAGGACCTAAACCTGGTGCGTCTACCAATTTCGCCACCCGCGCACACGTTCTGTTCAAACAAGGCGGACGGCTCGCGCACCATGCGGCGCAAGCCGCCCGTTTGAAAAGCGGCAAGCCGGGTATTTTATCCGCACCCCGGGGCCAGGGCCCGGCCCCGGTGCGCCGCTTGCGCACGTGGGCTAAAATCATGGGTTCCCCAACGCCGCGGCGTGGGGTCATTCATGCGCGCAATATCCCCGGATGCCAGGCGCTTTTTTCCTGCCCCTTCATAGGGGGAGTCTCTAGGTCGGAACTCCATGTCTGATTTAAGTCTTCAACTCCAGCAGGCGGCGACTCAACTTCCCGTCCACTCCTATTTCGACGCAGCGCTGTTCGAGCGCGAAAAGAAGCTGCTCTTCGATGCCGGTCCGCGCTACGTCGGCCACGCGCTGGCGGTGCCCGAGGCGGGCGACTACTTCACCCTGCCGCAAGAGGCCGACGGGCGCGCGCTGATCCGCAACGCCAAGGGCCAGGTCGAGCTCATCTCCAACTGCTGCCGCCACCGCCAGGCCCTGATGCTGGGCGGGCGCGGCAACCTGCAGGGCCAGGGCAAGGGCCACGCGGGCGGCAACATCGTGTGCCCCATCCACCGCTGGACGTATACGCCCGGCGGCCAGCTGCTGGGCGCGCCGCACTTCGCCTGCGACCCCGCGCTGGACTTGAACAACTACGCGCTGCGCGAGTGGAACGGCCTCTTGTTCGAGGACAACGGGCGCGACATCGCGGCCGACCTGGCGGGCATGGGGGTGGCCGGCGAGCTGTCCTTCGCGGGTTACGCGCTCGATCACGTGGAGCTGCACACCTGCAACTACAACTGGAAGACCTTCATCGAGGTCTATCTGGAGGACTACCACGTCGGCCCCTTTCACCCCGGCCTAGGCAACTTCGTCACCTGCGACGACCTGAGCTGGCAGTTCGGCCGCGAGTATTCGGTGCAGACCGTGGGCGTGGCGCCCAGCTTCGGCAAGCCCGGCTCGGACGCCTACAAGCTGTGGCACGAGGTGCTGCTGCGCTACCGCGAAGGCCAGCTGCCCGAGCGCGGCGCGATCTGGCTGACCTACTACCCGCACATCATGGTGGAGTGGTATCCGCACGTGCTCACCGTCTCCACCCTGCACCCGATGGGCCCGGACAAGACCATGAACATGGTCGAGTTCTACTACCCCGAGGAGATCGTCGCCTTCGAGCGCGAGTTCGTCCAGGCGCAGCGCGCGGCCTACATGGAGACCGCCGTCGAGGACGATGAGATCGGCGAGCGCATGGACGCCGGCCGCAAGGCGCTGATGCTGCGCGGCGACAACGAGGTGGGCCCCTACCAAAGCCCCATGGAAGACGGCATGCAGCATTTTCACGCCTGGTACCGGCGCGCCATCGACCCACCCATCAACACCTGACAAGGTCAAAACCATAGCAACTCGCGCCCACCCCGTACCGCATGAACGCCAACGAGCCGAGCGGCCGCGGAGCAGGCCATGCCAGCGATCGCCATGGCCGGGGCCTCCCCGGTCATAGGCGAGCCTTGCAGGCCGCGGCGGTGCCACAGGCACCGCCTCTTCGGGCCGTCCAAGCCTGCGCAGGCAGGCTTGGAGCCGCGGCCTTCAGCCCCCTTGAGGGGGGATGCCGAAACATCGGGCAGCGAGTGGAGCAACGGGGGTAGTTCGTTTTCTCATGCAAGCCGCCTGGATGATCGCCGCCTCGCTGTTCTTTGCGGGCATGGGCGTGTGCATCAAGTTCGCGTCCGACTCCTTCGATCCGCTCGAGGTCGTGTTTTATCGCGGCGTGATCAGCGTGGTCTTCATCGGCGCGCTGGCGCGTTCGCGCGGGGTCAGCCTGCGCACGCACGTGCCCATGATGCACGTGTGGCGCAACGTGGTGGGCGTGGCCTCGCTGGTGTGCTGGTTCTACGCCATCGGGCAGCTGCCGCTGTCCACCGCCATCACGCTCAACTACATGAGCGGCATCTGGATCGCCGCCTTCATCATCGGCGGCACCCTGGCCATGGGCCAGCTGGCCGACGTGCGCCGCCAGGGCCCGCTGATCCTCACGGTGATGGCCGGTTTTGTCGGGGTGGTCCTGCTGCTGCGCCCCACGCTGGAGCAAAACCAGTTGTTCGCCGGCCTGGTCGGCCTGCTGGGCAGCCTGATGGCGGCGCTGGCCTACATGCAGGTGGCCGCGCTGGGCCGCGTGGGCGAGCCCGAGACGCGCACGGTGTTTTATTTCTCGCTGGCCGCCCTGCTGGCCGGCGGCCTGGGCATGCTGGCGCTGGGCGCGCACACGCTGGCCACGGGGCAGGCGCTGTGGCTGCTGCCCATGGGCCTGCTGGCCGCCCTGGGCCAGCTGTGCATGACGCGCGCCTACACGCACGGCTCCACCATCGTCGTGGCCAACCTGCAATACTCGGGCATCGTGTTCGGCGCGCTGTTCGGCCTGACGCTGTTTGGCGACCACATCCCGCCGCTGGGCTGGCTGGGCATGGCCCTCATCATCGCCTGCGGCATGGCCGCCACCGTGCTGCGCGCCCGCGCCCTGCCCAATCCGCCCGCCGAGGAATTTTGATGTTCACCCACCTCATTTCAGCCCCGCAACTCCAGGCCCTGCAAGCCAATGGCACGCCGCTGCTGGTGGTCGATTGCAGCTTCGATCTGGCCGACCCCGCCAAGGCCGACGCGATGTTTGCCGAGCAGCACATTCAAGGCGCCATGCAAGCCCACCTGGAGCGCGACCTGAGCACGCACGACCCGGCCAACGCCGTCAATGGCGGCCGCCATCCGCTCCCAAAAAGAGAGCTGTTCGCGCAGACCCTGCGCCGGCTGGGCCTTGACAACACCATGCAAGCCGTGGTGTACGACCGCAACGGCGCCAACTACTGCGGGCGCCTGTGGTGGATGTTGAAGTGGGCGGGCCACGACGCCGTGGCCGTGCTCGACGGCGGCCTGCAAGCCTGGCTGGCCGCCGGCGGCGCGACCGAAAGCGGCCCGGCGCCCGCCCGCGCGCACGGCCACTTCGAGCTGGGGCCCGAGCTGCGTCACTGGGTCAGCACGCAGGACCTGGCGGCCCGGCTGAACCAACCCACGCAAACCATCATCGACGCCCGCGGCGCGCCACGCTATCGCGGCGAGACCGAGCCGCTGGACCCGATCGCCGGCCACATCCCCGGCGCGCTCAACCGCCCCTTCGGCGACAACCTGGGGCCCGACGGCTGCTTCAAGTCGCCCGCGCAGCTCAAGACCGAATTCGCCGCCCTGCTGGCCGGCCGCGACGCCGCCGGCGTGGTGCACCAATGCGGCAGCGGCGTCAGCACCGTGCCCAACATCATCGCGATGGAACTGGCCGGCTACCCGCCGGTGGCCCTGTACGCCGGCAGCTGGAGCGAGTGGAGCCGCACGCCCGGCCTGCCCGTGGCCAAAGGGTGACGGTCAAGCGACCATATCGACCAGCTCAGTGCGCATGCTCCGGCCCCGCCAGGCCGACCGCAATCACCAGCGCCATGCCAATCAGCAGCCACACGATCTGCGCCGCCGTCTGGCGCGCGTTCAGGCGCTTTTGCAGCTGCGGGATCAGGTCGGCCAGCGCCACGTAGATGAAGCTGCTGGCCGCCAGCATCAGCAGGTAGGGCAGCAGGCCAGCCAGGCCTTCGACCAGTGCCCAGCCGACCACGCCGCCCAGGGCCGTCACCGCGCCGGCCAGCGACACCTTGAGCAGCGCAGTGCGCCACTTGCGCCGGCTGCCCTGATGCAGCACCGCCAGATCGCCCATGTGGTGTGGCACCTCGTGCACCAGCACCGCCAGCGTGGCGGCCCAGCCCAGCGCGGGGCTGGACAAAAAGGCCGAGGCAATCAGCACGCCGTCACCAAAGCAATGCACGGCATCGCCCGTCAGCACCGCCCAGCCGCCGCCGGCAAGGGGCGCGGCGTGGTGGTGCCCGGCGTGGTCGGCATGCGCATGGGCGTCGTCATGGGCATGCCCGTGCATCACGTCGGCATCGACCATGGCCTGGTCCAGCGTGGGCAAGGTCGGGTGGTGCTCATGGCCGTGGTGCCACAGCTCGGCCTTGTCGAGCAGAAAGAAAAACAGCAGGCCGGCCAGCAGCGTGGCCGACAGCACGTGCACTTCCACCCCGCTCTCGAAGCCCTCGGGCAGCAGGCGAATGAAGGCGGTGGCCAGCAGCGCGCCGGCCGCCAGGCTGAGCATGTGCTGGGTGTAGCGCGCCAGCACGCCGAACGACAAGGTGGCGGCGATCCACACGCTGCCCACGCCGGCGATCAGTGTGCCGACCAGGATTGCAATCAAATTCATAGCTACTCGCGCTTGTCTGGTCGGCGCCAGATCCATAAAACATCAAAAAAACCGCCTCACGGGCGGCTTGCTCGTCAAAGCAGTCGTAGGTCGGGTTGGCAAAGCGTAACCCGACATTCGTGTCCATCACCCAACGCGCACCGGTGAAGCGCCTGTCGGGTTTCCGTTCCTCAACCCGACCTGCGAGATCTGGGGCGTCTCAAGCCACGCCGTGCGCCTTGAACCACGCCAGCGCGCGCTTGTAGCCGTCCTCGGCCGCTTCCTTGCGGTAGCTGGGCCGGTAGTCGGCATGAAAGGCGTGCGGCGCATCCGGGTAGATCACGAACTCGCTGGCCTTGGCGGCGGCATTGCCCTTGGCGCCCGCCTCGGCCAGCGCTTTTTTCATCGTATCAATCGTGTCAAGGGGGATGCCCGTGTCGGCGCCGCCGTACAGGCCCAGCACCGGCGCCTTCAGCTGCGCCGCGCCGTCCAGCGGGTTCTTGGGCGCCAGCGCCGTGGGCTGGCCCACCAGGCGCCCGTACCAGGCCACGGCGGCCTTCAGCTTGGGGTTGTGCTCGGCATACAGCCACACCTGGCGCCCACCCCAGCAAAAGCCGGTCACGCCCAGCTTGTCGGTGTTGCCGCCGTGGGCGCCGGCCCAGGCCACTGTGGCGTCCAGGTCGCCCATCACCTGCGCGTCGGGCACCTTGGAAATCACCTCGCTCATCAGCTTGGACATCTCGCCGTAGCCTTGCGCGTCGCCCTGGCGCACGAACAGCTCGGGCGCGATGGCCAGGTAACCCGCGTGGGCCAGGCGGCGCGTGATGTCGGCGATGTACTCGTGCACGCCGAAGATCTCGGACAGCACCAGCACCACGGGCAGACCGCTCTTGCCCGCCGGTTGCGCGCGGTACGCCGGCATCTTGAAGCCGGCCACGTCGATCGTCACCTCGCCGGCGGTCAGGCCCTCGGCGCTGGTCTTGATGGCCGTCTGCGCCAGCGACGGCAACGTGGCCGCCGCGTAGCCCACGCCCAGCGCCAGCCCCAGCGCCTGGCGGCGCGAGGGCGCGCCGCGATCGGCCGCCACATCCAGCAGCGCGCGGGTATCGGTCAGGTGATCGGTCTTCAGCATCTTCGAGAGTCTCCAGGGCAGTGGGTGACAAAGGTCAAAATGGGGCAAGGCGCCCGCTATAATCGCAGACTTTACGAGAAAAGCCGGCTTAGCTCAGTTGGTAGAGCAACGCACTCGTAACGCGTAGGTCGCCAGTTCGATTCCGGCAGCCGGCACCAGTTTAAAAAAGTCCGCATCGTTCGTCGAACATGCGGACTTTTTTTTGCGGATTCTCGACGGCAACGCCTCACCGCCCGGAAATCCGCGCCGCCAGCGGCAGCGCCATCGGCCCGGCAGCGCTCTGCGCGCGGATGTAGTCCGCCAGCGCATCCACGTCCAGCCCGCCACCGGTGATGTCGCGGCCGTGCGTGAACACGCTGAAGTTGTCGCCGCCGCTGCCCAGGTAGCTTTGCACGCCGACGCGGTAGTCGCGCTGCGGCTCAATGGCCTGGCCGTTCAGCCGCATCCGGCGGATGCGCTGGCCGGCGGGGGCCGCGCGGTCGAGGGTGTAGCCAAAGCCGTGCGAGACCTGCAGGATGCGCGGGCTGGCCACGGTGTTGGTGCCGCTGTCGAACTGCTGCTCGAGCAGCTGGCGGATTTGCTCGCCGCTGAGCGTGAGCGCCATCAGCGTGTTGCCGAAGGGCTGCACGCTGTAGAGCTGCCCGAAGGTGACGCCGCCGTCGGCCGCGGGCACCAGGTCGGCGCGCACGCCGCCCGGGTTCACGAAGGCCAGTTGCGCGCCGCCGGCCTCGGGGCTGTGCGTGGCCGCCAGGATGGCGTCGGCGACGATGCGGCCCATCACGCTCTCGCCGTTGAGCCGCGGCTGGCGCGTGGCCGGCGCGGCCAGGCGCCCCGCCGGGGCGGCGGCCAGGGGCGCGGCAGCGGCGCTGTAGCGCGCCACCAGCGCCGCGACCTCCGGATCGGCCGGGTACACGGGCCAGGCGCGCTGCAAGGGGACGTCCGCCGTCGGACCCGCAAACGCCTGGCCTTGCGCGATGTGCTGGCGTGCGCTGCGGCGCACCACACGGCGCGTGGCCACGTCCACGCTCAGGTGCACCTCGGTCAGCAAGGTGCCGTACAGCCCGGCGCTGGTCAGCAAAAAGGGCTTGGCCGGGTTGACGCGCGCGTAGTCGCACAGATAGGCGCGATGCGTGTGGCCCGAGATCACCACATCCACCTGCTCGGACAGGCGATCGAGGATGGGCACGATGTCGCCCGACAAACCCGCGCAGCTGGCGTCCTGCAAACCGCTGCGGGTGCGGCCGCCCTCGTGGATCAGCACCACGATCACGTCGGCGCCCTGCGCGCGCAGCGGCGCGATCAGCGCGTTGGCGCTGGCCGCCTCGTCCTCGAACGCGAGCCCGCGCACGCCGCTGGGGCGCACCATGTGCGGGGTGTTCTTCAGCGTCAGGCCGATGAAGCCCACGCCGATGCGCACGCCGTCCTGCTCGAAAAACCGGATGCCGGTGGCGGGCAGCAGCGGCCGCCCATCGGCGCGCACGGTGTTGGCGGCCAGGTATTGAAAGCGCGCGCCGGCGAACGGCTGGCTGAGCTGGCACGGCATCTTGGCGGTGAAGCGCTCGCAGCCCCCCGTTTGCAGGCGCAGCAATTCGTGCCAACCCTGGTCGTACTCGTGGTTGCCGGTGGCGGCAAAGTCCAGCCGCATCAGGTTCAGCGTCTCGATCGTGGGCTCATCGGCAAACAGCGATGACACCAGCGGCGAGGCCCCGACCAGATCGCCGGCCGCCACCAGCGCGGTGTGGGCATTGGCCGCGCGCCGCTGGGCGATCAGCGAGGCCAGGTACGCCGCGCCGCCGGCGGGCACCGCCTGCGCCGGCCCGCCGGGTGCCGCGGTGTTGACGGCCAGCCGGGGCGGCTCCAGGTTGCCGTGAAAGTCGTTCAGGCCGAGCAGGGTGATCTCGATCGGGTCGGGGCGCGGCCGTTCGCGCGGGCCGCCGCAGCCCGACACGGCCACGGCCGCCAGCACGGCAACCAGGGCGGTCCGCCACGGGCGCAGCCGCGCCGCCGCAGCGATGAAGCGCCCTGCCGGCACGCGCCGCCCAAAAACGCCAGGGTTGATGTGCATCAATGGCATCTTGCCAGAGGCGCGGCACAGTCGGCCCATGCTGACCCTGCCCCTGCCCGACCCTGGTCACCAGGCTGCCGTGCTGCCTGCCGGCACGGTGCTGCTGCGCCGAGCCCGCCACGACGACCACATCCACCATCTCGCCGAAGGCCGCGTGGCCCTGGGCTTGCTCGGGCCCGAAGGCCTGGCGCACACCCTGGGCCGGCTGGAGGGCCCGTGCTGGCTGGACCCGGGCAGCGCGGTGCTGGGCCTGGCGCCGCTGATGGACATCGTGGCCGAAACCCCGGTGCGGGTGCGCGCGGTACCGCTGGCCGACTTCTCGGCCAACCTGGGCGCCCTGCCCGCGCAAACGCTGCTGCTGGTGCGCGACCTGGCGCGCGCCCACCGGCAGCAGGCCGAGCTGGCCGTGACGCGGCTGGGCAAGGACGCCGAGGCGCGTTGTGCCGAATGGCTGCTGCGGCACCTGGAGGGCACGCCCGAGGCGCCGCAACAACCGGCCATCACCCTGCGCGAGCGCAAGCGCGCCATTGCCGAGCAACTGGGCATTGCCCCCGAGACCTTCTCGCGCGTGCTGCGCCAGTTGCGCGAGCGTGACCTGATCAGCGGCCGGGGTCGCCAGCTGCGCCTGCTGGACCTGAACGGCCTGCGCTCGCTGGCCGGCACTTGACTGCGCGCAAGCGCGCGGGCGCGACGGCGGCGGGTGCGACGCCGTGGCGCGTCAATTCCGCGGGCAGCGGCCCACCCTCGATCAGGCAGGCCGCCAGCGCGCTCGCGCCGGCCGCGCTCTGTATGCCGTAGCCGCCCTGCCCGGCCAGCCAGAACAGGCCCGGGCAGTCCGCGTCGAAGCCGATCACGATCTCGCCGTCGGGCGCAAACGTGCGCAGGCCCGCCCAGGTGGCGGTGGGCCGCGCGATGCGCAGCGTCGTTGCTTCCTCGATGCGGTGGATGCCCAGTGCAATGTCCAGTTCCTCCGGCTGCACGTCGTGCGGCGCCACCGCATCGGCGTTGGCGGGCGATCCCAGCAACTGGCCCGCGTCGGGCTTGAAGTACCACTGCTCGTCCATGTCCGACACCAGCGGCCAATCGGCGATGTCCGCTCCTTCGGGCGCGCGGAACGTGAAGGCGCTGCGCCGGCAGGGCACCAGGCCGATGGGCGCCGCGCCCAGCAGCGCCGCCACGTCGTCGGCCCAGGCGCCCGCGGCGTTGACCAGCACGGGCGCGACCACGCAGCGGCCGTCGGCCAGTCGCAGGCGCCAGCCCTCGTCGGCGCGCTCGGCCGCCCGCGGCTCCGCCTGCGTGAGCAACTGGGCGCCCGCGTGCCGCGCGCCGCGCAAGAAGCCTTGCAGCAGCGCGTTGACGTCGATGTCGAAGCCGTTGGCGTCCAGCAGGCCGCTTTCAAACAAACCGGGCCGCAGCGCCGGTGCAATCTGCGCAAGCTGCTCTGAATTCAGGAGCTTTAACACGGTGCCGCTGGCGGCCAGCTCGGCCTGCATCGCATCCAGTGCGGGGCGTTGCGCGGCCGTGGCCACGAACAGCGCCGCGCGCGGCGCGAGCAGGGGCACGTCGGCAAAACCGGCGGGCGGGTGCAGATAAAAGTCGCGGCTGGCGCGCGTGAGCGCACGCACGCCCGGCGGGCCGTAGCTCTCCATGAACATCGCCGCCGAGCGGCCCGTGCTGTGCATGCCGGGCTGGGCCTCGCGCTCGATCAGCAGCACGCGCCGGCCTGCGCGCGCCAGTCGCCAGGCCAGCGAGGCACCGGCCATGCCGGCACCGATGATGAGGACGTCTGCGCTTTGCATGACGGCATTGTTTCATGGCGCCGACGGCGCGCCATGCAAGCTGGGCCCAAGCGGCGTAGAGTGTGGATTGCCCGGCGACCGGAACGTCCCATCACCCGATGACATTCCCCGACGTTTTGCCGATTGCCACCCGGTGCTGGGTTGATGCCTCGATGCTCTTGTTCCTTCGGGACAGGTCCGCTGCCGCCGTTTTTGGCGTGTTGACCTTTTTCGGAGGTATTCGAAATGAGACATCCATCCATCAAACGGGCCGCCATCGCGCTGGCCCTGGCCAGCATGGGCTGCGCGCCCGCCTTCGCCGCTTCGTGCACCACCCCGGTGGGCGCGGTGATGTCGCTGACCGGCTCGCTGGGCGTGCTGGGCCAGCAAATCGCCAAGGGCAGCGAGCTGGCCGTGGCCGACTTCAACGCCTCGCACGGCGCCAACACCTGCGACTTGAAGCTGTCGCTGCTGGACGACCAGACCAGCCCCTCGGTGGGCGTGGACGCGGCCAAGAAGCTGGTGGACGTGCAGCAGGTGCCGGCCATCATCGGCGCGCTCTCCAGTGGCGTGAGCGCCGCCATCCTGACCTCGGTGACGGCGCCGAGCAAGGTGGTGCAGATCTCGCCGGCATCCACCTCACCGACCTTCAGTGACCTGGCCAAGCAGGGCAAGACCGGCGGCTTCTGGTTCCGCACCTGTCCGTCGGACGCGCTGCAAGGGCTGGCCATGGCCAAGGTGGCGCACGACGCGGGCTTCAAGAAGGTGGCGGTGATGTACCTGAACAACCCGTACGGCCAGGGCCTGAGCCAAGAGTTTGCGACGGGCTTCAAGCAGCTGGGCGGCACGGTGACCGAGAACGTGGTGTACAACCCCAGCCAGCCTTCGTACCGCGCCGAGGTCGGCAAGGCGATGAGCCCCACGCCCGATGCGCTGTTCTTGATCGGCTATCCGGGTGACGGCACCACCATCACGCGCGAATGGATCGGCGCGGGCGGGCCGCAGAAGTTCCTGTTCCCCGACGGGCTGGAGTCGCAGGACTTCGTCAACGACGTGGGCCCACAGTACCTGAAGGACGTGCACGGCACCGCGCCAGGCTCGGACAAGACGCCGTCGCTGGCCACCTTCCAGAGCGAGTTCCAGGCCAAGTTCGGCACGCTGCCGACGCAGGCCTACATCCCCAACGCGTATGACGCCACGGTGCTGGTGGGGCTGGCCATGGAGCAGGCCAAGAGCAGCAAGGGTCCGGCCATCCGCGACGCGATCCGCAAGGTGACCGATCCGAAGGGCGAGAAGGTCTATGCCGGCGTGGCCGAGCTGAAGAAGGCGGCCCAACTGCTGGCCGAAGGCAAGACCATCCAGTATGTGGGCGCCACCGGGCCGCTGCAGTTCGACGCCAACGGCGACATTGCCGCGCCCATGCAGGTGTGGAACGTTTCGGCGCAAGGCAAGGTCGAACCGACCGGCATGGTGACCGTCGCCCAGATCGACGCGATGCGCGGCGCCAGGAAGTAGGCGCCCCACGCATGCAGGCGAGCGAGCGGCACGCGCTCGCCCGCCGCAAAAAAATTGGAGACAGCGATGCTTGAAGTGCGCGATTTCGTGAAAGAGTTTGGCGGCTTGCGCGCGGTCGATGGCGTGTCCTTCACGCTGGCCGCGCACACCATCACCGGGCTGATCGGCCCCAACGGCGCCGGCAAGACCACGCTGTTCAACACCATCGCCGGCGCGCACCGGCCGACGTCGGGATCCATCTCGTTTGCCGGCCAGGCCATCGGCGGGCTGCCGCCGCACCGCATCTTCGGGGCGGGGCTGGTGCGCACCTTCCAGATTCCGCGGCCGTTTGCCAGCATGACCGTGCTGGAGAACACCATGCTGGCACCCAGTGCGCAGGCGGGTGAACACTTCTGGAACAACTGGTTCGCGCGCCCGCAGGTCCGCGCGCAGGAAAAGCGCATCCGCGAGCGCGCGCGCCGCGTGCTGGATTTCGTCGGGCTGGAGCGGCTGTCGGGCGAGTTCGCCAAGAACCTGTCGGGCGGCCAGCAAAAGCTGCTGGAGCTGGCCCGCGTGCTGATGGCCGAGCCCAAGCTGATCCTGCTGGACGAGCCCGGTGCGGGCGTGAACCCCACCCTGCTGGCCACCATCATGGACAAGCTGCAGGAGCTGCATGCGCGCGGCATCACCTTTCTCATCATCGAGCACAACATGGACCTGATCACGCAGCTGTGCAACCCGGTGCTGGTGCTGGCGCAGGGGCGGCTGCTGATGCAGGGCACGCCGCAGGCGGTGCGCAGCGACCCGCGCGTGCTTGAGGCCTATCTGGGCGGAGAAACGCCATGACCAGCCCCTCACCCGACATCGCGCGCAGCGACGAACTCGCCCTGACGGTCCAGGGCCTGGTGGCCGGCTACACGCCCGAAGTGGACATTCTGCGTGGCGTCCAGCTGGAGGTGGCGCGCGGCGAGATCGTCACCGTGCTGGGCCCCAACGGCGCCGGCAAGTCCACCTTGATCAAGACCATCGCCGGCCTGGTGCCGGTGCGCAGCGGCGATGTGCAATTGTTTGGTCAAAGCCTGGTCGGCGAGGCCGCGCACCGCATGGTCGGGCGTGGCCTGGCCTACGTGCCGCAGACCAACAACGTGTTTGCGCGCCTGACCATCCAGGACAACTTGGAGCTGGGCGCCTGCGCCCGCAACGACCGCGCCGGCATCGCCGAGGACCTGGCGCGCATGTACCAGCTCTTTCCGCGCCTGGCCGAGCGGCGCCGGCAGGCCGCCGGCACCCTGTCGGGCGGCGAGCGGCAGATGGTGGCGGTGGCCCGCGCGCTGATGGCCAGGCCAACGATGCTGATGCTGGACGAGCCCTCGGCGGGCCTGTCGCCCAAGCTGGTGGGCGTGGTGTTCGCCAAGGTGCGCGAGGTGCGCGCGCTGGGCGTGACGCTGTTGATCGTCGAGCAGAACGCGCGCGCCGCGCTGGCCATCTCCGACCGCGGCTATGTGTTGGCGCAGGGGCGCGAGCAGGTCAGCGGCAAGGCCGCCGAGCTGCTGGCCAACCCGGAGGTCGGCGCGCTGTACCTGGGCGCAAAAAGAGGACTGACATGACAACCCCCCATGCTCACTTTGTTTGCTGCCCCCCAAGGGCGGCTTCAGCGCCTTCGGGCGGACGGGCGGCACTGACATGATCGCCCAATATCTGGCCGACGGCATCGTGCTGGGCGCCACGCTCGCTTTGGGCGCGATCGGCCTGACGCTGACCTACAACATCCTGCGCTTTGCCAACTTCGCGCACGGCGAGTTCCTGACCTTCGGCGCGTACTTCGCGCTGCTGTTCGTCGGCGCCTTCAGCGGCGGCGCCACGCTGGGCCCCTTCACCTTCGGCTGGAGCTTTCTGGGCGGCCTGGTGCTGGCACTGCTGCTGACGGCGGTACTGGCGCTGCTGCTGGACTGGCTGCTGTTTCGGCCGCTGCGCAAGAGCGACGTGGCGGTGGCGCTGGTGATCGCGTCGTTTGGCGCGTCGCTGATGCTGCGCAACGTCATCGTGTTCGTGTGGGGCTCGCAGCCCGAGTACTACACCCGCAGCATCGCCATCGCGCAAGAGGTGCTGCCGGGCGTGCGCCTGTCGGCCAACGAGATCTTCGTGGTGGCGCTCACCGCCGTGCTGATGGTGGCGCTGCACCTGTTCTTGACGCGCACGCGCCTGGGCCAGCAGATGCGCGCGGTGTCCGACAACCCGGCGCTGGCGCAGGTCACGGGCATCGACGTGCGGCGCATCATCCGCTGGGTCTGGATCATCGGCGGCGGCCTGGCGGCCGTGGGCGGCGCGATGTTCGGCCTGACGGTGCAGGTCTCGCCCGAGATGGGCTTCACCCTGATCCTGCCGATGTTCGCGGCGGCGATTTTGGGCGGTATCGGCAGCATCTACGGCGCGGTGCTGGGTGGCCTGGTGATCGGCGTGGCGCAGTCACTGTCGGTGGCCTTCATCGACCCGGGCTACAAGCCGGCGGTGGCGTTTGCGCTGATGTTCCTGATCCTGCTGGTTCATCCCACCGGCATCCTGGGAGAAAAGACATGAGCGGCCTGATCTCCTACCTCGTGTTCTTCCTGATCCAGGCGCTGGTGTTCGCCATCGTCTGCCTGGGGCTGAACCTGCAATGGGGCTATACGGGCCTGTTCAACATCGGCGTGTCGGGCTTTTACCTGGTGGGCGCCTATGCGTTTGCGCTGCTGTGCGGGCCGGCGCATGCGGGCATCGTCGCGGGCTGGGGCCTGCCCTTCATCGTCGGCCTGGTGGGCGCCATGGTGGCGGCCGGCGTGGTGGCCTTCATTGTCGGCATTCCCACGCTGCGGCTGCGCGAAGATTACCTGGCCATCGTCACCATCGGCATCGGCATCACGCTGCAACTGGTGGCCCTCAACACCGCCTGGCTGACGGGCGGCAGCCGCGGCATCACCGACATTCCGCGCCCGCTGCCGGGGTTGATCGACAGCGTGGGAGGCCGCAACGGGCTGCTGCTGGGGCTGGTCGTGGTGATCGTGATCGTGCTGTATGCAGCGCTGGAGGCCATGGTGCGCTCGCCCTGGGGCCGCGTGCTCAAGGCCATCCGCGAGGACGAGAGCGCCGCCGAATCGCTGGGCAAGAACGCCTTCAGCTACCGCCTGCAGTCCTTCGTGATCGGCTCGGCGGTGATGGGCCTGGGCGGGGCGCTCAACGCCAGCTTCATCGGCTACATCAGCCCGGAGGATTTCATGCCCATCCTGACCTTTCAGATCTGGAGCATGCTGATCGTCGGCGGCAGCGGCAACAACAAGGGCGCCGTGCTGGGCGCCGTGCTGATGTGGGCGGTGTGGACGCTGAGCGGCAGCGCCGCACAGGTGCTGCTGCCCGCGACCATGCAGGTCAAGGGCGGCGCCACGCAGATCATCCTGATCGGCCTGGTCTTGATGCTGGTGCTGGTGCTGCGCCCGCGCGGGCTGATCGGCGAGGAGGCCACGGTGTCGCAGGGCGCACACGTCGAGATGGGTGGCGGCAAACCGTGACCCCGGCGGCGCTGAAAGGCGCCGCCCTCACGGCGCATCCGAGCCGGTGCAGCTTTGCTGAAGATGATCCACCAGCAAGCGTGCCGCCGGCGACAGCCGCTCGTGGCTGCGAAAGCAGATCGCAAAGCGCCGCTTGGCCCAAGCGTCCTTGAGCGGCACGATCTTCATGCGTGACAGACCTCCCGATCTGCGCGCGATCTCGCGCGGCACCACGGCCACGCCCAGCCCGGCCTGCACGCAACGCAGAGCGGCGTCGAAGGTCGAAATCACGGCGCGATAAGCGATCGGCTTGCCGATGATGGCCGCGGCGCGGCCCAGCATGGTGTGCACGGCGGTGTGGGTCGGCAGCCCGACATGGTCGTGGTCCAGGGTTTGCGCGAAGCTGCACGCGCGCAGTCGGGCCAGGGGGTGATCGGGATGGGCGAGCAGCACCAGCTCATCGGTGCGGTACGGCCGCGTCTGAAGCCCTTCGAGGTCGGCCGCATCCCAGCACACGCCCACCGGCGCCAGGCCTTCGCGCAAGGCCTGCACGATGGCCGAGCTCGTGCGCTCTTCGATGTCCACCCGGATTTGCGCGTGCTCGGGCCGGGCCAGGAACGCGGCAATGTCGTCGGGCAGCGACTCGGTGATCGACGACATCGACGCCAGCACGCGCACCTGCCCCTTCACGCCGTGGCGATACGCCGTCATGTCCCGCGCCACGCGGTCGGCCGTGGCCAGCAGCGCACGCGCGTGCTCCAGCAGGATTTCGCCCGCCGCCGTCGGCACCACGCCGCGCCGATGGCGCTCCAGCAGCGGCGCGCGAACCTGCGTCTCCAGCAGCGCCAGGCGCTTGCTGATGGCCGAGGCGCCGATGTGCTCCTGCTCGCCCGCCCGCGCCATGTTGCGCAGCTCGCAGGCCGCGACAAACAGGCGCAGCGTCGTCAAATCGAGGTCGCGAATAGACATGATGATATGGAATGTCTTATTGGAAAAATGATCGCTTCACTTCTTTGTTCGGAAATTCTACATTTCAGTGAAGACAAGGCCGAACTCCGAGACACGCCCATGACCGATTCCAAGATGCCTCTGCCCCGCCACGCCGTCATCCGCGAGGTGGGCCTGCGCGACGGCCTGCAGAGCATCGCCACCGTGGTGCCCACCGAGCGCAAGTGCGCGTGGCTGCGCGACGCGGTGGCCGCGGGCCAGACGGAGATCGAGGTCGGCTCCTTTGTGCCGCCGCGCCTGCTGCCGCAGATGGCCGACACGGCGCAGGTGCTGGCCTACGCCAAGACGCTGCCGGGCCTGTTCGCGTCGGTGCTGGTGCCCAACCTGCGCGGCGCCGAGCAGGCGCTGGAGGGCGAAGCGGATTTGATGATCCTGCCGCTGTCGGCCAGCCATGCCCACAGCCTGGCCAACCTGCGCAAGACGCCGGACGAGGTGGTCGCCGAACTCGGCCGCATCCGGGCGGCGCGCGACGCGTCGGGCCGCAAGACGCTGATCGAGGGTGGCGTGGGCACCGCCTTCGGCTGCACGATTCAAGGCCCGGTCGAGCCCTCCGAGGTGCTGCGCCTGATGCAGGCACTGCTGGATGCCGGCGCCGACCGGGTGAGCCTGGCCGATACCGTCGGCTATGCCGACCCGGCCTCGGTCAGCCGCCTGTTCGAGCAGGCGCTGCGGCTGGCCGGGGAGCGGCTTTTTTGCGGCCACTTCCACGACACGCGCGGCCTGGCGCTGGCCAACGTGCACGCCGCCCTGCTGCTGGGCATCCACCGCTTCGACGCCTCGCTGGCCGGCATCGGCGGCTGCCCGCATGCGCCCGGTGCCAGCGGCAACGCGGCAACCGAAGACCTGGCCTTCATGCTGGCGGCCATGGGCATCGACACGGGACTGGACATCGCGGCGCTGCTGGCGCTGCGCGAGCGGGTGGCCGGGTGGATCGCCGGCGAGCCGACCCACGGTGCGCTGTGGCGCGCGGGTCTGCCCAAGACGTTCCGCGCGGTGGCCACCGCCTGAGTGACCCACCCCCCGCTTGCCTCCCGGCCGTACCGCTCGCAGAACGTTCTTGGCCCTCACCCCCCGACCCATGAAAACCATGACCACCGAATCTTCCCTGCCGCTCGCCGGCATCCGCGTCCTCGAGTTCACCCACATGGTGATGGGGCCGACCTGCGGCATGATCCTGGCCGACCTGGGCGCCGAGGTCATCAAGGTCGAGCCGCCCGGCGGCGACAAGACGCGCACGCTGCCGGGGCTGGGCATCGGCTTTTTCCGCAGCTTCAACCGCAACAAGAAGAGCGTGGTGCTGGACATCACCAGCCCAGCCGGACGCGAAACGGCGGTGGAGTTGATCGGCACCTGCGACGTCGTGCTGGAGAACTTTCGTCCGGGCCTCATGACCGACCTGGGCCTTGACTACGAGACGTTGGCCAGCAAGCACCCGCGCCTGATCTACGTCAGCCACAAGGGCTTTTTGCCCGGCCCCTACGAAAAGCGCCTGGCGCTGGACGAGGTGGTGCAGATGATGGGCGGGCTGTCGTACATGACGGGGCCGGTGGGGCGCCCCTTGCGCGCCGGCACCAGCGTCAACGACATCATGGGCGGCATGTTCGGCGCCATCGGCGTGCTGGCCGCGCTGCGCGAGCGCGAGCGCACCGGCCATGGCCAGGAGGTGCAAAGCGCGCTGTTCGAGAACTGCGTGTTTCTGTCGTCCCAGCACATGCAGCAATACCTGATGACCGGCGAGGCGCCGCCGCCCATGCCGGCGCGCGTGTCGGCCTGGAGCGTGTACGACATCTTCACGCTGGCCGAGGGCGCGCAGCTGTTCATCGGCGCCGTCAGCGACAAGCAGTTCAACGCGCTGTGCCGCGTGCTCGGCCGGCCCGACCTGATCGACCGCGCCGAGTACCGCGACAACGCGGCGCGCGTGGCGGTGCGCCCGCAGCTGCTGGCCGAGCTGGGCGCCATATTGGCCACCCATCGCATCGATGAGCTGACGCCCCAGCTCGAAGCAGCCGGCATCCCCTACGCCCCGGTATCGCGCCCGGAGCAGCTCGTGAACGACCCGCACCTGCGGCAAAGCGGCGGCCTGGTGCCCATGCAGACCGACGACGGATCGAGCACCGACGTGGTGCTGCTGCCCCTGACGATGGGTGGGCGCCGCCCCGGTGTGCGCATGCCCTTGCCCAAGGTGGGCGAGCACACCGACGAAATTCTTTCCGCGCTCAAAGCAACCGCCTGAGCCCATCCCTCGACCCCCTTCAGGAGACCAACATGCCCACGACAACCATGGCCCGCCGCGGCCTGCTGACCCTGGCCGTGGCCGCGCTCGCCGCGGCGCTGGCCGCGCCGGGCACCGCCCACGCCACCCCGCCGCTGCGCGTCATCCTGCCGGTGGGCGCCGGCTCGGGGGTGGACGTCATCTTCCGGTCGGCGCAGCCTGCCCTGTCCAAGGCGCTGGGCGGCCAGGCGGTCGTGATCGAAAATCTTCCGGGAGCAGGCGGCATCACCGGCACCCAGGCCCTCGTCAAGGCCACGCCCGACGGCAACACCATCGCCGTCGTCTCGAACAACCACTCGGTCAACCCCAGCGTGTTCAAGAAGCTGCCCTACGACAGCCTGGGCGACATCACCCCCATCACCGTGATCGGCGGCTCGCCCTTCGTGTTCGTGGTCAATCCCAAGGTGCCGGCCAAGAACGCGAAGGAACTGCAAGCCCTGCTCAAGGCCAAGCCCGACGCGCTCAACTTTGCCTCGTCCGGCAATGGCACCATCATTCATCTGGCCGGCGAAATGATGATCGACGCGGTCGGGGGCAAGGCACGCCACGTGCCCTACAAGGGCATGGGCCCCATGATCGCCGACATCATGAGCGGGCAGGTGGAAATGGGCGCAGCGGCGGTGGCGGCAGTCCAGGGGCAGATCCGGTCGGGTGCCCTGCGGCCGATCGGCGTGATGGGCACCCAGCGCGTGAGCTCGCTGCCCGACGTGCCGACCGTTGCCGAGCAAGGGTTTGCCGACGTGGACGTGGCCGGCTGGTTCGCCGCCATCGGCCCCAAGGGCCTGCCGGCAGCCCAGGTCAAGCGCCTGCGCGATGCCCTGGTGGCCGCCTTCAATGATCCCGAGGTCAAGGCCGGCTTTGCCAAGCGTGACGACTTTCTGATCCTGGACACGCCCGAACAGAGTGCCCAGTTTCTGAAGTCCGAGCAGAACCGGTACGCGCGCTTGGTGGAAAAGGCCAAGGTCGCCGTCGAGTAGGCCGACCCGCAGCCGACCGACCACGACAGGGCACCTTGGCTGTGCAGGCAGTCCGTGTCACCCCCCCAAGTATGCTTGCTGCACGCGCGGGTTGTCCAGCAACTCGCGCCCGCTGCCTTGCAGCACGATACAGCCAGTTTCGAGCACGTACGCCCGTTGTGCGATCTTGAGGGCTTGGCGCACGTTCTGCTCGATCAGGAAGATGGTCAGGCCCGCACGATTGATCTCGCGCAGGGTGCGGAAAATGCCCTGCACGATGATGGGCGCCAGCCCCATCGACGGCTCGTCCAGCAACAGCAGGCGCGGCCGGGCCATCAGCGCACGGCCGATCGCCAGCATCTGCTGCTCGCCGCCCGACAGGTTGCCCGCCAGGCCGTCGGCGCGTTCGGCCAGCACCGGGAACAATCCGTAAACCCGCGCCAGGTCGGCCGCACGGCTGCCGCGGTCCGGCCGGGTATAGGCGCCCAGCTCCAGGTTCTCGCGCACGGTCAGCGTGGTCAGCGTCGCCCGCCCTTCGGCCACCTGCACCACGCCGCTGGCGACGATGCGGTGTGGCGCCATGCGGGTCAGATCGTGGCCGTCAAACAGCACGCGCCCACCCGCCTTCTTGACCAGGCCCGACAGCGCCAGCAGCGTGCTGGATTTGCCCGCGCCGTTGGCGCCGACGAGGGTGGTGATTTCACCCTCGTGCAGTTCCAGGTCGATGCCGCGCACGGCCTCGACCTTGCCGTAGGACACCTTCAGGCCCCGCACCTGCAGCAACGAAGGACGCGCGTCGCTCATCGGCGGGCTCCCTGCAAGGGCGCATCGTCCTCATCCTCTCGCCCCAGGTACGCCTCGATCACCTCGGCGTTGTTGCGGATGACATCGGGCGTGCCACGCGCGATGATGCGGCCAAAGTTGAGCACAGCAATGTCCTGGCACAGGCCCATGACGAAACGCATGTCGTGCTCGATCATGAAGATCGTGTAGCCGCGCGCGCTGATGCGGCGCACCTCGTCCATCAGCTCGGCCTTTTCGCGCCCGTTCATGCCGGCCACGGGCTCGTCCAGCAGCAGCAGCTTGGGCTCGCTCGCCAGCGCCCGCGCCAGTTCCAGCTTGCGCTGATCGCCATACGAGAGGTTGTCCGCGCGATCGTTCAGCCGCGTATCCAGGCCCACCCAGGACAGCAGCTCGCGGGCGCGCTCGCGGGCCTGGCGCTCTTGGCTGCGAAAGCGCGGCGTTCCGAAAACCAGGTCATGAAAGCGGTAGTGCAGCTGCGCGTGCAGGCCGGCCATCACGTTGTCCAGCAGCGTCATCTCCTTGAACAGGCGAATGTTCTGAAAGGTGCGCGCCAGCCCCAGGCGCGTGATCTGGTGCGGCGCCAGGCCGGCCAGCGCGCGGCCCTCGAACTCGATGCGCCCACCGGTTGGCGGCAGCAGGCCGGTGATCAGGTTGAACACCGTGGTCTTGCCCGCGCCGTTGGGGCCGATCAGGCCGAAGATGCCGCCGCGCGGGATGTCCAGGTTCACGTCCTGCAGCACCTTCAGGCCACCGAAGTCGCGCGACAGGGCGGCCAGGCGCAACAGCGGCGCCGCTTCAGGAGCCTGGCGTGCGTCGGTCACGGCCGCCTCCGCCACCCGTCATCGCGCCACTGCCGAAAGCGCGCCACATCCCAGATGCCGCGCGGCAGGAACAGCACGATCAGCACCAGAATCAGGCCGTTGATCACCAGCCGGAACTGCTGCAACGCGCGCAGCAGCTCGGGCAGCAAGGTGAGGATCACCGCGCCCAGCACCGGCCCCGTGAGGCTGCCGATGCCTCCAAGAATGGCCATGGTCAGGATTTCGACCGCGCGCTCGAAGCCATATTCGCCCGGGCCGATGAAGAAGGTCAGGTGCGCGTTCAGCGCGCCGGCCAGGCCCGCGATGGCCGCGCCCAGCACGAAGGCCAGCATCTTGCAGCCGTCCACGTCCATGCCCATCAGCCCAGCGGCCACCTCGTCCTCGCGGATCGCCTCGAAGGCGCGGCCGATGCGCGACACGCGCAGGCGCCACAGCAGCAGCAGCACCGCCACCAGCGCCAGCGCCACGTGCCACCACTGGGTCAACTGCGGAATGCCGTTCAGGCCCAGGGCGCCGCCGGTGATCGAGTCGACGTTGAGCAGCACGATGCGCACCACCTCGCCGAACGCCAGCGTGGCCATGGCCAGGTACACGCCCGACAGGCGCAGCGTCGGCTTGCCGATCAGGAACGCCATCAGCGCCGGCGCCGCCATGCCGGCCGCCAGCACCACTGGAAACGGCCAGCCGAAATTGACCGTCAGCAGTGCCGAGGCATAGGCACCCAGGGCCATGAAGCCGGCATTGGCGATCGACAGCATGCCGCAGGCCAGCGTGAGCCAGATCGACAGCGCCAGCAGCGCATTGGTGCCCACCGACAACACCAGGTTGCTGTAGACGTCCCAGAAGGTGCCAAACCATGTGGCCATGCTCAGACTTTGCGCTCCACCACGGTGCCGAACAGGCCCTTGGGCCGCACCAGCAGGATCAGGAACAGCAGGCCGAACGCGACGGCATCGCGCATGCTGGAGCCCACGTAGGCCACCGAAAGCACCTCGGCCAGGCCCAGGAACAGACCGCCGATCAACGCGCCGCGCATGTCGCCCATGCCGCCGAGGATGATGACCGCGATGCCCTTCTCGAGCATGGACTTGCCCATCAACGGAAACAGCGCGTTGGAATACAGGCCGATCAGCACGCCTGCCACGCCACCCAGCCCGGCGGCGACAAACGAGGTCAGAAGGAACAGGCCCTCCACGTTGATGCCCAGCAGCCAGGCGGCGCGCGGTGACTCGGCAATCGCGCGCAGGGCGCGGCCGAGCTGGGTCTTCTGCAGGGCCAGCAGCAGCACGGCCATCAGCGCGAAGGACAGGAAGATGATGCCGAGCTCAAGCACGGTGACATCCACCCCACCCAGCGTCAGCGTGCGCTGCGACACCAGGCCGACCGGAAAGCGGATGTTTTGCGCGCCGAAAATGCCTTGCACGGCGTTGGTGAGGATCATGCCGACGCCGATGGTCGCGATCATCGGGATCAGGTGCGGCGCACCGCGCGCACGCAGGGGGCGCAGTACCAGCACGTCGATCAACAGGCCCATGACACCGGCAAAGCCGAAGGCGACGAGCAGCGCCGCCCACAAGGGCAGCGCAAAGTGCGCCACCGCCTGCTCGGCCGCATAGGCCCCCACCATGAACACCGCGCCGTGCGACAGGTTGATGACGCCCAGCACGCCGAAGATCAGCGTGAAACCGAGCGCGAACAGCGCGTACACGCAGCCAAGCGAGAGGGCATTGACAAGCTGCTGGGCCAGCACGGGCGGATTCCTCCCCGCTCGTCGAGGCAAGCGCAGCGACAGGGCGGGACCGCTGCTGCGCTGGATCTGTTTACTTCTCGATGACGAATTGCTCGCCCTTGGTCACGCTGACGATGGCGGTCTGCTGGGCGTCATAGCCGGCCGGCTTGCCGGCCTTGTTCATGGCCTGGCGGAACTGGAAGGCCCCCGTGGCGCCGGTCCACTTCACGCCGGGCAGCGCATTGCGCAGCGCGGTGCGGTCGGCGGCCAGATCGCCGGTCAGCTTGATGGTCTTGAGCGCCTGCACCAAGATGTGCATGGCGTCATAGGACTGGGCCGCGAACTGGTCGGGCTGGGTGTTGAACCTGGCCTCGAAGGCCTTGATGAACGCGGCGTTCTCGGGGCTGTCGTTGCTGGCCGACCAGGGGCTGCCGACATACAGGTCATCCGATGCGCCCTTGGCCAAGGTAAAAATCTTGACCGAGTTCATGCCGTTGCCGCCAATGAAGGGGGCCGTGATGCCCAGCTGACGCGCCTGCACCATGATCGGCGCACCTTCGGCCAGCAGCGCCGACAGCACGATCGCATCCGGGTGCGTCGCCTTGATCTTGGTGAGCTGGGCCTTGAAGTCCACGTCGCCCTTGGCGAAGGTCTCGGTGGTCGTCACCGGAATGTGGGCGGCGGCCAATGCCTTCTTGAAGTTGTCGTAACCGCTCTTGGTGAACACGTCGTCGTTGCCGTACATCACCGCGACCTTCTTGATGTGCGCGTGCTTGACGGCCACGCGCAGCGTCTCGGGCAGCACATCGGCCTCGGTGACCGAATTGCGGAACACGTAGTCGCCGATCGAGGTGATGCCGTCGGCGGTGTTGGAGGTGCCAAAGGCCACGGTCTTGGCGCCTTGCGCGATCGGATCGGCCGCCTGCGCCGAGTTGGACAGCGTGGGGCCGAACACCATCAAGACCTTGTCCTGGAAGATCAGCTTCTTGAAGACGTTGATGGCCTCTTCCTTCTTGCCCTGGTCGTCCTCGACGATCAGCTGCAGCTTGTTGCCATTGACGCCGCCTGCGGCGTTGATCTCGCCCGCCGCCAGCTCGAAGCCGTGGCGAATCGAGATGCCGTACTGCGCGGCGCCACCGGTCAGCGCCTCAGCCATGCCGATCGGAATGTCGGCCGCATGGGCACCGGCGCCAAAGGCCATCAATAGGGTCAGCGCACCCAATGAATGCGCAAGAATTCTTCGTCTCATGGCACACCTCATGTCGAAACAACGGGTGCCAAAAATTTTACGACTCGATTCAATTTTTTGCAGGCACGCCGCGAGAACACTCCAGCGCGACAGTGCAGCGCGTCAATCTTTGCGCTGCCACACCGCGGCAAAGAACCCATCGGTGCCATGGCGGTGCGGCCACAGGCGCAGAAAGCGTCCTTGCGCGCTGCACAGATCGGCGGCGTGCGGCACCTTCAGCGCGGCGAGCAGCTCGGCCACGTTGCACGGCTCGAAGTCGGGGTGCGCCGCGCCAAAGGCCTCGGCCACCTGCTCGTTCTCTTGGGGCAGCACGCTGCACGTGGCATACACCAAGCGCCCGCCGGGCTTGAGCAGGCGCGCGGCGCTTTGCAGGATGGCCTGTTGCTTGAGGGCCAGCTCCTGCACGTCCTGGGGTGACTGGCGCCACTTCAGGTCGGGGTTGCGCCGCAGCGTGCCCAGGCCCGAGCACGGCGCATCGACCAGCACGCGATCCATCTTGCCGGCCAGGCGCTTGATGCGCTCGTCGCGCTCGTGCGCAATCGCCACCGGGTGCACGTTGGACAGGCCGCTGCGCGCCAGGCGCGGCTTGAGCTTGTCCAGCCGGTGCGCCGACACGTCAAACGCATACAGCCGCCCCGTGCTGCGCATGGTGGCGCCGATGGCCAGCGTCTTGCCGCCGGCGCCGGCGCAAAAGTCCGCCACCATCTCGCCGCGCCGCGCATCCAGCAGCAGGGCCAGCAGTTGCGAGCCTTCGTCCTGCACCTCCACCGCGCCGCGCGTGAAGACGTCAAGCTTCTGCAGCCCCGGCTTGCCGTCGATGCGCAGGCCCCAGGGCGAATACGGCGTTTCTATTGATTTGATAGCTGCTTGCGCAAGTTCTGCCTGCGCTGAAGGCCGTTTTTCCTTCAAGGTGTTGACGCGCAGGTCGAGCGGCGCCGGCGCCAGCAGCGCGGCGGCCAGGGCGTCGAATTCATCGCCCACCTGCTCGCGCAGCGGCCCCACCAGCCACGCGGGCAGGTTGTGGCGGCAGGCGGGCGGCAGCTCGGCGGCGCGCACCGCGTCGCAGGCGTCGAGCCACTGCTTTTCGGCCTCGTTCAAGGCCTGCTTCAAAAAGTCGCGCGGCGCGGCAAAGCCCAGGATGGCCAGGCGCCGCTCGCGCGATCCGCTGCCGGCGCGCGCCAGATGCTCGAACTGCGGCTTGTGGCGCAGCACGGCATACGCCGTCTCGGCCAGCGTGGCGCGCTCGCGCGGGCCCAGGTTGCGGTGCTCGCGGAAAAAGTGCGACACCACGGCATCGGCCGGGTGATCCAGGCGCAACACGCGCAGCACCAGTTCGCTGGTGGCTTCGAGCAGGGCTTTGGGGTGCATGAAAGTCGTCTTACGTTAGACGGTGTCGTCAGGGATCGAAAAATGTTTCTGGCAATAGTGATATGGATGCTTACTCTGGAAACGACCCAAGTTGTCCATCACAGTAACGACGCGACACGAGTGCGTGCCTCCATTCTGTTCGCCGCGCAGTCCGCGCCCCACCATCTGCATGTAGCGCACGGGACTGAAAACCTGCCGCGCAATCAAGATCATGTCTGTCTTTGGCGCATCGAAACCTGTGGTCAGAACACTGTGGTTGCACAGCACACGCAACTCACCCGTCTGGAAACGCTGCAGAAACCAGCGGCGCGTGGCCGGAGGTGTTTCGCCACTGATGGCGGCAGCGCCAATGCCAAGCAGATTCAGACGTGCCGCCATCTCCGTGGCGTGCGCCACCGAATTGGCAAAGAAAAGTATCGAACGCTCATCGCTCGCCTCGATGCACTGCACCAGAAGCTCATTGCGTTGCGAGTCAGTCGCGAGACGCTGGTTGATCTCCTCTAGCAAATTTTCGAACTCGAGCCCCTCCCAAGCCAATCCGACGCGATCCAGGCGGCTCAACTCATCCTCCGTGAAACGACTGCCGGATTCGAGCGACTCGTAATTCGGATGAGCAAGCACCCCTTGATCACGCAAACGCAAATACAAATTCTCCTGATTTCTTGGAAGCCACCGCTCGTCAAAACGCCGTGCCAAACGTCGGCTCTCGTCCTCGCCCATGCGAAAGGGCGTTGCACTCAAGCCGACGATCGGCGGTTCATCCTTCACTGGCACTCCGGGACGCGGCGCTTCTGCGTCTAACCAGCGCAGAAGAGCTGTGTAACTTGGCGTGATAGCGTGGTGACATTCATCAAGAACGACGAGACCCGGTGTGCTCAGCCATGCCATCTCGTCATCTGCAAAGCGGTTGTTCAACGTCTGAATCGACGCGATAACAACGGTGGGCTTGCCGATCTCTGGCGCAGCCGGGTTGGCGTTCCCGCCCCACAGACGCACGATGCGCAAATCCGTGCGCTGCGCGCCAAAGTTCACCCAGACCTGGCGAAATGCCTGCACGGCCTGTTCACACAGTTCATCGGTCTGCGCAATCCAAAGAACGCTGCGGCGCCTATCCTCGGGCGCAAGCACCAACCGTACTGCGGTCTCCACCGCCACCCGCGTCTTGCCGCCGCCAGTGGGCAAACTGACAACAGCACGCCGCCGTTGGGTGCTGCTGGCGAGCAACTCGCTCAGACCGTCGAAAACCTCTTGTTGAAAGTCATGCAGTTTCTTGAGCTCAATCGGACCGCTGACAAATTCCTCAGCTTCACGTCGGGCCTGGGCCGAGGAGGCAAACTCAGCCGGAAAGCCAATACTGGTCACGAATGCAACGGTGGCGGCAGTGGTCCATCGTTCTGGTGGGCGCAAGCCTTCGTCTCTTAACGTCTCTCTCAGGCCATACAGCGCACTCGGGCCAAACTGGGCGAGTACCAATTCCGCCAACTGCTGCGACGAACACTCGCGAATGAAATCTTGCTGCCTGAGCGCGTCACCCAGAGTTTCCAGCAAAGGATCGACTCGGTCACCCACGGCACGCAGGAGACGCTCAGCCAGTGTTTCACCCCGCGCAACATGCGCCCTGCGCTTGTCCACATCCGCATCAGCGACTCGCTTCAACGCCACATCTTCCGACTCCACAAGCCAACCGGCAGATGCGACCTCGGCAAGCAAACGGCGCAGTCGACTCTGGCGCGGAACATCCTTCAGCGTACCAACGTCTAGATACAAGGCGCCTTTCCACACCAGGCAGGACACAGCCTTACCGGCATCACCAATGCGCAGTCGAAGACCTTTCACCCGTTGACACCCAAGCGAGTCACGAATGTCGGCGCGCAGGACATTGTGGAACTCCGGCACCACTTCGGCTAAACGTTCGAGCGGCCCTTCAGTTTCGTCCCAACCGGGTTCGATCAAATCTGCGAGTTCACTCGCACCCTTGTTCAACCACAGCCTCATGGTGTCGTCGTCGAGCACGGCCACCGTGTGATGGTTCTCGCGCGCCAGTCTCGCCAAGTTGGGAGAAGCGGTGACAAACACGTCGTTCAAACGCACCGCGCCATCCGGCCCTGGGAGCTCGACGGGTACCACTCCATCCTTAGCCGCAGCGCGCCACAAATCGAGCAACTCGCCACGGGCGACGGCATCTGCCGTGGAGCACGCTTCGAATGCTGAACGCCAGAGTTCGGTTAGTTCTACTTTGTCGGGTACGAGCGGAAATAGATCCGACTCTTGCAATAGAGCGAGCGCCGGTTCGACCGACGGGTCGCTCAGTAAGCCTGCCAGCGTTGGTTCATCGCGACGAGCAAAGATAGACTTGAGAGACACCACATGCTGTGTACCTAATTGCACCTTACCGCAGGCAAGTAGAAAGGAAGACAAGGGGTGCAAAACATCTATCTTGGGGTACGCCTTGGTGGTGGCGTGACCAAAGCCAATGGTGTCGCGGAATTTTGGTTCTTCCACGCGCTTCAAGAGATGCGACGTGAAGCGCGCACTCGACATTCCAGAGAGCTTTTCAAGCAACGCGAAGCTGCGTGGCATGACCAGACCAATCGGCTCCAAATAGCTTCGGGATGCAGAGTTACTGTGTTCTCGTTTGTAGCGATCCTTGCAGCTGCTTAACCACTCGCCCAGAAACCTACTCTTACTCGATATAACACTGTATATATCGGGACCAATATCGCCCATCGGAAGATCGACCGTGCCAAGACGGTCCAGCGATGTCACATCTTTATCGTGCGTTGTGTGATCGACAAGAATGCCCGCGTTTGTGGACGTGTCAACGCCGTCGACAAGCCGACCAGGCAGCAGCGCTGCATCCGCCCTCACCCATTGCCCATCGCGACGGCGCACGAGAACCTCGCCCTTATGCCTCTCGAGAAAGCGCTTTCGTGCACCTTCCGGCGCACCACGCAACTGCGACCAGAATCCATTCCAGTCCGTATCATTCACGGAACCGGATCGCTTTAGAGCGGAAAGCGTCTTCTCAAGCACTTGAATCCACAACTGTTCGTCGGGCTCGCGCACTTTCAACACGTCGGCAAGGATGCGGCACGCAGCCTCGTTGGACTGCAGTTCCATTGCCACGGATTCTCGACCGGGCACCGAAATGCCCTCCGATGCGAGCACAGCTTGATCCGCCGTAACGAGCCTGCCGCTGGCGGTCGGAATGATGGCCAAGGTGGGCCGTATCAGATACCACTCGCCAGACTTCACCCCCTCGGACAGGGATTGTGCGAGCCTCAAGACATCCATTCCCGCATCGGTCCTGGTTGACGCGATCCGGGCAAACCAGTCAGCCGCGCTGCACCGGCTAAGCGGGGCCGGAATGCCTCCCGGCGCTTTCGCTTCCAGTCGTGTCGCCAACGCGTTGAGGCGGCTAGCCCGCTGGCCCTCCAGGCAGCCAGGGTGCACGAGTTGGTGAAGTTCGCTTTGCTTTGAAAGCGCACGCCACTCCTCGGCGAATTTCGGTGCATCCCAGGGATGGCGCCGAACTTCAGACGCCGCCCGCAGTGTGCCGGCGGCGTCCGCGATGACTGCGCTGGTTTCGAGCCTTTCCCACAGCGCTTCCACCAAAGGCGCAGCGTCCTCGTCCTTGCCCACCATTTGCCTCGGAAATGCGTCCAGAGGCCGCGCGGGTTCGTCAGGACTTGCAAGGCCTGACAAATTCTCGGCAATCAACGCAGCTGCCTCGGTCATCAACACGCGGTTCCACTCGCCGCCAATGATGGCATTGCGGTCGCTGTTGAGCTTCCACGGAGCATTGACGATCCCTGGCAGATAGGTTTGCGTCTTCGTGGGAAAGAACGCCCAGAATCGACCCTTCTCCTCTCGCCGTCCTTCAATTGGCATGGCCCAGGCAACCGGCACAGACTCGCGTCCGTGGATATGTGTAGCGTCGTCCAACGCACGGCGGTCACAAATCCGAACCTCACGCTGCGCAAGACGCCAACGCGTGCTGGTTGAACCGTCATGCAACACGCGATCTTGACCGTCGTCCTTGAGGCTGATTTCACGAGGCGCCTGCGCGTCACTCTCCAACGTCAATACCGTAGGAATCGGAAAAAACAGCAAGAACTCGGCAGGGAACGCGAGCAGTTCATTGCGTAAAGGACCCAGCAAGTCATCTGAGAAAATTGCGGCGCGAACGACCGTTTCAGCCCAGCTGAGTTCGCCAAGAATCGGGTCGGCTGCGCGTTCCTCCTCGTCAAGAAACCAAGCAAGACGCAAACGAGGTGCAGTTTGCACTTTGAAACGGTCGCACAGCTCCGCGTGACAGCGCTCTGGATCAAAACGTATGGCACCTGACCGCCGCGTAAAAACGTCAATGCGGCCGCCGAGCTTGAGCAGCGACTTGAATCCGAGGCCGAAGCGCCCGATCTGGTTGCCCCGTTTGGTGGACACGTCAGAACTGAGGAGGGTGACGAGCCCCTCCTTTGTGAACGGTGCACCTGTGTTGGCCACGTAGAGATGCCGATCGTGGAGCCGGACGTGGATTCGGCCTGCATCCGCTTGAACGCCGTCCTGCTCTCTTTGTTCGATCAGGGCGTCGGCACCGTTCTGCACCAGCTCCAGTATCTGGCGGTAACCATAACCACCCGCCAACACCGTTGCCTCTCTGCCCGCGTCTTCCTTCAACCGACCTGGCTCGGCTTTGTACGAGCGCAGGCGTTGATCAATGAGCTCTTTGAGAAAGGCATCCATGTAAGCCGTTGTGTCCATAGTCCCGATGGTTTGGTGCAGTCAACGTCAATAGCGAAGCGATCACTCTGGCTCGTCTATAAAACAGAGAGCAGATCGCCAATGGCGCGCGGATAGATCAAATGCTCCTGCGTCAGCACCCGCGCCGCCAGCGTGTCGGCGGTGTCATCCGGCAGCACGGGCACCACGGCCTGGGCCAGGATGGCACCGTGGTCCAGTTCGGCCGTGACCTGGTGCACGGTGGCCCCGGCCACGCGGCAGCCCATGTCGATGGCGCGCTGGTGCGTGTGCAGGCCGGGGAAGGCTGGCAGCAGGCTGGGGTGGATGTTGATCAATCGACCGTCGTAGTGCGCCACGAAGCCGGGCGTGAGGATGCGCATGAAGCCGGCCAGCACCACCAGCGACGGCGCGTGGCGGTCCACCTCGGCCATCAGGGCAGCGTCGAACGCCTGGCGGTCGGCAAAGGCCTTGTGATCGACCGCGGCGGTGGCGATGCCCGCCTCGCGCGCTGTAAGCAGGCCTTTGGCATCCGGGCGGTTGCTGATGACGGCGGCCACGCGCGCATCCAGCCGCTCGGCCCAGCGCTGCTGCTCGGCGGCGCGCACGATGGCGGCCATGTTGCTGCCGGTGCCGGAGATCAGGATGACGATGTTTTTCATCTTGGCCGGGATTATCCTTGCCGGCATGACTGACCTGCGCCCCCTCACCCCGATCGAAGCGCGCGTGCTGGGCACGCTGATGGAAAAGGCCCGCACGGTGCCCGACACCTATCCACTGTCGCTCAATGGCGTGGTCATCGGCTGCAACCAGAAGACCAGCCGCGATCCGGTGATGGATGTGAGCGAGGCCGATGCGCAGGAGGCGCTGGATGCACTCAAGGCGCTGGGTCTGGTCATCGGGTCTTCGGGCAGCCGCGTGACCAAATACGAGCACAACACGCAGCGCGCCCTGGCCGTGCCCGAGCAGTCGGCGGTGCTGCTGGGCCTGCTGATGCTGCGCGGGCCGCAAACGGCGGCCGAGCTGCGCCTGAACGCCGAGCGCTGGTACCGCTTTGCCGACGTGTCGTCGGTGGAAGGGTTCCTGAACGAACTGGCCGAGCGCGTCGAGGACAAGGGCGGCCCGCTGACGCAGCGGCTGCCGCGCGCGCCGGGCGAGCGCGAGGCGCGCTGGACGCATCGGCTGTGCGGACCCGTCACTATCGAATCAAGAGCTGCCAGCGCTTATCCAGCAAGCGCTGCAAGCCCATTGGAGTCACAAACCGGGCGCATCGACCGGCTGGAGACCGAGCTGGCAACCCTGCAGGCCACCGTGGCGCGCCTGTGCGCGGAACTGGGCGTGGCCGTGTCGCCGGGCGGACCGGACGAAGCGCCCGGCCGTGCTACAACGCCAAGCTGACAAGGAGATCCCCCCATGGATTTGGCATTCACCCCCGACGAGTTGAAATTTCGCGACGAGATTCGCGCCTGGGTCAAGGCGAACCTGCCGCCCGCGATCGCCGCCAAGGTGCACAAGGCGCAGCTGCTGACGCAGGGCGACATGCAGACCTGGGCCAAGATTTTGGGCAAGAAGGGCTGGCTGGGCTATGGCTGGCCCGTCCAGTTCGGCGGCCCCGGCTGGAGCGCGGTGCAAAAGCACTTGTTCGAGGAGGAATGCGCCATGGCCGGCGCGCCGCGCATCGTGCCCTTCGGCCCGGTGATGGTGGCGCCCGTCATCATGGCCTATGGCTCCCCCGAGCAGCAAAAGCGCTTTCTGCCCGGCATCGCCAGTGGCGAGGTGTGGTGGAGCCAGGGCTACAGCGAGCCGGGCTCGGGCTCGGACCTGGCGTCGCTGCGCACCAAGGCCGAGCGCAAGGGCGACAAATACATCGTCAACGGCCAGAAGACCTGGACCACACTGGGTCAGTACGGCGAGTGGATGTTCAACCTGGTGCGCACCAGCAACGAGGGCAAGCCGCAAACGGGCATCAGCTTTTTGCTGCTGGACATGAAGTCGCCCGGCGTCAGCGTGCGCCCGATCAAGCTGCTGGATGGCGAGTGCGAGGTCAACGACGTGTTCTTCGACAACGTCGAGGTGCCGGCCGAGAACCTGATCGGCGAGGAAAACAAGGGCTGGACCTACGCCAAGCACCTGCTCAGCCACGAGCGCACCAACATCGCCGACGTGAACCGCGCCAAGCGGGAGCTGGAGCGTTTGAAGCGCATCGCCAAGGCCGAGGGCGTGTGGGACGACCTGCGCTTTCGCGACCAGATCGCCCTGCTGGAGGTGGACGTCGTGGCACTCGAGATGCTGGTGCTGCGCGTGCTGTCGGCCGAAAAGTCCGGCCGCAACGCGCTGGACATCGCCGGCCTGCTCAAGATCAAGGGCAGCGAGATCCAGCAGCGCTACACCGAGCTGATGATGCTGGCCGCCGGGCCGTACGCCCTGCCCTTCATCCACGAGGCCATGGCCGCCGGCTGGCAGGGCGACCAGGCCGCCGCGGCGGGCTTGCAGGGTTTTCCGGGCGGCAACGTGGACAACGCGCCGCTGGCGGCCAACTACTTCAACATGCGCAAGACCACCATCTATGGCGGCAGCAACGAGGTGCAGCGCAATATCGTCGCGCAGACGGTGCTGGGCTGAGCGACGGTTGGAAGGCCTGAATACCGGACGCAGAGGACGCAAAGAATTCGCAAAGGACGCAAAAAATTCGAAATCATTTTTTGGATTTCTTTTGCGTCCTCTGCGTCATTTTTGCGTCCTCTGCGTCCGGCTGTTTTGCATTGACAGTTTCCAAGGATCCCCATCATGGACTTTGATTTTTCCGACGACCAACTGGCCTTGCGCGACGCCGTCGCCAAGTGGGTTGACAAGAGCTACGACGTGGAGCGCCGCAAGCAGATCGTGACCGCGGGTGGCTTTGACCGCGGCACCTACAACGCGCTGGCCGAACTGGGCCTGACCGGCATTTACGTGAGCGAGGACCATGGAGGCCTGGGCATGGGCCCGGTGGAGGCCATGGTGGTGCTCGAAGAACTGGGCCGCGGCATCGTGTGCGAGCCGCTGGCGCAGGCCTTCGTCACCAGCGCCGTCATTCAGGCCTACGGCAGCGACGACATCAAGAGCACCTGGCTGCCCAAGATCGCCAGCGGCGAAGCCCTGGTGGTGCTGGCGCAGCAAGAGCGCAAGGCCCGCTACCGGCTCGATGTTTGCGAAGCAAAAGCGGTCAAGGCGGGCGCCGGATATGCGCTGACAGCTCTCAAAAACATAGTTCCCGCCGGCGACCAGGCCGACGCCTTCGTGGTACCCGCCCTGCTGGACGGCCAGCTCGCGCTGTTCATGGTCGAGCGCACGGCCAAGGGCGTGGCCACGCGCGGCTACCCGACGCAGGACGAGGCGCGCGCCGCCGACCTGAAGCTGGATGGCGCCCCCGCGCAGCTCATCACCACCGAAGGCCTGACGGCGCTGACGCACGCGGCGGACATCGGCATCGCCTGCGCCTGCGCGCTGGGCGTGGGCGCGATGGATCAAACGCTCAAGCTCACCACCGAGTACATGAACCAGCGCAAGCAGTTCGGCGTGGTCATCGCCAGCTTTCAGGCGCTGCGCCACCGCGTGGCCGACATGAAGATGCAGCTGGAGCTGGCGCGCTCCATGAGCTACTACGCCACGCTCAAGCTGGGCGCGCCCGAGGCCGAGCGCCGCCTGGCGCTGTCGCGCGCCAAGGTGCAGCTGGGCCAGGCGCTGCGCTTCATCGGCCAGCAGTCGGTGCAGCTGCACGGCGGCATCGGCGTGACCGACGAATACATCGGCAGCCACTACTTCAAATACCTGACGCAGCTGGAGCTCTGCTGGGGCGACACGCTGCACCACCTGGGCCAGGTGAGCGAGCGCATGCAGGACACCGCCGGCGTGTTCGCCTGAGGCCCGTCGGCCCGCGCACCGGTTTTCACGCGCGGGCTTATCATCACCCACGGCGCCGCCTCACGCGGCGCCGTTTTTGTTTTCACATGCCCGCGCATCCAGCCCCTGCCAATGGTCCGGCCAATCCACGCCTGGTGCTGTGGATCATCGCCATCGGCATGTTCATGCAGCTGCTGGACTCCACCATTGTCAACACCGCGCTGCCCGCGATGGCGCGCAGCCTGGGCGAGCGCCCGCTGCGCATGCAGGCGGTGGTGGTGTCCTACGCACTCACCATGGCGGTGGTCATCCCCGCCACCGGCTGGCTGGCCGACCGCTTTGGCACACGGCGCATCTTCACGCTGGCCATTGCCCTGTTCACCACCGGCTCCATCGCCTGCGCGGCCTCGGCCACGCTGAACCAGCTGATCGCCGCGCGCGTGCTGCAAGGCGTGGGCGGCGCCATGCTGATGCCCGTCGGCCGTCTGGTGGTGCTGCGCGCCTTCCCCAAGGACCAGTTCCTGGAGGCCATCAGCTTCGTCGCCATCCCGGCGCTGATCGGCCCGCTGATCGGCCCCACGCTGGGCGGCTGGCTGGTGGAGGTGGCCACCTGGCACTGGATCTTCCTGATCAATGTGCCGGTCGGGCTGATCGGCATCGCCGCCACGCTGCGCTACATCCCCAACTTTGTGGCCGCCGCGCCCGGGCGCTTCGATCTGGGCGGCTACGCGCTGCTGGTGGTGGCGATGGTCAGCGTATCGCTGGCGCTGGACGGCCTGTCGGGCCTGGGCTGGGCGCACACGCTGCTGGTGCTGCTGATGGTGCTGGGCCTGGCATCGCTGGCGGCCTACTGGCTGCACGCGCTGCGCAGCCCGGCGCCGATTTTTTCGCCCGCGCTGTTTGCCATGCAAAGCTACCGCGTGGGCCTGCTGGGCAACCTGTTCGCCCGCATCGGCTCGGGCGCCATGCCCTATTTGCTGCCGCTGCTGCTGCAGCTGGCGCTGGGCTACTCGCCCGCGCAGGCCGGCATGCTGATGCTGCCGGTGGCCATTGCCGGCATGCTCAGCAAGCGGGCGGCCACGACCATCATCACGCATCTGGGCTACCAGCGGGTGCTGGTGGGCAACACCGTGCTGCTGGGCGCCCTGATTGCCGCCTTTGCCCTGATGGGGCCCGACCAGCCGCTTGCGCTGCGCATCGTGCAACTGGCGGTGTTCGGCGCCATCAACTCGTTTCAGTTCACCGCCATGAACGCCGTGACGCTGAAAGACCTGGCACCGCAGCAGGCCGCCAGCGGCAACAGCCTGTTTTCGATGGTGCAGATGCTGGGCATGAGCCTGGGCGTGACCTGCGCCGCTGCGCTGCTGGTGGCCTTCAGCGGCTGGTTTTCCGAGGGCGGCGGCCATGGGCTGCCGGTGTTTCGCGCCGCCTTCGCGGCCATCGGCGTGATGACCATGGGCTCGGCGGCCATCTTCTGGCAGCTGGAGCAAGGCCGCCACGGCACGGCGGTGCAGGCCCACGCGGTCGATGACGTCTGATCAACCGCCGGCGCTCGCGCTCGCCCGCACGCGCGCCACGGCCTCGGGCAAATCGCTCCAGGCCGGGCGCTGGGGCGCAAAGCGCGCGCGCATGTAGCCGGCCAGCTCGATCAGCTGACGATCATCGAACGCCTGGCTGAACGCCGGCATGAAGCCGATGTCCTGCGTGGCCGGCTCCTGCACGCCCTCGAGGATGGTGCGCAGCAGGTTGTCGGGCCGGTCGCTGTGCAGGTTGCCGTTGAGCGCCAGCGGCACGTTTACGCCCAGCAGGCGCGGGCCCTGGCCGTCGTGGTGGCAGGCGGCGCAGGCCTGCTCGAACAGGCGTTGGGCCGGGCCCAGCAGTGTGGGGGCAGACTGCGCGCCTTGGGCGATGGCAGCGGTCGCTGCCTGCTCGGCCTGGGCCGGCGTCGCGCCCGAGCCGAAGGAGCCCAGGTAGTGCGCCATGGCGCGCACGTCGGCCTCGGGCACGTCCTGCAGCTTGCGCACCACCTCGGCCATGGGGCCGCCCACCGCGCCGTGCTGCGGGCTGTGGCCGCGCCGCAAATAATCATAAAAAGCCTGCTCCGTCCAAGGCACGGGACCGGGCTGGCGGGCCGTGAGCGAAGGCGCCTCCCAGCCCTTGACCATGGCGCCCCCCAGAAAGGCGGCGCCACCCTGCTCGGCGCCCAGCGCGTTGCGCGGCGTGTGGCAGGCGCCGCAGTGGCCCACGCCATTGACCAGGTATTCGCCGCGCTGCCACAGCTCGGAGCGCGTGGTCTCGGTGGTCTGGCGCGGGCCGCTCTCCAGATACAGCGCGTTCCAGCCGGCCAGCAGCGGGCGCAGGCTGAACGGGAATTTGAGCTGGGTGGACGAAGCCTCGGCGCGCACCGGCGCCTGGCTCATCAGCCAGGCGTAGAGCGCCGTCAGGTCTTCATCGGTCATGCGCGTGTAGGCCGTGTACGGAAAGGCCGGGTACAGGTGGTGGCCGTCGCGCGCGATGCCCTCGCGCATGGCGCGCTGGAAGGCGCTGAAGGACCAGGCGCCGATGCCCGTTTGCACATCGGGCGTGATGTTGGTGCTGTAGACGGTGCCAAAGGGCGTGTCCATGGCCAGGCCGCCGGCCAGCGGCGTGCGCTCATCCTGGGTGTGGCACTGCGCGCAGTTGCCCAGCGCGGCCAACTGGCGGCCTTTTTCAATGGTTTGTGCGGTGTAGACGCTGGCTGATGCCGGCGCCACCGGCGCGATGGTCGAGCGCCAGCCCAGCAGACCCAGCAGCACGCCGAACGCGCCCGCCGCCAACGCCCCCAGCTTCAGCCTGCGCCGGCGCGGCCAGGGTGCGTTGGCCGGCGGATGCGGCAGGGCCGGCGCCGCAGCCGGCGCGGCGGGAGTCGAGGGCAGCAGCGTCGGGTTCAGCGCCGCGCGCACCACCTCGGGAGTAAAGGGCGGTTGACGCAAGCGCACGCCCGTCGCATCAAAAATGGCGTTGGCAATGGCCGCCGTACCCGGCACCGAGGACGATTCGCCCACGCCCAGCGGCGGCTGGTCGGGCCGGGGCATCTGCATCACCTCGATCACCGGCACTTCGCGAAAGCTCAGGATCGGGTAGCTGCCCCACTCGCGGCTGGCGGGCAAGTTTGTCTCGGTGTCGATGCGCAGCTGCTCCTTGAGCGCGCGGCTGGTGGTTTGCAGCACGTTGCCGTGCACCTGGTGCTCGACGCCCGCCGGGTTGACGACCAGGCCCGCGTCGTGCCCCACCACCACGCGCTTGACGTGCACCTCGCCGGTCGTGCGATTGACGTCCACGTCGGCCACCCATGCGGACCAGGCCGCGCCAAAGCCCGGCCATTTGCTATGCACGTAGCGTGCATAGGCCACGCCCTGGCCATGCAGCCAATCGCCGCTCGCGCCCTGTTGTTGCGGCGTGGTGTGCGGCTGCCAGCCGGCACGCGCGGCGGTGGCTTGCAGCAGCTCGTGCGCACGCGGGTCTTTCAGGTATTGCAGGCGAAAGGCCACCGGGTCGGCGCCGGCGGCGTGGGCCAGCTCGTCGATGCAGCTCTCGTGCGCGAAGCTGTTGGGCAGGGCCGACACGCCGCGCAGCCAGGCCGCGCGCAGGATGGGCGGCATGTCGTTGATGGTGACGCGCAAATCGGCAATGTCGTACGGCGGGCGCGCCGTGCGGTCGCCCATGGCAAAGGCGTGCGCGCCGGGCTCCACCGCGCGCGTGAGCAGCAGGGCCAGCGTGGGCGCGGCGTTGGACGGGTAGCTGCTGCGAAAATCATAGCCGGCGATGGCGCCCGCGGCCGTGACGCCACCGCGCACCTCCATCAACTGCGCGGCGCCCTTGGGCTCCCACAGGTTTTCCTGCTCGCGCGTGAGCTGCACGCGCACCGGCGCGCCCACGGCACGCGCGAGCAGCGCGGCATCGGCCGCCACGTCATCCGCCCCGTTGCGCCCGTAGCAGCCCGAGGCCTCCAGCCGCACCACGTCGATGGCCACATCGGGCAGGCCCAGCAGGCGCGACAGATCGGCGCGCAGCGCGTGCGGATGCTGGCTGCCGGCCCACACGCGCAGCGCCGGCGTGTGCTCCTGCCCGCGCCAGTCGGCCACGGCGCACGAGGGGCCGATGGACGCGTGCAGCTGATACGGCCACACGTAGGTGCGCTCCAGCACCTGACTGGCGCCGGCCAGGGCTTCGTTGACATCACCCTCGTCAACCACCTGGCGCGCGGTGGCGGGGTTGTCGCGCAGCGCCTGGGCCACATCGTCCAGCGGGGCCATGCCGGGCCAGGGCTTCCAGCGCACGGCCAATTGAGCGGCGGCCTGCTCGGCCTGCTCTTCGCGCTCGGCCACCACGCCGACGAAGTCGCGGATGACGACCACGGCGCGAATGCCGGGAATGTGGGCGATCGAGCGCTCGTCCACCGATTCGAGCGTGTTGCCGATGAAATCGCCGTGGTCGGCCCCGGCATAGGGCGGGCGCACCACGCGGCCATGCAGCATGCCGGGCAGGCGCACGTCGTGCACAAACACCGCTTCGCCGAAGGCCTTGGCCGCAATGTCCACCCGCGGCGCGCTCTGACCCACCACGCGGTGCTCGGCCACGGGCTTGACGGGCACGTCGGCATCCAGGTTCAGCACCACGCGCCGGCCGCGCAGCAGCTCACCATAGTCCACGCTGCGCGCCGCATCGCCGCTCACGCTGACACGGCCGGCATCGACGCTCAGTTGGTCGGCCGTCACCTGCAAGCGCTTCACCGCCTCGGCCAGCAGCCAGGCGCGCGCCTGCGCAGCGGCTTGGCGCAGCGGTACGGCGCTGATCTGGATGGAGGCGCTGGCGATGGTGGGGCCCTGGTTGGGTGCGCGGCCGGTGTCGCCCAGCACCATGTCCACCTGCTCCACGGTCAAGTCCAGCTCCTCGGCCACGATCTGGCCCAGCGCCGTGCGAATGCCGGTGCCCAGATCGACGTGGCCGTTCAGCCCCAGCGCGGTGCCGTCGTCCCACACGGCCAGCAGAATTTCGGCCCCCTCATGCGGGTTGCTGGCGATGAACGGGGGTTGGCCCGGCGTGGGCGGCGGCGGTGGCGGCGGCTCGCGCGTGATCAGCAGCACGCTCTGCGCACCCAGGAAGTCGCTGCGGGTGCGCAACTGGGCCAGACGCTCGCTGCGGTTCATGGTGCGCTGCCTTCATCGCGAGCGATGTCGGCCATGAGCAGCGTGGCGCGCTCCACCGCCGCCAATATCTCGACATGCGTGCCGCAGCGGCACAGGTTGCCCGACAAGGCATCGCGCACGGCCCGCACGCTGGGCTGCGGCTCGCGCGCCAGCAGGGCCGCGGTCGTCATGATCATGCCGTTCAGGCAATAGCCGCACTGCGCCGCCTGCGCGGCGATGAAGGCGCTTTGCACCGGGTGCGGCTGGGCGCGATCGCCCAAGCCTTCCAGCGTGGTGATGGCCCGCCCCTGCACCTTGGCCGCCGGGATCACGCAGGCACGCGCCGCCACGCCATCCACATGCACCGTGCAGGCACCGCACTGGCCCAGGCCGCAGCCGTACTTGGGGCCGTTCAGGTGCAGGTCGTGGCGCAGCACCTGCAGCAAGGTGGCGCCGCGCCCGACGACGATCGTGTGCTCGCCGCCGTTGACGTTCAGCGTGATGCCGATGTCATCGCAGGCAACCGGCGCCATGGGGCCCATCACCCTCGTCGTCAGCCGGCGTCGGCACCGCTGATCCGACGCAACAAATGGGTCAGCTGCTGGCGCTCATCGGCGTTCAGGTCGCCAAAGGTCAGCTCGGTGATCTGCTGCGCGTGCGGCAAGGTCTCGGCCACGGTGCGCTGGCCCTGATCGGTCAGCGCCACGGTCGCGTGGCGCTTGTCACCCGGCTCGTGCGCGACCGCGACCTGCCCGCTCCAGCGCAGACGCTCGACGATGCCGCGCACGGCCGGCTCGTCCATGGCGGTGACCGCGACGATCTGGCCGATGGTGGCATCGGGGTGGTCGCGCACGGCGCACAGCACGACGAACTGCGAAGCGCTGAGCTGGCTGGCCGGCACCACGGCCTGGAAGATGGCCGTGTGCCTTTGATACGCCCGGCGCAGCAGGTGGCCGACCTGGTCCGTCACGCGGTATTCGCTGGGAGAATTGGAAGAACTCATGCTCGTCAGGGCTCCGAAGGTTTCGGGTCAAACACTCAAATACGTCCGACGAACGACCTCGGCCTGCGCCAGTTCATCCATCGTCCCCTCGAATCGGATCTGGCCTTTTTCCAGCACGTAGGCCCGGTCCGACACCAGTTCGGCAAAGTGCAGGTTCTGCTCGGACAGCAGAATGCTCACGCCCTTGGCCTTGAGCTCGACGATCATGTTCGCCATCTGCTCGACGATGACCGGGGCCACGCCCTCGGACGGCTCATCGAGCAGCACCAGAAAGGGGTTGCCCATCAGCGTGCGGCCCACGGTCAGCATCTGCTGCTCGCCGCCGCTCATGCGCCCGCCGGGGCGATCGGGCATCTCGCCCAGGTTGGGAAAGAGCTGGTAGAGCTCTTGCGGCGTCCACGCCGGCGCGGCCGAGCCGTCGGGCCAGCGGCGTGGCGCCTGGCGGCCCACTTCGAGGTTCTCGGTCACCGTCAGATCGACGAAGACGCGCCGATCCTCGGGCACGAAACCCATGCCCAGCGCGGCGATCTGGTAGGGCTGGCGCGCGGAGATGTCGCGCTGCATGAAGCGCACCGTGCCCTTGCGCTTGTCCATCAGGCCCATCAATGTCTTGAGCGTGGTGGACTTGCCCGCGCCGTTGCGCCCCATCAGGGCCACCACCTCGCCGCGGCGCACCTGCAGGTTCAGGTCAAACAAGATCTGCGCCGCGCCATACCAGGCGCACAGGCCGTGCGCGTCCAGCAGCACGTCGGCGTGATCGGGATGCACCGCCGTCATGCCGCCTGCTCCTGCTTGGCCCGCGCGCCGCGTCGTTCAAAGGTCTTGCCGGTGCCGAAATAGACTTCCTGCACCTTGGGGTCGTTGCGGATGGCCTCGGCCTGGCCTTCGGCGATCAAGCGACCACGCGCCAGCACCACCATGCGGTCGGCGTAGGCAAACACCACGTCCATGCTGTGCTCGGTGAACAGCACGGCAATGCCGCGCTCGACCACCAGCTTCTTGGTCAGCGCCATCAGCTCGTTGCGCTCCTTGGGCGCCATGCCGGCGGTGGGTTCGTCCATCAGCAGCAGCTTGGGGTTGTTGGCCATGGCAATGGCCAGCTCCACGCGCTTGACGTCGCCATAGGCCAGCACGCTGCACGGCCGGTCGGCCTGCGCGGCCATGCCCACCCTGTCCAGCAGGTCCAGCGCGTCGCTGCGGCGGTGGCGCGCCGCCGGCGCCCACATCGAGAACAGCTTGCGGTCTTGCGAGAGCAGCGCCATCTGCACGTTCTCGACCACGGTGAGCGACGAGAACGTGGCCGCGATCTGGAAGGTGCGCCCCACCCCCAGGCGCCAGATGGCCCGCGGTGCCAGGCCGACCAGCTCGGTACCGTCCAGGCGGATGGAGCCGCGGTCGGCCCGCAGCTGCCCGTTGACCATGTTGAAGGTGGTGGACTTGCCCGCGCCGTTGGGTCCGATCAGCGCCAGCAGCTCGCCGGCCGCAAGCTCGAAGTTGATGCCGTCCACGGCCTTGACGCCGCCAAACGACTTGCCCAGGTTCTCGACGGTCAAGAGGCTCATCGCACGCCCCCCGCCGGCAGCCGCCGCGCCTGCCAAAGTTGCCCGAAGAATCCCGCGATACCCTGCGGAAACAGCAGCACCAGGATGAGAATGACCGCGCCCAGCAGCGCATGCCAGTAGTCGGTGCTGCGCGCCATCACGTCCTGCAGCCAGGTATAGCTGACGGCGCCCACCACCGGGCCGATGAGAGTCTGGATGCCGCCCAGCAGCACCATCACCAGCCCGTCCACCGACTTGCCCACACCCAGCGTCTCGGGCGAGATACTGCCCTTGGAAAACGCGAACAAGGCGCCCGCCACGCCGGCAAAACCACCCGCCACCGCAAAGGCCGCCCACTGCTGGCGCCGGACGTCGATGCCGATGGCGTCGGCGCGCAGCAGCGAATCGCGCCCCGCCCGCATGGCATAGCCGAAGGGCGAAAACAGGATGCGCCGCAGCGCCCACAGCGCCAGCAACACGACCGCCAGGGTGAGGTAGTAATAGGCCTGCTTGCCGGCCAGCCAGGGCGCGGGCCACACGCCCGTCAGGCCGTTGCTGCCGCCGGTGAAGGCATCCCACTGGTACACGCCCGCCCACACGATTTGCGCGAACGCCAGCGTCAGCATGGCCAGGTACACGCCCGACAGCCGCACGCAAAACCAGCCCACCACCAGCGCGCCCACAGCACCCACCAGCGGGCCCACCAGCAGCGCTGCCTCCATGGGCAGGCCCAGCTTGCGCACGGCCAGCGCGGCGCCGTAGGCCCCCAAGCCGAAATACGCGGCGTGACCAAACGAATGCATGCCCGCCGGACCCATGATGAAGTGCAAGCTGGCGGCAAACAGGGATGCCACCAGCAGGTCGATGGCCAGCACCACCGCATACGCGTCGCCGCTGGAGACGGCGGGCAGGCTGACCAGGGCCAGCACCACGAAGGCCGCCACGGCCAGCCCCGTCCTGTCGACCGGGCGAAGCGGCAGCTCGGCCTCGCCCATCACGCGCGGCGCTGCCTGCGGCTTGCCCATCAGACCCCAGGGACGCACCACCAGCACCACGGCCATGACCACGAACTCGGCCACCAGCGTGAGCTTGGAAAAGGAGACTTCGAATCCGAAGAGGTTGACCAGCCCCAGCCAGATGCACACGGCCTTGATCTCCGACACCAAGAGCGCCGCCACGAAGGCGCCGGGAATGGAGCCCATGCCGCCCACCACCACCACCACAAAGGCCGAACCGATGATGTTCAGGTCCATCTCCAGGTTGGCGGGCTCGCGCGGCAGTTGCAGCGCGCCGCCCAGGCCAGCCAGCGCCGCGCCCAGCGCGAACACCGCCGTGAACAGCCACACCTGGTTGACGCC